>JAEURC010000037.1 GCA_016789025.1 Anaerolineales bacterium
TGTATTTACGTTGGCAATGCATACAGCGATAGCGCTGTGAACCTGCCTCCGTTTTGCCAGATTTATTCTGGCGCGTCGTGGCTTCGCATTTTGGGCATTTCAGCATCGCTCGATTTTAGCCCACTCTTTTTGCCACTCTCACAAAGGGAAAAAGTACACATTTTACAGGCGTTCTTCCTTCGTGACCTTCGTGTCCTTTGTGTTTAAAAGGTTTTCCTGTAAAAAACAGGAGAACTGTTTGTAAAGGAGATTCTCATGCCCAACTTACAGCCCCAACACGTGCAAAAGATTCATGAATTGATCGACGCGCAACAGATCCTCATGGCGATTCAAGTCTACCGTGAAGCGACAGGCGTCAGCCTCGCGGAAGCAAAGCAGGCGGTCGAACAGATGGCGCGGATGGAAGTTGCAAGACCTCCATCCGATGTGCGTAACTTCGATAATCCCGTTCTCGAAAGTAAGATCAGGTCATTGCTCGCCAAAGGCAAAAAGATCGAAGCGGTGAAAATTTACCGCGAAGAATACGGCATCGGCTTGAAAGAAGCCAAAGACGCGGTGGGTCGCATCGAAGCGACCATGCCGCGCGACCCATCTCGGAATATCCCATACGAATCCGCGATTGGGAACGACCCGTTCGCGCAAGACGATGGAAGCGCCAAGCGCGTGGTTCTCCTTCTCGCGGCGTTTGGAGGCGTGGTTGCCTGCGGAATAGCGGTTGTCGTATTTTTATTAGGAGCTCAGTAAATGTCGAAAACGATCTTGTATATCAGCGACGCGGTTGCGATCGCGCTCGTCACCGTTGCGGGTTTTGCCTTTCACGGTGAAACAAATGCGGATATTCTCCCGCGTGTTTTGTTGATCTTCGTTCCGTTGACGGTTGCGTGGTTCCTCCTCGCCCCGCTGCTTGGACTCTATCAGCCAGAGATCGTCTCCAACCCCAAACAACTTTGGCGACCCGCGCTGGCGATGCTCTTCGCCGCTCCGCTCGCGGCTCTTGTGCGCGCGAACATCCTCGGCTCGATGGTGATTCCCGTTTTTGCAAACGTCCTCGCCGCCACCTCCGCGTTGGGGATGGTGGTTTGGCGGGGACTATATATTTTCATCGCTCGCAAAGGGGCGAGATAACCTCGCCCCTACGAATCAATCATCTTTCTTCTTTCCTCTTTCTTTAATTTACTTTGCGTTCTTCGCGCCTTCGCGGTTAAAAATTTCCACGCAATGATAAAATACCATCAATGAACGAACAAGCCCTCATCACCGACGCGCAAAGCGGCAACCTCGACGCCTTCAACACGCTCGTCTTGCATTATCAAGACAGCGTGTTCAACACCGCCCTCCGCATCCTCGGCGACGAAGACCAAGCCGCCGACGCGTCGCAAGAGGCGTTCATCTCCGCGTTCAAAAGTATTTCGTCGTTTCGCGGCGGATCGTTCAAAGCGTGGCTCATGCGCACCGTCACCAACGCGTGCTACGACGAACTGCGCCGCCAAAAACGCCGACCGACAACTCCGCTCGAACCCGATACCGACGACGGCGAAGAAATGGATTCGCCGCGCTGGCTTGCCGACCCCAACATGACTCCCGCCCAACAAGCCGAAGCCGACGAGGTCGAACACGCGATCCAACACTGCCTCGATAATCTTCCGCTCGATTTCAAAACCGTCGTCGTCATGGCAGACATCCAAGGCATGGATTACACCGAAGTCGCCGCCGCCATCCGAGCGCCGCTTGGCACCATCAAGAGTCGCCTTGCCCGCGCGCGCCTCCGTTTACGAGAATGTTTGCAAGGCTTCGCGGAACTTTTGCCCGCATCGTATCGTCTGACAACTGACATTACACAATGAACGATCACGACCTCGAACTCCTCTCTTCTTATCTGGATGGACAACTGAGTCTATCTGATTCAGCGCGACTGGAATCGCGTCTCAAATCCGACGGGCGGCTTGTCTCAGCCCTCGACGATTTACGCGCCGCCCGAACTCTTCTCCGCCAACTCCCCAAGCGACGCGCCCCGCGCAACTTCACCCTCACGCGCAAAATGGTGGGACTCAACCCGCCGCTTCCGCGTTCGTATCCCGCGTTTCGATTCGCGACAGTCGTTGCGACGTTGCTGTTCTTCTTCACGTTCGGAGTCAACGCGCTCGCTCCGCAACTTGCGCAAATGTCACCGTTTGGGATGGGCGGCGGCGGACCAGAAATTTTTTCCGCCGCTCCCGCCGCGACAGAAGCGCCCGCGTTTGCAGAAGCCGCCGCCACCGAAGCGCCAGCGACCGAGGCTCCCGCCGCGACGGAAGCCCCTCTCCAATCCGCGTCTGATCTTGCGACCCTCATGCCCGCAACGCAAGAGTCTGCGCGAATCGCTGAGACGCCGATGACAAAGATCGGAGGGGCGGAAAATGCCGGGGGTGTGGACCAGCCTCAAGTCGCGAGTGAATCGCCGAGTCCCGCGCCGATAATTCCATCCATGTGGCAATCCGTATTTGCAGTGATCGCAATCCTTGGCGCATCCTTGATGGCGTTGTTACGCCGCAGCGCATCCAATCGATGGAAGTAAGTGACAGTCACTTTGAAAGTGACTGTCACTTTTTAATATGTCAACCTCCGAATTCAATTTCTGCCCGCGTTGTGGCGCATCGGTGATACCCGTCGAAAAGTTCGGACGTGTGCGCCCCGTCTGCCCGCAGTGCGGGTGGATTCATTTTGTAGACCCGAAGGTCGCCGCGGCGGCGTTGATCGTGCAAGGGGGGCGCGTGTTGTTGGTGCGGCGCGTCAACGAACCGTTTCGCGGATTGTGGACATTGCCCGCAGGATTCGTGAACGGCGGCGAGGATCCCGCCGAGGCGGCGGAGCGCGAATGTTTGGAGGAGACAGGCTTGACCGTGCGAGTGACGCGCGTGTTCGATATCATCGGCGGGCGCGAGCATCCGCGCGGCGCGGACTTTGTCATCGTGTATCTTGCCGAAGTCTTGGGCGGTGACCTGAAACCCGACGACGATGCGGACGCGGTCGAATGGTTCGATAAAAATAATCTGCCGCCGCTTGCTTTTCGCGCGACGCAAAAAGCGTTACAATCTTTTTATGCTTGACGTTCGTCCGTCTCCGATCGCTGGAACGTGGTATGAGGGGAATGCAAAGAATTTGGCTCGTGTTGTTGACGGTTATTTGAATAACGCGCAATTGCCCGCGCTGGATGGGGAAGTGGTGGCAGTCATCGCGCCGCACGCGGGACATCGCTATTCGGGCGCGGTGGCGGGGTATGCGTTTGCAGTTGTGAAAAATTCGCAACCCGATCTTGTTGCCGTGATTTCCCCGTTTCATAATTTATCAAATCATCCGTTGTTGACAACGGCGCACGACGCGTACGGTACTCCGCTCGGAAACATCGAAGTGGATAAATCTGCATTGGCTGAGTTAGCTTCGCATCTCGATATTCCCATCACGACAGTTTTTGCGGATAAAGAACATTCGCTTGAAATTGAACTTCCATTTTTACAACGGGCGTTGACGGGTGATTTCAAATTGTTGCCCATCATGATCCGCGCGCAAGAGGTGGATGTGGCGCGAAAGTTGGGTCACGCGCTGGCGAAAGTCCTGAAAGATAAAAATGCTTTGCTGGTCGCGTCCACTGACCTCTCCCACTTTTACGACCAGACCACCGCAAACATGCTCGACGCCGAAATGCTCAAGCGATTCGAGTCGTTCGACCCCGAATCCATTTTTGAAGCGGAACACACAGGCAAAGCCTTCGCCTGCGGACACGCCGCCGTCGCCGCGGTGTTGTGGGCGTCGTGTGAACTCGGCGCGAACAAGGTGCAAATTTTGCGTCACGCCACTTCGGGCGATGTGACAGGAGATCTCACGTCTGTTGTGGGGTATGGGGCGGGGGTGGTGGTGCGGACCCCCTCCCAGCCTCCCCCAAATCCACAATGAAAATTTTGTTCACATCTGAACATCTGCTGTGGATTTGGGGGAGGTGCCGAAGGCGGAGGGGGTTGATGCGGCTAAACCCGCTGGAATACGCTGATAAAGCAATTCTTGCATGTTCGCAGACCTGTCCGCATGTTCGATAGTAATGCTGACAACAATCCCTTGACCATCAAGGTCAATATAGAGATTTTCGTTCAATTCCTGAGTCGCTAAAGTTGGATTGTTTGACAATTCCATAATTGTTGTGTCAGTTGCTTCAAAGTATTTGATACGCATAGTTTGTCTCTTGTGTCTGAGCATACAGCCAAACCCTTCTTCCCGCAAGACTTCTGAAATTTCACGATACAATCCTACGCAATGTCCTCCTTTGTTCAAATCGTCGTCAACGTGCCAGCCATTGCGGGTGTGTTCGATTATGCCGTGCCAGAATCCCTTGCAGGGAGGGTCGGAGTCGGGCATTTGGTCATTGTCCCGTTTGGGAAGCAGACCGTGCAGGGAGTTGTCTTCCGTTTCATTGACCAGCCGTCTGTGCGCGATGTGAAAGAGATCGTCGAACTCGTTGACCCTGAACCTGTGCTTACGCAGGCGCAGATCGCGCTGGCGGAGACGATGGCAGAGTCCACGCTTGCGCCGCTGGCGGCGGTGGTGGGATTGTTTTTGCCAGTGGGATTGAGTCAGCAGGTTGACACCTTATATGAATTACGAATTACTAATTACGAATCACAAACTGATTCGAAAACAATCAGCCCCAAAACACAAAGGCTTACAACCGAAGACCGTTTGCTAAATTTACTCCGCACACGCGGCGCATTGCGCGGACGGCAAATTGACTCGCACTTCGCCAAAGTGGACTGGCGCAAGACGGCGGGATTTCTCGTGCGAAAAGGCGTGTTGTCGGCGCGGTCTGTGTTGCCGCCGCCGAGGGTGCGATCAAAGTTCATTCGCGTTGCCCAGCTTGCCGTCACGCCAGAGGAAGCGGAAGCCGAGATGCCGACTCTGGGGATGAAGCAAACGCTGTCGCGCAGGCAATCCGCATTGCGATTCTTGATCCAACAGCCCGAGGTGATCAACGTCTCGTGGGTGTACGCCGAAAGCGGATGCAATCTCACCGACTTGCAAGAACTCGAAGAGCGCGGATTGATTCGATTGTTCGAGAGCGAAGTGTTTCGGGATCCGTTGGAGAAAACAAGTAGACACGTAAACACGGAAACAAGTAAACAGGTAATCGAGTTGACTCCTGAGCAAATTACTTCACTCAACGAAATCACCAACGCAATACGCAATACGCAGTACGCAGCATTCCTCTTATACGGCGTCACAGGTTCAGGCAAAACGGAAATTTATTTACGCGCCGCCGAAGGCGTGGTGAAGCGCGGCAAACAAGTGATCGTGCTTGTGCCCGAGATCGCGCTCACGCCGCAAACCGTTCGACGATTTTTGAATCGATTCCCTGGGCAGGTGGGGCTTGTCCACTCGAAACTTTCGGAGGGCGAGCGATACGACACGTGGCGTCGCGCGCGCGCGGGCAAACTCAAAGTGATCATCGGCGCGCGCAGCGCCTTGTTTGCGCCTCTGCCGAACATCGGTCTCATCGTCGCGGATGAATGTCACGACTCCTCGTTCCATCAAGCCGAGCCGCCGTTCTATCACGCGGTGGACGCGGCGCAGGCATACGCGCATCTATGCGGCGCGGTGTGCGTGCTCGGTTCCGCCACGCCGACGATTGAACAACGATTTCAAGCGGACTCCCCTCTCCTTTTAGGAGAGGGGGCGGGGGTGAGGTCGCTTCATAAATTGGATTTACCGAAACGCATCGTCGAATCGGGATTGCCTCCCGTCCACATCGTGGACATGCGCGACGAACTGAAAGCGGGTCAACGCGGGATCTTCAGTCGGCTTCTGCTTCGTGAACTTGACTCTACCCTTCAGCGCGGCGAGCAAGCGATCCTCTTCCTCAACCGACGCGGGACTTCAACGTACGTGTTCTGCCGCGATTGCGGATTTGTGTTGAAATGTCCGAACTGCGAATCGCCGCTCACTTTTCACACCGAAGATAAAGAACGATTGCTCTGTCACCACTGCGGATATGAACGAGGCAAGCCGAAGAGTTGTCCGCAATGCGGAGGGAAGCAGATCCGCGAGTATGGACTTGGCAGTGAAAAGGTCGAAGCGGAGGTAAACGCGCTCTTCCCCAAAGCGCGGACTCTTCGTTGGGATTGGGACACGACGCGCCAAAAAGACGCGCACGAAATGATCCTCACGCACTTTGCGAATCACAAAGCGGATGTGTTGGTCGGCACGCAAATGCTCGCGAAGGGGCTCGACCTTCCAATGGTCACTCTCGTCGGCATTGTGCTGGCGGATGTGGGCTTGCATCTGCCCGATCCGTTCGCGGCGGAGCGAGTCTTCCAAGTGTTGACTCAAGTGGCGGGGCGCGCGGGTCGCAGTGAACGCGGCGGGAAAGTTGTCTTGCAAACGTTTGACCCTGCGAATCAAGTCATTCAGTCCGCGGCGGGGCATGACGTGGACGGCTTCTATCAATACGAGTTGGAGAATCGCAAGCGGCTGGGCTATCCGCCGTTCGCGCGTCTGGTGCGACTCGAATTCAGAAGCGAGGATCAACTGTCGGCTGAGAAAGAAGCGAAGCGCGTCGCCGAACAGCTGTCAACCATCAACCACCAACCATCAACTGTAATCGGACCCGTCCCGTGTTTCTTTTCCAAGGTGGCGGGGTTGTATAGGTGGCAAATAATCCTGCGCGGATCGAATCCAAAAGAAGCTTTGCGTGGCATGAGGCTGGACGGCTGGCGCGTAGAAGTTGACCCGATTAGTTTGCTATAATCAATTGAATATCGGTGGTCGAGTAGTCCCGCGTGCTGAGCGGAGCGATAGCGAAGACGAAGCAGCGCGGGACGTATCGAGACCACCAGGTTTGCAAAAGTATTTTTGTTACTTGTTGGTCTCGGTACGCCGCAAAGAACACGAGCGCGGCTACTCGACCAACGAGGCATAGATCAGAGGAGTCTACATGCAAGCATTTTCACGCGGTTGGTCGTTTCTCAAACAAGCATGGGCGATGGCATTCAAAGATAAAGATTTATTGAAGCCATCCATCTACGCGTTGATCGTTGGGATGATCGTTTCGGTCATCGGCATCATTCCAATTATCGGCGTAGCGTTCCTGCTCGGGGATTCGCAATTCGGACAGATCATCATGGGCATTCTCGGTTTGTTGATGATCTTCGTGCAATACACGATCACATATATTTTTTCCGCGATGACCGTGTACTTGATCTACGGCTATCTCGCGGAGGGCGATGGTCGCATGGATCATGCGTGGGCGATCGTGCGCCGCGACTTCTTCGACATTCTCTCGCTCGCGCTCGTCTCCACCCTGGTGACATGGTTCCGCAACGCGACGCGCAACAATCGCGGACGCAATAACTTGTTCGCCAGCCTCGCCACTGGACTGTTACGTTCCCTCGGCGGCGTGTTGGAAGCGTTGTGGCTCGAAACGTCGTATCTCGTTTTGCCCGCCATGGTTATTGACGACTTGAATTTGAAAAACGGTCTTCAACGCATCTGGAACATCACCAAACAAAACTTGTTGCTGATCGGCATCGGCTTCGTCGGCATCCGCTGGGTGACGGGACTGATCGGCTTCATCCTCGGCTTTGGCGGATTCGTCATCGCCCTCGCCATCGGCGGCGGAGCGGTGTATGCCACTGGCGGATTTGGCGTTGTCTCGATCGTGGCTATCGCTGTCGGCGTGTTCATCTTCTTCGCCCTCGTGATGATCGCAAGCGTGATCACCTCATACACCAACGCCGCGTATCACACCTGCCTGTATCTCTGGGCGCGCGAAGCCGAGAAGGCGCAAGTGGCTGGACAGGATATTCACGTCGCCGCGCCCGCTCCATTGGCGGCTGTGTTAGGTTAATTAAATTGAACCGCTAAGACCGCGAAGAGCGCAAAGAGTTTTAAAAGAACTTCTTAGCGACCTTCGCGCGCTTAGCGGTAAAAAAATATGCAACCTGAACCTCGACGCGAACTCATCTCATGGGATGAAGTGGACCGCCTCATTGACCACCTCATCCCGCAATTCAAACGCGAATTCACCGCGATGGTCATCATCACGCGCGGCGGCATCGTCCCTGGCGGAATGCTCGCCGAAGCGATGGACATCACGCACATCCTCACCGCGGCGGTAGATTTCCCCGCGCAACTAGCCAAAGAAAAATCCATCATGGCGTGGCCCGAGTTCATCCAATTCCCCGCCGACGAAAAGATGCGCGGGCGCCCAACTCTCATCGTGGACGACATTTGGGGATCGGGTCGCACCATCACGGCGGTCAAGAATCGTGTCTCTGCCGCGGGCGGCTTCCCCGAAACCTGCGTCCTGCATTTCAACCCGTATCGAAATTTATTCGGCAACAACCGCCCCGATTATTTCGCCGCTACCACCGATGCCTACATCGTCTACCCGTGGGAAGTGGATCGCGGCACAGATCAAGTCCTGCTCGGAGAAATATAACTCGCCTCGAACCATGTCATTCTGAGCGTAGCGAAGAATCTTTTTTCGTCGTAGAGATACATTTGAAAAATAATATGGACGTCAGGAAAGAACTATCATTTGGATAACAAAAAATCCCCGAAAATTCATCGGGGATTTTTTGTCGCCTCATTCTCAGGGACGGCTGATTCAGTTTCCTGATTCATTTTCGCCGCCCCAGCTTTCTCTAACGCGGACAGTTACGGCAACGCCTCGAAACCTGAGATGCTGTAATACATTTCCTCGTCTGCGATTTGCTGGCTGACATCAATAGCCACCTCTGCAGGGAAGCCGTACGTAGCATCATAAGTCACATTGACTGATTCAGCGCCATCTTTGATCGCCGCGTCAATTTCTGCAAAGAGCAGGTCAATAGTCGCGTGAGGCGCAAAGAACCCATAATTGGGATCGGTGTCGAGCACGAGGGTGCCATCCACTGCCGCCATGTGAACGATCTGACCGTCTTTCACTTCAACGGACAAAGGCATCTGATCGCGGAACGCGCAGAAACAACTGATGTTCAACTCGAAACGATAATGCGAGATGTTGGCATCCTCCCATTTTTGCTGATTGCGCGAGAGTTCGCTCCCGCCAGCCGAGCAAGCCACGAGAATAAAAGCGAGTAAGATAAGAATTGATTTTTTCATTTTGTCTCCTTGTCCAGAAAGACGACGACGCGCTAAAAAATGTTCCTCGAAATGACGTGAGTTCAATCTCGAAGGGATGGCAGAGTTATAGACCATGACCCAAAGTACCATCAAATCCCGAAGGGATGATATACGTTTATGCCAAATCTATGACACCCCTTCGGGGTTGTCTCGCCTCTTTTGTTCTCTCTATAATCCTTTTACTCCTTCGGAGTTGTAATTGGACTTTATCGGTAAAAAGCTAAAAACCTGCTTTGGACGCTGATGAACGCAGAAAACGCAGATTTTTCTCTTTGAATCAGCGTGGGTCAGCGTTTATCTGCGTCCCAACTTTATTTGCAATAAAGTCTATTGTCTTATCCCCCATGCCCGCCATGCTCCTCCGCGCCCTCCCGCACAGGGACTTGCAACCGAATATCCTCGCTATTTTTGAAATGAAGGACAATATCCACCATATCTCCTATTTTTGCCTCTTCCTTGAGACCGACCAGCATCACATGCAAGCCGCCCGATTCAAAAACCACATCCTCGCTCGAAGCCAGCGGCACAGACTCGACCATCCGCATCTGCATCACATCGTCCACCATGCTCGACTCGTGCATCTCCGCCGCCCTTGCGACCTCCGTGGAAACGCCGACCAGTTCATCGTCCGCTGAATAATTATGGATGACGAAATACAACGCGCTGTTCCCGCCCTGTGGGGCGGACCTTATCCACGCGTCGCGAATCTCAATTCCCTCCTTAGGCGCGCAGGCGGCAACCAACAGAAACATACTGAACAACACGATCGACTTTTTTTTCATTTTAGATTCCTTTTCGTTGAATTATTTGAGTTGGGCATAATGCCTCCCGCGCCAACTGACGCCTCTGCCCGAAAGCGTCAGCCATGCGGATGCGATCATCATCGCGGCGAAGATGCCCGCGCCAAGAGGTGTGGAGAGCGAATAGAGCGGAGAAATTCCCATTTGACTTGCCGCCCAGCCGCGCGCGATCAGAATCGCACCCCAGAGAGTCAGCGCTTCGGTGAGAACGATCAGCGCGACCGTTCCACCGCCGTTAATCATCCATAGCAACCCCAATCCCAGCCAGATCGGTAGGAGCAACGCCGCCATCAACGCCAGCGACGCTCCAATGACTCCGAGCCACATCAAGACAGGTTGATCGCGAAGCCCGAGGTACATATTCTTTGTCCAGCCTTCCCACATGGAACTTAACGATGTGTACATTCGTGTGCTAATGAGCGCAGTCCCGTCGGCAAGCGCGAGACGATACCCGTTCCATTTAACGCGCTCCGCCAGGGCTTGATCTTCGACGATCTGGTCGCGCACGCTCGCATGCCCGCCGATTTTCTCGTAGACCTCGCGGCGGATGAGGATGAATTGTCCGCTGGCGATGGCGTCTTTGTAAGTTGGGTCGTTCACTTTGCGCGGATTAAAACCGACCGATAGCGCGGTGACCACAATGGGCATAACGGCTTTCTCCCAAAACGATCCCATGATCTGACGGTGAAGCGTGGTGAACAAATCCGCTTGAACCTCCATCGCTTTGACGTAGCAGGAGGAGAGCGCTTGCGCCGAAAGAAAAGTGTCCGCGTCTACGAAGCATAGCCACTCGCCTCGCGCCGACGTGGAGGCTTGGTGCAAGGCGTGAGGTTTGCCGACCCAGCCCGATGGGAGGTCTGACCCGCTGATGGGGTGGAGGCGTGAATCGAGGGTGGCGAGTTCTGCCAAAATGCGAGGAGTCGCGTCGGTAGAGCGATCATCCAGAACGATAACCTCGAAGTTTGGATAATCCTGCATGAGCGCCGATTCGACGCACGCCCGGATATTTTGCTCCTCGTTCCGCGCGGGACTGCAGATCGAAATGAGCGGCGTGTTTTGCGGAGGCGGCGCGGGTTTGACGATGATGTCAATGTGGGAATGGCTGTGCAGCCACTAGACCACGACAATTCCCCCGATGCAAAAAACTGATGAAAGGACAAGATAGATCATAGCGGACGGTTAAATAATTTGTAACGTCGAACCTCGTTCGGTCTTCTCGACCTCGATTCTTGTTGGGAACGCATCCTTCAATTCTTCGAGATGGGTGATGACGAGAATTTTCGCAAAATCGTTTTTCACAAGATTGATCGCTTCGACCAACCGCTGGCGTCCCAGCGTGTCTTGCGAGCCGAAGCCTTCGTCGATGACCAGCGTTTGCAGGCGCGCGCCTTTCCGCTGGGCTAGGATTTCCGACAGCGCGAGTCGAATCGCAAAGTTGACGCGGAACGCCTCGCCGCCCGAATACATCTCGTAGTTGCGAACTCCCGCCGAATCGCTGATCGTAATATCGAGCGTTTCCTTCAAGTCGTCGCGCTTTTTATCTTTGAAATCTCTTTGCGTTACAAACCGAATGGACATATTTCCATCCGACAGGCGATCCAGCAGTTCGTTTGCTTTCTCTTCGATCTGAGGCAATGCCTGCTCGATCAACAGCGCAGGGACTCCGTTCTTGCCGAAGGCTTGTTCGAGCGTTCGATGCCGCGCGACCTGCTTTTGGAATTCTTCGCGTTCCTTTTCATAACCTGCTTTACGCGCGCGCTGAGACTTCAACACATCCACGCGTTGTTGCGCGCCGCCGAGTTCGCCCCGCGCGCGGTTCTCCTCCTCGCGCAGACGGAACAACTCGCGTTCGGCGTCGTCTAAATTTGGCGCGCTAGCTTCCACCTCTTTCAACGCCGAAGACGCCGCCTCGAACTGTTTTTGCCCCTCCTCAACCTCCTCTTTCCTCTTTCCTCTTTCTTTTTCCAGATTCTTGATCTCATCCTCGATCTGCTTGCTCACTTCCTTCGCCGATTTCAAACTGACATAGTCCTCTTCCACGCTTCGCAATTCGTTTTCTTTTTCGCGCGCCTCATCGTGCGCGGACGTATCGTAGCCGAGCTTCGCTAATTCCTTGTCCAATTTAGCTAGTTGCTTGTGTTCATCCACAGAGAACTTTCCGTTTTCCAGAATCTTCTCGACCTCTTTCAATCGTTTCCTGCCAGTGGATTCCCAATCTTTCGCCAATCCTTGCAACCGTTCCAGTCGCTCAGTGAGTTGCGAAATTTCGCTGGCGTATTTCACGCGTTCATTTTCGGCTGACCCGAAAGCGGTAATTTGTAATTCGTAATTTGTAATTTGTTCGGCTAGGTCAGTCGATTCCTTTTGGTTGGCGCGATATGCGTCGCCTTTTTGTTTGCCATCTTCTTCCAACTGCTTCAACGTAGACTTGCGATGTTCCTTGCTCAGTTCCTGTCCGCACAATGGACATGTCGCGCCGTCCGCCGATTTGAGCGTTTCGATTCTTTCTTTCAACGTATTCATTTCCGCTTTGAGCGAATCGTTTTCAACTTTCAACGCGGCTTGCCGTTCGCGTCCCGTGTTGCGTTCAGTTTCAATTTTGGCGCGTTCGTTGACCTTCGCCTCCGATTCGCCCAAACGTTCTTGAGTTTTCTCGATCCCGCTCTTCAACTCACTGTTCACTGATAACTGATCACTGATCTCCTCTTCCTCAGCCGCCAACGCCCGCCGCTCTTCCTCTAACTTCGCCTTTTCCACCGAAATTTTTTCCTGCAACGGCGCGCGTTCTTTTTGATGATCGTGAAATTCCGCCGCAGTCTTCTCCCAATTCTCTAATTCTTTGCGAGCGTTCTGCCACGCTTTGTATTCTGCTTCGATCTCCTTTGCGCGACTCACAAGATCGGCATACGAGGTGCGATCAGACTCTTTCTCGGCGAGTCGGCTCTCCAAAGACGCGAGAGCCGCGCGCGCGCGTTCGAGTCCCGCCGCGAGCGTGGAGGTCATCTTACGTTGCTCCTCCACCAGCGCCGCGTTCTGTTTCAGGTTTTGCATCGCGGATTCTTGCGCCTCTCGCGCCGCCGATAACTGCTTCAGCGACGATTGAAGTTCTCCCAGCCGAATCTTTCGCGCTTCCTCTTCGGCGAGTTCTGCGTCGATCTCCGCCACGCGCCCGTCAATCGTTTCGACCTCCGACTCGATAGCCTTTCGCTTCTCGGCGGTGCGATCTTTATATTCATCCCAAATTTCAAGTCCAAGGATGTTGCTCAACACGTTCTTGCGCTGGGTCGCGTTCTGTTGCGTGAACTGATCGGCTTTGCCCTGCAAAAAGAACGAAGCGTTGACGAATGTTTCATAATCCAGCCGCAACGTCTGTTCGATGCGCGCCTGCGTGTCGCGCGTCGTTTTTTCGGTGAGAGGCTTCCAAGTCCCGTTGACCATGTGCTTGCGGTCATTGTCTATCGTCCGTCGTCCATCGTCCAGGATTTGAAACTCCAACACCGTACTCTTTCCCCTCGGCAGTGACCGTTGCACGCGATACGTATTTTCTTCATGCTTGAACGTGAGGATCACTTCGGCGGCTTTCACACCCGCGTGCAGGTTGATCACGTCGCTGCTTTTGCCTCGCGCCTCGCCGAACAGACTCCACGTGATCGCGTCGAGCAGGGACGACTTCCCCGCGCCGTTGTGACCCGAAATACACGCAAGATCGAACGAGTTGAAATCCAATTCAACGGGATCGCGATACGAAAGAAAGCCTGAAATATGAAGGTGGAGAGGAATCATTGATGAGTGTTTTTAGCCATTGATGCCGCTAAGTTCTCCGAGAAAAAAATCTCAAAATCTCTGCCGTCTTGCACCGTCGTGCTCGCGGCACGAACGGTGTCCGCTCTGTGGCAAAGTTTGTAATCTGTCTTGCGACGATGGATTATAATCGAACCATCATGTTCGAGGCCTCCGACAAGATCGCGCAACGCCGATTAACTCTGATCATCATCACGCTTGCAACGCTTCCCTGTTACTGTGTGGGGTGGATTGCCATGATAGCTGCTCCAAACTCTAATCTCACGCCGACGCCGACCATCAGTTCCACTGCTGCGAATAACTTAACCGCAACGGGCACGCTTCAAATTACGCCTGCCACTACCACAGCGCCAAATATAATTTCACCCACAGTCACAGATACCCCGACGCCGACAGGCACGCCGACCTCCACCGTCACGCCGACATTGTCTTTCACGCCGTTCCAGCCTGTTAGCCTCACGCCATCATTCACACTCACCTCATCCCGCACGCCGTCGCCCACCCCGAGTGCCACATTCACCTTCACATCCACGTTCTTTGTTACAAGCACAGACACATTCACATTTACCCCGTCGCCAACACAATCCACACCGACGAGCACCTCCACGCCTTCATTAACCCCATTCCCAATACCGCCATGACCGATATTCTTCCGTTTCTGAAAACATTGATATCAACTTCAGGAGTCTCAGGCAATGAGACTCCTGTTGCGAAACTTATCGAAGAGAAGTGGCGCCCGCTTGTAGACGAAACGCGACTCAGCCGCGTCGGTTCACTGCATGGACTCAAACACGGTTCAGGCAAGAAGCGTCCCTCGATTCTGATCGCCACGCACATGGACGCAATCGGTATGCGAGTGAGTCACATCGTGGATGGATTCCTCCGCATCACCAACGTTGGCGGGATCGACGTGCACGTGTTACCCGGAGCGGAAGTGACGGTTCATTCGACGGGTGGGGCTGATCTGCCCGCTGTGATCGCCATGCCATCTTCAAAGTTGCTTCCCGAATCCGCGGGCGATGGCGCGTTGGAAATTGGCTACCTGCTCGTAGACACGGGTTTGACTCCGCGCGAAGTGGAGAAAAAGGTCAGGGTGGGCGACCTGGTCTCCTTCGCGAATGAACCGATGGAGTTAGCGGGCGATATCGTTTCAGGTCACACGGTTGACAATCGCGCATCCGTCGCCGCGTTGACCGTCTGTCTGGAAGAATTGCAAACCAAGCCGCACGTGTGGGATGTGTGGGCAGTCGCCACTGTGCAGGAAGAGACGAGTTATCTTGGCGCGTACACTTCGGCGTTTGAGATTCGCCCGCAAATTGCAATTGCTGTGGATGGGACGTTTGCCAAAGGACCAGGCGCGAACGGCTGGCAGACTCACACGATGGGCAAAGGCGTGGGGTTGTGTATCGGTCCGAACATGCACCCGTTCTTACATAAGAAATTGAAAGAACTTGCAGAGCGACTTGAGATCCCGTGGTTTCTCGATGTCACAACGTCGCATTCAGGCACCGACGCGTACCCGATGCAAGTCACCGCCGAGGGGATTCCCACCGCGCTGGTCGAGTTCCCCATCCGTTACATGCACACGCCTGTTGAATCTGTTTCGGTCAAAGACATCCAACGCGCGGGGCGTCTGCTCGCAGAGTTCATCGCCTCGCTCGATGAAAATTTTGTAGACACAATTACATGGGATGAATAAAAGAAGAGTAATTGGTAATTCGTAATTACCAATTACCAATTACGAATTATCAATCATGCCAACCTTCGGAACCTCTCAACTCAAACTACTCGAAAAACTTTGCAACGTCATTGCGGTCTCTGGCGATGAAGGCGAAGTGCGGAAGATCGTACTCGAAGAGATCAAAGACCACGCCGACGATGTTCGGGTGGACGCGCTAGGCAGCGTCCTTGCGACCAGGCTGGGGCGTGGAGCGAAGCGTGTCAAAGTCATGCTCGACGCGCACATGGATGAAGTCGGATTTATGATCGTCGCCGATGAAGGCGAAGGCATCTATCGTTTTGAAAGTGTTGGCGGCATTGACGCGCGTCATCTTGTGGGCAAGCAGGTTTTTGTTGGCAAAGAACGCGCGGCTGGCGTGATCGGCGGCAAGCCCATCCATTTGATGGATGCGAGCGAACGCACGCGCAAGGTTCCTGTTGATTCATTGCGCATTGATGTGGGTCTCGCGGGCAAAGCGAAAGTTGGCGAGCGCGCGGGCTTTGCGACAAAGTTTCGCCGCGTCGGTCCTTCGATCATGTCGAAGGCGCTTGATAATCGTTTTGGCGTTGCGACGGTGATCGAGTTGTTCAAGCACGCGCCGTCGAATATTGATCTGTGCGCGGCGTTCACCGTGCAAGAGGAGATCGGCTTGCGCGGCGCGAAAGTGGCGGCGCAATTTTTCAACCCCGATCTTGCGATCGCGATCGACTCGACGCCCGCGAACGACCTGCCTCATTTTGACGAAACGGAAAACGCGACATACAACACCAAACTCGGATTTGGTCCTGCGATCTACATTGCAGACGGTTCCACTCTTCACGACCCTCGGCTGGTTCGCTTTCTTCAAGCGGTCGCGGCGTCTGCAAAGATCCCGCATCAACTGCGCCAGCCTGGCGGAGGCGGCACAGACTCTGCCGCGATCCAACGCGCGCTTGCGGGAATCCCAACGGTTTCCGTTTCTGTTCCGCATCGTTACACTCATTCGCCCGTCAGCATCTCCCGCGTGGACGATTGGAAGAACACACTAGCGTTGTTGCACACGGCATTGAAGAAGATTACAATGGATCTGATTGGGAAGAGGTAAACGCAAAATGTACACAGGTACACACGTAAACAGGTACACAAGGCAAAAGATGTGTTGCGCTTTGCAACGCCGTGTGTACGAGTTTCCTTGTTTACGTGTTTCCTTGTCTCCGTGTCTACCACTCAAAGGACGCCCATGAACGGATTGATCGCCATCGTCGGCGCTGGCGAATACCTCCCTGTGATGGAAGAGGTGGATCGCTATCTGCTGTCCAGCGTCAACTCAAAGACGCCGCGCGTTGTGTGTCTTCCCACCGCGGCAGGGCAGGAAGGCGACGATAGCGTCAACCGCTGGTCGCGCATGGGAGTGGAACACTTCCAAAAACTCGGCGCGGATGTGCAGGCTCTCCGCATCATTGATAAAGAGTCCGCGAACGATTCGCAATTTGACTCATCGCTGGAAAACGCGGATTTCATTTATTTTTCTGGCGGCAATCCGATGTATTTGTTCCAAACCATGCAAGGCTCGCGCGCATGGGCATCCATGCAAAAGGCGTGGAGCAGGGGAGCGGTCTACGCGGGCTGTTCGGCTGGCGCGATGATTCTTTCGAAGCGCGTGCCGAGTTTTCGATTGGCTCAAAACGTGGAAGGGTTTGGAGTTATCCCTGCCCAATTCATCCTTCCGCATTTCGACGCAATGCCACTCGTGTTCAAGCCGATGATCTTTGCTTTACGAAAACAACTCAAGAAAGGCGAGCAGATGCTCGGCGTGGACGAAAACACCGCCCTCGTCGGTCGCGTTGGCGGCGAATGGAAAGTGATGGGGCAGGGAACTGTCCATCTCATCACTCGTGATGAAGACAAAACTTTTAACGTCGGCGAAACCGTGCCGCTCGAATAATCTCCAGTCTCTAATCTCAATTACAAATTACAAAACTCACGAACCTCGCCATCAAGGAATTCCCTATGAAACCTCTCCTCAAACAACTCACCGAAACCTTCGGACCATCGGGCTACGAAGAAAACGTCCGCAAGTTGGTGCGCGCGGAAGTGAAACTGCTCGCCGACGAGATCAAAGTGGACGCGCTCGGCAACCTCATCGCGCGTAAACGACCGTCGAAGTTCACCAAAGACACAAAGAAAATTATGATCGCCGCGCACATGGACGAGATCGGGCTGATGGTGAGTCACATTGACGAGAACGGATTCGCGCGGTTCTCGAACATCGGCGGGGTGTTTGGGCGGTATGTGCCAGGAGGGCGTGTCCGCTTTTTGAACGGCGTAACGGGCGTCCTTGGGCATGACCGCCTTGAGAAAGTCCACGAAACTCCCGCGCTGGATAAGATCTACATTGATGTCGGCGCGACGAGCAAAAAAGATTGCCCCGTGAAGGTTGGCGATGTCGCCGCGTTTGGCCGTTCGTTCGTTGAGATGGGAAATCGGCTTGTCGCTAAATCCATGGATGATCGCGTGGGCGTGTTGGTTGCCATCGAAACATTGCGGTCGTTAAAGTCCACGCCGCATGATGTCTATTTTGTTTTTACGACTCAGGAAGAAGTCGGTGTGCGCGGCGCGACGACCTCCGCGTTCGGCATTGACCCCGACCTGGGAATCGCAATTGATGTCACTCCCGCGGCGGATACGCCCAACGCCTTCAAGATGGAGATGAAGTTGGGCAAAGGTCCGTGCGTGAAGATTCAAGACCCAGGCATGATCGCCGATCCGCGCATCGTGCAGTGGATGATCCGCACGGCGGAGAAAAATAAAATTCCGTATCAACGCGAAGTCTTGCTGGTCGGTTCGACAGATGCGCGCGCGATTCAACTCGCGCGGGCGGGTGTGCCTGCGGGTTGTCTTTCCATCCCTGTCCGCTATGTGCATTCGCCGTCCGAAATGGTGGACTTTGCCGACGTGCAAAACTCGGTCAAATTATTGACGGCGCTTTTGCGTACGAAGATTGATTTGGGTGAATAAGATGTCTGATTGGAAACGAACAACAAATGAGGTCGGATTCAAAAACTTGCGCCCTGAGTTATCGCAGGCGATCAATGAACATATCGAGAAATACAGCCTTGGCGACATCTTGTCCGCCGCGTTGATGTGCGTTCAGACCGATTCGGAAAAGATCAAAAAAGGATTGTTCGGCGGGGCGGAAGAAGTGTATGCGGGCGTGGTTGTCACTTCGCGCTGGCTTGTGTGGGCAACAAGCGGGACCAAGACTCACACTTCTGCCGCGTCTGCCCAATGGAGCGATGTGACGGTCCAGGATTATGCCCAATCTTCATTTGCAAAAATGATTCCCGATTCGGGGCTCAACGTCAGTGGAAGATTCACCGACGCCTCCGAAAATGGGTTGGTCTTCATTGCCTTGGAAGAAAACGCGGTTGGGGCAAGGTGCAAAGAGATCGCGTTTAAAGCCGCGCAAGACGCGAAGAAATAATCACACCCAAGCCCACAACATCCACGCGCCCAAAATCAAAACGCCGATGCCGAAGCGCGCGGCGAACGACCAGCCCCAGCCAACCATGTAGGCTTTGGTCGATTCGATGGCGGCGGTTTTATCGCGTAGTCTGTAATATTCCAAGCCGAACAACGCGAGCGGAGCGCTTGCCAGCCCTACGATGGGCGTGAGGAACAAACTTGCGACCAGACTCGCCGCGAACGCCAGCAGGATCGAACTCCACGGCACGAATTTATCGCGCATCTTGCGGGCGATGATGATGTTGTCCACGATGTTGCCCGCGATCATCAGGAGGGTGATGAAGGCAAACAGAACCCAATCCCAAAATGTCATGCGTTCTGCTGTGCTTTGCAGGAACGCGTACACGAGCGCGGCGAGCCACATCACGGTGATGCCCGGGAAGATGGGAATGATCAATCCGATCAAGCCGACGAGCATCACGAAGAGCGTGAGTGTGTCCACGACGACGATCCACGCGAGTTGAAGGTTGGAGAGAAATTCGGGAGGGAGCATATTCATTCCGGTAGGGGCGGGGTGACCCCGCCCCTACAAAATTATTTAATCACATCCACGCCGCCCATCCACGGGCGCAGAACTTCGGGGATGCGGATCGAACCGTCGGCTTGTTGGTTATTTTCCATCACGGCGATCATCGTGCGCGGCAGACCGAGTCCCGATCCGTTCAATGTGTGGAGCAAACGCGCCTTGCCGCCATCAGCAGGGCGATACTTTATATTCGCGCGTCGCGCCTGAAAGTCGCGGACATTCGAGACCGATGACACTTCCAGCCACTCGTTGCATCCCGCCGCCCACACTTCGATATCGTACGTGATCGCCGAACCAAATCCGAGATCGCCCGTGCAAAGTTGTTTGACTCGATAGGTAAAACCCAACGCGGCGCAAGTCGCTTCGGCATCTTCGCGCATTTTTTCGAGCAACGCGTCTGACTCTTCAGGCTTGGCGTACATGTACATTTCCACTTTATCGAATTGATGTCCGCGTTTGATGCCGCGCACATCGCGTCCCGCGCTCATCTTTTCGCGGCGAAAGCAGGGCGTGTATCCCGTGTACAGCAACGGCAAGTGCGCCTCGTCGAGAATCTCGTCCATGTGCATGCCGGTCAACGGCACCTCGGCGGTCGGCACGAAATACAACTCTTCCTCGTGATCTTTATATAAATTATCGGCGAACTTGGGCAGTTGCCCCGCGCCAAAAACAGTTTCAGTCTTCACCATGAACGGCAAATATTTTTCGGTGTAGCCTTGTCGAATGTGCAGATCGAGCATGAACGCGATCAACGCGCGTTGCAATCTCGCGCCCGCGCCGCTCAACACATAAAAGCGCGAACCCGTGATCTTCGTGCCGCGTTCAAAATCAATGACGCCCAACGCGGGACCCAAGTCCCAGTGCGCTTTCGGCTCGAAATCAAATTCGGGAAGTTGACCCACCGTGCGGAGGACTACATTTTCCTCTTCGGATGCGCCTATCGGCGTCCGTTCATCCGGGACGTTGGGCAGGGCGCTCGTTAGCGACGTTAACTTCCCTTCGACCTCCGTCACCTCCTTGTCGAGCGCGGCGATCTTGTCGCCCACTTCGCGCATCGCTACAATTTTCTTTTCGCGTTCCGCCGCGTCTTTCATCTTGCCGATCTCTTTCGAGACGGTATTGCGTTCCGCTTTTAATTGCTCAACTTCTGTGAGCAAGGCGCGGCGTTTTTCATCGAGTCCTAAAATCTCCTCGATGGACGAAGAATCCATTTGGCGGTTCTTCAACGCCATGCGGACAACGTCTGGCTTTTCGCGGATCAAATTCAGGTCTAACATGTTGCACCTCCGATGTGCAGATAAAAGAATACGCCCCCGTCCGTGTGCAGGACGAAGGGGCGTTTCGTGGTGCCACCTGCTTTTACCCCCTCCACTCTTCTGGTTGGGGTCTTGGATCCGCGATAACGGGCGAACACCGATTCTCTTACGATGTGGCGCAAGATGGAATCTTGCGTTACTTCCCTGCGAGAATGACGTGGTGAAGTGGATTTCGTCATCTGCCCGACCATCTCGCACTGACCGATGGCTCTCTGAACGGTTCGATGAGTACTTGCCTTCACGCTGTCTTGTTGGCACGATTATACGCGTCGAGTTTGTGTTGTCAATGGCTTGGCGGAGAAATGCCGGGGAGGCGACGATGTTCCCGCTGGCGAATTAAATTTCACCGTCGAGGGCGAAGCGCGCATTGAATCCATAACACAAATTATGGTATAGTTTGGTCAGGAGTATCGTCATGAATGAGCGGATTTTGATCATCGAAGACGACCAGCAGATTCTCAAATTGCTTCAACGCGGACTCGCGTATGAAGGCTATACAGTGGACTCGGCAACCGATGGGCGCATGGGGTTGATCTTGGCGCGCGACCACACGCCTGATCTTGTGATCCTGGATTGGATGTTGCCCGGCATGGACGGGCTGGAAGTGTGCCATCGTTTGCGCACTGGCGGCTCGATCCCCATTTTGATGTTGACGGCGAAAGACACCGTGCAGGATCGTATTCAAGGTTTGGACGCGGGCGCGGATGATTACATGATCAAGCCGTTCAATTTGGATGAACTGCTTGCGCGTGTGCGCGCGTTGCTGCGCAGGACGCAGCCGGAGCGAATCCCTGTGTTGAAGTTTGCCGATCTTTCGCTTGATACCGGCACACGTCAAGCCTCGCGCGGAAACCGCACGATCTCGTTGACGGCAAAAGAATATGAACTGCTCGAATTGTTTCTGCGGCATCCGAAGCAAGTGTTGACGCGTGAAGTGATCTTCGACCGCGTGTGGGGCTATGATTTCGGCGGCGAAAGCAACGTGTTGGAAGTGTACATCCGCTACTTGCGGCAGAAATTGGAAAGCGATGGGGAAGTGCGTCTCATCCATACTGTGCGCGGGGTGGGATATGTTCTGCGCGAAAATCCGTAACCATAAATCCAAAACTTGCGCTGAGTTTATCGAAGCATCGTAAATCGTAAACTTGTACTGAGCCTGTCGAAGTATCGAAATGTCCCTCCGCCTCCGCCTGACCTTGTTATATGCGATTGTTACAGGCGGAGTTTTGCTTGTCTTTGGCGCGACGGCGATTTTTGTTTTTAACGCCATTCTGGTCGACCAGATCGATAACACGCTGGCAAACGCGGTAGATTTGATCATTAACGGCATCAACGTCGGCGAACTAGACGAACTCGAAGGTAACCTCGAGTCGGTTGAACTGCGCTCAGATGTGTATGTGCAGATATGGGACCTGGGCGGTACCGCCCAGACGGGCTTGCGTGAATTGGAGGGATTTACCGACCAGCGTCCGTTTGACCCCGCCGGCTTGCGCCTCGAAACCCCGATCTATCAATATGTGCAGGCGGGGGTGGTTTACTTGCGCGTGATCAGTGTTCCCCTCGAACAAAATGAACGCCGCATAGGCACGCTTCAAGTTGCGGTGAGTCTGGATGTGGTCGATGCTGCGCGTATGGAGTTGGAAAAAACCCTCGGAGTGATCTGGATCGTTGCGATCCTGATTTCAGCAAATGTCGCCTGGTTGACGCTTGGACAAACCCTTCGCCCTTTGAAATCTATAACACTCGCGGCAGAACAGATCAATCGCGCCGATGATCTCTCGCGGCGCATTCCCTATGATGGACCAGCGGATGAAATTGGCAGTCTTGTCGATTCGTTCAACCAAACCCTGGAACGCCTCGAAGCGTTGTTTACATCACAACAACGCCTGCTTGCCGATGTGAGCCATGAACTCCGCACGCCGCTCACGGTGATCAAGGGCAACGCCGATTTGATGCGCCGCATGAAAAGTCTCGACGAAGAATCGCTGACCAGCATCGATCAAGAGGCGGGCCGCCTCTCGCGCCTCGTGGGCGGTCTGTTGTTGCTCGCGCAGGCTGAGTCGGGCAAGCTCGCTCTTGTCGAAAAACCTGTGGAACTCGACTTGCTCGTCACCGAAGTATTTCAGGAAATGAGCGTGCTGGCTGGGAATAGGATTCGTTTGCATCTCAACGAGATCGATCAAGCCATCGTCAAAGGCGACCGCGACCGACTCAAGCAAGTTTTTATCAACCTTGTCGCCAACGCGATTCAATACACGCCGACCGGGGGAGAGGTCTTCATCAGTCTTGAAAAAATCAAGGATCAGGCTCGCATCATTTGTCGGGACACCGGTCCCGGCATTCCAGCGGAGGATTTGCCTCACATCTTCGAGCGTTTTTACCGCGCCGAGAAATCACGCACGCGCGGCAGAGGCGCTGGCTTCGGGCTTGGGCTTTCCATCGCCAATTGGATCGTCGAGCGGCACGGCGGCAGGATCGAGGTCAATTCAAAAGAAGGACAAGGCACCGCGTTTGCCATTTGGCTGCCGGTGATTTCGTAGGGGCGCAGGGTCTCCCTGCTCTTGGGCGAGACGACCTCGCCCCTACGGGTTAATTCCCAATCTCTGCGCGGCTTGGCGACATAACCCCGCGCCATAATTTTGATACCACTCATCGAGAGATACGCTGGAGGTAAACCCGCTTCGCGCGTCGGTGTAAATGGGCGCGCCATAGCGAACGTATCTCGCTGTTTCAGCGTGCCACGTCCATTCGCCGCGATTGATGACTCCGATTCCGCCGTTATAGCCAGCCAGCGCAAGGCGCGGATCGCCGCCCGCCGTTTGAAGCGAACGCGCAAGGTATTCCAATCCGCGTAGGGCGTTGGTTTCGGTGTCGAATCCGTTTTCGCCGTAGTGGAAGTGGAACGGCATCACTTGGAAGAGTCCCATGGCGCCGGAGCGCGAGAGCGCGTTTGGGTCGCCGCACGATTCGATCTGCATCACGGTGGCGACCAGGTTGGGGTCCAGAGATGAAGCGTTTGCCCAGCGGACGATATTAATTCCCCAGTATTGCACTTCCCGCGTGAAGATAGGGGAGAGTCCGCTTGAAGGGGGTGGAGCGGTTGACGCGATTGAAACAGATTGAACGTTGGGCGAAGCGGAGGTCTGAATCGGTATATTGGATGCGAGCGCGGCGAGCAGGCATGAGATCAAAATCACCGCGAGAGGCGGCAGGGCATAAAAAGACAAACAGCCGCCTGCATTGTCGTCTGCCGCGGCTGTTTGCCAGTCGTCGATTTGTTGTGAGCGAGCACGGGGCATAGTGGGTTCCTTTAGTTGATTTCAGGGACCCGAGCTCGAAAAGAGTTCGGATATTTAATTTGTGTGCGCCTCGCCCTGAGCGGGCGGGGAGTGGCGCAACGGCGCCACGACGAACGCAGTCGGAGGGTTACGCGTTGTATGTGCGATCGTTGGCAGGCTCGTTGACCGAATGGTAAGTCGGCTCAGATCGCATGAACGATGTTTGTTGCGCGGGTTTCGGCGCGGGACGATACGCTTGATTCTGCGTGGTCTGCACCGGGCGGTTCAAGCTGGATGCCGGGCGAAGAATCGGCTGATTCTGATTCGCCGGTCGGTACGTCTGCTGGGATGCGGGGCGCGAATAACTGCGATCCGATTCTGCGGTGGTGAACATGCGGTCTCCCGCCAGCGAGAACGAACCGATGATCAACACGCGGATGAGCAGGATCATCGCGGCGACGAAGATCGGCACGACTTTCGTCATGGTCTCGTTGCTGATGACCGCTCCTCCAGACGCGCTGGTGTGGTTGACAATGGCTACCGACACGCCCCACCACGTGAGGATCGCGTTGAAGCCCGCCGCGAGCAACCACGCGCCGAAGAGGTAATACACTTCCTTCGGTTCGTCGGCGCCTTGTTCGGGTGTGAAGACGCGGGCGATGCCGGCAAAGTCAATGCCGCAGAAGGCAATCGCGAGAATGGTCGCCCATTGCAAACCGCCGAACGAAAGGTTACCCAGAATATCCCGCAAGGCGAAGCGTGTGGCGTTGAAGTTGGAAACCTCAAAAGCGAGCAAAGCCACGAGGATGATCATCCCCCATGCCGCGCCACGGGTGAAGCGCCGCCCGTGTGTAAGATCACGGAACAAGGCGCGCAGTCCATCCCCTGAATTTCTTCGATATGTAGTCATCTCGACCTCCTTTGTCGAATGGGTGACAATTAGGCCGATTTTAGAACACTTGTTCTAATTTGTCAAGGGTGAAATGAAAAGACCTGTGAGGTCTATCAGACCTCACAGGTCTTCATGCCACTTTTCGTCGCTCGCTGGTGCGCCACGCGCGCGCGATGTGCGCTGCCAGCCGCGCGTTATTCAGCAATAACGCTAAATTTGCTTTCATCGATTTGCCTTTCGTCATCTCGTTAATCCGCTGGAGGAGAAACGGCGTGACTTCCTTCCCGTGGATGCCTTTCTCCTTCGCTTCTTTCGACGCTATCTCAATCAACGGGTCCATCTCGGACTTTGAAATTGCCTCTGCCTTTGGAATCGGATTCGCCACCAGAACCGCGCTCGTTACGCCCGCGTTCCAATGTGCCTTCGCAAACTCGATCACGTCTTCCGGTGTGTCAACCTTCGTACTAACGTCTAGTCCGCTTTCGCGCGAATAGAACGCGGGGAATTCATCCGTTCCGTATCCAACAATCGGCACCCCATTCGTTTCTAGATACTCCAACGTGGCAGGGAGATCAAGGATCGCTTTCGCTCCCGCGCAGACGACAATCATGGGGATGGTCGCCAACGCTTGCAAGTCAGCCGAAATGTCGAAAGACGATTCGCGGTGCACGCCGCCGATTCCGCCGGTGGCGAAGACTTTGATGTCCGCATGTTTGCACGCGAGCATCGTCCCCGCGACGGTGGTGCCGCCGCAAGCCTCGTTGGTGATCACGGTCGCAAAATCGCGCGGACCCACCTTATAGGTATCTTTCTCGTTAGCGAGTCTCTTCAGTTCCGCGCTACTCAAACCAATATGCAATTCACCATCCAAAAATGCGATTGTGGCTGGCGTGGCGCCTTCCTCCTGCACGGCGCTTTCCATATTCTGCGCCAGTTCCAAATTTTGCGGACGCGGCAAACCGTGCGTGATGACGGTTGATTCGAGGGCTACGATGGGCAACCCTGCCCGGTAAGCGCGGCTTACATTGGCCGAATATTTTTTCTCTTCCATAAAAGTTGTCCTTTGATTTATTGCCCGTCAGATGGAGGAACAGCGTCTGCCTGCCCCGCCTCATCTGGCGGTGGAGGCGGATTGTTCCCAACGCGGAACACAAAACGATTCAAATGCCGTATCGCTTCGACAATTGAGTTGGGTGGCGTTTCGCCTTTGTTGACCCAGACCTCGCTGGCTTGAATTAAAAACTTCCGATAATCTTTCAAAACAATGAACATCACCGGGTTTGAAGCGCGCGTTTTGCTCATCGCCTGCTCGCACGAAGCGATCGGTATCTCTTGGATCAGCCCCGATACTTTATCGGACGATGTTTCGCGGCTCAAACCCTCGAGCGCCTTGGGTGAGTCTAACCCGTTGGACTCGATGAATATTTTCCAGGCATCGATGTGCTCGCTGATGACCTTTTCAACTTGCGACGCCCAGGTGCCAACACCGATCCAGTGCAACTTGACGCCGCGCCGCCTCGCAAGGGTGGCAAATTCATTTTCCAGTTCCGTGAATAGTCGAGTGATCTTTGGTCGCGGCACGAATTCGGGCACTTCAGGCACCGAGCCGGCTTCGGGCGCGGGTTCGCCCATTGGCGTTAGACCCCGCATCTCTTGCGAGATTGCCTGCTCGCGTATTGTTGCCAGATCTACTTCGGGGATGCCGAAATTTGCCAGATACTCGGTCAGGTTTCGTTGCGCCATGAATTTGCCTAACTCGCTATGAATCAGGCTGGTCATATTTTTCACCCAATCCGACTCGAAAACGGATGGTCTGTCATACTCGTTCGTTACCTTGGAGGTGGCTTTATATACAAGAGTATTCACCGCCTCGTTGGTATATGAGTATGGAAGATCGGCTTTGGGTTTGCCGTCCTCCTCTGCGCGATCGACGCTAAAGGCAATACGAACGTCGGTCGCCGAAATCGGAATTCCGTCTTTGCTTCGGCTCATCACCGATTTGAATTTTTCGCCCATATCGCGGAACTCGACAAAATGTTCGCGCAGGTTAAAAGCCTCCCTGAAACGTTCAAAACCTTCGATGATCGCCCGGTTCTTTTTCTCTTTGCCGGTAGGTCCAATTACGTGAGGTGTGCCGTCGGGGAGTTCGAACACGACAACCGTATCCAACTCGACCACTACCTTGCCCGGTCCCCCAATCAAGTAATTGGCTGATTTTTTACTCTCTTCGGCAATTTCGCCGCCCTTGAATCGAATCGTCTCATCGCTTCCGCCCAAGGCAACCTCGCGGATATGCCGGCGCGCTACGGGAACTTCGTCAAGATTGAAAATATCCGCTAAATAGATGGCGGCGATTTGAATCGAAATAAAATACGGGGCAAGCAGGAGCGGAATTAAGCGGAGGTTGCGTGGGTCGATGAATACTTGAATTAAAAACAACAAGAAATTCCCGAAGGGGTTTCCGGTATAACCCGCTCGATAGGTGGAGTTGAGCACATAGATTACCATATCCTGAATGCGCGCCAGCCATTCGGTTATGGCATAATTGAAGAGGCTGAGTAAAAAGCCGCTGAGAAAGAACAAGAGCACAAAGGACCAGAAACGCCTGCGGGCGGCGCGGGGTGAAAGGTCAAAAAATCGATTCAAGAACGCGTTAGCGAGACGGGCAGACCCTTCGCGGAAGAGACGATATTCGCTTTGCAAGGCGGATTCGGGTGCGTTTGTTTCGTTCATCGCCCGTTGACCTCAATCCAACGCAGAATATCTTCGAGATACAGTAATTCGGTTTCCATTTTTCGGCGTACGCCATCCGATCGAATGATCATGGATCGCGTGCGTTTTAGTAGAACCTTCAGCGTGTTTTTCATATCCGCAGGAGGCGCCTGCATAACTCCATCGCTGAGCCATAGTCCATATTCCTGGATCGCCCGGTCTTGCGCGGCTGATTCGCGAAGTTCGCGCCGCCTGTTGATTCGATTTTGCTCCCCTTTTGCATATTTCAACCAGCCAGCCTGCCACTTTCCGATGATCGTTTGATCCACCGTTTCGCTCAAGCGGGGATTGCTGACGCTGACGCTGATCACTTTCAACCCGCGTTCACGCAGTCGGTTAAATTCCCTGCTAAGCTCCGGGGTGCGTCCTTCGATCCAAACGCCGTGTTGATCGAAGTGTTCGACAAATTCCTGCGTCAACCGCGCTTTGACCATTTCATTGATCGCCTGTAAGGCGGTTTTTTGTATTGCTTTCTTTTCCTGTGAAGGTGTTTGTGGGGGAGTGACAGGGGGTTGTTTGTTCGGCGGAGTTGACGGCTTTTTTTCCAACATTGATATCAGTTTTGCGATAACCCGGTTTGCCACGCGTAAAATTCTCGCCAGCGCGATTTGGAACGATTCGCGACCGCTTTTCATTTGAATCGCCCGCGTGAGCGGATCGATCTCTTCCTCTGTGGGCATCATCGGCGCTTCATAAGGCGGCGGCATCTCGACGCACGGTTCGAAGAACTGATTCAAGGTGAACTTGGATGCATACTCGCGCCATACATCCACCGCAAGCACGGCAGGCAGTTGATTCCACGCTACGCGGTAACGGGGCGATTCTGGGTTGTAATTTGGGTTGATGCTCTCGCCCAAGATTGCCTTGCAAATGGCATCTTGATCTGCTTTTTCGTTCTTCTTATCTTTTGAAGTTACGCCGGTGCGATAACCGAAACGCGAGCCAGGCTGACCTTCCTCCGGAAAGCCTGTATCGATTCGGAACGTCACCGAAATGTTTGGGACAATTTCGATCCCATCTCGCGTCAATGCGCTGACCTGCGCGCGCCGGTCTTGTATCTGCTTATATTCCTCATCCGATTGCGCCTCGGTTTTTTCAGCGAATGGTTTATCCTGACCGCTGGGCCCTACGGCATGATTTTGAATGTGCAAATCCACTGTGCCGGCAATGGTTTCTTTTTTGCCAATGAAGTGAAAGCCCGGTCCAACCGTTCGTTGGATCTTCGTTGCGGTTCGAGTGACCGCCGCGCTGGCTGAATCGAGCCACAGCACCCCTTTCCCTTTCCGATCTTCTTCTCCTGTTTCTTTTTCCTGTTTACCGTTCTTGATAAAAATAGCGGGTCCCTTATTCCCAATGAGACGACTAAGCACGCGGGTGAAAATTCTCCAACGATCGCCGGTTTTGGTCAGTGGCAGAATGAATTGGGAGAAGAATGCCATCCACATGAGTAAAAGGAAGGGAAATAAACAAATAGCATCGAAGACGATTCGCACCTGGTTGAGTTGAAGCCCTCCCGCTCGGACGATCTCCCACAGATAGGCTATTACGAGGATAAACAACCATACAAAGATAAAGAACCACGGTCTTTTATAGATCGGAGTATCGCCCATAGGTTTGAATTTTATTCCAAAACCTCTCATTGTGCCACTGACCCGGCACGGTAAAATCAGGGATATGTTACGAGTGGAATTTCACTGCCACACCATCGCCTCGAAGGATTCGCTGACGCATCCGCGCGAGTTGGTGGAGGCGTGCCGCCGCAAAGGGATCGACCGCGTCGTTGTCACCGATCACAACACGATCGCGGGCGCGCGGGCGGCTCAGGCGCTGGACCCGGAACTGGTCATCGTGGGGGAGGAGATTTTCACCACGCGGGGAGAAATCCTTGCGGCGTTCGTGACCGAGGAGATTCCGGCAGGGTTGACTCCGCAAGAGACGATTCGCCGATTGAAGGAGCAGGGCGCGTTCATCAGCATGTCGCATCCGTTTGACGAGTTCCGCGAGGGCGCCTGGGAGGAGGATGATTTGCTCGAAATTCTGCCTCACGTGGATGCGATTGAAGTTTATAACTCGCGGTGTATGTATCCGCGATTCAACCGCGCGGCGAAACGTTTTGCGGAGGAACACAATATCGCCGGCACGGTCGGGTCGGACGCGCATGCGGCGTTCGAGGTGGGGAGAAGCCTGCTGAGGCTGGAACAGTTTGAAGGTCCGGAGGGGATGCGGAAGGTCATCCGCAAAGGCATTCCGCAGGTGCGGTGGTCGCCTCCGTGGTTCCATTTGGCATCCCGTTATGCTGTTCTCCGAAAGAGATTTAATCGAAGTCTTGACATGACATTTTGGACATGATAACCTTGCGCTCGCGTGTCCGGCTCGCCATGAAAGCGAAAGGCGGCTGGGCATAAAATTTTCTCAGTAGGAGATGTTGTACGATGTCAGAAAGATTTGTTGGTACGGTCAAGTGGTTCAATGCCACCAAGGGCTACGGCTTTATCGGCCGTGACAATGGCGAGGATGTGTTCGTTCATTTCAGCGCCATCCAGTCTGATGGCTACCGCAAGTTGGAAGCCGAGCAGAAAGTGGAATTTTCCGTTGAGGACGGTCCCAAAGGTCTGCAAGCCGCCAACGTGGTACCCGTCTCGTAAGACTCAGACTGTCGGCTTGCCGGCAATAGTTTTGCGAACCAAACAGGGTTGTCGTGAGACAGCCCTGTTTTTTTATTTACCCTAGGATCACGCCGCAGTTCAACTGCGGCGTGAATATGGTAGTGAAGTTCTATTCAGTGACGGGGGTCAGCGCGGCTTCGTGGTTGTTTTCGACGTTCATGATCGCAGGGATGAAGAACCCGATGACCGTCATGAGAATGCAGACCACGCCGCCGAAGACGAACCAGAAGCGGATCCCAAACTGGTCGGCGATGGGACCCGAGACCAGCAGGCTGAGAGGCATCATGGCGGTTGCGCCCGCGCCGAGGAGCGAAAAGACGCGGCCTTGTTTGTCGGGAGCCACAGTGGATTGCAGGATCGCCATCAGCGGTCCGTTGGCGAATACTTGCGTGAAGCCGATGATGAAGTTGGCGGCGAGCAGGAGGTAGAACTTGTCCGCTGGCACGAACCCGATCATGACGCATCCCGCGCCGATGCCGATGATGCCGCTGAACGATGTGACGATGCGGCGTTTGAATCCGCCCCACACGCTGAGCAGAATCCCGCCCGCGATCATGCCGACCCCGAACAGCGCTTCGGACCAACCGAGTTGCGTAGCGCCACCGTTGAAAACTTTCGTGATCACGAGAGGCAGGAGCGCGGAACTTGGGGTGATCATAAAATTCAGGATCATGGCAAGGATGGTCAAGCCGAGAAGTCCGCGCCAGCGAACGACATAATGAAACCCTTCGCGCAGGTCTTCCCAGTACGTGGATGGTTTTTCGACCATGTCGCGCGCGGGCTGAGGCACGGGGATGAATAACAACGGCAAGATGGCGAGCGCGGCGGTGGCAATGTCAATGAGCAATACGTTTTGCGTCGAGAACGCCTCGATCAACAACGCGCCAAGCGGAGGCGCCGCAATGCCGACCAAACCTTGAAGCAATTGATTGGCGCCGGATAACTGCGCTAAATATTTATCGGGAACCATCAATGAAGTGGATGCGGTCATTGCCGGCGAATGAAACGCCGTGCCAAGCGAGCGGATGAACATGACCGCGTAAATGTGCCAGATTTGAATTTGATCGGTTGCGAATAGATAGAACAGGAACGCGGTCGCCAGCGCGATGCTCCCGTCTGCCACGATCATGATCACACGGCGATTCCAACGGTCAACTAACGCGCCGATGAACGGACCGAAAACGATCTGAGGCAATAGCGCTACCAAAGTGGCGGTCGCCAGCACGGTGGCGGAACCGGTCTCTTTCGTCAACCACCACACGAGCGCGAATTGGACTAACGCCGAACCAAACAAAGAGAATGCCTGCCCAGTCCAAATGGTGAAGAAGCGCGGCGCCCAGTTTTGCGAGATGGTTCTTGTTTCGTTGTTGCTCATCAATGATCTCCTATTTGGTCCTGTCTAACAATGCGGTTTTCACCTTATCGGATGCCTGAAAGATACCGCGCACTTGAATCGATTCGATGACCTCCCGCGCCAGATTGGGAGAAATATCGCTCGCCAAGTGAAGAAGTCCTAAAACCCTGATTTTGACTTTCTCGCCTTTGGCTTTTTTCTGTTCGAGATCGTCCTGGTCATAGGTTAAGACGCCGATCACAAACGAATTCCGCGTGATGGATTGCTGAATTTCAAAGTTATGTTTTTCTAACTGCGAACGGATCGCCGTGCGGATAAAGTCTGTGCGGTTGGAGTACGCTCCTTCTTGAACCATCAGGTCGATCTTGCCCAGATCTACAGCGTTCATGTTGATGGTGATTTTTTCGGTTTCTGCCATAACATCTCCTTACCATCTGTGTGGATGGTATATGGATGATTATATTCAAAACAGGCAAATTGTCAAGTTAAAATAGAGGAATTTGCTACAATCAACCATCCCGGATAGAGGTGACCTTATGCAAAATTTTTCTTTTCATTCACAACGATCTGCCGTGTACGGGCGCGGCGGCATCGTCGCAACCTCACAACCTCTTGCCACCGCCGCGGGTTTGGAAATCCTTGCAAAGGGAGGCAACGCGGCGGATGCGGCTGTGGCGGCGGGCGCGGCGCTCAACGTGACCGAGCCAGCTTTCACTGGGATCGGCGGCGACATGTTCGCGCTGTATTTTTCTGCGGATACGAAACGAGTCACCGCCATCAACGGATCGGGACGCGCTCCTTCCGCCCTTACGCTTGATCGGCTAAAGAAGGAAGGTTTGTCCGCCCTTCCGCCTTTTCATCCGTACACAGTCACTGTCCCTGGCGCGTGTGCGGGCTGGTTCGACTTGATTCAAAAACACGGCTCGCTTTCGATGTCCGAGATTCTCGCGCCCGCGATTCGACTCGCAAGCGAAGGCTTTCCCGTCGCGCCGATCACGTCCCATTTTTGGAGGCGCGGCGCGGCGCGACAATTGAAGTCCGCATTGAATGGACATGAATTAACGATTGAAGGTCGCGGACCCCACGCGGGAGAAATCTTCCGCAACCCTGGCTTGGCAAAAACATTTGATATCATCGCGCGCGGAGGCAAGGACGTGTACTATCAAGGCGAAATTGCCGAGGCAATCGTCGCTGTGTTGAATGAAGCGGGCGGATGTATACAAATGGACGATCTCGCGTCGCACACATCCACGTGGGAGGAGCCGATCTCAGTGGACTATCGCGGCTATCGCGTGTACGAATGTCCGCCCAATGGACAAGGCGTCACCGCGTTGATCGCATTAAACATTCTCGAAGGATTCGATTTGGCTTCGCTTGGATCCCTTTCTATTGAAAAGATGCACTTGATGATCGAAGCGATGCGGCTGGCTTTCGCTGATTCAAGTTGGTACGTATCTGACCCGAAGTTTTCAAATATCCCCATCAAAGAATTGTTGTCGAAAGAATACGCCAACGAACGCTGTAAACTGATCAATACGCAATACGCAGTACGCAATCTTCAGCGCGGCTTTCCTGTCTCCTCCTCCGACACCGTCTACCTCAGCGTCGTGGACAAATTCGGCAACGCCTGCTCATTCATCAACAGCAATTACATGGGATTCGGCACAGGCATCGTCCCGAAAGGCTGGGGCTTCACGTTACAAAATCGCGGACATAACTTCAGCCTCGACCCGAATCACCCCAACGCGCTTGCGCCGAAGAAACGTCCGTATCATACGATTATCCCCGCGATGGTCACTCGATTCTCCTCTCCCAGCGGGAGAGGGGTTAGGGGTGAGGGCGAATCACTCTACGCCTCCTACGGCGTCATGGGCGGATTCATGCAACCACAGGGACACGTGCAAGTGTTATCGGCTTTGGTGGATGATGGACTTGACCCGCAAGCCGCGTTAGATCGTCCACGCTTTTGCATTGATGTGGATGAATCAGGTGGGCGCGTAGCCATTGAGGAGGGAATGCCAGAGGGGACATTCAACGGCTTACAAAAAATGGGACATCCTGTTTACGCAGTGTCAGGGTACGAACGCGCCTTGTTCGGCAGGGGACAGGTGATTCTCCGTGATGCCGAATCAGGCGTGTTATGCGGAGGCAGCGATCCACGCGCGGATGGGTACGCGGGGACGTTGTCATAAGGGAGATCTGATCCCAAAGGTAACGATAGTCACCTCGTTTGGCTACTATCGTCTCTTGATTGTTGGTGGAAAAGCATTATATTGACGGCGTGGCGCGCATACTATGAGCAATCGAAAGGCTCGCTTCGTTCGAATTCTTTTTGCTTGGGTCACAGCCTTTCTGGTCATTGCAAACATTCCCGCCGTGGGAGTCCAAGCAGAATCGTCAAAGCATACCGCCTCGATACAGAAAAACGGCTTGCCGGTGGTGGTCTACTTCTTTTGGGGAGATGGTTGTCCGCATTGCGCCGCGATGGAGCGGTTCTTCGATGAGATACAGCCTCAATACCCAAACATGGAAGTGCGCAAGTTCGAAGTATGGTATGACGAGGTAAATCAAGAATTATTTTGGAAGATGGCTCAGGCGCATGGCTTCGAACCGAGCGGAGTGCCGACAATTTTCATCGGCGACTATCATTGGGTGGGAAGTTCCGAGCAGATCGTCACTGAGATCACACAGGTAATAGACGCGTGCGGTCGATCCGTTTGCCGCGACGCCGGGACGGGGGTAATGCCCGGGGTTGCCACGCCAACCTCCCCGTCGCCGCTTGAATCGGCGGAGCCAAATCAGACGCTGCCTAACACGGAATCCGAGTATTCGCTTTCCATCCCATTGATCGGCGTTGTCGACCTCTCCTCCAAGTCGTTGATGTTGAGCACGGCGTTGATCGCTTTTGTAGATGGATTCAATCCATGCTCGCTTTGGGCGCTCTCGGTTTTGCTGGCGATCACACTGCACTCCGGTTCGCGTAAGAAAGTCTTCCTCGTTGGCGGCGTTTTTCTAACGGTCACATCGTTCATTTATATGTTGTTCATCGCCGGGCTGTTTACCATGTTTACCGTCGTAAGTTTTGTGGGTGTGTTTCAGATCGTGGCGGCGCTGGCGGCGTTTTTCTTTGCGATCGTCAATATCAAAGATTATTTCTGGTACAAGCAGGGCATTTCATTTACGATCGCCGATTCGAAGAAGCCCGGAATCTATGAGGGCATGCGTCGCGTAATGAACGCGGGTAACTCCACGTGGACATTGATTGGCGCGACCATCGTACTTTCGGCTGGCATTTCTCTTGTGGAATTTTCTTGCACCGCGGGGTTCCCGGTCCTATGGACGAACCTGTTGATCTCTCAACAAGTTTCCTCGTTGACATTTGGCGCGCTGATCCTGCTTTATATGGCGATCTATCAAGTGGACGAATTGATCCTGTTCTCGTTGGTGGTTTTCACGCTTCGCGCAAGCAGGTTCGAGGAGAAACATGGACGACTCCTCAAGTTGATCGGCGGGATGTTGATGCTAACGCTGGCTGTCGTGATGCTCGTCAACCCCGGCTGGATGGACCGCATCGATTCATCTCTGCTTGTGTTTCTGATCGCCTTTGGGTTGACAGCATTCACGCTTGTTGTGCATCGTCAACTTCTGCCGCGCGTCGGTGTGTACATCGGTTCGGAGGTGGGAATCGATGGCAGAAAAAAAAGGTCTCACCGGCATTGAAGCCTCCAAGCCTGATGTTGAAGCGAGAATGGTGGTAGCTCTTACAGATTGATACTCTCCCGCCTGTTTTTTATGCGCCCACAAAAATTCTTGCTGTTTGTTAATCACGCGGATGAGGTTGCCAAAAGAGGGTATCTTTGACTTTGAGCAGGGTGCGGGCTTCGCACAGGTGTCAGGTAATCCTTCGCGATGCCGAATCAGGCGCACTCAGGCACGAAGCGATCCAGGAACGGGTGGATGCGCAATGACGTTAGTGTAGCCGGCTATTCTTCTCTCACAACGCAACTCCTCATTATCTTCCAAACCGGGTTGGCGTCGTTCATAAAAGACTCCGCTGCCCGATAAAGTCGCATTTCGATTTGCATGTCGCGCAGAGTCGCTCGTTCTTGCGGCGTATAGCCTTCGTATTGATACGGCAAAAAGTTATCGGGGTGTTTAGCTGTTATCAATATTTCGCCATCAATGGCGGCATCTGGTTCCGGTGGAACCTCAAAACGCTTGATATATTCAGCAATGTAGCCGTTGTTTTGGCAGAGAGTGGGCGCGCCAAAGATCAATCGTTTTTCAGAGAAGTGGAAATCGGGATACGTTGCCTCCGTTTTCTCGGCAAAATCTCGTGGATAAGTTAAGGAGTAGCTCCCTTGATAGTTCCACGCGGCTTGTATCGCGAGGGCAACCAAGATTCCTTTTGTGAGTTTATCGCCGAGGGAAAAATCCTGTTTCAGTTGTACTAGCCCACCGGCGGCGAGAAGAATTAAGAATGGCATCATCTGCCGCGCCAGCCTGCCGTACACAACGAACGAATGTAAAAATACGGACGGGATCAGCATGCACGAGTACGTAAAAATGATCGCGACAACCCAGAGCCCGCTCTGTCTGGATGAATAAATGGCATAGCATGAAAGCAGAAACAGAAGGATGAACAGCCAATGCTCGGCATGCCAGAAATATTCAAAAGGAAGGCTCCAGCCTTCTTCGAAACTCCCCTGGCTGACGGTGGTTGAAAAGGCGCGATATTCGGCGAGCAGGTTTGTCCCTGCAAGCGCGGCGAGCAGGAAGAGCAGGATTGCAGGAAGAGCGAATCCAACCGTAGTTAACAATGCCTTCTGAATCAGGTCGCTGAGTTTGCGGCTGTTTCGAAAAATATAAATTAACATCCCCAGCCCTGCCAGCGCCCAGTAGCCGTTGTAGGTGATGAAGCAGAGAAATGCCGATACGCCGCAAAGCAAGGACGCTTTTGGCGAAGATTTTTCCGTAAGCGCGATGAAAATGGAAAGCAGGCCAAAGGTCATGGCGGAATCGTATGGAACGAGATGTCGCGAGAAGTACAAAAGCGACATGCTGGATGCGGCAAACAGGAGCGCGAATACAGATTCTTGTTCGGTTGCGCCTGCCCGTTGTGAGATTTTGTAGATCAGGAAAAGATTCAGAACGGAGAACAAGCTAAAGAACAACGCCGGCAGAACGAGGCTTTCGCGCGTCAGTTGTTCGAGAAGCGCGGGAATAATCCCGATGAGTTTGAATCCCAGGTGTTCGGGAGCGATGAACAATTGCGCGAATGCCGAAGTCGAATCCTCGGCAAGCAATGCATCGACAAATGTCCGCGACGATTCGTATCGTCCTTCATCTGAAAAATAATATTGACCGCCGCGCAGGACGAGAGCCCATCGCAGGGCGAGCGAAATAAGTAAAATAACCAGCGCGCCCCACCGGCGATTCGCCCCAGCCGCGTTAATGGAACTGGATTCCCGCATCGCCCGTCTAGCTTTCCAACCTGCCGACGACTTTTACGCATGGGCGGGTGAATACATCTTCTTCATGAGGCGCGTCGGGGAGTTCGCTGGTGAGGTCTTGCCCGGAAAAGTGTAGATTCTCGTGCAGTTCGAGCCGCCATTTCGGGCAATCGGTCACATCGTAGACGACGCCTCTGTATGCGACAAATTTTCGCGCGCCGCGTTCGCCGTTTTGTTTGCGTAGTTCGAGGTGGGGTATGATGCGTTCGGGAGTATCCATATAACGATTATAAAGGGTTTTGAATCGAGCCTCTTCGCTGGTAAAATGTCTGTGCAATATCGACTGAGGAGTCATACATGGCAAATCTCATTGGACCAGATGTCAGTTTCTATCAGGATGCCGAAACTACCCCGCAGGGGATCAACTTTGTAAAGATGAAGCAATCAGCGGGGTACGTTGTCATTCGTTCCGGGCAGAACGTGTGGGTCGATTCCGATTTTAGAACCAACTGGACGGGCGCCAAAGGTGCGGGCATACCGCGCGGCTCCTATTGGTTTTACGATAGCCGAGCAAACCCAACGGAACAAGCAGACTTGTGGTATTCCACGTTCGACGGCGACCTCGGCGAACTGCCCTTATTTGCCGATTTTGAAGAAGCCTACGGCGGCGCATACACCGGCTGGAAACATTGGAAAACTTTCTTAGAGCGGATCAAATCGCGTGTTGGCAACCATGAGATCGGAATTTACACCGCGTACTATTATTGGGTACGGAACGCGCCTAATGCAACCACCGACGCGGCTAACCTTACATATTTCAAGCAATACCCCTTGTGGGTCGCTAACTATGGCGTTTCCACGCCGCTTGTGCCCAAGCCCTGGGATACCAATGGCTGGACGTTCTGGCAATTTACCGACAGTGGCGATGGAGATTTGTATGGCGTGGAGAGTTCGCGCATCGATTTGAATTATTTCAACGGCGATCTGGCCGCCTTCAACGCGCGATTCAAACTCGGAACGCCTCCTCCTCCGCCTCCGGGCCCGGTCTGGTACAAGGTTACCGCCTCCGCCCTCAACGTGCGTTCTGGTCCCGGTACCACGTATGGTGTTGTCGGGTTGTTGAAACAGGATGAAGTGGTGGAAGGACTCGCCATTTCCGCGGATGGGGCGTGGGCGAAGATTCGGCGCGAGTTGGATGGACTCGTGGGTTGGTCCTCGCGTCAATATCTGATCGTGACATCTGCTCCTCCACCTCCGCCGCCTCCGCCGGGGGGCGAGGGGTGGTTCAAGGTCACCGCTTCGGCGTTGAACATGCGTGAGGGACCAGGCACGGAATACCGATCTCTGGGTTTGGTATATCGCAATGAAGTTGTGCAACGGCTCGACACTTCGAGCGACGGCAATTGGTATCAGGTCAAGCGCTCTTACGATGGGTTTACCGGTTGGGCATCGAAAGAGTATCTGGAAGCGACAACCGCCCCTCCGCCTGTTTCAGAGGAAAAATATGACTGGTATCAAGTGGCCGCAAGCACGCTCAATGTTCGCGAAGGACCATCAACGTCGTTTCGAGCGATTGGCTATCTGACGAAAGGCGAAACGGTGAAAGCGTTGGAGGCTTCACCCGGCGGTTGGCAGAAGATCCAAAAAGTGGATGGGTTTACCGGTTGGGCCTCAGGGCAGTTCTTAACCAATGTGGGGAAGACGCCGGCCACAGCGATGCAGAAGTTGTTCAAGGGCGTGTTGTATTACCGCAAGACACGCTCCAGCCCGCGGCGTTTGGTTTCTCACACGTTGGTGATTGACTTGAAAGGTGCAGCATTCGAGTTCCTCGTCACGCCGCCGCTTCGAGAAGCCGATCCGTTCTTGTGCACTCAAACCACTTCGAAGTTCCTTGAGAAAAATAAATTGCACATTGCCATCAACGCGGATGGCTTTTACACACTAGACCCTGTCACCTATCCGCCTGCATCGTATTGCGCGGATGGCGGCGAACCGGCCAAACTTGTTGGTCTCGCGGCTTCACGCGGGAAGCAGTATTCCACAAAAGCGCCGGGTCGCCCGATCATGTACATTAGCCAGAAGAATGTGGTGACATTCGATAAATTAACAGGCAGCGCGTTCAATGCGATCACCGGCGACCGCTATTTGGTGACGAAAGGTAAAAAAGTTGCATCGCTTGAATCCAACAGCATGGATCCGCGCACGGCGATCGGCGTTAGTCAGAACGGCCGTTATCTTGTGATCGTGGTTGTGGACGGACGCGAGTTCAGCGAAGGCGCTACCTTCCCCGAGCTGGCAGACATGTTGCTGGCGCATAGCGTTTACACGGGAGTGGCGCTAGATGGCGGCGGTTCCTCGGCGATGATCGTCAAAGGCGTGGATGGCAAACCGCGCGCGGTGAACAAGTTGATGAACGATAATATCCCCGGCAATGAAAGAGAAGTTGCCAACCATCTCGGCGCGTTCATCAAATAGAAGCGGCGAGACAGGCGTCCTTGCGCGTCAGTACCGCAAAGTGATGGAAATTAACAAATAAATATCGTAATCGCGTGTAGTTGGCGTTCTCTAACGCCAACGGGCGCGAAGAGAACGCGTTCTACACAAATTACATGATTGTTTTCTTAAAGTTCATCACTTTGCGGCCTTTCCAAGACCTCTTGTATAAGTAATGGATAAAGGCATTGAGTTCCTTTTTGAACCATGGAGTCACGGAGACACTGAGAGAAAAAGAGTGAAAAACTCTGCGATTCAGCGTCTCCGTGGTTAATGATTTGAAACTTTTGTAAGAGGTCAAATATATTTTCCTCGGTTACTTTGCCCCTTCTGGTTGCGAGAATCTCAACAGCCATTCACCGGACGATTCTTCCGTCACCGTCGTCTCTAGTGTGACGACGATCACCCACGTCTGACCCAATTTGAGCGGAAATAATTTATCTTCCCCTGCATACAAAAATCGAATCGGTTTACGCTGACCCGACTGCAATTCCTCTTCGCTGAGGTCAGTGCTCCACTGAATATCGTATTTCAACCCATCGCGGAACAGGATCGCGCCGCCTGTTAGATTCGCTTCAAGGTGAATATCCAAATTTGTTGGGGAAACCACATCGTGCTTCGCAAACAAAACGATCACATTCTCGAATTGCAGTTGACGACTCGTGAGCCTGTCTACTTCGGGATGCAAAATCCCCGCCGTGTCGGAACTCGCGTCATCCACAAATCGCCAGTAACTTTGCGAGAGCGCGTCGTACCTCCAGCCTGATTGATTCAAATAGGCGATGAACACATGCAAATTATCAGCGGGCGCGCCTCCTGCGGGCGGCTCGTCTGAAAAAATGTTGCTCGCGTAATCAATGACGCTCTCTGGCGATTTGTAATTTCGCGCAACGGTGGGCATGTTGTCAATTCCATACATGTAGCCGCCGCCTTGAATATCATGCGTCACCAGCACGCACTGCGGAAGTTCCGTCAGCACTTCGGGCGAGGCGAGCGCGTAGATCAAACACGAGTTGGTGAACATCGCGGCGATGTCTGCGTAGACAAGCCGCCCCGAGCGGATCGGTCCGATCTTGGGTTCGGGGAGAGTCGCAGATGGGGAAATGTCGCTGGACTGAATCAAGCCGACGTCCAGAGAAAGAAGCGTGGATGAGACGTTCACCGCGTCGGACCATCCCGAGGCTGGGTCCACGTCACTATCCTGACTCTCATCCCCGACATTTTTCTGCGCGAACCCCAACTGCGGCGGATTCGCCACCGCGATGTGATACGTCCCCGCCGCGACGTTGAATCCGTAATAGCCGTTGCTGTCGGTGGTGGTTTGTTGGAGCAGGTTGAGATTCGCATCGTAGAGATTGACGCACACGCCACCGACGCCGCGTTCCCATGCGTCTTGCATGTTGTTTTGATTCGAGTCGAGCCAAGCGCGGTTGCCGAGAATGGAATCGGTCTGCGTGAAAATTTCGCGGCGCGTGTCGCATCCGCCAGTGAGGGGCGATTCGGGCGCGGGAAATTCGCCGTAAAACGATGTGAGAAAACGCGTCGCGCCTTCGGTGATGTAAATTTCGAACACGAGAGGCGAAAACGACAAGCCCGCCTGCGGTCGTGCGGTGACGGGAAAATGCGAGATCGAAACGAGAAGCGCGGGCAGTTCGAGCAGTGACGGGTCTTGAACGTGCCAGCCCGTGAGGGGATTGATGATCTGCGGAGGTTTGACAGATTGTGTTGGCGGTGGGGGCGTTGTTGGTTCGGCGGTGTTCGTTGGCGGAGGTTCTGTTGCGGTGGTGGGTGTGCAACTGATGAGCGCGAGCAAAATGAAAGCGGCTACTGTTGACATCCTCCGCAAAGTAGGGGCGACCCGCCAATGCCAAACGCGACTCTCGTTTACGTCGGTACGATGCAGTGTGTGATGCGTGGGATGCCCAGACGGGTCGCCCCTACCCTTATGATTTCTCAAACTCATTTTTCACGCGATTGAATGTTGACTCAAGTTCCTCAGGCAACACGCGCGTTTCCCCAACTGTGGACATAAAATTCGTGTCGCCTTTCCAACGCGGGACGATGTGGATGTGCACGTGTTCCTTCACGCCCGCACCCGCCGCTTCGCCGATGTTCACGCCGACGTTGAATCCCTGCGGGTGGTAGATGTTTTTCAAGGCGGTCGTGCAACGCGAAGTCAGCTCGATCATTTCGGCGCGGGTTGCTGAATCTAATTCCTCAAGATTCGGCTTGTGGACGAAGGGGATGACCATCAAGTGTCCGCTCGTGTAGGGGTAGCGGTTGAGGATCACGAACGCGCGCTCGCCGCGATAGGCGATGAGGTTTTCCGCGCTGTCTGCTTTTGACTGGGCGTTGCAAAACACACAGCCTTCTTCTTTATCGTGATTTTCGATGTACGTCATACGCCAAGGGGACCAGAGGTGATTCATTAGAAAAGGATGAAGGATGAATTTTGAATGATGAAATAACTTTTGACTTTTTGGATTATACAATAGTCCAACTCCCTTCATCCTTTCTCCTTCATCATTCATCCTTGATTGCCATCCTTCCTAATTCATCCTTTTTCGATTATCCTCCCACCGATGCAACCGTCCCTTTTCCCCGCGCAGACTCCGCAAGGCGGACAAACGTTTACCGTCTCGAAACTGACCTTCCTCATCCGCAAATTGCTGGAGGAGAACGAGTCGCTTCAAGATGTGTGGGTGCAGGGAGAAATATCCAACCTGTCGCGCCCCGCGTCGGGACACGTGTACTTCACGCTCAAAGATGCCAACGCTTCATTGAAGTGTGTGATGTGGAAGACCAGCGCGGCGCGGCTAAATCTCTCCTTGCGCGATGGCATGGAAGTGGAAGTGCACGGCAAGATCGGCGTGTACGAACCGCAGGGACAATATCAACTGTACGCGGACCAGTTCCGCCCTGCGGGGGAGGGCGCGCTGTATCAAGAGTTCATGCGGCTCAAGGCGCAACTCGAAGCGGAGGGATTGTTCGACCCCGAACGCAAACGTCCCATCCCTGAACTGCCGCGCAAAATCGGGATCGTCACGTCCGCAACTGGCGCGGCTCTGCGCGACATGCTCAACACACTGCGAAGACGATTGCCGCTCGTGGAAGTTCTCCTCGCTCCCTCGCCTGTTCAAGGAAGCGAAGCCCCTCCCGCGTTGGTCAAAGCCATCAATTCTCCAATTCTCCAATCCTGCGACGTTATTATCGTTGCGCGAGGTGGCGGCTCCATCGAAGACCTGTGGGCATTCAACGATGAGCGCGTCGTCCGCGCGGTTGCCGCGTCGGACGTTCCGATCATTTCAGGTGTCGGTCACGAAACGGATTTCACCCTGTGCGACTTCGCCGCCGACCTGCGCGCTCCCACTCCCACCGCCGCCGCGGAACTTGCGACTCAATTCACGATCCAAGACCTAGCCGCCACAATCTCCAATCTCCAGTCTCTAATCTCCACATTTACAATCAACATCATCTCAGCAAAGCGCTCCTCCCTTAATTCGCTCACATCCCAACTCCGCTATCTTTCTCCCTCGCGCCTCATCCAATCCGAATCTCAACGCGTGGACGAATTATCTCGCCGCGCATCTTCCGCCGCGTTCAATCGTATAACTTTGGAGAGCAAACACATCGAAGGGACTCGCAAACGGCTTGAGGCATTGAGTCCGCTGGCGGTGTTGAAGCGCGGATATGCCGTGGTGACGCGAAAGGACGATGGCAGTGTTGTATCCCGTGTTGCGCAGGCGAGTAGCGAGATGAAAGTTAGAGTCAGTGATGGAGAGTTTGAGGTGAGTGCAAAGCAGTGAGCAGTAATCAGTGAGCAGTGAATCAACTTGATAATCGTAAATCGTCAATCGTAAATCGCAAATGGAGTCATCATGCCTAAAACATCAACCAAAAAATCAGAAAGACCTGTTGAAGAATTAACTTACGAAGAAGCGCTTGCGGAACTTGAAGGGATCGTCGAAACGCTCGAAGGCGAACAGAGTCAGCTCGATGAGGCGATCAAGCTTTTTGAGCGGGGGGAGGCTTTGGCGGCGCGATGCGGCGTGCTTCTCGAAGCGGCGCAACTCAAAGTGAAGCAAGTCGCGGGCGACGAGGTGTCCGCGTTCGAGGAAGAGTCCGAATGAATCTGCTTGAGATATTTCAAAACAAACCGCTCATTGCGGGACTCGCCGCGTGGTTGCTTGCGCAGATCATCAAACTGCCGCTCGATTTTTTTCGCACGCGCAAATGGAATTGGTCACTGCTTATCACAACGGGCGGCATGCCGAGTTCGCATTCATCGTTGATGACCGCCACGACTCTCGCTATCGGCTTGTATCACGGGTTTGCGAATCCGCTGTTTGCCTTGGGCGTTGCCATCACAATGATCGTCACGTACGATGCGGCGGGCGTGCGTCAGCAAGCAGGCGTTCACGCGCAACGCATCAACGTGTTGTTCGACGAGTTGTTGAAGGGGCACATTTTCAACGAAAAAGATTTGCGCGAAGTTCTGGGTCACACGCCGCTCGAAGTTGCGGGCGGAATTTTATTGGGCATCATCGTCGCAACAAGTCAGTGGATGATCTGGAAATAATATGTCATTGCGAGGCGGCGTTCTTCCGCCGAAGCAATCTTCTCGCAATAGCATTCAACACAATTTGAATTTCTAGGACTTTGAGAATCGTTACCCCCGCTAGATAAATGATTCCGCCAAGCGCGACTCCTCCCAACGCGGCAAGCCAACGCGTCTGACCCAGGGTGAACTGGGTCCACACCCCCAAGCCGATTCCCATCCCCAGCGCTGCCAGCGCGACTCTCCACGCGCTATTAGCAATTGACTTTCCCTCGATTCCATTCAAACGCTTTCGCATGAAGATGAACAATGCAGTTGCTTCGAGCGCAGTGGCGGATGAATTTGCCAACGCAAGCCCTCCAAGCGGAAACCAACCAATAGATGCGAACCATCTCGAAAACAAAATGCTGAACACAACATTTAATCCCATCGCAATCGTGCCAATGATGACGGGGGTCTTCGTATCTTGTTGCGCGTAAAAGGCGCGCGTCAACACCTCCATGATCGAGTGACCGACGAGTCCTGCCGCGAACCAGAGCAACGCCCATGCTACGAGTTGAACGTCGCGCGAGTTGAATTCACCGCGTTGGTAGAGGAATGCGATCAACGGCTCACGCAAAAGGATGAGTCCCACGCTGGCAGGGACAGCCATCAACAAGATTCCACGAAGCGATGCCGCGAGCGACGCGCGCATTTCATCTAATTTGCCAAGCGCGTGTTGCGCGGAGAAAGTCGGCATGGCGGCAATAGCAACAGACTGAGCAATCGCGGCTTGTGCCATAATCATCAATGAGAACGCGTAGGTGAGACTGGCGACACTGCCTTCTTCCATTGTAGAGGCGAGATTGGTGTTGACCCAGAAGTTGAGTTGGACGACGGCGACGCCGAGCAAGCGGGGGAGCATGAGGAGGAGGACATTGTGGACATTTTTGTCATTGGTAATTTGTAATTGGTAAATGGGGATTGGAGACTGGAGACTGGAGACTAGTTTGATCAATGATGGAATCTGCACAGCCAAATACATCACTGCGCCGATGACAACTCCCCATGCCAAGCCGTAGATTCCCATGGAGGGAGCAAGCGCTATCGCGCCGAAGATGATTCCGAGTTGATACATGGCGGGGGTGAGGGCGGGGATGAGGAAGATTTGATGTGCGTTGAGGATGCCGACGATGAGTCCGCCTGAGCCAAATAGTATGGCTGAAATTAATTGGATGCGAAGAAGTGAAACGGTGAGCGAAAAAAGTTCAGGGTTGGTAGAAAGTCCAGGGGCGAGGGCGAAGCGAACCACTTGAGGGGCGAACAAGGCAATTAACGCGGCGAGCAGGCTGAGGGTCAGCGTGACCGCGTTGGCGAGGGAGGAGGCGAGTCGCCATGCCGAATCCTTATCCTCTTTGGCGAGCAGTCCAGTGAACGTCGGGATGAACGCGGAGCCGAGCGCGCCGCCTGCGACGAGGAGGAAGAGAGTCTCGCTGACGCGGTTGGCGGCGAAGAAGGCGTCGAGTTGGGGCGAGGCGCCGAATGTGTTGGCGACGATGATTCCGCGCGCGAGTCCCGCGAGTTGACCGAAGAGGATCGCGAACATCACCGTCCCTGCCGCGCGCGCGATCTGTTTGTTTGCGTTGGAGGTTGTCATGTTGTGAAATTATAAACGACCCGACCCCCACCGCCGCTGAAGCGGCACCTCCCCCAAATTCCGCATGTGATATATGAATAATCATTCAAACTTTTTCTGCGGAATTTGGGGGAGGCTGGGAGGGGGTGGGCTTATAATCGTGACAATGAGCGCAGTTACCCAGCACGGACATCTCTTGATCGCAGATATCACGGGTTATACCTCTTACGTCGCCACAACCGAGTTGACGCATTCGCAAGAGATTCTCACCGAATTACTTGAATGTATCATCGAACGCATCAAACCTTTGATGACGATCTCGAAAATCGAAGGCGACGCGGTCTTTGCGTACGCGCCTGAGAGCGCCATCCCGCGCGGGGAATCTTTGCTCGAACTGATCGAATCGACCTACGTGGTCTTTCGTTTGCGCCGCGACGCGTCACGCCGCCGCACGACCTGTACCTGCAACGCCTGCCGAAACATCCCCAACCTCGATCTAAAATTCATCACGCATCACGGGGAATATTTCGTGCAAAATATTTCAGGGACGCGGGAATTGGTCGGCTCGGATGTGAATTTGATCCATCGCCTCACCAAGAATCAACTTGCTCAACAAACGGGTTGGCGCGCGTATGCCATGTTTACCGAGATGGGACTTTCGCATTTTTCCGCGCCGCTTGAAGGGCTGGTGGAGCAGATCGAGACGTACGAGCATTTGGGCGAGGTCCGCACCTTCAGCATGGATTTACACACGCGCTACAAGGAGTTGATGGACGCGCGTCGCATCGTGATCCCGCCTGAAGCGGCTCACTTCATCTATGAAGCGGATTTCGACGCCCCGCCGCAAGTCGTCTGGGAATGGTTCAACGACCCGATCAAGCGCGGGAAGTGGATGACGAGCGAGATCCTGCCGATCCTCCGCATTCGAGGACGAAGCGGCGCGGTCGGCGCGCGGAATCATTGCGTGCATGGCGACAAACAAGTTGTCGTCGAAGACATATTGGATATCAAGCCTTTTGAATATATTACCGTCAGGCATACGCCGCGAGGCGCGAAGGCGGCGCTGGAAATTACATTCCGCTTCGAGCCAAACGGGGAAAACAAAACGCATTTCATCATGCTGTTCAGGGGATTCGCGCCGTACATGCCTGAATTGTTCAAAAAATGGTTTTGTCGTTATATCGTCCGCAAACAATTATTCGCATTGTGGAAATTATCGTCAATCAATGATTTGATCAAAGATGATCGGGAGAATGAATGAGAAGTCGAATATTGAGCACAGTGATGCTTTGCATTATGATCTCCTCGTGCGGATCAATCACATCAACGCCGACCGTCGAAATTACCGAGACAGCAACTCCCTCAACCGAACTCACGCCCGTTGACTTGCAAACAGGCTACGGCGTGAAAGGCTCGTGGTTCGAGTTGTATTTCACCGATCCCGTTGACCCGTTTTCGTCGCAAGCCACAGGTGGTGTAGACGGTCCGCTCGTGGCGGCGATCAATGCGGCGCGTTTGAGCGTTGACGTTGCCGCGTACAGTCTCACGTTGAACAGCGTCCGCAACGCGTTGTTGAACGCGCACGATCGCGGCGTGACGGTCCGCATGGCGATGGAATCCACGAACATGGATTCGTCGGATGTGGAAATTTTGCTCGAAGCGGGCATCTCGATCATCGGCGATGAACAAGATGGGTTGATGCACGACAAGTTCATGGTCATTGATAAATCCGAAGTGTGGCTCGGGACGATGAACTTCACCGACTCAGGCGCATACGACGACAACAATACGATGATGCGCATCCTCTCCACGCGGATGGCGGAGAATTACACCAAAGAATTTGAAGAAATGTTTTTGGATAACAGCTTCGGCGAAAACACGACTCCCGAAACGCCTCATCCCACGCTGACGATTGACTCAACCCGCGTGGATACTTTTTTCTCCCCTGACGATGGCGTGGCAAGTCAAATCGCGACCGTGTTGAGCAATGCTGAGGAGAGTATTCACTTTCTTGCGTTTTCATTCACATCGAATGATCTCGGCGACATCGTCCGCGAAAAAGCGGAGGACGGACTCACGGTCAAAGGCGTGATGGACGAGGAGCAAATCTCGTCCAATCAAGGAACGGAGTTCGATCCGTTCAAACAAGCGGAGTTGAGCGTCCGCATTGACGGCATCGAAGGGCAGATGCACCACAAGATCTTTATCATTGACGAGTCCATTGTTGTGATCGGCTCTTATAACTTTTCGCAAAGCGCGGAGACACGCAACGATGAAAATTTGCTTATCATTTACAACCCAGCGATTGCCCAGCAATTTTTGATGGAGTTTGAGCGAGTGTGGAAGGTTGCGCACGAATAACTGTGTTCTCGATGCAGTTGTACTGCATCAAGGCATATGCTTTTTGTTGTGTCATGCTGAGCGAAGCGAAGCATCTCGATAGGCTCATCAGGGACCCTTCGGTCGCTGAAACCCGCTCCCTCAGGGTGACATGTTTTAATTGATAGTGATGAAAATCAATAATGAGAGGTAGCCCATGACCGACAAACTAAAACTACTCGCAGTGTTTGCCCATCCCGATGACGAGTCCATGGGGACAGGCGGAGCGCTTGCGAAATATGCCGCGGAGGGAATCGAAACGTATCTCGTCTGCGCGACGCGGGGGGAGCGGGGCTGGTGGGATTCGGAGGGACCAAACCCAGGCTTGGAAGGAGTCGGGCGCATCCGCACGCAGGAGTTGGAGAATGCGGGTAAAGTCCTCGGGCTGAAAGAGATCCATTTTTTGAATTACATTGACGGCGACCTCGATCAGGCGAATCCAAGCGAAGCGACGGGACGAATCGTCACGCATCTTCGGCGGATTCAGCCTCACGTGGTAGTGACCTTCGCGCACGACGGCGCGTATGGGCATCCCGATCACATTGCCATCTCGCAGTTTACGAATGCGGCGATCCTCTGCGCGGCGGATGCGAATTATGTGGATGCGGAAAAACTACCATCGCATCGCGTTTCAAAATTGTATTATTTTGTCGATTCGGAGGAGATCGCCGAATTTTTCACGAAATATCTCGGAGCCATCGAATTCCCCGTGGACGATCAAGTACGCGGTGAAGCCGCGTGGAAAGATTGGATGATCACCACGCGCGTTGACCTTTCTTCCTCGTGGCGAAAGGCATGGGAAGCGATCATGTGTCACAAAAGCCAGTTGCCCAGCCTTGGTCCGTTGTTGGAATTACCCGAAGAGGAAATTAAAAAATTGTTGACGCTGCAGGGAGCGTTCTATCGCGCGATGAGTTTGGTGAATGGCGGAAGAAAAATGGAAACGGATTTGTTTGAAGGGTTGAGATAAAAAATAAGGCCTCACAGGTCTCTGAGGCCTGTGAGGCCTGTTGTTACATATTCTGCTAGGAGGTTTTCAGTGATTTTGCGGCAAACGTTCAATAAACGCTATCTATTGTTTCTTTTCATATTTCTAACTGCGTGTGGAAAGCAGGCTAATGTCTTGCAAGCGGTAACGCCTTCTCCAACGGAGACTCCGCCTGCCCCCACTTCTACTTCTACACAATCTATCACAATTACTCCATCTCCGTTGCCAACAGAGTCGGTTATCCTTTTTATCACGCCTGACTCTATTCAGGTAGAAAGGTGGAAGGAATATGAAGATGCTCTAATAAAAAGTATCCTTCCGACATTTTCTTCCGAATCTATACTTTGTGAATGGGATATTCTAGCGCAAGCGGATCAGGAAGTTTATGTATGGGCTGTTTGTGCTTCTTCTAAGGTTAGTGACTGGCGCCCCGCCGTAATCCATCTAGGAGCAGATGGTTCTGTTCTTAGCGTGGAGATTCCTAAGCGTGGCTCATCTTCCGATATTGACAGAATGTTTCCAAAAGAAGCGCGGATGAAATTTGGCTTGTACACTGGAAACTCTTTGTTTGACGGAAGACTAAAAGAGATGCTAAACCATCTTATTTACAGGGAAACACATCCTGATGAACCACCGTTAATTGTTTTCAATGCAACTCCAACACAGTGACGGGGATTGCTTCGTCGGGTCTTCGACCCTCCTCGCAATGACGGTGGGTCTTACATATTCTGCCTCATCGAAAATTTCAGCGCGGTCTTGTAGATCGCGTTTATTTTTTCGCCCAGAGCTTTCGCTTCAGGGTTGCCTTGTTCGGCGGCTTGATCCACCTGTCCGACCAGCCCGATCAACGCTTGCATGAATTGGTCGTTGACCATGGCTTTATTCGCTTCCAGCATTTGTTCGACAGCCGCGTCATCGGGCGCGTCGAGCAATTGTTCAACCAAAGCAACTTCGGGCGGAGTCGAAACTTCGCGCAACACTTCCACCATCTTTTGCAGTTTGCCCATGCGCGTGTAATCGTTCTTTTCCGAAGCCTGCCTCAGCATTTGATTCACCAAGTCAACCGAATCCTGCGTGAAGCCGTCGATGTTGTCGCGCACCGCTTTGACGATATCTTCCTGCGCGAGCAGCGACTCGACAAACTCCTGCGCTTGTTTGTAGCGCGCTTCGATCTGCTTGTCCATTTCGTCCGTGTACTGAAGCAATTTCTCGCGGGTGGATTCGAGTCGCGTTTTTTCGTCGCCAGCCGCCTTGTCAATTTTTTCGGTGAGCAGTTGGAAGAATTGATAATCCATTCCCTGTCGCGCCAAGGTGACGTAGCCTCGCAGACGCGCATCGTTCGGGGACTCTAAAACGAAGTCCAGGAGTTTCTCGCGCGTGAGACTTTGCCCCGCTTCTTGCAGGGACTTTTGGGCTGTCTCCAGTTCCCCAACCGACTCTCGCAGTCCGCGCCCGAACTCGGTCTCGTCGAGCAGTTGACGTTGCACATCTGCGAGTTGTTTGCCGATGGTGTCTTGCCCGCTTTGCATGGCGCCCTGCGCGAGACGGCTGAACAGCGCGAAGAATTGTTCATCGAACAACGCGCTGTTTTGTTTGATGATCTCTCTCCGCACATCCGCCGAACTCGCCTGGATGAGTCGCTCGACGACCTGTACACGATCCTGTTGCGCCTTGAGCATCTCAGGCGTGACGCCGTCCTTGCCCAAAATGACTTTGATCATGGACTCGTACGTCAAGTTGGGGGAGGGGCTGAGCAGATATCCTTTCCGCTTTTCCGCGGGCAGACTATCCGTGATCTTCTTGATGAGCGGGCCGATGATCTTCTCCTGCTCGTTCAGCGGCACGTTCAGCTCAGGCGGGAAGAAGGTGAGGAGCAATTCTTTGTCATTGTCGTGATACACGATCGGCGTGGCGAGGCGTCCCTGAAACCCGCAGTGCGGGCAACGCGCCATGTTGGATACGCCGCCGAGCAGTCTCTGCTTGGCTTGCGGATCTTGTGTCACATCAAAGAGTTGTTCAACGTTCGCCGCGATCATCTGGCGGCAGTTAGGACATGCGATTTGTGTTTGAGGCATTTAACGATTTTCCGATTTTCGATTTTGGATTTACGATTTTCATGAACGTCGGCGGTTGAGTAGTTCCGAGCGACAGCGAGGAACGTATCGAAACCACCAGTAAGCAAACCAACTTTTGTTACAAAAGTTATTATTAGCCTGCTGGTTTCGATACGCCCTTCGCAACGAACGCTCAGGGCTACTCAACCAGCGAACTATCAAACTATCAAACTATCTAACTACCAAACTACTAAACTACCCAACTAACTCTTCCAACCTATCAATATAACTTTCCATCACAGCAAACGTCTCCTCTACAGGTTTCGGCGACGAGAGATCAACGCCTGCTTTCTTCAACACCTCCAGCGGATACAGCGAGGAACCCGACTTCAAGAAGCCGAGATAATCCTTTGCCGCGTTCGGCTCGCCGCGTAGTATTCGTCCCGCGAGCGCATGAGCGCCAGAAATGCCCGTCGCGTACGAGTAGACATAATAGTCCGAGAAAAGATGCGAGAACGTAGACCAGATCATGCCGACGCGCGGGCGATCCACTTTCACTTTGGGACCGAATCCCTCCGCGAACAGATCCGCCATCAATTCCTGCAACGAGTCGGCGGTCAGCGCTTCGCCGCGTTCGACGCGTTGGTGAGTCTCCAACTCGAAGCGCGCGAGAGTCGGCATTTGGAAGAAGTAGCGGAAGAAGTTGTGCCCGACCGCTTCTTCGATTAGCGCGATGAGCAGGTTTTTATCTTTCACCGTTTTGAGCAAATGACCGCGCATCATCGCCTGATTGAAATTCGACGCGACCTCCGCGACGAACAGCGAATAATTGTTGTACACGCGCGGCTGGTTTTGACCCGTGAGATACGAGTGCATCGAGTGACCGAGTTCGTGAGCCAGCGTGCTCATGCTTCCCACTTCGTCGGTGTACGACATCATAATGAAGGGATGCGTGTCGGGCGCGACGCCCCACGAGAACGCGCCATTCTGCTTGCCTTTGTTCGGATAAATATCCACCCAGCGGTCTTTGAGACAACCCTGCCGCAACACGTCAACATAATCTTTGCCGAGCGGCGCGAGACTCTCGCTGATCATATCCACTGCTTTGTTAAACGGGACCTTCGGCTTGCTCTTGACGATCGGCGCCCACATGTCGTAATACGTCACGTCGCGCAGGCCCAACGCCTTGCGCCGCAATTCAAAGTAGCGATGCCACACAGGCAAATTCTTTTTGAACGTATTGATCAGGTTGTGAAAAACCGATTCGGGAATGTTGAGTCCGAACAACGACGCTTGCAGAGACGTGTCGAACTTCCGCGCGCGCATGTTGAAAATATTATTCTTGATCGAGGTGTTGAGATTCGCCGCGAGCGTGTTTCTGAACTCAAGATGTTTGTCCATGTAACTTTCGAACGCGCTTTGTCTCACCTTGCGGTCGGGGCTTTCCATCAACGACGTGTGCATGTTGCCCTGCGTGATCTCGACCTTCTTGCCCTTCTTATCTTTCGCGGGCGCAAATTTAAAATCCGCGTTCACCAACATGCTCGAACTATTTTGCGCGCCGCCGAACGGGTCGCCGACCATGCCGAGCAATTCTTCCACTTCGCCCGAACGCACATGCGCTTGTTGTCGAAACAAATCTTCAAAACCGTGCGCGTACACCGCGAGTTTGTCGTTTCCCTTCATCCACTCATCGAGTTTTGTTTTTCCCATCGCGATCAATTCGGGGTTCACGAACGACAACGCGCCCGAGACCTGTCCCGCCACGCCTTGCGCTTTACCGAACAACGCCGCAGATTTTTGATTCGTCGTGTCCACTGAATACGAAAACCCCGCGTACATAAAAATTTTATACGTGCGGTTCGCCAGCGCTTCCACTGCGCGCATGCCCTCGAGCAACACGTCCGCGCTCTCGCTGAGCCTGCCCTCAAATTTTTTCACGTTCGGCAGTTCAGCCAAGATCGCGCTGACCTCCGCCTCCCATTCCTTCGCGGATTTAAAAACGCTTTCGGCATTCCATGTAAATTTTTTATTGATCTTACTTCGAAGAGGGATCGTGTTCGCCATGATTGATTTTCCTTTTCTGGATATAACCCCGTGTCTTCCTCAGGGTCGGCTTGATTCGGCTTTCGTTCAAATTTTACCACCCTGACGGTTAAGACCTAACAGGTTTTACTCGCATCGCAACATTCCTCAATCCTTGCGTGGACAACGGTTATGACTGATCAGCGTATCGCGGAAACCTGTTAGGTCTCTCGCGTTACCTCGCCAATGAAAAACAAATCCGTGCTCCCGCGTCTGGCTTGGGGTCCGCCCAAATCCTCCCACCATGCGCCTCGACAATCGCCCGCGCGAGATACAGTCCCAGCCCCGCGCCTTTCGTCTGCTTGACCGCTTTCGTCGAACGATAGAATCTGTCGAAGATATGGGGCAAATCCTTCGCGTCAATCCCCGCGCCTTCATCTGATACGCAAATGACGACTTGTTCAGGGTGCACCGTGCCGCTGATCTTGATCTCACCTTTCGGCGCGTACTTGAGCGAATTGGAAACAAGATTCGCAATGACTTGTTCGATGCGCGTTTCATCCGCTAGCACAACAGGGAAATTTTCAGGGAAGTCCGCGACGATGATGTGATTTTTCGATTGCGTCGAAAATTTCTCGGCGATCCGTTTCGCCAGCGCGGGCAAAGAAACATCCGCGCGATTCAAACTCAACCCGCCTGCCTGCAACCGCGACGCGTCGAGCAGATCGTCAACCATCTTGCTCAGGCGGTCCGCTTCCTCTTCGATGACCGTGAGCGAGTCGCTGATCGTGCGTTTGTCCCATTTTGCATCGTCGCGCCTGAGTGTGGACGCGTAGCCTTTGATCAACGCGACAGGCGTCCGCAGTTCGTGACTCACAATCGAAATGAACGTCGCTTTGAGTTCGTCCGCTGTTCTGAAATGTGTAATATCCCGCACGCTGACGATGATGTTGCGAAGTTTGCCGTCGGGAGCAAGCAGTGGCGCGTATGTGACTCCCACGGGAAGCGACGGCGGTAGCTCGCGTTCGAGGTCGCCTTCTATATATAAAGTTGCATTCGGTGTGAGGGGCCAACCGTTCTCCATGGCTTCATTTAGTGTTGACCCTTGCGGCTCGCCATCCCAGCGAATCACATCGTTGTGAGGGATGTTCACGAGTTCGTCGTGTGTCTTGCCGTAGATTCGCTCGAAGGCATCGTTGACGCGCTCGATGGTCAGGTCCGCGTTGAGGATGATGATCCCATCCGCGGCGGAGTCGAGGAGCGCATCCAATCGTTGCTTTTCATAAGAGACTTGTCCATAAAGTTGCGCGTTGTAGACGGCAATCGCGGCTTGGTCTGCGAAGGATTGGAGGATGACGCGGTCGTTCGGAGTGAATCGCCCCTCGTAATTTCTAAAAATGAAAATGACTCCGATAACTTGTCTGTGCGCGACGAGGGCGAGCGCGGTGCCATTGAGGAGGCCCATGCTGGCGGTGTAGGTCAACTCTCCCAACATGCGGTTGAGTTCGATCACATCCAACTCGCGGACGTTTTCGTCTGCCAGCAGGGGGGTGAGGTAGCTGAGGAAAGCGGGGGCAATTCCATGGGCGGCGGCGACGCGCCAGCCATCCCGTTCTTTGAGCGCGATGATGCCAGCCTGCCCCGCGAGCATCTCAACGGAGATGATCAAGATCCGCTCGAGAAGTTTTTCGAGGTCGAGTTCCTGTGTGAGCGCGCGCGAGAGTTCGAGGAGGTAATCGCGCTGACGTACTCTGAAATCTGGGAGCATTGGGTGATTTTATCATTCCTCACACATCATTACTGTAAGAGGTGTGTTGTATCTTTTATGAAAAAGTTTCGTCTTGACGAGCGTACAAATTACACCTGCTTGGGGAAAAGTTTCGGCTGGCACCGAAACGCCTCCCTTGCAAACGAGCGTTTTTTCATTCGTAATCCGCGTTCAATGCTCCGATGCAAGTCGTAGAGTTGATTGTTCGCCCATAATCGCTCTGTTGTTCATGCTGAGTCCCCTGCGATTTCAAAATGATTTTTCGATTCCGACTCAAATGCGGGCTGGTGGCGCTTCAAATGATTTTGCCCTGATCATAGGCAGAACATCGTCTCTGTTGGAGGCGTAACCTTATGCCAAACCTCGAAATTCGCTGCCATTAATACCGTAGGTAAGATATAATACCGAAATTCAATTCTGTAAGCATTTTGTAAGGTGAGAGAAGATGAATCATCCAATCGCTCGCTCGTTCTCTAAAATCCTGACATTACTGGTCGTATTAGTGTTAGTTTTAGGCGCGCCCGGGGTAGGTACTAAACCCGCGCTTGCGCTTACTACTACGATCGATGATATCCCTGGCGCTTCCGTATTGATTCCCGATGCGCCGCCAACCCCGAACTGCACAAATCGCACGATCACAGTCAACTCGCCTACGCCCATTATTGTCGGGGATGTCAACGTTGGCTTGAATATTTCTCACTTGCGCCGAAGCGATGCGCGCGCCACTCTAACCTCGCCCACCGGTACAACAGTCGTTTTAATTTCTGGAGCGGGGCTGGGCAATCCGGTGGTAGCCAGCCCAGACGATTACAACAATTACGATGTGTTGCTTGACGATTCAAGCATCAATTCGCTGTACGACAATGATGACGACGACGATGCCGCTCCTTTCTATGACCGCAACGCGCGTCCGTTTGAGGCGCTTGTTGGATTTAAAGGCGAAGATGCGGTTGGCAATTGGACGCTCTCGCTCTGCGATACCCGAAACGGCGAGGTTGGAACCTACAACCGCGCGCAACTGACCATCGTGAGCGCAGACCCGAATACCGTCTCCGGTGTGGTGTTTACAGATTACAACGACAATGGGGTGCGCGAGCAAGGGGATGTGGGTGTGCCGGGAGTAACCATCACAGCGTATAACGCGGCAGGTGCGGTTGTCGCTACCACAACCACGGACGCAAATGGAAATTATTCTTTTGCAGGGATTGCGGACGGCACACAGTTAAGAATTGAATTCACGAACATCCCGGCAAACTTACGCCCCGGCGCATTCGGCATCGATTCGGGAACGACCGTTCAATTTGTCACCAGCCCTGCCGCGGCAGTGGATATGGGCTTGGCAAAGCCGGATGAATATTGCCAGAGTAATCCCTGGCTTGTATCGCCTTGTTATATTAACGGAGATCCTCTTGGCGGCGGCACTGCGGGATCGGCAAATGTGTTGATCTCGATTCCCTACGATGCATATGGCCGCGAAGACAACACCATCGAGAATACGCTTGCAACTGGCGCTCAAATCGGCGCTACGTGGGGCTTGGCTTTCCAACGCGCAACAGGGACGGTCTTTGCCGGGGCATTGGCAAAACGACACATGGGCTTGGGTCCGAACGGCGCGGGAGCGATCTACTCTCTCGTGTTGAATCCGAACACGGGCACCGGCTCTACCCCGACGTTGTTTGTTGATCTGGCAACTCTGGGAATACCCACGGGTGCGGGAGCGTTAGGTTCGAATGCCGCGCGTGGGTTGGGTCCCACCTCGTCTTTGCCGAATACAGACCCAACAGCTTGGGATGCGGTTGGAAAAGTTTCCATCGGCGATATGGACATGGGCACGGATGATACAACTCTCTGGGTGATGAACCTTGCCAATCAGACTTTATATGCCATTAACGTTAATACGCTTGCTTTTACCGGTTATGCGATCACTTCAACGACCCTGCAACAAGTTGGGGCAACAGCATGTCCCGCTGGCGATGTTCGTCCCTGGGCGGTAGATATCTCGCGCGGCAATGTGTATATCGGCGTGGTTTGTTCTGCCGAAAGCACGCAAAACGTGAACAGCTTGCGCGCATATGTTTTGAGCATGAGCGAGGCGGTGCCCGGCGCTTTTTCACTCGTGGTGGATATTCCGCTCAACTACCCGCGCGGATTTGTGACCAACCCAATCTTCGTTGGCAATCCTGTGACCGGCTTCCCGGCAGAATGGCGACCTTGGATTCCAACCATGACGTCGCTGTGCGCCGCGCCGTGTGCTTCCACAGCAGATCTGGCATTTGGCAAGCAAATCATTTACCCGCAACCGATTCTTTCAGACATCGAGTTTGATGTTAACGGCGACTTGGTACTCGGCTTCATGGATCGCCTCGGGCATCAAACAGGCAATGCCAATTTTGCCACCGCTAACCCATGGGGCACGGTGACTCTATACAACAAAGATACATACGCGCCGTCCACGATCAATATTCCGGCGACCAACCCAGTGACTACCTACGAAGGCGTATCCGCCGGAGATACGATCCGCTTGTGTAGTAATGGCGGCGGTGGATTCGTCCTCGAAAACAATGCCACCTGTGGAAGCGTCACCACGGGCGGAGCGGGAAGTGTCCCGGCGCAAGGTCCAGGCGGAGGCGAATACTACTGGCAGGAAATGCATCCCCCCAGCACCGATCTGAACGGTGGCATCCACCATGAGACCACGTTGGGTGGTCTGTTAATGATCCCCGGCACAAACGAGATTGCCGTGTCGGTCTTTGACCCGTTCGAGTTGCGGGCGGGAGGCATTGCCTGGTTCAACAACCTGACCGGCGATCGCTCGCGCGCGTATGAAGTGTTTGGCATCGATGCGGGCGGCGGGGCAACCACGTTCGGTAAAGCCGCAGGTCTGGGCGATATCGAAGGCTTCTGTTTTGCCGCGCCAATTGAGATCGGCAACCGCGTCTGGCTGGATGCGGATAACGACGGCATTCAAGACGCGGGCGAAACCCCGCTTGCCGGTGTGACGGTTGATTTGTATGACCAGAACGGCAACCTGGTTGCCACGACAACCACCGACGCGAATGGGAATTATATTTTCAGTTCGTTGACCACTGGCTTGTTGCCGAATTCGCAGTATGAAGTGCGCATCCCATTAGGACAGCCGGCGTTGAGCGGTTTGACCCTCACCACCAACGACGTGAACGGGAATACGGAAGACCAGCGCGATTCAGATGGAACGCCTGTCGGTACGAATGCCGTGGTGACTGTGATGACCGGCGCGCGGGGCGATAATAATCATACGTACGATTTCGGATTCACCGGTACCTATAGCCTCGGCAACCGTGTGTGGTTGGACGATGGCACAGGCGGCGGTGGCGCTGACAATGGTATCCAGGATGGGGCGGAGGTTGGAATCGCGAACGTCGTGGTTAATCTCTATCGCGACGATAACGGCGACAATATCCCCGATGGACCCATACTCGCAACAGTGACCACAGACGCCGATGGGTATTATCGTTTCGATAATTTGCGCGCGGGCGGCTACGTTGTGGAAATTCCCGCCGCGAACTTTAACTCGGGCAACCCGTTGTTCAGCCTGGCAAGCAGTACGCCGGATGAAACCAATCCCAATGTGGATATCGACCAGACGGACAACGGCATAGGCACCATCCCCGATGTTCTCAACGGTATCCGTAGTAACAACATCGTGCTCGGTCCTCCCGGTCCCGCCGAACCGACCAACGAACCGGACATTCCCACCGGCGGTCCCTTCGCCGGGCAGGGTGCTCCCGATTCGCGCGCCAACATGACCATCGACTTCGGCTTCGTTCCATCGTATAGCATTGGTAACCGCGTCTGGTTCGATACCGACAACGATAGCGCGCGCGACAATGGCGTGGAAGTTGGCGTGGCTGGCGTGATCGTCGAGTTGTACTCGGTGGACGCGCTTGGCAACTATACGCTCGTTGCCACAACGACCACCGACGCAAACGGCTATTATCGCTTCGACGGTCTCCCCGCCGGCGATTACTCGGTTGTCATCCCTGCCGACAACTTCTCACCGGGCGGTGCGGGAAGCGCATTGGTGGGTTATTGGAGCAGCGCCACGATCATTAACAACAACGGCACGACAAGCGAAACCGTAGCCGCGCCAGCCGATAACGATACCGATGACGACGACAACGGCACGCTTCAAAACGCAGGGACGTTTGCCGGCGCCGTAGTAAGTAGCGTCGTCACCTTGGGACCGGGTCTTACTGAACCAGCCAATGAAACTGACCTTTCTCCCACCGGTCAAGGCAACATCGACCAACGCGCCAACATGACCGTGGACTTCGGTTTCTATCGCCTCGAATTGGGCAACCTGGTCTTTGAAGATGTAAATAACAACGGCACGTTCGATGCCGGCGATGTTCCTCTGCAAGGCGTGCGCGTGCAACTGTTTGCCGCGGATGGCGTGACCGAGATCAACGTCGGCCCCGACGGCATCCTTGGCACGGCAGACGATGCGCCGGGCGGCGTGTTGACTGACGTGAACGGGAATTACCTGTTCAGCGGCTTGCCGCAAGGCGATTATATTGTCCGCGTGACGGGACCTGCCGGATATACCAGTACCATCGACACATTCGACTCTGCCGATAACGCCAACCCCAACACCAACCGAGACAACAACGATAATGGCATCGGTACCGGCGCCGGGGTTGTGTCGAGCGCAATCGTCACGCTTACTCCCGGCAGTGCGGGCGCGCTGAACAATAATACGGTTACCCAGAACAACGGAACCACTCGCAATCCCACTGTAGACTTTGGGTTTGTGCAGGCGAATAACGGAATTCTAAAAACGGTCAACCCGGCCACTCTCACCATTGGTGAACTTGTGACGTATCAAGTGGTGGTG
>JAEURC010000032.1 GCA_016789025.1 Anaerolineales bacterium
AGACCGTTTGTTGAAACTTGCGGAGCGCGCGAACACGAAAGTCCGCGGTGTGTTCAAGTTCGATATGTCCAAGCGGACCAAGTCTGCCAACGCCGCGTTGACGGGCATCGGCAACACGCGCCGAATCATCTTGGGCGATACGCTCATCAACGAATTTTCTGTTGACGAAGCGGAGACTGTGCTTGCCCACGAGTTGGGACATCACGTCAACCGCGATATTCCTGTGTTGATCGCATTTGGAATTGCAAGCACAACGCTGGGACTGTATCTCGCGTCGCTGGGGTTGAATTGGGCGATTGGCGCATTCGGCTTCTCGTCGCCTGCGGATGTCGCCGCTCTGCCCGCGCTCGCGCTCATCATCGGCGCGTACGATCTGCTGACCATGCCGCTCAATAATGCCTTCTCGCGCTGGCGGGAGAATATGGCTGACGATTACGCGCTCAGTTCGACGGGGAAGAATGAAGCGTTTGCGTCTGGGTTTACGCGCTTGGCGAATCAAAATCTCGGCGAGGTTGATCCCGAAAAATGGGTGGTGTTTATGTTCTACTCGCATCCGCCGTTGGGGGAGAGGATCGCGAAGGCGCGGAGTTGGAAAGGTTGAGAAACGCGAGACCTCGGAGATTTCAAAAATCTCCGAGGTCTTTTTAGAAGCGGACGTTAGAGAACGTCCGCTACACAAATTTACTCCTGCCATTCCAATTCAAATTCACCAATCGCAACCGTATCGCCTTCTTGGATTCCCGCGCTGCGGAGCGCCTCGTCCACGCCGAGGGTTTCCATGATCTTTTGAAATCGCCGCACGGAGCCGTCGTGTTCCCATTGGGTCATTGCGGCGGCGCGTTCGATAGCCGTGCCTGATACGCGCCACTCTTGCGAACCCTCGCGCGTCACTTTAAAATCGCGCGGATCGTCTTTCGCTTTGTAGACGGGCATCGGCGCTTCGAACGATTCGAGTTCGGGAGTCTCTTGCAAAATTTGATACGCCTTGACGAGCAATTCGCGCGTGTTCGTGCGGGCTAACGCCGAGATGGTCGTCAACTCCACGTTGAGTTTTTTGAATTGCTTTTGAAGCGCGGGGAGTTTTTCCTGCACGTCGGGCTGGTCAATTTTATTCAGCGCGACGATCTGCGGTTTCTTGGCAAGGTTCGGGTCGAACAACGCCAGCTCCGAATTGATCTGGCTGTAATCGGCGAATGGATCGTCGGACAACCCGTCGAGCAGATGGATCAACACGCGCGTGCGTTGGATGTGGCGCAGGAAGTCGTGTCCCAGCCCCGCGCCGTGACTCGCGCCCTCGATCAGACCGGGGATGTCTGCCAGCACAACGGAGGCATTCACGTCAATTTCAGCGACTCCGAGATTCGGCTCGAGCGTGGTGAACGGATATGCGGCGATCTTCGGTCTGGCGTTCGTCAACACGGAAAGAAGCGTGGATTTGCCAGCGTTGGGGACGCCGATCAAGCCGAGGTCGGCGATCAGCTTCAATTCGAGTCGGAGGCGTTTCTCTTCATTGGGCGCGCCTTTCTCGGCGGTGCGAGGCGCTTGATTGCGCGATGTCGCAAAGTGCTGATTCCCGCGTCCGCCGCGCCCGCCTTTGCAGACGATGAGTCGCTGATTCGGTTGAGTCAGGTCGCCGATGATCTCGTTCGTCTCGGCGTCGAAAAGGATCGTGCCGGGCGGGACGGGAATGACGAGGTCTTTGCCCATGCGCCCGGACATTTGCGAGGGTCCGCCTTTAACGCCGTCCTCCGCTTTGAACTTTTGATTCTGGCGGAACGCGGAAAGCGTGTTGAGCGTGGACTTGACTTCGAAGATGACATCGCCGCCCTTGCCGCCGTCGCCGCCGTCGGGTCCACCGCGCGGGATGAATTTTTCGCGATGGAAATGCACCATCCCATCGCCGCCCTTACCCGAGCGGATGTGGATTTCAACTTGGTCTGTGAACATGGGTTGATTATATCGTTAGAGTGATTACTTCAGCGAAACAGGGAGTGACTACAATCGAGAACAAAACCCGATTTATGTCATTCTGAGCGAAGCGAAGAATCTCTGCGATTGTCTCAGAGACCCTTCGCTGGCGCTCAGGGTGACATGCCTTGTTATGTTTTGGGTTTCAGACACTCCCGCGAAACAGAGCGACGCGTTCCTGGATCCATTCCTGTTTGAATCGCCACAGTAAAAATGTAACTGTAGAAATGACGATGAGTTGCGTCGTCTCCTCCCAGAACTCGAACCAGACGAGTCTTTCAGCGAACAGTGCGCCTAGTGAAAGCCGAAGGATGGAAAATGCCAGCAAACCGATACCCGCCGCGAGAAATACTTTTGCGGCGTTTGTAAATTTTGATTGTGCTGCGCGGAGGGTTGAAAGCAATGCTAATGAGAACAAGAAAATGGACGCAACGGGAAGCGCGCGGCTTTCGACCCATTGATTGAATTCAAAGCGGGCGTAGAGATACGGGAAGCCGAAGATGTCGGCGTGGTATCCGCTGGGGGAGGGCGAAACAGCCAGAGGCAGGAAAGAAGCGAGTATCCCCATCGCGGCAATGAAGGCGAAGAGGGATGAAATCCTTGTTTGTGTTTGCGAGATTCGGATGTCGAGAAAATGGATCAGCGCGAAGGCGATGGCTGAAAATTCGAGCGCCATGCCGAAACTGTGGATGTGTTCCGAGACGATCAGCTCGCGGCGAAAGGCGGAGAAGACCGCGCCGCAGACCAGCTCGCCGATGAGCAACGCGGTCAATCCGAAAAAGAGGGCGCGCGCCGAGGCGGAGGCTTGGTCCCAAAGCGTCAAGAGAATCGCAACGCACAAAAACATGTAGATGGGCTTGATGTTGAACAGCGATACGATCAGCGCAAGTTGTTCGGCGGGATTAACCGCTTGAAGAGTCGCCATCGCCGAATCGCCCAGCCCGCCGTTCTGCGAGATGTATACCAGCGCGGGGAACGCGCCGCCAAACAGGATCAGCGTCAATACTACGATCGTTTGAAATCGATTCATGTTTGCATTATATGCGATTTGCCTATTTACTTTCAATTGCTTCAAGCGTACAATGGGTCAACGTCCGAGTAGCCATAGGAGGCGAGCATGACCCCGATGCCGGTGTTGTTCATAGTTGGCGGCGTTCCCGTTTATTCACACGGATTTTTTCTGCTGGTTGCCTTGCTGGCTGGTCTCGGCTGGTTGTTGATCGAAGCCAAGCGCAGGCGGTGGTCGAAAGAGGAAGTGATTCCGATCGCGCTGGGGGCGTTCGTCGGGGGGATGATCGGCGCGCGCGTTTCCATTTTATTTTTCAACGGATTTGAATATGCCCCGCTCGTGTTGAACATGTACGCGTTGTTCGACCCGCGCATCGGACCCGGTTCGATCCTCGGAGGGGTGGCTGGCGCCTACATAGGCGGCTACATCGCCAGTAAAGCGATCGGCAAAAAGAGTTGCTCATGCGACGCGTTTGCTCCGGCGATGGCATTGGCAACCGCCATCGGTCGAGTGGGATGCTTCCTCTCGTTCGAAGATGGGCTTGGCAGACCGACGACGTTGCCGTGGGGCGTTCCGCTCCCCGGCGCGGACTATCTCGTGCATCCTGCGCCGCTGTACGACATGGCGTTCAATTTGGTCTGGTTCGGAATTTTGCTCGCCCTGCGCGATCACAAGTGGATGCAGAACGGTAACCTCTTGAAGTTCGGCATCGCGGGCTATGCCTTCTTCCGCTTTTTCGTTGAGTTCGCGCGCAACAATCAAGTGATGGCGTTGGGACTCACCGGTCAACAGTTTGCGAGCGCGTTGTTGTTCGCGGCGGTGGTCGTCTATTTTGTGAAGAACCGGGAGAAGTTGTTCCCGTCCGCGCAACCGGCTTGAGCATTCAAACGGATGATAAATCTTCTACTTTTCAAAATGTACTCTGGTTGTTAGCGAGGCAATATGAACACAGAAAACAACACCCCGATCAGCCCGAACGATAGCGACGGAAAACCGAAATGGTTGACTCGCAAGGAATATATCGACCCTGCTGAAAAGAAGCGCGATTTTTGGATCGGCGTCGCGATCTTTTTTGTATTGAACATTGTATTGACCTTGTGCCAATGGGGTTTGGGATTTGGTTTGCTTTCCGCCCCCTCCAATTTCGCCGGTACAGATTCCGCATCTTCCACGTTGGCATCCATTTTCTATCTTGTTTTTGCCCTGGCGCCATGGGTAATCAACATCGGCTTGATAATCTACTTCGCCTTCACGCGCAGTCAGATCGCGCTTGGCATGGTTGCTGGGTTCGGCATCGCGCTTGCGATTGTCATCTGTCTTGGGGTGATCTTTACTGTTTGGTGTTTTGCCACGTTGAGCGCGGGTAGTTATTAATCGCGCGTTGGAGAATTCATGGAAGCGACCCTCGTCAAGGAAGATCGCAAGGAAATTTTTTGGGAACTGACAAAATCCATCTGCCCGGAGTGCCGCAAGGTCATCGATGCGCGGATTCTCCTGCGCGAGGGGAAAGTTTATATCAACAAGAAATGTCCCGATCACGGTCCGTTCGAAGCGTTGTTCTTCGGCGATGCCGATCTCTACGTGAAGATCGCTCCGTATAACAAGCCGGGCACGATTCCCCTGCAATTTGCGACCGAGGTCCACGAGGGATGCCCGCTCGATTGCGGATTATGTCCCGACCATCAACAGCACGCGTGTTTGGGATTGATCGAGGTCAATCAGGCGTGCAACTTGGATTGTCCGCTGTGTTTCGCCAATTCAGGGACGCATCTCGCAAAGGATGGATTCGAACTGACTTTCGAGCAAGTGGAGTTCATGATTGACAGTTTCATCGCGGCGGAGGGCAACCCTGAAGTTCTGCAATTTTCAGGCGGCGAGCCGAGTCTGCATCCGCAGATCATCGAGTTCATCGAGTTGGCGAACCGCAAGGGAATCAAATACGTGATGCTGAACACGAACGGCATCCGCATCGCGCGCGACGATAAATTTCTGGAAGCGCTGGCGAAGACGAAGGCGCATGTCTATTTGCAGTTCGACGGCTTCGACGAGCGCACGAACGAGTTGATCCGCGGCAAAGCGGATCTGCTCGACATCAAATTGAAGGCGCTGGATCGGCTGGCGAAACATGATATGCGCGTCGTGCTGGTCGCGGCGGTCGAGCGCGGAATCAACGAACACGAGATCGGTCGCATCGTCGAGTTCGGGTTGAGTCACCCCGCGGTGTTCGGCGTCAACTTTCAACCTGCATTCCGCGCCCAACGGCACATCGAAGCCGATCCGTTGACGCGCATGACCATCCCTGACGTGTTGAAGAATTTGGAAACGCAGACGAACGGCTTGATCAAACTCGACGACTTCGTCCCCGTCCCGTGCTGTATGCCGACGTGCAACTTCGTCACGTACGCGATGATCGAAGGCGACACGGTCACGCCGATCACGCGCATCCTTGATATTTCGTACTATCTCAACTACATCAAGAATCGCACGCTCCCCGCAGTGAATGACGATCTGTTGAAAACGCTCGAACGGCTTTGGAGCAGTTCGGCAAAGGTCGGCTCGGATGAAGCCGCGCATGACATCACGAACATGCTCAAGGGGAAATCGAACGGCGGGAGCGAACATCACACCATTGAAGAGACGCGCGCGGGTCAGCGCTGCGAATCCTGCCATGCGCACTTACCGTTGAGCGATCACGCGCCGCGCGACCTGAGTCGCCATATCTTCATGATCAATACGCGCGACTTCATGGACCCGTACACCTTCAACGTGAAAAACGCGATGAAATGCTGTGTGGAGTTTCTGATCCCCGACGGGCGGATGATTCCGTTTTGCACGTACAACACGGTGGGTTATCGCGAGCAAGTTGCCGCGAGTTTGAAGCCAGCCGTTGCGGCGGAATAACAAAAGAGGAGCCTGCCAAGGCTCCTCTTTTGTTATCTACTTCTTCACCCCAAACTTCTTCACCAGCAAGTCTTTCAACGTGGGCTGACCGATCTCCTGCAATTCATACCTCACACGCTGGTTCGGCTTCTTGATGTTGATGATTCGTTTCAAGTCAATCGGTGTGCCGACGATGACGAGATCAACATCGGAGTTGTTGATGGTTTCCTCTAAATCTTTCCTCTGCGCTTCACCATATCCCATAGCGGGGAGGATGGGACCCGTCTTCGGATATTTTTCATATGTGGCTTTGATCGAGCGCACCGCGAACGGACGTGGATCAACGATCTCTTTTGCGCCAAAGCGCCGCGCCGCCACAAAGCCCGCGCCATAAGCCATCTCGCCGTGCGTGAGGCTGGGACCATCCTCCACGACCAGCACGCGCTTGCTGCGAATCGATTCGGGATCGTCTACGAACAACGGCGAGGCAGCTTCGATCTGAGTCGCGCGTGGGTTGAGCTTATGCAACGATTCGCGTAGAGCGGTCACGGCGTCGGGATTCGCGGTGTCCACTTTGTTGATCACGATCACATCCGCCATGCGGACGTTCGTCTCGCCGGGGTAGTATTTGAACTCGTGTCCCGGGCGATGCGGGTCAGCGACGACGATTTGGAAATCGGATTTGAAAAACGGAAAATCGTTGTTGCCGCCATCCCACAGAACGATGTCCACTTCCTCTTCGGCTTTGCGCAGTATCTTTTCATAATCCACGCCCGCGTACACGATCACGCCGTTATCGAGATGCGGTTCGTATTCCTCGCGCTCCTCGATCGTGCACTCCGCTTCGTCGAGGTCTTCGTATTCGGTGAAGCGCTGGACTTCCTGTCGAATCAGATTCCCGTAGGGCATCGGGTGACGGATCGCCGCGGTGACGTATCCCATCTCGCGCAGGATAAAGGACACCCGCCTCGCTGTCTGACTTTTGCCTGCCCCGGTCCGCACTGCGCAGACCGACACCACCGGCTTTGATGATTTCACTTGGGTATAACGCGTCCCCATCAAGCGGAAGTCCGCGCCCGCCGCGTTGACTATCGCCGCTTTGTGCATTACATACTCGTGCGGCACATCGGAATATGCAAAGACAACCTGTTCCACGTTGTGCTTCTGAATCAAGTCAACCAGTTCCTCCTCTGCGTGGATGGGAATCCCGCTGGGGTAGAGGTCACCAGCCAACTCTCGCGGAAAGAGCCGCCCTGAAATATCGGGGATTTGTGTCGCAGTGAACGCGACCACCTCATAGTCCGCGTTGCCGCGGAAGAAGGTGTTGAAGTTGTGGAAGTCGCGTCCCGCCGCGCCCATGATGATGGTTTTGACTGGCATGGTTCCTCCGATTTACGATTTTTGATTGACGATTGGCGATTGATGGTTGAGCAGGGGCAAAATATCGCTGCCTTGAATCGAGACGATGAGGGTATCAATGCTCTGAATTTATAACAAAACAGGCTGAACGCCAATATAACGTTCAGCCTGTTTTTTGTATGACACTTGAGTTACATCACATCAGGCGCTTGAATATCCAACAATCTCAGCGCGTTCGCAATCGTCTGTTTTGCCGCGGCTACCAAACTCAAGCGCGCATTCTTGATCTGTTCATCTTCCGTCTGCAAGACTGGCACGGCATGATAGAACGAATGGAACGCGTTCGCCAAGTCATATGCGTATTGCGCCATCACCAACGGGCGATATTCGTTTGCCGCTTGCTGAACCTTGGCGGGGAATTGCGAGATCTGCTCGATCAACTCGATCTCGTGCTTTGTGAGTTCAAAGTCGAAGGTTGCAGGTTGAAGGTCTGACCTTTGACCTTCGACCTTTGACTTTTTCAGAATCGAATTCGCCCTCACATGCGCATTCTGAATGTACGGACCCGTCCGCCCATCGAACGAGAGCGCTTCGTTGATGTCGAAGACGATGTCTTTGTTGTTGTCCACGGCAAGCATCGAATAAACCAACGCGCCGAGACCAATTTGTTCGGCGATCTTCACGCGCTCGCCCTCGGGAATATTTCCACTTCGTTCTGACTCGACGGCAAGCACGCGCTTGATGGCTTCGTCGTACACTTCTTTGAACAGCACGACCCGTCCGCGCCGCGACGACATGGCGCCTTCGGGCAGACTCACGAAGCCATAGCCGAGGTGATAGCATTTGTCCGCTTGCGGGAAGCCCCACAGTTTGAGGATCGCAAACGCCTGTTGCAAATGAAGAGATTGACGCACGTCCACAACATAGATCGAGCGGTCAACGTGATACGTCTCAAACTTGACCTTCGCCAGCGCGAGGTCTTTTGTCAAATATAAAGTTGTGCCGTCGCGCCGCAGGATCACGTTCGTGCGATACTTCTCTTTGGTCAACCCGAGCTTCTCGTCAATCTTCACGATCACCGCGCCGCCCTCGGGGCGTTCGTCGTCTGCGATGCCTTTTTGGATCAACTCTTCGACGATGGCTTTCGACGGTTCATCCACTTCCGATTCGTAGAACCAGACGTCCATCTTCACATCAAGGATTCGCAGGACGTCGCGCAATTCTTCCAGCGCCCATTCGCGCGTCACGCGCCACAACTCGCGCACAGACTCATCGCCTGCGTCATACGCGCGATACATCTCGCGGCGTTCGGCTTCGTACGCCTCGCGTTGCGCCGTCTCTTCAGGCGTTTCATTTTCTTTCTTTTCCAACAACACGTTCGCTTCCACGTACAACTTCAATAACCATTGTCCGCGCTCGTGCACGCCTTGCGGTTCCTGTCCCTTATAAAATCTGTCGTACATCCACATCACGGTGATCACGCCGAGTCCCAGATCGCCTGGGTACGAAGCGCGGATCGTTTGAAAGCCCGCGAACTCCGTCAGCCTCGCAAGCGTTTCACCCAAAACCGTGTTGCGCGCATGACCGATATGAAATGAATGGAGCGTGTTCGGCTGGGCATACTCGACCATGACGCGTTCGGATTTTGCCGCACCCCGCCCAAAGTCCGCGCGAGAGGCGAGAACTTCATCCACCACTCGACGAGCATAATCGGATGTTTTGTAATAGACGTTGAGATAGCCCTTCACCGCATCCACGCGGCTGACGCCCTCCACGCTTCCTATCTGACCTCGAACTTGGTCAGCCATCTCTTGCGCTCTCGCAGGGACAGGTTTCCCCGCTCCCTTGCCCGCGCGCGCCTCATCCGCCGCCGTCTGAAAAAATGACGTAGCGATTCCCCACTCGCCCGCGAACGGAATCGCCGTCCACTTCAACGGCGCAAGCGCGATCCCATTTGCATCGCAATAGGCTTTGATTATTTCTTCGATGAGTCCTTGTTCTTTTTCAAACATAAGCGAAATGATCCTGTAGATGATTTGGGATTATATCATTCAGATTTCGTGGGGCGGATTGGTAATCCGCCTTCGCGCGGGATATCTCATCCCGCGCCACGCTTCGCAGAAAACAAAAGCGGGAGCGCATGCGCTCCCGCTTGGTCGTTCGATAGACCGGCTTCGTTTATTTCGAAGCCTTTTCCTGCGTTCCACCCAAGGCGTTGAGACGTTTCATCAAGCGGCTCTTGAGGCGGGCGGCTTTGTTCGCGTGGATGACGCCCTTGCCTGCCGATTTGTCCAACTCGCGGATGGCTTGCAAAACGGACTCTTTCGTTTCGGGAGCGTTCTTTGCAAATGCGGTGCGAGCCTGATTGACGGCTGTGCGAGCCGAACCGCGGACATTTCGGTTACGCAAACGGCGCTTCTCGTTCTGGCGGTTCCGTTTGATCTGAGATTGAATGTTAGCCAAGGTCTTCCTCTTTCATTTACGATATTGATTTGCGCCTGCTATTTCGGCACAGGAGCGGTATTTTACATGATGCTTGCAGAAATGTCCAGAAAATTTACGGCTTGGCGGTGACCAGCACGAAGTACCCGCCGAGCAGGCTGTCTGGAGAAGACACGTACGCAACGCCAAGTTCGGTGACATTTGTGCTTAGGATTTGCGCGCGTTGTTCAGGATCGTTGATCCACCAATTGAACGCGGCAAGCGGGGTGCCGCCGTTGGCGGGGGCGAGGGCAAAAAGATGCTCGAAAACGAACGTGGCGGTATATCCCTGCGCTTTGACGCGCATTTCCGGCGTGGAGCCGTTCAAGCCGCTATGGCTGAAGTATTCATTGCAGATCATATCCACGGCGTGGGCTTTCGCGGCGGCAACTAATTTTTGATTCACACTCAGGGCAGATAGCCCGTTGGCGGTACGTTCAGTGTTGACGAGGTTCCCCACTTCACTCACAAACGAAGCGCTTTCGGTGAACGAGCATTGTCCCTGCACGATTGGCGTGCCTGTAACCGAAACGCCAGCTGGTCGTGTAACTGTTGCTGTCGGCTGACCAGGAACGGTAGGGGTAATGGGCGTGCTTGTCGGAGGCAATGTTGGTGTGGCAGTGATCAGGTTGATCGGAACCACAAGCAACTGTCCGGCGAAAAGAGCATTGGCGTTTTCGATATTGTTCGCTTCGATGATCTCAGCTTCCGTGCTGTTGAACTTCGCGGCGATGCCGGCAAGCGTATCGCCGAGTTCGACCACGTAATTGATCTCGGTCCCACGCGGAAGGTCTGCAGGGATGGGGGTTGTAGTGGGCAGGGGCATGCCCGGATACGGCAATTGGAGCACAAGCCCGGGGTATACGATGTGAGTAGTGGGATCTATGCCTCCGCCAGTTTCAGGGTTGAACGGATTCAAGTAGAGGATCAGCTTGATACCGGTTTCGCCCAGTCCAAATTTGTCGACGATTACAGCCAGCGAGTCGCCTTCCGTAACTGTATAAGGGAAAGGCGCCGATGGTGTCGGGGTAAAGGTGATCGTTGCAGTTTCTGTGATGGTGGCTGTGATCGTCGGGGTGGATGTATTGGTCGGGGTGAAGGTCAACGTAGGGGTTGGGGTATCCGTTGCGAAAATCCCGCTGAGTGGCGCATTCGATCCGCTTGTCAGCCAGATGATGAGCACGATCAATCCCAGCGCCACAAGCCCGATAGACCCGTATCGAATCAAGAGATCGCGTTGTTGGCGCTTCTTGCGAAAGGAGTTGAGTACGTCCGAAGTGTTGCCAGAGGAGGGTCGGTTGAGCATAGGGGTTCCTTTTTAACAACGCGTACAAGTGAAAAATCCCACCTGACGCGGTTCAATAATTCTACCTGAAAAAAGGAAAACATGTACGCAGGGAAACATAGGAGTGGATAACGTGTCTCCCCATGCGCGGGTCTACTTCCCCATATGTTCCCGCAAATATTTGCCAGTGTACGACCCTTTGATTTTCATTACTTGGTCTGGCGTGCCTTCGGCGATGAGTTCGCCGCCACGGTCGCCGCCCTCGGGTCCCAGGTCGATCAACCAATCTGCCACTTTGATGATGTCGAGATTATGTTCGATGATGAGCACTGAGTTGCCTGAATCGACCAGCCTCTGCAACACCTCGATCAATTTGTGCACGTCTGCGGCATGTAAACCAACAGACGGTTCGTCCAGCACGTAAAGCGTGCGTCCCGTTGCGCGGCGCGATAATTCTTTCGATAATTTTACACGTTGCGCCTCGCCGCCCGAAAGTGTTGTGGCGGGTTGCCCAACGCGCACATACCCCAAGCCGACCTCTTGTAGCAGTTTCAATTTGCTCAACATTGGCGGATAGTTCTTGAATTCCTCGAGCGCGTGATCCACGGTCATATCCAGCACATCAGAGATCGAATACTGATCGCGGAACAAGACTTGCAATGTTTCGCGGTTGAAACGCTTGCCATGACACACATCGCATGGCACATACACGTCCGGCAAAAATTGCATTTCGATACGCAGTTCGCCCTGTCCCTGACAGGCTTCGCATCGCCCGCCGTGCACGTTGAACGAAAAACGACCGGGTTTATATCCGCGCACTTTGCTTTCGGGCAACTCGGCAAACAATTTGCGGATCTCGTCGAACAAGCCGGTGTATGTGCCGGGGTTCGAGCGCGGCGTGCGCCCGATCGGCGACTGGTCGATGTTGATGATCTTATCGAGGTGTTCCACGCCTTCGATCTTGTCGTGCTCGCCCGCTTGGGTGCGCGCTCCCATCAATTTCGACGCAAGCGCGTTGTATAGAATCTCTGTCATCAACGTGGATTTGCCCGACCCGCTTACGCCGGTGATACAAACCAACTTCCCAAGCGGAATCGCAACGTCGATCTTTTTCAAGTTGTTCGCGGACGCGTTCAAGATCTTCAGGATTTTACCGTTCCCCTTGCGTCTCTTTTTCGGGATCTCGATCTGCTTCCGCCCTGAAAGATATTGCCCCGTCAGCGATTTGGGGTGCGCCAGAATCTGCTTCGGCGTTCCTTTGGCGATTACTTCGCCGCCATGTTCTCCTGCGGCGGGACCAAGATCGATGATCCAGTCTGCCTCGCGAATCGTTTCGTCATCGTGTTCCACAACCAATACTGTATTGCCTAAATCGCGCAAGCCTTTGAGCGTTTCAAGTAATCGTGAATTGTCGCGCGGATGCAACCCGATCGAAGGCTCGTCCAGCACGTATAAAACGCCAACGAGTCTCGACCCGACTTGTGTTGCCAGCCTGATCCGTTGCGCTTCTCCGCCGGAGAGAGTAACCGCGGAACGGTTCAGCGTCAGGTAATCTAACCCAACATTGACAAGGAAGTTCAAGCGCTCATGGATCTCCTTGAGGACACGATCGGCGATCGCTCTTTGTTTTGAAGTGAGTGACGAGTTCTTGCCCATCAACTTTTTCACCCATTCCAACGTTTGCAACACCGCCCAGGAGGTGGCTTGGATGATATTCACGTCGTCCACGGTCACTGCTAATGCCCCAGCGTTGAGGCGCTTCCCCTTACAGGCTGGGCATGGACGGTCCGACATAAACTCGGAGATCTTCTCGCGAATGTATTCCGAGTTGGTCTCTTTGTAGCGTCGTTCCAGATTTGTGATCACGCCCTCAAAAGCGCGCGAGAATTTGAACTCGTTTCCATTCGCGCTCTGATACGTCATTGAGATTTGTTTTTCGCCTGTGCCGTACAGAACGATTTTGAGTTGTTCTTTGGATAATTCTTTTACCGGCTTATCCAAATCTATTTTATATGCCTTCGCCGCGTTGACCAGGCTTTGCCAATAGAAGCCGCCTTCCACTTTCGGTCCGCTCCATTCCATGCTGGCGATGGCTCCCTCATTGAGAGACAGGTCGCGGTCCGGAATGATACGGTCCGGGTCGATTTCCAATTTTGAGCCAAGTCCCTGGCAATCCGGGCACGCGCCTTGGGGTGTGTTGAACGAAAAGGTGCGCGGTTCCACTTCTTGAATCACCGTGCCGTGCTCGGGGCAGGCAAGATGTTCGGAGAATTGAATATCCTCTTTTTTATCCACGAGGTTAACTGTGATGTAGCCTTCGCCAAATTTGAGCGCGGTTTCCACCGAGTCGGTCAGGCGGGTGAGCGCGGCTTTTTTGTCTTCTTTTGATTCCCCTTGCGAGATGACGAGGCGGTCGACAACCGCTTCGATGGTGTGTTGTTTGTAGCGGTCCAATTCGATCTCATCGTCCAATGAATGGACCATTCCGTCCACGCGGGCGCGCGCAAAACCTGCCTTGCGAATCTCCTCGAATATGGTTTGATATGTCCCCTTGCGGGCGCGTACCAGCGGCGAGAGGATCAAAACGCGCGTGCCATCGTCGAGTTGCTGAACGCGGTCGACAATTTCCTGCGCCGATTGCTTGACAACAACCCGTCCGCAAAATGGACAATGTGGTATGCCGGCGCGCGCGAACAACAAACGCATGTAATCGTAAATTTCCGTGACGGTTCCTACCGTAGAACGAGGGTTATGGCTGGTGGATTTTTGGTCGATCGAAACAGCGGGGGAAAGTCCCTCGATGTAATCCACGTCCGGCTTATCCATTTGCCCGATAAACTGCCGCGCGTATGCCGAAAGCGATTCCACATAGCGGCGTTGACCCTCGGCGAAGATCGTATCGAACGCCAGGGATGATTTCCCAGACCCCGATAGCCCGGTGATCACGACAAATTTATCCCGGGGGATTTCAACAGTGATGTTTTTCAGGTTGTGAACGCGCGCACCAACTACACGGATGGTATTGGAAGACATACTGCTCCTCAAAGGATTTTGATTCTAGCACAAGTGTTCCATTTATTCAAATTAATTTGAGAGAATGGCGAAACAAGCGTGTCAAGAACGTCTTTGCCGCAGCGAACACAGAGGTCCTTTGGAAAAACTCTCAAACTCTCTGTGTGCTTTGCGGCCTTACACGCCAAAATGTCTAGGCCCTAAATTCGGACACTGATGCAACATTTAATTATACCAACCAGCGTCGTTCATACTTTCAATGGTTTTGAAATGTTGCATGTTATACTCCCTGTAACTTCTAAAACCCGGTGGTGTTATTTGATTCAACTCCGCCGGTAGGAATTTTTCTTGGCGGAGATTGACTTCAACGAAGATGATATCCTGACCCGCGCCTCGACGGGCGATCGCGACGCGTTTGGGCGTCTGTATGAACAATACGTGGATCGCATCTTCAATTATGTATATTACCGAACCGGTAATATACACGATGCGGAGGATCTTACAGCCCGTGTGTTTCAGCGGGCGATGAATCACATCAAAAATTATACGGATCGCGGCGTGCCTTTTTCGGCGTGGTTGTATCGGATCGCCCATAACCTGGTTGCAAACTGGCATCGTGATCGTAGCCGGCGGCAGGAAATTCCACTGGATGAACTGCCGATTCTGCCGACGAAAGGCGATCACCCGGAACGCAACCTCGTCCGCTCGCAGGAACAGGGAGCGCTTCTTCGTCTCATCCGGCGCCTGCCTCCCGAACGTCAGACTCTCCTCATCCTCAAGTTTGTTTAGAACATGTCGAATTCGGAGATCGGTGAGATTATGGGACGAAGCGAGGGCGCGGTCAAAAGTTTATACCATCGCACCCTGCTGTCGCTCCGCGATCAGTTGGGAGACCAAAATATCAATTTGGAAGGAGAGTAAACCATGTTGCGGATCGTAACCGACGGCGCAGGCGATATCATCCCCTCCTGGGGAAAAGAATACGGCATCGACGTAATCCCGGTAAATATTTTGTTCGGTGAAAAGTCCTATCTTCAAGGGGTGGAATTGGACAACGAAGGCTTTTACAAATTGGTGGAGGAGAGTAAGAGGATTCCAAAGACCTCCCAGCCTTCCCCGCATCAATTTGTGGAATTCTATAGAAGGATCGCCCAAAAGGGAGATACCATCCTTTCGATTCACATCACATCAAAACTATCAGGCACCTACGCCTCCTGCATCGCCGCCGCCGAAGAGATCAAGGAAGAATTCAAAGTAATACCCATCGACTCGGCGCTCGGCTCGCTGGGCATCGGCATCCTGTGCCGCGAAGCGCGGAAGATGGAACGCGCCGGCAAGAGCATCGAAGAGATCGTGAAGCGCGTCGAAGACGTGAAGAAACGCTCGCGCGTCATCCTCACGCTCGATACGCTTGAATACGCCAAAATGTCCGGGCGGGTGAAGACCTTGCAAGCGGCGTTGGCGTCGGTGTTGAACGTCAAGCCGATTGCGGTGTTGCGAGACGGCGACCTGAAAATGGAAGAACGCGTGCGCACGCGCAAAGCCGCTCTCGACCGCGTGGTTGAAATGGCGAAGAACGAATACGGCGATCAGCCGGTCATCCTTGCCGTCGTGCACGCGCGCGACCCCAAATCGGGCGAAGGTTTGTTGGAAGAGGCAAAGAAGCACTTCAACTACACCGAAGCGCTAATGGGCGAACTAGGCATTTCGATTGCCGCCAACCTCGGGCCGGGAACCGTTGGTCTGATCATCATTCCCGCCGCTTAACCGTTGTTTGCTATTGGACAGACGCGCGCCATGACGATGAATTTGCAAGATGATTTTGACACTCTTGAAGAGCGCCTCGCGGGGACATTAAAGCCGATCTCTCCTCCGCGAGACCTGGTCCAACGCCTGCGCGAGCGGATTCGCTTCCCCGCGCGGGCAGAGATCGTATTGCGCTTTCAAGACTGGCGCCGGTTATTTCTTATCTTTGGGGGCGTGATGTCTGGCTTGCTGGTGATTATCACGATTGCCCGCGCTTTCTTCCACCTGGCGCGCAAGCAGATATAAATAACAATATGACTTACGCAAGTTGGCGGGCAGTTCGATTTGCTTGGCAAATCGTGCCGCCGTCGTAGCGCAACTTCGACGAAATAGGCTCCACTGCGCAACTCCTAAACAAGTGAAATAAAAAGACCCTGAAGAAAAGTTCAGGGTCTTTTTATTTCAACAGTTCTTCACAGAACTCTTTCGCCTCCGCGATCAGGTCTATCTTCACAGGGAGTTTGAATTCTTCATTCACGCGCAAGGTCAAATGATCCGCGATCAATTTTAGGCCGGGGGAGAGGAGCGGGTCGTCTTTGATCAAATTCAACAGGTCGATAGCGCTGGGGCTGAGCGACGGGATCCCTTTGCGTTTCAAATGTTCCCGCACAGCGATGCCTGCCGCCCGCCTCGCGCAGACACGCGCCTGCCCTTCATTGCCGCGCTGGCGGGCTTGCTGTGCCCTGATAATTTCCTTCTCGATCTCTATGGCGTAGTTCACGAGATGAATTATACCCTTCCTGTTTTTACAACGTGAACGTGGCAATACAAAACGTAAGACGCTTTACCGTTTCGCGTTATCGCGCGAGATCAGCGGCTACTCCACGAACCGGTATTTCAATAACGTCCACACCGCTTCGAACGCGTCCCTCAATTTGATCTTCTTCCCCTGCGAGTAATCCCGCGGGTTGAACGAGATCGGCACCTCGAAGATGCGATAATTCCGTTTGAGCGCTTTCGCGGTGAACTCCGGCTCAAAGTCGAACCGTTTGGCGCGGAGATTCATATCCTCGATCACTTTGCGGCGGAAGACCTTATAGCCGGTTTCCATATCGGTCAGGATGGTGTTGTAGAGGATGTTGGTCATCAGGGTGAGCAATTTGTTGGCGACAAGATGCCAGAACATCGTCACCCGGTGCGGACTGCCGAGAAACCGCGAGCCATAGACCACGTCGGCTAGGCCCTCGCGGATGGGCTGGAGTAGAGCCGGGTAATCGCGCGGATCATATTCCAGGTCGGCATCCTGGATCAGGAGCACGTCTCCCTTTGCCGCATTCAACCCGGTGACGACCGCCGCGCCCTTGCCTTTGTTGCGCTCATGCAGAATGACGCGGATTTTCCCCTTCCCATCCAACGTTTTCAGGATTTCCCTGGTTCCATCCTGCGAGCCGTCATCCACCACGACGATCTCCTTCGCCAGTTTGGTTGCCTGCACGCGCCGCAATATCTCGCGGATATTGTGCTCTTCATTGTAGACCGGGATCACAACAGAAAGATTCATAACGGGGATTATAACGTCGCGCGAGTATGACGTTGCTCCTTCAATGCAGATGCAATATTGATTTTCATGACGCTCGTCATTCAGCAGTATAATTCAGCCGCGCTCCATAAAAATCT
>JAEURC010000070.1 GCA_016789025.1 Anaerolineales bacterium
AACAACCCTAATTCAGGAGGATTGAATGCCCCGCATCAAATGTCATTACACCGATTGTGTCTTTCTTGATGAAGGTTATTGCTCAGCCGCCGCGGTAGAGTTCGACCCCGATACCGGTTGCGCCACCTACACCCCCAGCGACGAAGCCACCGCCAAAGAAGATTGGGACGAAGAAGAAGCGGAGGAATGGGAGGAAGAGGAAGATGATGAAGATGATGATTCTTGGGACGAGGAAGAAGACGAGTTCTAGCGCTTCTTTCTCCAAGTGAAATCTGGTCGCACAAACCAGAGCAGACGACGCGTCGTCTGCTCTTATGTTTTTAACGCGTACAACAACACGCCTGCCGCCACCGCTAAATTTAACGAACTCACCCTTCCGCGCATGGGCAGGGATACTGTCACATCGCAGGCATTGACCTGCTCCGCAGACAGCCCTTTTTGCTCGCTGCCCAGCACAAGCGCCCACGGGGCTTGCGGAACGAGAGTCTTGTAATCCATGTCCGCATGAACAGACGCGCCGATCAACTGACAACCTGCCGTTTGCGCCCAGGCGCGAAATTCTTCGAATGAAGTTTGCGAGACGCGCTTCCAAAAAATCGCACCCATGCTGGAGCGGATCAAAGTTGGGTGATATAACTCGACGCCGCCATCCACAAGGAACAAGGCGTCGACTCCAATCGCGTCCATGGTGCGGAGGATCGTTCCCACATTGCCCGGGTCTTGCGGAGAAACCAACGCAACCGCAGAGCCGGATGGCTCGAGATCGGACGCAAGGGTCTGTCTTTGGCGAAACACTGCGACGATGCCTTGCGGGTTATCTTTCTCCGCCAAAGAGTTGACCACGTCGTTTGAGACGGGGCGCGCTTTTTCCGAAACCCGGGCAATCAGCTCGTTGGCATATCGGCTCGCGAGCCGATCGGGCGCGTAAAACACCCACTCCATATTCCAACCCGCTTCCAACGCCTGCCCGATGTGGTGAATTCCTTCCACGAGGAACAAGCCTGTTTCTACGCGATGTTTTTTCTGTCGCAACGAGCGCGCGCGTTTTACAAGCTCATTATTTGCGCTGACAATCACAGGCTTGTTCATTCTTTACTCACCCGCTATCACGGTCAACTCTCCAACCATGCCAGCCATGAGATGTCCAGGAACCCCGCAGACGACGCTATACTCGCCGGGCGTGGAGGGAGCGGCGAACGTCAACGCAACAGTTTGCCCGGGAGGCACTTTTACCTCCCAATAGATGTTCTGCGTATCCTCTTCGCCAAACTCATCGCCTGCATCGGCGCCAAAATTAAGAATGGCAAATTGATGTTCCACCACTCCAGTATTCACAGCGTTGACCGTGATTTCCCGCCCTGCCGGAATGGTAAAGGAGTTTGGCGTGAACTGAAAGTCGGTCATGGTTACATCGATCGCAGTGGACAATCCACCGGTTTTACAGGATGACAGCATTAAACCTACGAACATTGCGACGATTACCGCATATTTTTTCATAGCTCTCTCCAGACAAGGAAAAAACGGCAAGAAATTTCAGGCGCAAGTATGTGAAAATCAGCGTTGGCGCATAGGAGCTTCATGACAGTGTACAATTGCGGCCGATCAGTTGGCGCGAGTATTGTAATTCAGTTCCGTTTACTTTAGGCAGTAGAATGCGCTCATGAGTCAGTTTTTTGTAGATAACTACCTTGGTCCCGCCTTTGAGTTCTTCGGCGCCGCCCACAGCGGCGCATTGATCTTCCTCTTCCTGTTGAATCTTTTCCTGCTCCGCTTCAAGAATGCCAGCAACGCGACCAAAAGTAAAATCCGCTGGACGCTTGCGGTGATCTTGTTGGGTAACGAGATCGCGTGGCACGTATGGAATTATGCCGTGGGCAGATGGACGATCCAGGCCATGCTTCCGCTTCACCTGTGTAGCCTGCTGGTGTGGACAGGCGCGCTGATGCTGGTCACAAAAAATTACGCCATCTACGAGTTCATGTACTTTCTCGGCATCGGCGGCGCGATACAGGCGCTAATCACGCCCGATCTCGGCATCTACGGCTTTCCTCATTTTCGATTCTTTCAAACGTTCATCTCGCACGGATTGATAATTACCTCCGCAATTTACATGACCGTAGTGGAAGGCTTTCGCCCGACATGGAAGTCCATCCTTCGAGTTGCGGTGTGGATGAACGTTTATGTTGTCGTTATCTACTTCATCAACACTGCTATTGGAAGTAACTATCTGATGATCAACTACAAACCGAACACTCCCAGCCTGCTTGATTTATTCCCCGCTTGGCCTCTGTATGTTCTTTACATGGAAATCATCGGCATTGTGACTTGCCTGCTTTTATATCTTCCTTTCGCAATCAAAGATTGGCGCAACAAGAATCAAGCAAACAAAGACAGCGCCTCGCGGCTGGAAAGCATTTCAAAATAAGGTAGAATATCAATCTCAATCCATCGGGGCGATGGCGGAATCGGCAGACGCAACGGACTTAAAATCCGTCGGTAGTGATACCGTGAGGGTTCGACCCCCTCTCGCCCCATTTTTTCACTCCCGCGCCCCTGTTCAACGACACTGGGCAGGGAGCGAGGGCGCCTTTATCATGTACTTCACACGCCAGCAACTTGAAGAAATAGAAGATAAAAGTCTCGCGCCATACGGTATGCGGAGCAAAGACTCAAAAGGACGCGCCTACCTGGACAGCGAGCCAGACTATCGCACATCGTTCCAACGCGACCGCGACCGGATTCTCCACACTACAGCGTTTCGACGCCTCGAATACAAGACGCAGGTCTTCATCAACTTTGAAGGCGACTATTTCCGCACGCGGCTCACCCACACCCTCGAAGTTGCCCAGATCGGTCGAACATTCGCCCGCGCCCTTGGCGCCAACGAAGATTTAGTGGAGGCGATTTGCCTCGCGCATGATCTGGGTCACTCGCCATTTGGCCATTCTGGCGAGGTGGCGTTAGCACGGTTGATGAAAGATCATGGCGGATTTGACCATAACAAACAATCCCTACGTATCGTCACCGAACTCGAACAACGCTATCCCGAGTTCCCCGGCTTGAACCTGACGTGGGAAGTCCGCGAGGGGATGGTCAAGCACGAATCGGAATACGATGTGTCTGACGCGCGCGATTTCAACCCTGAGCTTCGCGGCAACCTTGAAACGCAGATCGCCAACGTCGCCGATGAGCTCGCCTACACCACGCACGACCTCGATGATGGCTTGCGCTCCGGCATGATCTCGCCCCAGCAATTGGACGGGATCGCCCTGTGGGAAATTTTGCGCGAGACCTACAACTGGCGCGGACCCGAATTGGATGAGATGGAACGTCATCGCATGATTCGTCAGTTGGTGGGCATCATGGTCACAGATATGGTCGAAGCTACCGACAAACGCCTGAAAGAGAGCAAGGCGAAGTCGGCGCTTGATCTTCAGAAGTTGAAACATAACGTGATCGGGTACAGTGAAGATATGCAGCGCCGCAACCGCGAACTGAAAGACTTCCTGTATAAAAAACTGTATCGCCATTTTCGCGTGGCACGGATGCAGGTTAAAGCGGAACGGTTGATCTCTGAATTGTTCCATGCGTATCAAGCCGAACCGTCCATGCTGCCCGACGCGGCGCAATTTTTCATTGAAAAACGCGAACTCGAACGCACCATCTGCGATTACATCGCCGGTATGACCGATCGGTTTGCCATCGAAGAACACCAGAAACTTTTCAACCCGCTCGAAAAGCCATAGGAACAGGTGAAGAATGTCTCAACAAATGTATCTCACGCCCGAAGGGGAGGCAAAACTCAAAGCAGAGTTGGCAGAACTCACCGGGGGGCGGCGCGAAGAACTTGCCCAACGGCTACGATCCGCCATTCAAATGGGCGACCTTTCTGAAAACGCGGATTATCACAAAGCGAAGGAAGATCAAGCTTTCCTCGAGGGGCGAATTCAGGAGATCGAAGCCATCCTACGGTTGGCAGTGATCGTCGAAAAGAAACAAAGCGAGGTAGTGGTGGTGGGTTCGCGCGTCACCGTGCAAGAGGAAGGTTTTGACCCTGAGACCTTCTCCATGGTCGGAGCGAAGGAAGCAGATCCGCGTAATAACAAAATATCGAACGAGTCGCCGATTGGCAGCGCGTTGATGAACCATAGAGCGGGCGAAACGGGTGAGGCGCAAACCCCCGGCGGTAAACTAAAAATAAAGATACTCAAAGTGGAATAAAAACAGACCAGCCTGCGGCTGGTCTGTTCGTTGACAGGAGCGGGGTTATTTCGCCGCGCGAGGCCAAACCGCAAACTCGAGCGTGACGCGTTGGAAGTAGCTGTTCTGGGGCATCGAGCCCATTCCGTATTCCAAATCCACCACGGTGGCGAGGAGTTGCAAGTTGGCGGTTTCCAACAGGATCTGTTCCCTGGGTTGTAGCAAGACCAACTCGCCCTTGGCTTCGAGCCGGTCGCGAATCTCCGGGTTATTGAAGGCATGGTCAGACATCAGCACTTTTGTGGCGGTCTTGATATCGTTCTCCTCAAAGAGCCAGATCTCCAACGCGGTCACTTTCTTCGGCTCGCCTACGCCGATCTTTTCACAAATGCCCACGCCAAACTCGCCCAGATATTTCCCCGCCTGTGTGTCGATGCTGAACGATTCATCGTACAAGTCATACCCATAGACGTAGGTTGTCAGGGATTGGGTGATCGGAGGCTCAAGACCGTGTTGCTGATAATCTGTCCGTTCGATACTCTTGTTGAGTTTGGTCGCCTCCATTGCCGGCGTGACTGTGCCGCTCCCCTTGCGGAACAAACGGAACAGATAAAAAGCGGCAAACGCCAGAAGGATAGCAACTACTGCGATCGCCCCATAAAGGACGAGCCGACCTATACTGGAAGATACCGATCCAGACGTTGATGTATCCTCGCCAGGCGTTTGGGAGTTTTGAATCGGCGCGCCTTTCACCGCCTGCACTAGCACGCCAAATTCCTGCACTTCCTGCGGCGTGAGATTTCCCGGGTCGGTTTGCAGACTGATGTATACGGGAGCGGCGGAAGCGCCGAGACCATCCCAGCGGCGCATGGCGGCATCCACATCGCCTGTCTTATTAAAAGAATCGATGGTCATCCGCAGATAGTCTTGTTGCAAGTCAAAGCGCAAAACGTCCGGCGTAGTATCCACCACTTCAACGGGCCAGATTCCCCATGCAAAGGTAATCCCGAGAGCTAAACCCAAAAGCGTTCCGAGGATGAATACGATCCGATTGTTCTTAAGAAGGTTTTTCAAGATCGCGAGTATCGCTTCCATAGCCTATTCCTTTTTTCCACAGGTTTGGCTAATTATATACCATCCCTCATCCAATTCAACCACCGAATTACCTATTTTCTACTTCCTCTCCATCAAATACAACACCCGTTCCGATTCGCGGATTTCGACCGCCTCGCGAATTGCGAATCGTTCGGCAAATGCCGCTTCAAATCCCTCGCGCGTGTACGATGGGAAAATATCTTTCCGCGACGCGAGCAACTTTTGCACTTGGCTGTCCTGCTTGGGGACAAATTCAATGACAAGCCACTTTGTAGTTTCGGCAAAAAAGTCCGCGAGTTGCGGAAGCGGCACATTGTTTGAGATCGCGAGATGATGAATGACAGCCAGCGCCAACACAAGATCGGCGGGACCGCGCCCACCGAACGAATCGCGTTCGCGGTTCGCCCAGCCGATGGCAGGGCTTGGATTCGTTAAGTCCAACAACAGCGGCAGGAGGTTTTCTGTTTTATCGTTCTTCATCTGCCGATAATTTTGTTCGACCGCGGCGGGATCAATATCGAATGACACGACAAACTCGCTGTTCGCTCCAGCCACGCGGCTGAACTCGCCGTTGTTCGCGCCCAAGTCCCACGTGAGCGCGGGCTTGAGTCGCGCCGACCATTCGCCGACGAGTTGTTTTTTATGTTCAAATGCGGCATCGGAATAATTCGTGATGTCGTAATAATTTCCCCATTCGGTCCCGCGCGGTGTCCAATCCAATTTTTGGATCGTGGATTCTAGACTCTCGATCAAGCCTGTCATCGCTTGTCGGCTCATCGTGCCGCCGCGCGATTTCACTTCCTCGCCCGCGTATTTTTTCTGCGCGCCCGCGTGAACGTGAATGTGCGTGAGCAAACCGAAGTTGAGTCGCGTCTTTGTCGGGAGCAATTCGCTCGCGAGATCGAGCGGTACGCCGTCAATGTACACGCGCAAGAGTTGACTCAAGCGCACGTCGCGCAGCGCCGTCAACGCCAGCGGCGCGAGAAAATGTTGGCAGAATTGTTTATACGCGACCCAGGGTTGTCCCTCTTGATACATCTCAAACGAGAGCGTGTCGATCAACATCGCTTTGCCGCGCACGAATTGCATGTTGTACGCGCTCGCGTCTTTCAACGACATGTCCGCTTTCAGCGCGCGCTTTTGAATGGTCAACGTGGCAAGCGCGGCAGACTTCAATTGACCGAACGACCACTCGTATGGATACGAAATGAACGGCACACGCTCGGGTTGGATGACTTTGAACGCCGCTTCGCTCTCCGCCTCAACCTGATTCGCTTCGACATGCGGAATCAAAAAGCCAGCCTTCACCAGCCTCTCATACAACCCCGACTCCATCAAGCGTGTGTAATCGCCCTCATACGCGCGGTTGACCTGTCGATACAGGACTCCGCCTCGAGAAAACAGAAACCCGCTCGGGTCCCGAAAAGAAGCGGGTAGTCCTCCGCTATTCGTTTTCTGATTCGTCATCGTCTTCGGTCGGCTTCGGTTTGACTCCAAACCATCCCTTGATCTTGCTCCACGAGGCGCGGAAGGCGACTCCTAAACCAAGTAGCGCGGCGATGGCGAGCTGAATCAAAAAACTGCCAGAGCCAGGGTCGAGATATGGAAGAGGCGCAAAGTGCATGGTGACTCCTATTCAACTGTTTCGGGGATGATCGTTTCGAGCAGGAAGGTTTCCTGACAATTCGTGCATTGCGCTTCGCGTTTGTTGGCGTACACAAGCAAGCTGTTGCATTTTGGGCAGGGCTGTTTGAGCGGGCGCTTCCACGATGTGAAATCGCAATTGGGATAATTCGCGCAGCCGTAGAACGTGCGTCCCTTGCGCGTTTTCTTTTCGACGATGTCGCCGCCGTCTTTCGGGCATTGCACGCCGATCTTTACGAGCCACGGTTCGGTGTAACGGCAATTGGGGAAGTTCGCGCACGAAATAAATTTACCGAAGCGACCATAACGGATAACAAGTTCGCCGCCGTCAGTGGGACAAGCGCGACCGATTCTTTCAGGCTCGCTTTTTGTGACGGGCATCTCTGCTTGCGCTTTTTTCAAATCTTCGGCGAACGGATGATAAAACTCGTGCATCACTTCCGTCCATTCGGCTTGACCGTTCGAGATCATGTCGAGGTCTTCTTCCATCCGCGCGGTGAATTTTAGATCGACAATATCGGGGAAGTATTGCACCATCAAATCGTTGACTTGAATGCCGATGTCCGTCGGCACGAGTCGTTTCTCTTCGCGCAAGACGTATCCGCGCGCTTGAATGGTGGAGATCGTCGGCGCGTACGTGGACGGGCGACCGATGCCGTCTTCTTCGAGCGCTTGCACAAGCGACGCTTCCGAATAGCGTGGCGGCGGTTGCGTGAAATGCTGTTCGGGGATGAGGCGGATCAATTCCTGCTTTTGTCCCTCGGCGATGCCCGCAGGGATTTTGACGTTCTCTTCATCTTCTTCAGTTTTTACGTCTTCGTTCTTCGCTTCTTCATAGACCACTAAAAAGCCCATGAACTTCACAGCAGAGCCAGACGCGCGGAGCAAATACTCGTGCGTGTTGGTCTTGCCAGTCACTTCCACTTGTAATGTGTCGTATACCGCCGCTTCCATTTGCGACGCGACAAAGCGTTGCCAGATCAAACGATAGAGTTTGAACATGGCGGGATCAAGAAATTCTTTCACCGATTCGGGTTCTTGCATCACAGACGTGGGACGAATCGCCTCGTGCGCTTCTTGCGCGTTGGCGGAGCGTTTTGTATATTGCGGCGGCTCGGCGGGCAAAAAGTCTGCGCCGTATTTTCCCGTCACGTATTGACGCGCTTCCTGTTGCGCGAGCGAGGAGACGTTCGTCGAGTCGGTTCGCATGTAGGTGATCAGACCCGTCGTGCCGCCGTTGCCCACGTCCTGCCCTTCATATAATCCCTGCGCGAGCGCCATCGTGCGTTTGGCGGTGAAGCCGAGTTTGCGCGAAGCCTCTTGTTGCAGGGTCGAAGTTGTGAACGGCGCGGCAGGCTTACGTCGGCGTTCGCCGCGCTTGACCTTCGTCACGCTGTACACGGCTGTTTCCATATCCACGAGAATCGGTTTGACGATTTCTTCGCTGGACAATTCGGGATCGCTGTCGTCAATCTTCGCCAACTTCGCAAGAAAATTGGATTTCAATCCCTCGGGCTGGAACTCGCCATGGATGGACCAATACTCGACAGGCACGAACGCTTCGATCTCACGTTCTCTCTCGACGATTAGCCTGAGCGCCACCGATTGAACTCTCCCCGCCGACAAGCGCCCACGCACCTTCTCCCAAAGGATCGGGCTGATGCTGTAGCCAACCAAACGATCCAACACGCGGCGCGCTTGTTGCGCGTTCACCAGATCCATGTTGATATCGCGTGGATGCGAAAACGCTTCTTTGATCGCAGGTTCGGTGATCTCGTGGAAGACGACGCGCTTCGTCCGCGCAGGTTCGATCTCTGCCGACTCGAGCAAATGCCACGAAATGGATTCGCCTTCGCGGTCGGGATCGGTCGCGAGATAAATTTCTTCGGCTTTTTGCGCGAGCTTCTTGAGTTCTTTGACGACTTCTTTTTTCTCGTTCGGCACGCGATACTTCGGCGTGAAGCCGTTGTCTACATCCACTGAGAGTTGCGACTTCAACAGGTCGCGCACATGCCCCACCGACGCGCGGACCGTGTATCCCTTGCCGAGAAAACGACCGACGGTCTTCGCCTTCGCGGGTGATTCAACAATGACGAGTTTGCCGTCGCGCTTCTCAACCTTTTCCACCTTTGCAGGCTTCGGCGGCGGAACGAGCCCCGCATGCGCGTCGGTCTTTCCCATTCGATATAGTTTTGTTCCGCAAACGGAGCAAGTTCCAATGGTGACAGGAGACGCCTTCGCGTTGAAACTCGCGACAGGGTCTTTCATCTCACGCTTGGTCTTGCATTTCATGCAATAGGCTTCCATCTAAACTCCAAATACATCGGTGGTCGAGTAGTCCCGCACGCTGAGCGGAGCGCTAGCGAAGTCGAAGCGTCGCGGGACGTATCGAGACCACCAGTTTGAATCAAACTTTCTATGTTCATGTGCCCAGTGGTCTCGATACGGCGACGGAAGATCACCGTCGCCTACTCGACCACCGTATCAACTAGAGATATTTTTCCTGTTTCTCTTTCTTCAACTTTTCCACAACATCCCGCACGCGCTGAGCCTGATCGGCTTTGCAGACCAGCAGCACATCGCCCGAATCTACCACAATCACGTTATCCATACCAATGGTCACCATCAAACGTCCATTGTTCGCGCTGTAGACAAGCGTATGATGCGAATCAATTTCGATATGTTCGGCGTTGACTGCCACATTTCCATTCGCGTCGGGCATCAACACTTCGAACAACGAATCCCACGCGCCGACGTCGCTCCAGCCAAGTCCGCCCGCGGGAAGGACAGCCACTTTCTCCGCATGTTCCATGATCCCGTAATCTATTGTCTGGCTTTTCAGACTCGACCAATGCTCTTGTATCACAGCCTCGCGTTTTGGAGTATCCCACACGGATGAGATCGCGCTAACAACTTTGAAGAGTTCGGGCATTTGCTTCTCGAACTCAGCCAATATCGCGCTCGTTTTCCAAACAAACATGCCGCTGTTCCATGAATGGTCGCCGCTTTGAAGTAACCCTTGCGCGGTGACTTCATCGGGCTTTTCTTTGAATCGCCTCACGGTGTAGACGGGATATTTGTATTCGTCAGGTAACGGTTCGCCTTGTTGAATGTACCCGTATCCCGTAGAGGGAAACGTCGGTGTTATTCCGAGCGTAACGAGATAATCTCTTTCCGCCACATCGAACGCCGAAGTGATGAGGTACTTGAACAGATCCTTGTTGCGGATGTGATGGTCCGCGGTTTGGATCGCCATCATCGCCTGTGGATCGCGCTTTTGCAAAACCGCCGCCGCCAATGCTACCACAGACGCTGTCCCGCGCGGCGCGGGTTCGATCAAATAATTTTCTTTCGGAATGGCAGGGACTTGCTCTTGCATCACCCGTGCCTGCTCTGCGACCGTGACGATCAATATTCGTTCAGGCGGAAACAACGCCTCAAGCCGCGCAACCGTGCTTTGAAAAAGAGTCTCTTTGCCAAGCAATGGCAATAATTGTTTCGGCGTTTCTTTTCGTGAGAGAGGCCACAGACGAGTCCCTCCGCCTCCAGCCATGATGACAGCGTATGTGTGTGAATTCATTGATAGTTATTTTTATTCAAAGATATTCGGTGGTTGAGTAGCCCGAAGCGACAGCGAAGGGCGTATCGAAACCACCAGTGCGTAAAGCAGCTTTTGTTACAAATGAACTCTTGAACATCGTTGGTTTCGATACGGGTCTCCCTATCGCTCGCCCCTACTCAACCAACGGAGCATTTATGTTTTATATTCCGATTGTACCTCGCGCACCGCGACGTAATTCATACCACCGACCTGCCGAACCATTCCTTTCAATTCCATGAGAGCCAGCGACGCGGATACTTTCTCGATGGGCAGTTCCGCTTGATTGCGGATGTCGTCTATTTGCATCGGCTCGTTCGTCAACACGGTCAACAACTTCGCTTCGATTGCGTCAGAGGGCATGATCTTACGCGCGGCTTTGTGTTCGCCGACGCGCGTGATGTCTAATGCTTGCATGAGATCGGTCACTGTCAACAACGGAAGCGCGCCGTTTTGAATCAGTTTATTTGTTCCCTTACTTTGCGGCGCAAGTATACTCCCAGGGACTGCAAAGACTTCGCGTCCCTGCTCGGCGGCGAACTCGG
>JAEURC010000072.1 GCA_016789025.1 Anaerolineales bacterium
TGGCGCAACCGGTATCGGGGTCGAACTCTACCGCGGCGGCTGAGCAATAACCTTCATCAAGAAAGACACAATCGGTGTAATGACATTTGATGCGGGGCATTCAATCCTCCTGAATTAGGGTTGTTTGATAAGGCGAATGACCGAGATAATGAACAGCAGGGTCATTGCCACTTGTGACGTGATGCAGAACGGACAATAGGCTTTGATCAGCGCGACTTCGACAAAGACCAGATACACTGTAAACAAAAACCCGGTCACTGAAATCCCGAAGAAAATCATCGTGCCATGGTCTTGAATTATGCCGGGACGCCGTTCGAGTACTTGCACAGCCAACAGGGCGAGATAGCCAAGAACCCCGATGATTGCCACGGGAACGCCGCGCACTTCAGAGTAAGGGCTGGCATTCACTACCGAGCATCCTTCCGAGCCAACGCACATGGCGGCTTGAAGTTCCTTGCTTGTAAATTTGTACACCGTCATATAAGACGCGACGAGCAACCCGATGATGGTGATCGCCAGCGAAATCTGCGTGAGCCGTTTATCCATGAATCCTCATAACAACCAAGCCTCAACTTCCTGACCAGCAGGCACGCATTTTACACCAGCGGGAATAATTAGTAAAGCATCAGCCTGTGCCAGCGACAGAATGTTGCCCGAACCCTGGTGCCCGGTCAAGCGCGCGACGAGAGACCCGTTTTCCTCGCGGAGATTGGCGCGCAGATAACTTTCCCGCCCATCGGAATTGATTTCCTCCTCGCATCGCGCGCGGATGGCGAGCCTGTTTCTCTCCGTCTGCCCTGCCAGCCGCCCCAGCGCCGCGCGGACGAACACCTCGAACCCCACAAACGCCGACACTGGATTACCGGGTAAGCCGATGAATGGCGCGCCATTGTATTCGCCGAAAGCGAGCGGCTTGCCGGGGCGCATGTTCACGCGCCAAAAATCCATTTTGCCGTTCGACTCGATCACGCTCTTCACGTAATCGAACGCACCCACGCTCACGCCCGCCGAAGAGAGGATCAGGTCCACTTTCAGCGCGGACGTTTTGTCGAGCGCCGCTTTGACAGATTCGTAGGTATCTTTTGCTGTGCCAAGTTTTTCCACCTCCGCGCCGGCAGACTCGATCAGCCCTGCCAGCATGTGCGAGTTCGAGTCGCGGATCTTGCCCGGTTCGAGCGGCTGGCTTGCGTCGAGCAATTCGTCACCGGAAGAGAAGAGCGCAACACGCGGTTTGCGAAAGACATTCACGGTTGAATATCCCAAAGATGCCAGCAATGCCACATCCTGCGGCTTTAGTTGTCTTCCCTTTTGCAAGGCGGTCTCTCCCGTGCGAATATCCGCGCCGCGCTGGCGGATGTTCTCGTTTTGGGTCACGTTTTTGAATATCGTCACTTCCGGTGGGGGAGGCGCGCCGGCGGCGCGGTCTTGAAAATTAGTATCTTCCACAGGAATCACCGCGTCAGCGCCGAGGGGCAGCGGCGCACCGGTCATGATGCGCGCGGCTTCGCCGGAGGTGATGGAAACCGTCGGCGGCGAGCCGGCTGGGATGTCTGCGACCACGCGCAAGGTCCGGGGCGAAGCGGGTTTTGCATCCGCCACATCGATCGCGCGAATGGCAAATCCGTCCATTGAGGAGTTATCGAATGGCGGAAGATCGTCCAACGCGGTCACGTCTTGCGCGAGGATGCGATTCAAAGACTCTACCGCTGGCAGGGCTTCGGTTGTTACAGGTTGAAAATGGGAAAGTATGCGCTCGCGCGCTTCACGGACGCTGAGCAGATTCATAGGTAAGCGGCGACATTATACTGCGTAACGTGTCGCTTGTATCCTGTAATTTAGCCCGCAATCGCATTTGGACTATTTGTCCGCTAATCTACGCCAATCGGCGCCAATCTCCTCCACAAAGATTAGCGTAAATTCGTGAAGATTAGCGGATAAAGCCGTGTTTTGAGAAATCAAAGGTTTCTAATGCGATTGCTCTACCCCGGCTTGGTTCTTTGCGCTTCCAACACATTCGGCACGCTTTCAATACGTGTGAGTACGCGGCTTAACTGCTCCAGGTCGCGCACATCAACGACGAGGCGCAAATCGGCAACGCTTCTGTTGTAACTGACGGATACATCTTTGATGTTCACGCTCTCGCCTTGCAACAGAGTTGAAATATCGCCGAGCAAGCCATCACGGTCGTAGGCTTTCACGGTGACGGGCACGGCGTAGGTTTGTTGGGTGGTTCCCCAGTCCACTTGCACGAGCCGCTCGGTGTCCTCTCTGTGTAAAATATTCGGGCAATCTTGCCGGTGAATTGTGGCGCCGCGCCCGCGCGTGATGTAGCCGATGATCTGGTCTCCGGGCATGGGCGAACAACATTTTGCCATTTGCCAAAGCAAGCCTTTCAGTCCGACAACCTGAATCGCATCGGGGGAGGTTTTGGTCTCTGGCGCGGGGGTGGCTTGCAGAATATCCGCGGTTTCTTCTGTCCCTTCCAATTGTTTGATGATTTTGCTGAGGGAAAGATCGCCGTTACCGAGGGCGATGAACATTTCATCGGGAGTTTTGTAGGCAAGTTCGCGCGCCATCTTTTCGAAATTCAATTCGGAAATTCCAAGGCGGCTCAATTCGCGTTCGAATCCGGCGCGTCCCTGGGCGAGGTTTTGTTCATCCTCCTGCTTTTTGAACCATGCTTTGACTTTGGATCGCGCTCGTTGCGTCTTGACCAGCCCCAGATTCGGATTTAACCAATCGCGGCTTGGACCCCCGCGCTTCGCTGTCAAAATTTCGATCTGGTCGCCCGTCTTCAACGCTTGTTGCAAGGGGACGAGTTTGCCGTTCACCCGCGCGCCGCGACAGCGGTGGCCGATATCGGTGTGGACGTGGTAGGCAAAATCAATGGGGGTTGAACCGACAGCGAGATCGTAAATGTCTCCGCGCGGGGTGAAGACGTAGACGCGGTCCTGGAATACATCCGATTTCATACTCTCGACGAATTCTGTCGCGTCGTGCACGTCGGTCTTCCATTCCATCATGTTGCGGAGCCAGTTAATGCGCTGTTCGTAATTTTTATCGCGTTTGGCGCCTTCTTTGTATTTCCAGTGGGCGGCGATGCCGTATTCCGCGTTTTCGTGCATCTCCTGTGTGCGGATCTGAATTTCCAGCGAGCGGCCATCGTCGTAGATCACGGCGGTATGCAGAGACTGATAGAAGTTTTCTTTCGGCGCGGCAATATAATCGTCGAATTCGCCGGGGATGGGTCTCCAGGTGGTGTGAATCACCCCAAGCGCGGCGTAACAGGAGGGGATGTCTTGGACGAGGAGGCGCATGGCGCGCACATCTTGCACCTTATCGAACGCTTTTCCTTTTTGCGTCATCTTCTTGAAGATGGAATAAATATGTTTTGGCCGCCCGCTAACTTCGGCTTTAATGTTGTTTGATTCGAGCAAACGCTTCAGGGCATTTTGTATATCGACGATCTGCTTTTCTCGTTCGGGGCGTTTTTCTTGCAATTCTTCGGCAATTTCCTTGTACTTTTCCGGGTTGAGGTATCGGAAGCCAAGGTCTTCCAATTCCCATTTGATCTGCCAGATGCCGAGGCGGTTCGTGAGCGGGGCAAAGATTTCGAGAGTCTCTTTGGCAATGCGCTTCTGTTTGGCTTCGGGCATGAAGCCGAGCGTCCGCATGTTGTGGAGGCGGTCTGCCAGTTTGATCAGCACCACACGGACATCGTCACCCATGGCGAGGAATGTTTTCCGCAAGGTTTCGGATGCCAGGTCTTGTTTGCGCGCGCGCGCGTTGGCGGGGATGAGTTCTGGGTCCGATGCGTCCTCGAGTGATTCGGGTCTTTCCGCGTGCTGGTCGCCGCGCGAGACTCGCGGAAGGTTGGTTAGTTTTGTTACCCCATCGACGAGAGCCGCGATGGTGTCGCCAAAATCGTTGCGAATGTCGCCGAGGGTGATGGGGGTATCTTCCACCGTGTCGTGAAGTAACGCCGCCGCGATCACCTCGGACGGAACTTTGAGGTCTGCCAAAATGCTTGCCACCGCCAGGCAGTGATTGATGTATGGTTCGCCCGAATGCCGCCTTTGTTCGCGATGCGCCTTCTCTGCCACGCGGTAGGCGCGTTGGATCAGTTCCTTTTCGGAAGGTGTGTATGTTTCGGGGAGTTGCTCCATTAATTTTTCGAGCGGAACCGCATTTTGCGCCGATTTCATGCGTGGTATTGTACTACTGAAAAAATTTCTCATTCCCGTTACAATTCAGCGAAAATCAATCCTGCTTGTGGAGAGGTTGAAATGTCGATTGTCAATAACGTCACCCGCTTGCTCGACGCGCGCAAGATTCCGTACACCGCGTATGAACTTTCGCCGGAGAAGCGTGGCGCCCAGGAGACTGCGCGCCAGCTCAATGCGGATCCCGCGGCTATTTTCAAAACGATCGTCGTATTGCGGGATAAAGCCAAAAAGCCCTTGTTGGTGTTGGTTTCAGGGGATTCGGTTGTGGATTTGAAGTTGCTTGCCTCCGCGCTCGGCGAGAAAAAAGTTCATTTGCCAACAGAAAAAGAAGCGGAGCAGATTACCGGCTTGCAAGCGGGAGGCATCTCGCCGCTTGCCCTGCTCAACAAGGGATTTCAGGTTATCCTTGATTCGTCGGCGCAAGATTTTGAACAGGTCCATGTTTCTGGAGGGCAGAGAGGACTGAACATTAAATTGCCAGTGGCAGATTTGATCAAACTGACGAATGCGCGGGTTGAGTCGGTGGGCAAGCAAGACGAGACTACAGAATAAAAAACGCCCCGGAATGTTCCGGGGCGCGTAATTCTGGGTTTTACAAGGTTATGGACCGATGAACTTGATCATTTCCTCGGATATTTGAAAAGTCCATTTATCTGGATTGTTGATGCACCCTGAGCCGGAAGAGTTGAAAGGCTTCCCGTCTAAATTCCATGCCCAGAGATTGTAGCATCCAATAACCAGGTCGGTGATTACTGTGGATCCATTTTTTGTTAGTTCGTAATAACGATACCCGCATTCGTTATGGCTGGCTGTCTCGTTCAAATACAGAGAAACAGCCACCCGCGATTTGGTCAAGTTGTCGATCTTGATCGTCGTATTCTTGCCAAGCGGTTTCCCAAGAACGCGGGTAGCGCACGGATCGCCTCCCGTGCTGGCGGGAGTATTTGTCAGCGTCGATTCCAGTGTAGGCAAAGGAACCGGCGTATTCGTCGCCGCGGGCGTTGATGTGGGGGTTTCAGTGGGAGGCAGGGGCGTGTTGGTGGGAATCGCCGCTTGAGTCTCTGCCACGATCGTAAACGCCGCCGACACCGCGGTGGATTGCACATCTGCGACGCTCATGGTGGGTACGGCTGGTTCGCCGCTACCGCACCCAGCGATCAAGACGGAAATAACCAGAACAGAGAGGAGAACAGTTAGCTTTTTCATCATACCTTTCTTATTGTAGTTGTAGTCGCCGCGATCAGCAATTCGGGTAACATCCGCCCTTGGCAACGATTGTGTCATTTCGGACGACGATCGTCCAACTGCCGCCGGTGAGCAGGAATCCGCCGAACGTTTTGAAATCCTTCTTGCCATCCACGAAAGCGGCGGCGCTGTAATATCCTTCGGGTCCCGAGAATGAACCTCCGTATGCGGGGATGAAGCCGCATTCATTCTGTGCCGTGGTCACGTATAAAGATAGCGTTATCGTGCCTTTCGGTTTTGTCTCGTTTTCCACGAGAATTTTAATAGTGGGCACAGACCATTCCGAGAGGATCTTATTGCAATTATCCTGCGTGGGAGCGGATGACTGTGGGGCAAGCGTAAACGTCGCCGTGGGAAGTAACGGATCGATCGTTGGAGTTGGAGATGATGTCTCTGTGGGGAGGGGGGTTGACGTGAACGTTGCTGTGGGGGGGAGGGGCGTTTCTGTCGGGATGGCGGCTTGCGTTTGGGCGATCATGGTGAATGCCGCCGCTTGCGCGGTGC
>JAEURC010000058.1 GCA_016789025.1 Anaerolineales bacterium
GGGAGTGGCTAAATAGGTGGGCTCACAAAGTCCATCACATGGGCTGAGTAGTTTGGAAACTGTTGTTTGTAAAGTTGCCTGCGATTGAAACAGTACACGAATAATCGGATCGCACATTCCAGAGCATACGGGCAACGAGAAAAACACCGCGATTTGCGAACCAAGCGCGCCAGGTAATGACGGAACTCGGCATTGTCGCCTTCGACTGAAAAAGTGTCTGCCTTACCTACCGAAACCTGGTACCTTCCAAAGTGATACCAAAGCCATTGATACGCATCAAAACCATCGCTGTAATACCAATTCGCCTTCGGTGCTTCATCCACCATGCGCTGGAGGGCTTCCTGAGTGCGAGACCAAACAACCGACCATCCCAAAATACAGCGCGTTTGGCGATCCACCAGCGTCATCAGGTAGATTTCGTTTTTTTATCACCGATGAAGGTGAACAACTCATCCATTTCTGCCTCTTTCACCGTTTCGGGTATTGGTGCCGCAGGCAAGGTTTCTGCATGAGCAGTAACCCAAAGCGATACCGTTCGATGGCTGACCTTCAGATGGCGAGCAATGCGACGAAAATTGCCTCCATCCACATACATTTCCAGCGCTCGCTGGCGTACCTTGGCAGAGTAACCTTGTTGCTTCGGTGCGGGTGTGTATTTACGTTGGCAATGCATACAGCGATAGCGCTGTGAACCTGCCTCCGTTTTGCCAGATTTATTCTGGCGCGTCGTGGCTTCGCATTTTGGGCATTTCAGCATCGCTCGATTTTAGCCCACTCTTTTTGCCACTCTCCATTCGAGTTGCCCCTGCCAAGTTACGCGGTTGGGAGTAAAATACTTCACCAACAAGAGGAGGCTGGAATGAAAGATTTGGTTAAAACTCTGCACCCCGAAAAGAAACAGGGCGTGAACATCAGCAGGGAAAAATACGACATGATTCGCAAAGCAATTATGAGCGAACTGCGCTCCAATAAAGAAATGACCTTCATGAAACTTTCGCGCGCGGTGGAAAAAGAAGTGCGCGGCAAATTCGTTGGTTCGGTAATGTGGTACGTGACCACGGTCAAACTCGACCTCGAAGCGCGCGGGGAGGTAAAGCGCGTGCCCAACTCACGACCTCAACTCGTTCGGCTGGCAAAATAGGATCCTTCATGGCGGACAACACACCATTCGACGTAATAGCCGCGCACAAATACTTCTCAGCCGAAAATTTCAACAGGACTTGGGAACTGATAGAAAAAAGCAAACGCACAGACGAGGAAAATCTGGCGATGTTGCACACTGCCATCGCGTCGCTGTGGCATTGGTCGCAGCGCGAGGACGTCTCCGCGAAAAAACTATCGATTGGGTATTGGCAGGTATCGCGCGTGTGCAACCTGATCCAACAACCCAGCCTCGCGCGGACGTACGGTCTGCAAGCGTTGAAACACGCGGCGAGTCTCGATCCGTTTTACAAAGGCTATGCTTACGAAACTCTCGCCCGCGCCGAAATGCAAAGCGGCAACCGCGTGATCATGCTTGAATACCTCAATAAAGCACGCGGCTTTGCGCAGCAAGTCATAAAAGATGAAGATAAAAAACTCATCCTCCAAGATTTGGAAACCATCAAGTAAATGACCTATCCACGCTCCTTTCTGCGTTGCGCCATGCTCGCCCTCCTTTTATTATCTTCTTGTTCCGCGAACGCCACGCCCGCGCCAACCCTGACGACATTCGAACAATTGGGTCAATCGGTGTTCAACTTGCGATGCGCGCAATGTCACGCGCTTGTGCCAGACACTGTGATCATCGGTCCGTCGCTGTCAGAGCTTGCCACACGGGCAGGGTCACGCGTCCCCGGGATGGATGCGGCGAAATACATCGAAACGTCGATCCTGTTTCCGAAAGATTTTCTCGTTCCTGAATATACCGACACCATGCCAACCAATTTTGGAAAAGAATTGACAAGCGAAGAACTCGAAGCAGTTGTCACGTTTTTGATGACGTTGAAGTAACTCAGGCCGATAGGTTTTCAAAAACCTGCCAGGTCTATCATTTGGAGAAGAATATGAAAATCTGGATCAAACGTATCTTGCTTGCCTTGGGCTTGCTTGCCCTCGTCGGCATCATCTATGCCGCGCTTGCCCCTCTGCCCTTCGATGAACTGCCTCCTGAAGAGAAATGGGGGGCGGGCGCGAGCAGCGTGCTCCCCGCCTACAGTGGATTACAACGCGAATTCCCCGCGCTCAACGGCGAAACATCACCTGAAAAAACAGAACTTGGGCGTTTGCTGTTTTTCGACCCAATCCTTTCCAAGAATCAAGATATGTCGTGCGCCACATGTCATAACCCCAGCCTTGGTTTCAGCGATGGCTTACAAACGGCAAAAGGCTCCGACGGTTCATCCCTACCGCGTAATACGCCCACGCTATGGAACACCGGTTATTCTACAAAACTTTTCTGGGACGGCCGCGCCGAATCGCTTGAACAGCAAATGGCTGTGCCGCTTCACGCAGAGAACGAGATGGCTGGCAACGACGCGGAAACCGTTGCGCGCCTGATGAAAATACCCGAATATGTGGAGTTGTTCAATAAGGCATTCGGGAGCAATGCCATCACCGTTGAAAACGCGCAAGCGGCGATCGCCTCATTCGAGCGAACGCTGGCTTCAAATAATAGCCCCTTTGACAAATACGCCACGGGTCAATTCGACGCGTTGACATCGCAACAACGGCGCGGCTTGAACCTGTTCCGTTCGGCGGCGACACGTTGTTTTGAATGTCACGCCGCGCCAACTTTCGGCTCGGATGATTTCTTCGTGACCGGATCACCCGACATCGAAGGGTTTCCGCATGATGAGGGGCGCGCCGCAGTTGCCAGCGACGGCCAGGATGGCGCGTTCAAAGCGCCGACCCTGCGCAACATCGCGTTGACGGGACCGTACATGCACAACGGCGCGTTCGCCACATTGGACGACGTGCTGTGGTTCTACGAAAAAGGCGGCGGGAGTCAATTCGGTTTAGAAGTGGATCGTCATATCATACCCATCGAATTGAGCGAGCAAGAACATGAAGATTTGGTCGCGTTCCTGTATGCGTTGACCGATGAAAGCACGATGCCCGAGGTTCCGAAGTCTGTGCCATCGGGGTTACCGGTAGTGGAACAATACCCCAACCTGGCGCGCGAAGTTGTCAGCCAGTTAAATGTCGAGGTGACTGAATCAGGCATCCCTACGCATGAACCGACGACTGTCCGCGTGGGACCGAATGAAACAATCCAACAAGCTGTTGACCGTTCTGGTCCGGGCGATACAATTGAAGTCCCGTATGGGGTTTATCACGAGTCGGTGGTGTTGGATTGGAGCGATGTTACGCTGGTCGGCATCCCGAATGAAAAAGGCGAGTGGCCCGTGATTGACGGCGAGGGTACGCGCTCGGACGGCGTGATCGCATCTGGAAATAATTTCGAGATGTACAATTTTTCGGTGAAAAATTACACATCGAACGGCGTGCTGGTGGAAGGCGCGACGGGTGTGTATCTGCACGACATGTACATCGAGAACACAGGCGTGTATGGCGTGTACCCCGTGCGATGCACCGACGTGTTGATCGAACGCATTGAAGCGACGTTGATGAATGACGCGGCGATTTATGCGGGTAAATCAGAAAATGTGGTGATCCGCGATACGCTGACGTACGGAAATGTGATCGGTATTGAATTGGAGAATACGGTTAACGGCGAAGTGTATAACAATGTGGCGCACGATAACACAGTGGGTATCTTCATTGATCTTCTGCCGCAATTGCCGTCGAAGGTTTCGTTGTACACAAAAGTTCACGATAACGTGAGCGAGAACAACAACGGTAAAAACTTCGGCAAGCCCGGAACCGCCGTGGCGCTCGCCCCGTCCGGGACGGGCATCTTGATCCTCGCCGCAGACAATGTGGAAATCTACAACAACACCATCCGCGGCAACAAGTCGGGCGGGCTGGCAGTGTTCAATCTCACCATCGGGTTCGACGTCAACGAAATTGACGTGGGTCCAAACCCCGAGCACGTGTACGCGCACGATAACATTTACGAGAACAATGGCTACGATGCCGATCCCTTTGTAAAGAAAATACTTGGCAGGGGATTCGATATCATTTGGGACACCAACGGCGCGGATAATTATTTCGACGAGGAGGTTTCCTCGTCGTTTCCGCCCGTCCTGCCGAAGACTTCGTGGCCCCAGTCGTTGTATAACTTGTATTGGAGATTTTTCAATTTTGTGGTTGGGTTGGTGGGGTGAAAGAAGAGCAGAGAATTAGAGAAGCAGAGAATTGAGATTAGAGACTAGAGACTGGAGACTGGGCTGGGGGGCTCGGTCTCCTTTTTGTTTATAATGAACGCTTGTTCAAGCGGCAGTTGCACTGCCACTTGCCTTGACGCACGATTTGCTAAGCAAATCGAACTGCGTAAAGAACTTGGCTTTAGGAGTTTACTGCTATGCATCGCCTCTTCCCCGTTTCTGCGAAAGATGAGATTTTTTCGGAATATAAAAATACCCCGATCGGTTTGCTGTTGGAATATCACAACCTCGGCATGAGGCATGATCCATACACGCAGGCAGAACTGCTGATCGGCATGTGCATGGATAACCGCAAGCATTTGCACATCCCCGATAATTTTGCGTACATCATCCGCGCAGGCGGGGCGAATTTGCGCTACAGCGAATTCAAAGTTTCCTATGCCATCGCGGTGGGCGGCGTGAAGTGCATCGCGCTGAGCGGTCACGACCAGTGCGGGATGGTCAACTGGATGTCGCGCAAAGAGGCGTTCATTCAGGGTTTGGTCGAGAGGGCGGGATGGGAGCGCGAACTGGCGGAACAACACTTCATGAACTTCACTCCAATGTTCGAGATCGGCAACGAAATTGATTTCGTGATCAGCGAAGCGCAGCGGTTAAGGCTGCGGTACCCGAAAGTACAAGTTGCTCCGCTGTTATACAAGGTGGAAGATAATTTGTTGTATCAGGTAAAGAATACGTAGGAATCTACGCCGCCGCCTTCAACGCTGAGCGGATCATCAAAAATTCGGTGATGTTCTCCGCGGTGATCAAGCCGACGAATTGACCGGCGTGCATGACCGGCAGAGTCTTCGCTCCCGTTTCTTGCAGACGGGCGAGGGCTGATTCGACCATGTCATGCGAATCCACGCTGGGAACATCTTTCCGCATCACGCCAACGACCGGCGCGCCCTGTCCCTGACGCGACAGGGCGGCAATGAACTCGTCGCGTTCGAGAATGCCCATTACGACTCCATTCGCATCTACCACCGGAAAGTCGTGCTGTGATCCTGCAAGAACCAGCCCCACAACTTGTGCAAGCGTGTCGCGCGGCGAAAGAGACTTGAAATCTGTCAGCATCGCGCGCGTGACGGGGATGCCGCTGATCGAGTTTTTCATCATTACCATGCTGGCTTCCTGTGACGCGCCGATCCACACAAAGAAGGCGATGAACAACAACGATTCGTTGCCAAACAGACCAATAAAGCCGAACAGGAATGCCACGCCTTGACCGATGTTCGCGGCGATTTGCGTGGCGCGCACATAGTCCATACGCATGGCGAGAATGGCGCGCAGGACGCGTCCGCCGTCCATGGGGAAGGCGGGGATCAAGTTGAAAAGCACGAGCGAGATGTTGACGATCATTAAGCGCATGAGGAAAGAGCCTGACGCGATGGTCATGCCGGTGAGGAGAGTCAGATTCCCCGTCGTGGCGAGAACCGCGAAGAGTCCAGCGGCGATGAGTACGTTGACAGCAGGTCCCATCAACGCGACCCACAACTCCTCGATGGGTTTGTCGGGCATGCGTTCCAAACGCGCCACGCCGCCGATTGGGTACAGGGTGATATCGCGGGTTTTGATGCCGTATTTGCGCGCGGTGAGCGCGTGACCGTATTCGTGCAAAACGACGCACAGGAAAAGAGCGAGGATGAATAATATGCCGTTGGCGGTTTCTGCAATTGTCCCGTGCTCGAGCCAGTGACTATACCCCACCCAGCCGATCAGCAAGAGAAAGGTGGCATGGATGTACACATCAATGCCAAGAAAGCGACCTAACTTCCATTGCCATTTCATTTTCTCTTCTCCAAATTTCATAAGACCTCACAGGTTTCTGACACCTATGAGGTCTATTTTCACTTGATAATCCCCAATTTCTTCCCTGCTTCGCCAATCACGTCCATCGCGCGTTCGATCTCGCTTGGGTCGTGCGCGGCTGTGACGGTGGCGCGCAGGCGGGCGAGTCCCTCTGGCACGGCGGGCGAAACGACGGGCAGGACGAACACGTCGTTGTGTTGCGCTTCGCGCGTCATGGCGAATGCGGCTTCATCCGTGCCGCACAAGACAGGGACGATTGCTGTTTCAGTCAGCATGGTATCGAAGCCCAGGCTTTTGAGTCCGCCGATGAATTGTTTGGTGTTTTGATTCAAACGTTCGATGCGCCAGGGTTCATCGAGAATTACCTTGAAGGCTTCGTTCGCGGCGGCGGCTTGCGCGGGCGGCAATGCGGCGGAGAAAATATACGCGCGGCTCGCGTGACGCAAATAGGTGATGATCTCTTTACTTGCGGCAACATATCCGCCCACCGACGGGATGGTCTTGCTCAATGTGCCCATCTTGATATCGATCCCCTCGTATAGGTCGAAATATTCCTCGATGCCGCGCCCGGTCTTGCCAAGCACGCCAATGGAATGCGCTTCATCGATCATCAACCACGCGTTGTATTTTTTGCACAGGGCAACCATCGTAGGCAGGTCAATGATGTCGCCGTCCATGCTGAAGACCGAATCGGCGATGACAAGTTTAGCAACGTCGCCTGGCGCATTTTTCAACAAACCCTCGAGATGTTCCATATCGTTGTGGCGGAAACGACGGAACTCAGCGCCAGACATCAAACAACCGTCCACGATGGAAGCGTGATTCAATTTATCGGAGAAGACGTAATCGCCGCGTCCCATCAAGGTTGAAACGACAGTTAGATTGGTTGCATAGCCCGAAGAATATGTGATCGCGGCTTCGGTGTGTTTGAAGTTCGCAATCGTCTCTTCGAGTTCGTTGTGAATCGTCAACGTGCCAGCCAGCGTGCGAACGCCGTTCGTACCCGTGCCAAACTTGTCCACGGCGGCTTTGGCGGCGGCGTTAATGCGCGGGTGGTTGAGCAAGCCCAAGTAGCCGTACGAAGCGTACATGCCCATCTCGCGTCCGCGCACGCGCACTTTCGAGTCGTTAAGCAGTTCCTCCACAGGCTGGTTATAAAAATACAAATCGTGTGCTTTGAGCATGGCAACGCGGTCGTTCATCGCCTTGATACGGCGGGTAACGGAATCGTCGGTGTTATGCAAATCCATATAAAGCCTCCGAAAAAGAATGTGGCAAGTGTACCAGACTGTAAAGGGATTTAGAAATTTTCCCGTGACAGACGAACAGGCATTGCCGCGCGGGTCGATTCGAGCAAAGCGCGGATCACGCGCACATTGGCGCGCGAATCGTCGAGAGAAATGCGCGGCTCGCGCCCCAACAGAACCGCGTCCGCCATATCTTCCACCTCGCCAATGTACAATTCGCCGCCACGCACGCGGATCGATTCGGTTTTTTCGTTCCGCGTGAGGTAAATCGTTTCATCGACGCCGGGCCTGAACGGATGCGGAATGTTCAATGCGCCGTCGCTGCCGACGATTTCCATAAACGCATGAAACGGGATGACAAAACTGGAATCGAACTGCGCATGGATGTCTCCCTCGAAACGCATCTGACCGACGAACGTCTCGTCGATTCCTGTCTCGCCCGCGACGTGCCAGCCAAATACTTCGAACGGCTCCAAGCCTGTGGCCATTCTTGCGTAACTGATAGGGTAACAGCCCACATCCCAAATGCTTCCGCCGCCCCACTCGGGATTCAAACGCACATCGCCCTCGCGGGTCAGCACAAAACTGAACGAACCGCGAATCATTTTCAACGCGCCGAGTGAACCGCTACGCACAATTTCCTGCACTTTCAGCGTTTGCGGATGGTGGCGATACATAAAAGCCTCAGAAACGATTCGCCCATATTTGTGCGCGGCATGTTTGATAGCGTCCACTTCCTCGACGGATAACGCGAGCGGCTTTTCGCACAGCACGTGCTTGCCCGCCTCCACCGCTTTGATCGTCCACTCGGCGTGGAGGTGATTCGGCAACGGGTTGTAGATCACATCGATCTCAGAGTCTGCGAGCAACGCCTCGTACGAGCCATATGCGCGCGGAATCTTTTTTGCTTTGGCGTAAGCGTCGGCATTCTCTTGCGAACGAGAAGCCACAGCCAACAAATGATTCCGCTTTGAAACTTGCAGCGGCGGAATCAACGCGCGGGTGATCCGTGCTGTGGAAATTAATCCCCAGTTGAGAGTTTTGGTCATTTCTTCGGCGCCTCAGCCTTTGCAAAGCGGATCTAACACGGCGGCAAATTCCTCTGCTTCCACCGTACCAAACCAGCGATAAAGAACATTGTTCTGCGAATCGAGAAGCACAAACTCGGGCGTGGCAAAAGGAGATAACAGGTCGTGCCATGCTGTCCGCTCATGGAAGTTAACCCGCTCCAGTTGGATGCATCGGTTGTACAAATTCTTGAGCCCATCCACGATGGGCTTCATTGCGCGACATTCCATTCAAGTGCCAGAAAAGAACTCGACGAAGGTGAGGTCGTTTGACTGGATGCGCGGGGCGGATGTGACGGCAATCGTCGGCGTAGGGACAGGATTCGTGGCGCTCGGAAGTAGAGTTGCCACATCTGTGCGCGCACAGGAGGAAAGGAGAGTCGAAATAAAAAAGAAGATTCTCAATCGACGAGTCATAACTGGATTATATCGGATTGCCAGCACAAGCACTGTCAGCCGCCAGAGCAATATCTACACCCCCGCCTCTCTGCCTCGACGATCGCCTGGTCGCTCGACCAGAAGAAGTTTTTCTCCCCGATGGTATCCACGAGTCCTCCGCGCTTCATCATGTTGTAGGCGTTATCGTGGACACCGGCAAACATCAACGCGCCGCCTTTTTGATGCAAGCGTTCATGCAGACGATGGATCGCTTCGATGCCCGCCGTGTCGATCAGCGAGACGCCGCGCATCGAGAGGATCAACGCGTGCGTGTCTTTCAAATTTTGAAACGCTTCGTTGAATTGACCCGTCGCCGCGAAAAACAATGGACCTGTGATAAACGCCACGCGCACATGCCGACATTTGCCAGCCGTTTCGATCCCTTTTTGTTTGAGCCGCTTAACGTCCACTTCTTGAACTTCGATGTCAATGCTGGCGATCTTATTGAGGAAGACCGCGCCCGCGAGGAAAGCGCCGATAAGAATGGCTTGCGTCAAGTCGAGGACGACGGTGGCGAGCATCGTCACCGTGAACGCGATCATGTCGGTCTTGAAGCGTTTGCCGAAGATGAATTTGATCGCCTCCCACTCGTTCATGCGGATGGCAGTGATCATCAACACGCCCGCCAAAGCCGCCAAGGGGATGCGGCTCATCAAAGGCGCGAGCAAAAACATGGAGAGCAACAACCCAATCGCGTGGACGATACTGACGAGGCGCGTCTGTCCGCCCGATTTGATTCCCACGCTGGAGCGGGCAATGGCCGCCGTCGCAGGGACTCCGCCGAAGAACGGGATGAGCATGTTGCCCACGCCTTGCGCGATCAATTCTTGATTCGCCTGCAAGCGAACGCCCGTCATGTTCGAGCCGACTGCGCCGCACAACAACGACTCCACTGCGCCAAGCGCGGTGATTGTGAAGGTCGGCGCGATAAATTCGGAGAGATGAGTCCAGGGGATGTTGGAGAGTGAAAGCCGAGATTGGAGAATCAGAGAATTGGGAATCTCGCCGATGGTTTGGGCGGACCAGTTCAACGTCGAGGAAAGAAGCGTGGCGACGATGATGCCGAGGAGCGAGGCAGGGAATCGCGCCGTCCACTTTTTGGGCATGAAGAGCATGGTGGCAACGACGACGAGTCCGAGGAGTAGAGATTGGAGATCGGGGGCGAATCCGCCTTGAAAATATCCGATGAGTTTTTGCGCGGCGGTGTCGGTGGCGGGAGTTTTGACGCCGAGGAAGTTGTCAATTTGACCAATGAAAATTATGAGCGCGATGCCCGAGGTGAAACCGTTGATCACGGCGGAGGGGATGAAAGCGATGAAGCGTCCGAGGCGCAACAGACCGATGAGAAACAGAAGGATGCCTGAAAGCAAACCCGCAACCCAGATGCCCTCGAGTCCGTAGCGTTGCACGAGGACGATCAGCACGGCGGACATCGCGCCTGTGGGTCCGCTGATCTGGAACGGCGCGCCCGTGAGCGCTCCCATGATAAAGCCTGCGAGGATGGCGGTGACCAATCCCGCGGCGGCGGTCGCGCCCGAGGCAACCCCGAACGCGAGCGCGAGCGGAAGCGCAACCGCGGCAACGGTCAGACCTGCGAGCAAGTCCTGTTGAAATTTGGCGAGCGAATAGCCAGCGAACTCGTCCTTGTACAGGCGAGCGAGACTTCTTCTTGGCATAGATTGTTCTCCGAAAATGTAATTTCGCAAAGGCTCACTGCTCCCCCAAGGCGTCCTTTGCTTCAATGGCGGGATTGTATCACGAGAAATTTTGCAACTAAAGTTTTTCAACCATAACGAGAAAGTCGTTTTCGGTGATTATTCGAATATTTTGACCTTTTGCAATCAGCTGTTCTGCCTTGCGATGTTTTGAGCTCTTATCATAACCCGCGAGTTTGTCTCTGTTTTGGATACCCACCACCAACAATGTCGTAGTCATAGTAACACCATCAGCAACAGTACAGCCAGATAAAGCGGCTAAGCGAGCAGCTTCTTTTCTTGGAAGAGATAATGTACCCGTAAACACAATGGTTTCCCCATAAAAAGGACCGTCTGGATTACCTTCTTGAGCATGACTGGTTTTTATTGGCTTAGAAATAGGCTTATAAGCTTTTTCAAGCCATGTTTCTATAGATAAGCCGCTTTGCTCAATAGCCTTTATCAAAATTTCTCCCGTTGCACGTGCATCTTCCACAGCGTTGTGTGGCGTATATTCAATATTAAGTTCCCTAGCAACATTTGCAAGACTATAACCAGATTGTCGAAAATTTTCCCATTGCCTACGAACAACACGAGCAGAGTCAAGCCAAATCCAAGAAAATTCCTCTAAGTCATATCTTTGAGCGGCGCGACGTAAAGATATTTGATCAAAAGCTGTATGCGTAACTACGATTACTTTATCAACCTGTTTTTCTATTTCTCGAAGCGCCTTGTAAATTGCGGGAAAAGTAGGAGCATCGTTCACCATCTCAGGCGTAATACCATGTATTGAAATATTGAAAGGGTCAAAATAATCCTCAGGATCAATCAAACTTCCCCAGTGATTAACATGCTTGTTCTCCTGAAATTCAACAATGCCAATTTGACATATACTCTCCATATCAGCGTTTGCTGTTTCAACATCCAAAGCGAAGAATATATTCATCAGATTGGCGCATCTCCACAAATTACTACTTTGCTATTTTTCTAAGTTCATTCTCGTCGATAATTTTGACCCCTAACGACTTAGCCTTTTCAAACTTTGAACCTGGATTCTCTCCAAGAACAAGATAGCCTGTATTTTTACTAACACTATCCGTGACTTTGCCACCATTTGATTCAATAAATTCTTTAACTCCATCCCTAGACAAGGTTGGTAGCGTACCTGTCACAACAAAGGTCAAACCAGTCAAAGCACCTTCTTTCCTAGCGCTCTTCTTTTCCCCTTTAGGCCACACACCTGCTGTTTTGAGCTTTCTCAGAACCTGTTTATTAAACGGGCGAGAAAACCAATCAACAACAGATTCTGCGATACTTGGGCCAACCCCCTCAATCTCCATCAAGGCGTCAAACTTTGCATTAGCAAGTGAATCCAAATCCGTAAATTTCTCAGATAGGTCACTCGCCATTACTTCACCAACTCCCCGAATACCCAATCCAATTATCAACTTGGGTAAAGGCTTATTTTTAGACGCAGAAATAGCAATAAGCAATTTTTCGGGACGCTTTTCAGGTTCTTTCCTCTTTGTCACTTTGACGGGATTTTTAGGAGGATTCTTTGCCCTTCTTCGTCGGGTTAGTTCTTCATTAATTATTGCCAAATCTTCTTTAGTCAATTTAAAAATATCAGCAACATCTTTGACCAAATCTGAATCAATTAGAATTTTAACTAACTCACTTCCCAATCCCTCAATGTCCATCGCGCCGCGCGAGACGAAATGCTCGATGTTGCGCACCAACTGCGCGGGGCAAGCCGCGTTGACGCAATACCACGCCACCTCGCCTTCAAAATGCTCCACATCCTGCCCACACGCGGGACACTTCGTCGGCGGCTTGTATTTCTTCTCCTTGCCTTTGCGCGCATCCACGACGGGACCGATGACATACGGAATCACCTCGCCCGCGCGTTTCACCAGCACGCGATCTCCAACGCGGATATCTTTCTCCGCGATGTAATCGAAGTTATGCAACGTCGCGCGTTCGACGATCACGCCGCCGATCTCAACCGCTTCGAGAACCGCATACGGAGTCAACACGCCCGTGCGTCCCACCGCAACGCCGATGTCGTTGAGAGTCGTCGTCACCTCTCGCGCTGGGAATTTGAACGCAATTGCCCCGCGCGGATCCTTGCCCACGAAACCAAGTTCTGCCGCGAGAGTCAGATCGTCAATCTTGATGACCATGCCGTCTGTTTCATACGACAGATCATCGCGCTTCTTTTCCCATGATTCAGTGTAGGCAATCGCTTTTTCAAAATCATCGAACCGTTTCGCAATGTCCGTGACGGGGAAACCCAACGCTTTGAGGTATTCCAAAATCTCCCATTGCGAAGCAGGAACTTTCCCGCCTTCCGAATGGACGATCTGATACACAAGAATCGTCAACGGACGCGACGCCGTCAACTCAGGATCAAGTTGCCGCAATGATCCCGCCGCCGTGTTGCGCGGATTTTGATACGTCTTCTCTCCCGCTTCTTCCAGTTTGCGATTCAGTTCCTCAAACTCTTTCACAGGCATAAACGCCTCGCCGCGAATCACCAAATACTTTGGAGGTCGCAGGTCGAAGGTTACAGGTCTGCCTCCGACTTTTGACTTTTGACTTGCGACTGGAATGCGTAACGGTATCGCCCGTATCGTCCGCAAATTCTGCGTAATATCCTCCCCCACTTCGCCATCACCGCGAGTCGCACCTTGCATGAAGACTCCATCGCGGTAATGCAAGACCACAGACAAGCCGTCAATCTTTGGCTCGACCACGAACTTTGCTTTTTCTACTCGATCATCAATCTTGGAAACACGCTCAAGCCACGCGCGCGCGTCGTCCGCGCCGAATGCGTTGGCGAGCGAGAGGATCGGCGCGGGATGGCGCACCTTGTCGAAGCGGTCGGCAGGCTTGGCTCCCGCGCGACGCGTCGGCGAATCCGCCGTGATCCAGTCGGGATGCTCGGCTTCGATCCGCTTGAGTTCGTTCAACAGTTTGTCAAACTCCGCATCGCTGATGATGGGCGAATCCATCACATGATAGCGATGGTTGTGAAAATGGATTTTTTGTTTGAGTTCTTCGTAGCGGGATTTGTTAGCCATATTTGAATTATACTTCCGACATGCCGCAACGCATCGGTCTCTTCGGCGGGACGTTTGACCCGCCTCATCTTGGACATTTGATCCTCGCCTCAGAAGCGCAATCGCAATTGGAATTGGATCGCCTGTTGTGGATTCTCACGCCAGAGCCGCCGCATAAATTAGATCAACTCATCACACCGACAGAGCATCGCCTTGCGATGGTGAAGCTTGCCATTGCAGATAATCCATCGTTCGAACTTTCGGATGTTGAAATAAATCGCCCAGGTCCGCATTACACGTTTGACACGATCAAATTGATCGCCGAGCAAAATCCGCACGCCGAAATTGTCCCCATCATCGGCGGAGATTCACTGCGCGACCTGCCCACATGGCATCAACCAAAAGAGATTGTGTACGCCTGTCACTGGATCGGCGTGATGCGCCGTCCGTATGAAAAGGCAAGCCTCGATGACCTCGAACGCGAATTGCCTGGCATCCGCTCGAAGGTTCATTATGTGGACGCGCCGCTGTTAGAGATCGCCTCGCGCGAGATCCGCAGTCGCATCGCGGAGGGGAGATCGGTTCGTTATTATCTTCCAACTTCCGTGTACGAATATATCGAACAGCACCATCTGTATCAACAATGAATCATAACCTCATTAAAGAATCAAAGACCATGCGGGACTACCCAATCATCAATCCTCAATCGAAAATCCAAAACTTGTACTGAGTGTATCGAAGTATCGCAAATCGTAAATCACATGTCTCTCCTCCTCGACTCCCTCTTCTCCACCGTCGCGCTTAGCCACCTCATCATAGATGTGTTCAACAGCGCTCGTCCCGTCCTGCTCACGTATCTCGGTTTAAATGAAACGCAAATCGCGCTCATCACAACTATCTATATCTGGACGGCGTCCATCACTCAACCATTCTTCGGCTGGATGTCCGACCGCGTCGGTCCGCGCTGGCTGGCGGCTGGCGGCGTGTTGTGGATGACGATATTTTTTACTGGAGCGATCTATGTGACGGGAACGGGCGGGCTCGTCTGCCTGATCATCGCCGCCCTCGGTTCTTCCGCCTTTCATCCTGTCGGCACAGCGCAAGCGACTCTACAGGGACGCGCTCTGCTCAAAGGGCGCGACACCACCTCGACATCATTGTTTTTCATGGCAGGTCAGATCGGGCACTTCATCGGACCGATCCTCACAGGCTTGATCCTTGCGCGGCTTGGCTTGCATTGGCTTGTCATTATCCCCATCGTTTCAATTCCGATCGGCGTCTCGCTCGCGTATCAACTGCGGCACAATCATCCGCACCCCAAACCGAAACATGACGATGGCAGAATCCGTTTGCAGGCGGGCATCGGCTTCATCCTCCTCCTCGCCGCGGTAGCGACTCTCCAATCATGGGCGCAATCGAACATGATGGCGTTCGTCCCGAAATACATCAAAGACTTGGGTCAAAGCGCAGTCACATACGGCAACATCGCGGGCTTGTACATGGGCGGTTCGGCGTTGGGCAACGTAATCGGCGGGCATCTCGGCGACAAATACACAAAACGCAAAGTCGCGGCGACCGCGTTGTTCCTTGCGGCGATCCCCACCTACATCATCAGCCAGATCGGATGGTCGCCGTGGCTGTACGCATTGATCCCGCTCGCGGGGGCGTTCACAGGCGCGGTGCACAGCATCATGGTCGTGCTTGCCCAGCGAGTCATCTCAGGCGGCATGGCTCTCGCCTCGGGACTTATCCTCGGCTTCATCTTCTCCGCAGGCGCGCTGGGGTTGCTGATCACAGGTCCGCTGGCGGAAAGTCACGGCTTCCCCACAGTTCTCGTGATGACAACTGGCTTGGTTTTGCTGGCAAGTCCACTGGCGTGGATGTTGAGGGAATGATTCGGCTGTATAATCAGGTTGCGAGGTGAAATATGACAATCGCAGAGATTTTAGAAACTGTACGATTTGTAGTTAACCCCAGCGGACAAAAATCTGCCGTTATGGTGGACTTGGATGTTTGGGAGGAAATCGTCACGATGCTTGAAGACCATGAAGACGCCGAAGAGATGAAGCAGGCAAAGATGGTTCGTGAAGAAACTGTTCCCTGGGATGTTGCAAAGAAGGATTTAAATTTGGGGGAATAACGTGTATAAAATCGAACTTCGTCGTCAAGCGACAAAAGACTTCAATGATATTCCCTCCGAGTATGTTCGCCTGATCTCCAAGCACATTGACTCGCTCGAACAAAACCCGCGTCCCACTGATTCAAAGAAACTAAAAGGAGTCGCGGGTTATTCATTGCGGGTTGGTACATATCGCGTTTTGTATGATATTGACGACAAGATGCAACTAGTCACAGTGTATCGGGTCAAACATCGCCGCGAAGCCTATCGGTAACGCGCAGTCCGTTTATTTTGTAACCCCCCGTCCCAAACCTTCCTGTACACAAAATTATATATAATTTATAATCTGCCCACCCGCTTCACAAGGAGACAGATGGTTACCCGCTCGCCTGTTATCGAAGAAAACGAGTTCATCCAGAAACGTCCGCTCAAAGAGGATATCTTCGACGTTCTGCACGACAAGATCGTCTCGGGCAAGTACAAGCCTGGCGAATGGCTGCGGCAGGACGAGATCGCGACTCAACTCGGCGTGAGCATGACCCCCGTCCGCGAGGGACTCGATCTGCTCGTGTCGTCGGGGCTGGCGGAACGCGTCCCGTATCGCGGCGTCCGCGTGCGTGAGATCGTGATGAAGGATGTCGTCGAAGCCTACGGCTTGCGGCTCATGCTCGAAGTGGTCATCGCTCAAGAGGCGGCGAAAAATATAACGCCTGAGCAGGTCACCCGTCTGGAACGAACGATTGCCGAGTCAAAAAAACACAACTCGCTGAAGGAAATGTCCGTGGCGCGGAAGTTGAGTCGAGAGTTCCATTCCGCGATTGCAGACATCACGAAGAACGAGTTGCTTATTAAGTTATACGGGGTCGTCGCCAACGCTTTCCCCGATTGGATTCTGTACGAAGCGATCTTCCGCAAGCCTGAAATTTTAGCGGGCAGTATGAGCGACATGCACGACGAACATACGCTGATCGTCAACGCGCTCAAAAAACGCGACGGGCTGAAAGCCGCGCTCCATTCTGTTGAGCATGTGATGGAATCGGGCAAGTGGCTGGAAAAGTATCTCGAACACCCCGTGCCTGCGGAGTTGTTGCGCGAAAAAGAGGAACAGGTTTTATCGTTGTTGAAAAAATAATTGAACCGCTAAGAGCGCACAAGCGCGCGAAGGAAAAAGATTTTTCTTTGCGAACTTAGCGAGCTTCGCGGTAAACGGTTTTAGAAATCATTCAAGGAGTCGATTCATGTCGGAAGAACTTTATAAACAAATGGCGCAGAGCATTATCGAGGGCGAAAAAGAGATCGCCATCGAACTCGCAAAAAAATCCATCGAGTTGAACATGCACCCGCTGGACACGATCACCAAAGGATTCGTCGTCGGCGTCAATTACATCGGTGACCAATTCGGCGCGGGCGAAGCCTTCCTGCCTGAGTTGGTGATGGCAGGCGAAGCGATGAAAGCCGCCGTTGCCGTGCTTGAACCTGAACTGCTCAAACTCGGTGAAGCCCGCGAAGTGATGGGACGCGTCGTCCTTGCCACCGTTGAAGGCGACATTCACGAGATCGGAAAGACTCTCGTCGGCACGATGCTCTCCGCGTCGGGATTTGAAGTGACCGACCTGGGCGTGGACCAGCCCGCCGAAAAGATCATCGGCAAAGCGCTCGAAATTGACGCGCAGATCATCGGCATGAGCGCGTTGTTGACCACGACGATGATTCGCCAGCGCGAAGTGATCGAAGAGCTCGACAAAGAAGGATTACGTCCGCGCATTAAAGTGATGGTCGGCGGTGCGCCGATCACAAAGGACTGGGCGGAGAAGATCAAAGCCGACGGCACAGCCGAAGACGCTGTCGGCGCGGTGCAATTGGCGAAGAAGTTGGTTGGTAAGGAATAAATTTTTACCACGAAGGCTTGCACTGAGCCTGTCGAAGTGACACGAAGGGCACTAAGTTTTGATTGAGTGATGGGTTTATTGGTTTTCCAAAAACAAGTCCGCTTTAGCGGGCTTCGTACGAATAGCACGGACGCTAACGTCCGTTCGGACAAAATCATCAATCACCAAAATCTCGCGCACGCGACAAGTCCATCCCCATTCGCGAAGATTAGCGAGGATTAGCGGACAACTTATCTTTAATCCCTTGCCCTTTCCTTCGTGTCCATTGTGTCCTTCGTGTTTAAAAAGAGGCAAGCCATGCAACCCAAACTCACCCTCCTCACCGACGACATCATCCAGCGCATTCTCGATGAAGCGCATCAACTCCTACTCAAGCCTGGAGTCAAAGTCAACAACGACGAAGCGCGCGAACTTCTCGCCTCCGCTGGCGCACAAGTAGATACGGAAACGAACGTCGTCCACATCCCCGAACAAATCGTGCGTAAAGCGTTAGAGTCTGTTCCGCGCGAGTTTTATCTCTACGATTACGATGGCAATCCCACCGTCAAATACGGCGGCGACGCGGTCCACTTCGACCCTGGCTCATCGGGCATCGCCATGCTCAACCCCGAAACGCTCGAGCATGACACCACAGAAACTCCTCATCTTCTCAAACTAATCAAAGTCGCGGAACAACTTCCGCAATATGACGCGCAGTCCACAGCGGTGGTTTGCCATGATGTGCCGCAGTCCATTCAGGATTCGTATCGGCTCTATCTCGCGTTGCTTTATTCCAAGAAGCCTATCGTCACGGGCGCGTTCACAAACAAAACCGTGAACGAGATGATTGACATGCTCGCCATCCTCGCGGGCGGACGCGATGCCTCGCGCGAAAAGCCACGCGCCATTTTCGACGTGTGTCCTGCTCCCCCACTCATTTGGAGCAACTTCGCTTCGGGCAATCTCATCGCGCTGGCACGCGCGGGCATCCCTGCTGAAATTGTTTCCGTTCCGTTGGCGGGCGCGGCAGCGCCAGTCACGTTGCTTGGCGCGGTCACGCAACACACAGCGGAATGTCTCGCGGGCATCACGATCCATCAACTTGCGAAAGCGGGCTCGCCCATCGTGTGGGGCGGCGCAGCGTGCATCTTCGATATGAAAAAAGGCGCGACCCCCATGGGGGCGGTCGAGACCGCCATGCTCGATTGTTCATACGCGCAAGTGGCAAAATCGCTGAACATGCCTACGCACACTTACCTCGGCGCGACCGATTCAAAACTTGTCGACGCGCAAGCGGGACTCGAAAGCGGCATCACCGCGATGATCGGCGCGCTCAGCGGCATCAACATGATCTCAGGCTCAGGTATGCTCGATTTTCTTTCGTGTCACTCCGCCGAAAAACTTGTCATTGACGCCGAAGGCATCGCGATGACAAAGCGCATGATCGCTGGCGTGCAACTCCACACCGAAACGCTCGCCACAGGTTTTTACGACGACAACATCAACTTCAAAGGCGGCGATTTTCTCAAGCAACGCATCACCATGCAACTCTTCCGCAAAGAACAGCACCTGCCCAGCAATGTGATTGACCGCGACTCGATGCGCAACTGGAAGGAAGCAGGGAGTCTGGACACCTTCGCCCGCGCGAAATTAATCGTGGATGGACTCCTCGCTTCTTATTCCCGACCTCAGCTTGATGAGGCTAAAGAGCAAGCGCTCCACACCTTCATGCTCGCTCTCGCCCAAAAAGCTGGCATGGACGCGTTGCCATCGCTGGAGAACGCAGACAAGGAAAAAGTACACACGTAAACAGGTTGTATCTCGTAACTCGTACCGTGTATACCTGTTTACCTGTCTCCGTGTCTACTTTCTCCCCCATGCTCAACCTCACCGACCTCCTCCGCGTCCCACAAGTTGACCCTCTCTTCGACATCTCCCCCGACAACTCCAAACTCGCCTTCGCATGGAACAAAACAGGCGAATGGCAAATTTATGAATTTGATTTATCTCGCGCTGAGCGGAGCGTCCTTCGTCTGCATTCGTCGCAAAAACCGCTTCTCACTCCGCTCAGGACGAAGACATCAGGTGCTACGAGCGCAGACGAAGCGGAGACTATCATCACATCAGGCATTGGCGGAAAATTCAACCCGCGTTACTCCCCCAACGGAAATCAACTCGCCTATGCTTTAGACATTGATGGCAGTGAAAGTTACCATCTCGTTGTCTACGATTTTGAATCCCAACAACACACCGACCTGACCCCAAACATCCCTCACGCCCTGCAACCCAACTTCTGCTGGTCACCCAATGGACAGCAACTCGCCGTCCTCAGCAACGAACATGGACATTTCAGCGCGTACGTTATTTCAATCAACGGCGGCGAGGCTAAATTGATTCTCGATACAGGTCACCCCGCATGGCAAGTGGAATGGTCGCCTGACGGGAAACGCATCGCCGTCTGTTGCGAAATGCACGGGCAGGATTATGGGATATATGTTGTTGATGTCGAATCATATCACTCTGAGCGTAGCGAAGAGTCTCTATCGCATGAGGAGAGACCCTTCGCTATCGCTCAGGGTGACATGCCTTTGAATGCCCACGCACCAAAATGGTCACCCGATGGGAAAGGACTTTTATTTCATTCCGATTCCAATGATTGGTTCAATATTGGACTGTACGATCTCAATTCAAAGGAAATCACATGGCTGACGAACAGCGAAGGAGATTCGCAATTTCCAATTTTTCTTTCGGATAAATCAAAAACGGACTCATTACCCCAAGTTGCCTATACGCAGAGCAAAGGCGCTGTCAATTGGATTGAAATCAAATCCGTAGGTCAGGCTTTTAGCCTGACAACAAATGGCAGAATGCTATCTCGCTCGACGGACACAAAAAAGTATCAGAAAGGAGAAGGCATCCACGGCGGAATCAGGCTGACGTCCGATTCGAAGCGGATGGTAACGACGTTCAGCAGTCCATCCCAGCCATCCGATCTATGGATGATTGATATTGAGTCAGGCGAAGCGATCCAGTTGACAAATTCGATGCCCGAAAATTTATCGCGCGAAGAGTTCATCATGCCTGAAGAAATTTTTTATGATGGCATGGACGGCGTGCAGATCCCCGCGTTGTTGTTTCGTCCAAGTAAAACTCCTGCGCCAGCGGTGGTGATGATTCACGGCGGACCGAATTGGCATTATTCGATGGAATGGAATGTTGCGATGGCGCATTTTGCGAGCCGAGGGTATGCGGTACTCGCGCCGAATTATCGCGGCTCGACGGGTTACGGGCGCGAGTGGCAATATGCGGCGCGGTTTGATATGGGCGGCGTGGATACGCGCGACGTGGCGGCAGGCGCGCAGTATTTGATTCGCGAGGGGCTTGCGCTGAAAAATAAAATCGCAGTGACGGGACGAAGCCACGGCGGATATTTGACGATGACGTGTTTGACTCAATTCCCCGAGCTGTGGTGCGCGGGTTCGGCGTTGGTGCCGTTCATGAATTGGCTCAAGTCGCACGATGATTCGCGTGAAGACTTACAGCATTGGAACATCGAAAACATGGGCGACCCGAAAGTAAATTACGAACGCTGGTACAACGCCTCGCCATATTTCTTTTTGGATCGCATCAACGCGCCCGTGCAATTGATCTGCGGAGGCAACGACCCTCGCTGTCCCGCGTCGGATTCAATTGACGCTCGTGATAAACTTGTTTCACTTGGGAAAAATGTTGAGTTATTGTTGTACGAAGATGAAGGGCACGAGTTTTTGAAGATCGAGAATGTGTTGGATGCGGAGTCGAAGAGAGTGGAGTTCCTGGTAAGAAATTTAGAATCAAAGTAACTTCGGTGGTTGAGTAGCGACGAGCGGAGCGAGGAGCGTATCGAAACCACAGGTACGCACACAAACTCTTGTTACAAAATTTCTTTACGGCGTGGTGGTCTCGATACGTTCCGCCACAAGCATGCGGGACTACTCGACCACCGAGTATGGATGAAACAAGGAATATACATGGAACCCCTCAAGTTCTTATCCGCTGAAGACATAAAATCCATGCACGAAGCGACGATGCGGATCATGCAAGAGATCGGCATCATTTGGACACACAAGCCCAGCCTCGACATTCTCACCGACGCGGGATGCACACTCAAAGACAATCGCGTTTGCTTTCCTCCTGATCTCGTAATGGACAGCGTGGCAAAGGCGAACAAACGACCAGTGATTCGCGGGCGCAATGGGACGGTCAACGAACTCGGCGGCGGAAATTTATACTTCCACAACCTCGGCGGCGCGCGTGATGTGTTCGACGCGCGAACTGGCACACATCACACCGCCACGCAGGAAGATTGCATCAACGCGACGCGCGTGCTCGATGCGCTTCCCAACTGCAACACGGTCACGCCGTTTTTCACGCCGCCTGACGTAGCGAACGAAATGATGGCGCTGCACATGTTTCGTCACACGCTTTCACACACCACGAAGCCCGTACAAGGTCCTGGCATCCAATTTGGGCATGAGGCGAAATTCGCGGTCGAGATGGCGGCAGTCGTCGGCATCCCCGCGCACGAACTCACGCTCTCCCTCTCCCCCGTCAGCCCACTGACCATGCACGATGTCGCGGCGCAAGCCATGATGGACATGGCGCACGCGGGCGTCATCCATTCCAATCTGCCCGCGCCCACTGGCGGCGCGACCTCGCCGATGACGATCACAGGCAGTCTCGTCCAACAAAGCGCGGAGACTCTCGCTCCTCTCGTTCTCGCGCAATTGATTAATCCAGGATGCGGCGTCGTGTATTGCGGACGACTCGGGATGCTGGAGCCGCGCACGGGATTGATCTGGGGCGGAGTCGAGCTCGGCATATCTTCCGCTGGCACGGTTCAACTCGGACATTTTTACGGGTTCGCCGTTAACGTCTACGGATTCTCCACGAACGCGCACACCCTCGACGCGCAGAACGCCTTCGAACGCGGACTCAACGCCTCTCTCCCCGCCCTGGCTGGCGCGGATGAACTCTCGGGCATCGGCGAAATGGAAGCGGGCGTGATGGGCTCGTTCGCGCAAATGGTCTTGGACAACGAACTGGCGAAGAGCGTCCTCCGTCAACGTCAAGGTTTATCTGCCGATGTAGAACATCTTGCAGTTGAGATCATCAGCACCGTGATGGACACGAATCGCAATTATCTGGCAAGCAAGCACACGCTCAAACATCTCCGCGCGGGTGAAATGGCGCTGACCAAACTTGCCGAAAGAAATTCGTGGGATACTTGGGAAGAAAAAATGGGACGCAAGCAAATGGCAGATTACGCCACCGATGAAGCCGAAAGAATCTTGCGCGAACACGTTGTCTCGCCGTTGGAGCCGCAACAGGAAGCCGAATTGGATAGAATTCTCGCGGCGGCGGAAAAAGAGACGGTGAAGAAAAAGAAGTAATATACCCTCCGTCATTGCGAGGAGGCGAAGCCAACGAAGCAATCTCCGTCAACGTGTTGGAGATTGCTTCGACCCACTCGCCGTTTAAGGCTCGGGGTCTCGCAATGACGAAGTAACAGGAGAAATCATGCTCAAACAATCACACGCAATATCTGAAGAACTGATCGAATGGCGAAGAGACTTCCACATGCACCCCGAAATTGGATTCGAGTTGCACCGCACGTCGAAGATCGTTGCCGACGAGTTGGAGAAGATGGGATACCGAGTCAAGCGGAACGTCGGAAAGACGGGCGTTGTCGCGGAGATCGGCGAGGGCGGCAAGATGGTCGCCATTCGCGCGGACATGGACGCGCTCCCTATCCTTGAGATGAACGACGCGGAATATAAATCGCAAAACGAGGGCGCGATGCACGCCTGCGGACACGACTCACATACCGCAATGGCATTGGGTGCGGCGTTGTTATTATCAAAAGAAAAATTACCTGGTCGCGTACGCTTTTTATTTCAACCCTGCGAAGAGACCGTTGACAACGAAGGCAAAAGCGGCGCGCAACGCATGTCTGAAGAGGGCGCGATGCAAGGCGTGGACTATGTCATCGCGCAACACGTTGACCCGACTCGACCCGTCGGCACGATCAGCATCAACGCGGGACCCAGCTCAGGCGGAGTCGATTCGTGGCACGCGGTCATCAAAGGCAAAGGCGGGCACGGAGCGCATCCTGACAAAACGATTGATCCGTTCTATCTGACGGCACACGTCATCATCGCGTTGAACGCGATCATTTCTCGCAAAATCAATCCGTTCGAGCCAGCCGTCGTGAGCATCGGTTCGATCAACGGCGGGTTTGCGGAAAACGTAATCCCCGAAGAAGTGAAAATTACTGGCACGTTGCGCTTCACCGACGAGGCTGTGCATCAACAAATTTACGCCGAGATCAAACGCGCCTTCGATATCGTCAAAGCCCTGGGCGGCGACTATGAACTGCGTTACGACGTGGGCGGACCACCAATGATTAACGATGAGTTTGTTTCAGAGATGATCGAAAATACGGGGAAGGATCTACTCGGCGCGGACAATGTCAGTGAACTTCAAAAGACCCTCGGCGCGGAGGATTTCGGTGAATTCATGAAACACGCCCCCGGCGCGATGTTCACACTTGGAACACAGAAAGAAGGGCATGAAGGTTATCTGCTTCATCATCCGAAATTCGATATTGATGAACGCGCCATGCCAATTGGAACAGCGATGTTGGCAGAGACAGCGAAGCGATTCTTACAAGGATACTCAGTAGATCACGAAAACACCGCGTAACTTGTTGCGCTCTCTAGCACAAATACGGCGGTAGAGAGCGCCAAATACGCGCTTTCGTGAAGTACTGATAATACATCAAAGAAAGCGCAAACATAAAGCCTCCCGATTGGGAGGCTTTATTTCTGTGACTCCGGGGGGACTCGAACCCTCAACCAATTGATTAAGAGTCAACTGCTCTGCCAATTGAGCTACGGAGCCATTTACGCGCACGAAATTATACTCGAGGAAATACTCATGTCAATAATGAAGGACAGACAATTCCACGCGCGCCCTCCATCAGCCGTTTATCCCTGTATAATGGAAGCGTATGGATATCACCGATCCGCCATTGCAACAACCTGAACCCGAACAGGAATTCGTCTCAGCCCGCGCGCGCCGCCGCCGCGCCTTACGCCGAGCCTACTTTCCCTCTGATGAAGCGGGACGCGCCGCGTTATTCGAACATCTTGCCCGCCGCGCTTATCCATCGTATGAACTCTTCGTCTTCTCTCTCGTGGCAGGCGTGATCATTGGCGTGGGATACTTCGTCAACTCGCTGGCATTGATCTTCTTCGGCATCCTCGTGGCGCCCGTGCTCACACCATGGATCGGGCTTTCGCTTGCCGCCATCGCAGGCTCATTCCGATTATTCGGGCAAACCTTTGCCGCTTTACTCTTGAGCGCATTCCTCGTTTTCGTCAGCGGCTTGCTCGCAGGATACGCCTCGCGCATTTTCGGTCCGCTCAACTTCAATGAAGCGTTCACTCTCAGCCGTCTGTGGTGGCCTAGTTTCGTTATACTCACCATCGGCTCGATCATTTTCACCATCTCCTTCGTGCGCTCCGAAACATTACCCTACCTCCCCAGCGCCTTGATTTCATCCGTGTTATTTACGCCGTTATGCGCGGCAGGCTTCGGTCTTGGGAGCGGCATCGCCGCCGCAGAACTCTGGCCCCAGGGCTTGCTGGTCTTCATCGTTCACTTTGCCTGGGCAACATTCTTCGCCATCGTTACCCTCTTCTTCTTGCGTTTCTATCCGACGACCATCGGCGGCATATCGCTCACGGGATTCGCGCTCGTGACGATTCTCGCGACGACGATATTTTTAACCGGCTTCGATCGATGGATAAAAGTACAGACGGATCTTTCCACGCCTCCGCCTGCTTCACTCGCCGAACCGACCCCCACGCCCGCACCGGCGACATCCGCTCTTGCGACGAACTCCGCCACCAAACTTCCCGCGCCGACAGTGTTCGTGGGCGTGCCCACAGCATCTCCTTCACGCACGCCGCGCCCAACTCAACCGTCACAACTTCCGCCTACCGAAACGGCGACATCAACCATCACAGCCGAACCCACCCCCATCATTGCTCAAATTCGCGCGGCGGAAGGAGGCGGGGCGTTCATCCGCGAAAAACCCGGAGGCAAGGTTCTCGCCACCCTCGGCAATGGCGCGACGGTCACCATCGTGCCGAACGATTTTCAGGATGTGAACGGGGTGGTCTGGGTGCATGTTTTTGCCACCGTTAACGATGTGCGCGTGGAAGGTTGGATGATCCAGGCTGTACTAGTCACCGCCACACCCATCGCCGATTGGCAGCCTTCGCCCACGCCGGAAGTCACCGCAACGCCATAAAATTCTTTCAACCCCAGAGGATACGAAGACACAAAGTGTTTTAGATTACTCACTCGCCTTACGCAGTACAGCAAGATTTATCTTGCAATTCGCCTGTTTTTTCTTACCGCAAAGTGAACTGCCCTGGCGCCGTCCGCCAAGACAGGTGTGCGGTACGGAACAGCGCGTAAGGTGAGTTACTCACAAAGATTCCTTCGTGACCTTTGTGTCCTTCGTGGTAAAAAAAGGAACTTACATGCCCATTCATTTTGGAACCGACGGCTGGAGAGCCGTGATCTCGGACTCGTTCACGTTCGACAATTTGCGCATCGTGGCGCAAGCCATCGCCGATGCCGTTGACTCGGAGCATTGGGATAAGGGAAGGAGCGACGAACTTACGCCCGACCCAAAAAAGATCGTGGTGGGATTCGACACGCGCTTTCTCTCCGACCGTTTCGCCGGCGAGGTCGCCCGCGTCCTCGCCGCCAACGGATTCACCGTCCTGCTCGCGCAATCCGATTCGCCGACGCCCGCAATTTCATACGCAGTAAAACATAATCGCGCGATTGCGGGAGTGATGATCACCGCTTCGCACAACGCGCCGCGTTACAACGGAGTCAAACTCAAAGGCGCGTTCGGCGGCTCTGCCCTGCCCGAACAATGCCGCCGCGTGGAAGTGTACATCAACGATAACGAGGAGCAGGCGCGCGGACCCAATCTGATGGATTTCAAAAAAGCGCGCGAAGCGAAGTTGATCCAAAAGTTCAACCCATTGCCCGCTTACTTCGATCACCTGCGGACATTGATCGACACCGACGCCATCGCGGATAACCCGCAACGCTTTGTCGTGGACGCGATGTTCGGCTCCGGACGCGGCGTTATTAAATCCTTTTTACAAGGCACAGGCTGTGAGATTTCAGAGATCCGCGGCGAGATGAACCCCGGCTTTGGAGGCGTTCACCCGGAACCGATCGCCAAAAATCTCGGCGCGCTCGCCTCCGCCATCAGCGCGGGGATGGGAACCTTCGGCGTGGTGACCGACGGCGACGCAGACCGCATCGGCGCGATGGATGAACGCGGCACATTCGTTGACCCGCACAAGATCATGGCTCTTTCATTGAAATATCTGGTTGAGCAACGCGGTTTGACAGGCGCGGTCGTGCGAACGGTTTCGACAACGCGTATGATAGACCGCCTCGCCAAACGATATGGCTTGAAGTTGCACGAAACGCCGGTCGGCTTCAATCACATCGCGGATCACATGATGCAGGAAGATGTGTTGATCGGCGGTGAGGAATCGGGCGGCATCTCGTTCAAAGGGCACATCCCAGAAGGCGACGGTCCCATCATGGGGCTATTGCTCGTTGAGATGATCGCCCAATCGGAAAAAACATTGCACGGCATGGTAGATGAATTGCTTGCAGACGTTGGTCCCGCTTTCTACGAACGGACAGACTTGCGCCTCAGCCGCCCCGTCGCCAAAAAGGAGATGACCGAGTTCCTCACGAATCAAGCGCCCGCGGAGATCGGAGGCGAGAAGGTCGCGGAGGTGAGCCAACGCGACGGCGTGAAATACATCATGGCGGATGATTCGTGGCTGTTGATCCGTCCATCAGGAACAGAGCCGGTCTTGCGTGTTTACGCCGAAGGGCGGACGCAGGCGATGGTCAAGTCACTGCTTGGGTATGGCGAGCAGGTGGCAAAGAGCGTGGTTTAATTCCCATCTGCGAAACAAACATGTTTAACCTTAAACTTAAGGAATCAGCCACAGATTACACGGATTGTCGCGGATTTAATTTTCTGTTCGAAATCGGGAAAGAAAAAAGCCGACCACGTTGAAACTGGTCGGCTTTTTTCGTGTAAATTCGTGAAATCCGTGGCTAAAAGCTCGAAAGATTAAATTCGGGGTGAGCCATGTTTGATTTTGCAAAAGAATCTTATCTTGTGGGCGCAGCTCTCAGCCTTCGCGCGAGGAAGATCACAACCACGAGCGCGAGCGCGGCAAGGAACATACCGGGGATTCCAACCTCATCGGCAAAACCGGTGTTAGGCAACGCCGTGGAGGTCGGGATGACAGTCTGGGTGGTGTTGGCGATCTGCGTGAACGCCGCGCCGAGCGTTACCGTTGCAGGGACATTCGGGGTGAAAGTCGGTCCGCTGGGGGTGGCGGTGGCGGCGCCCGGCGTCCCGGCGGTATTGGTCGCCAGGGCGATGACCGGCGTATTGGTGGGAGGCAGCGTAGCCGTCGCGCCGGCGGTGGCGGTCAGCGCGTTGGCTACCCCGGTCTGAGTCAACCCTACCTGAATCGTCGCATGTTGGCGCGTTTGTTCCGCAATCGCGGTCTGCGAAGCGGACTGGTTATTATTCAACGAGTACCAAACATACGCGCCGAGGCACAGTAAGGCAAGCAACACCAGCAAACCCAACCCACCCGCGGCAAACAAAAACGTGCGATTATTGGATTCCTCCGGCGGATTCTCATCGTCATAATCAATTGAATTTTCGTCGAATGTGGACATCGCTCATTCTCCTATGCAAGTCATCGTCCTGTGCGAAAGTTCATTCGCCCATAACGAATTTTAAATATTATCCCACAACTTCAAGATTTACCAAAGGCGCGATCACGGTCTCGCCATTTTCAAGGCGCACATCCGCCGCCGCCGCGCGCAAACCGCTGGGAAGGTCGCTCAACCCCGGGCGCAGGTTTGCAATCGACCCGATCATCCCCGCGTGAGGCGGACGCTTCATGCGCACAATTTGCCCTGCCGCGAACGTATCGTATGAATTTGGCTCATCGGGTTCATTGGTCACAGGCAAGGGAATGATCACCTCAGGACGATTGCCGTTGTAGCGATCAAAATGCTCCGCGTTAACTGTGGCGTCGCGTTTGTCGTTCGTGGTGAGCAACTTAAACGCCGCCGAATTCATCGGCATGGCGCCGAACCCATCCAGAACCAGGATGGGGTATTTCATTTGATATGCCAGTTGCAACAGTGAGGAATACATGCTCGAAAGGATAAGCCCGCGCACCGGCACATCTGCCGCGGCGCGCAGGGTGTCGGCATCGCGCACATGCCCGCCGAGGATGACCGAACCGCGCACGCTCACGTCGAGTCGTTCGGCGGTCAGAACATCGTCTGGCTTTTCGATCAGGCTGATCATCGAGCCGTTATCGATACGTCCGTTCCCCCACACGCCTTGAATGAGCGCGCCTGCCGTGCGAATCACAACTCCCTTTTCAGGGATGATCTGCGCAACCACACCGGGCAAGCCCGCGCGGAGTTCGATCTTCGCATCGCCAACTTCCATCAAGATCTGTCCGCCACCCGCTACCATCACACGCCCAGCGCGAGGCGCGCGGATACTCCGCGAGAACATCCCCCCGCTTTCGGCAACCAACGCGCCTTGCGCCACGCGGTCGCGTTCGTTTACCTTGATCATGCGATCGGCAAGTTTAACCGGCACGTTAAACGTTCGCGCCACATCGATCAGCGCATGTTCGCGCGCAAAATTCGCCTCGGCGATCACATCCGTAGGGCTGACGCGCTGGTTCAAATGCGCGTTCACTTTGCCAGCCACCGGCAAGAGCCGTTCGCGCACGATCGTGACAAGCGGCAGAATATGTAAGACAGGAGCAAGCATCGTGATTAACCTCCCACCGCATGAGACCAGCGCTTCATCAACTCGCGGCGGCGCACCGCATCGGCTGGAAGATTCAACGGACGGCCCCTCGCATCGATGACGATACCCAACGCGCCTCCCGTCACAGTGATGGCTCCGCTTCTTCCCGCGCCCAAGCCTGCGTCCGCCCGTCGCAACGGACTCAACGTCAGGCGGGCAGTTTGGCCGCTTGGCAGGGGGATGATCTCCAACCCGCCGAATTTCACATCGGCGCGCACTTCGGTCTTATCCGCATAGGCGAGCTTGGCGCGTAGGATGGTCTCGCCGTAGTTGGCTGAGGCGATCACCGACACCACTGTTCCCATGCCAATGAACGCCCCGGATTCGATCACTTGCACTGGCAGGTAATGACTTCGTGTTGCCGCCGCGCCAAGCATGGGCATAAGATTATTCTGGTCGAGTAAAAACGGCATGATACCCACCGGCTGAATCGCATCGAGCAAGAGCAACAGACTTTTTCCCACCGAACCGCTATCGGCGATCGCGCCGCCGCCTGCGATCAGCAAGTCGAGTTTGGGCATCAGATCGGCGCGCGAGGCGCGCGCGCTGGCAGGGAAGTTCTTCTGGGCAACGCGCACTGCAAGATACAGCGCTTGCCTCGCAATGGCTTGCATGATGGCATGTTCATCCTGCGTAGCAGGGATAGTGGACGGATACAACGATTTCTGGAAGAGGAACTCGCGCAACGTGTTCGACGAGATATCAAGTTGCATCCAGCGCATGATCTGTTCGATCTCGGTATGTTGTAAGATCGCGCCGAGGTTCTCGCCCAGCCCAAACTGCGGATACACCCCCAGCGCCAGTTCGCCATTGAAGCCTGCCGCAACCGTCGAAGCCGACGCGCCCATGTTCACGCTCAGCAACCCGCGCGTCGATTCGTACAGCCGGCTCAAAAAGCGGATCATGCGTCCTTGCGCATACGCGGTCGGCAGTAAATTTCCCGCGGCCGCGTTATATAACTCATCCACCCCTTTGATCTGCCGCTGACGGAGGCTGGTCACCAGCGACGCCAGCACATTGCTGGCTGGTTCAAGATCCTCCACCTCAAGCGATGGACGCACATTCGGGCTGATCTGCAATTTCCCGGCGTGACCGCCGAGTAGTTCCTGCACATCGCCAGCGAGTTTGTGATTCCCCGCGTAAAGCACCATGGGGCGTTTTTCGCCGGGCATCAAATAACAGGCAAGTCCAACGGCTTCGAGCATCTTCAGCATTGAGCGCGAGGCGCCGCCGTCCGTGCCGCCGGTGAGAATGACGAGGTCCGGGCGTGAGCGCACGATGGAGTCCAATTGCTGGTCGGGACGGCGTTTGTCCGAGAGGTCGAGGGTGTCGACCACGCGGCTGTACGTGGATTCAGCCAAACGCCGCGCGCTCTGAAGCGAAACATCCGAAAGCAAGCCGGCGATCACCGTTTTCACGGCGGGTCCCGCCGACATGGTGGCGACCACCCCATCCACGCCGGAGCCATCGGGCTGCGAGGGCGTGATGATATTGTTATCTTGTGTACCAAGCAGGGTCGTACCGGTCACTCCCTGCAAATTCTGGATCGCCTCGCGCACACCGATGCCGATATTTTTGAACGGCGCCTCCGCCGTGGAGGGCGCCTGCCCCGAGGCGACAAAACGATACTCGCCCTCGACTACATCGAACAACGCGACACGCGTCACAGACGCGCCGACATCGATAGCGAGGATGGATTCGGTTTGGACGAGGGACGCAGGCATACGTTATATTCCAGCCAACTGGCGAATGAAATTGATCATGGAACTCAACCGCTCGATCATGGCGGTTAGCGCCGCCATGTACACACCGGCAAACAATGTTCCAAAAGTGATGGCGATGAAAACTTTTCCGAGCCACGCAATGGCTTCAAAGAAGGCATTGCGTTTGGGCGTTCCATCTGGCGCGCGCCCGGCGCTGAACTGAAAATACCCGAGCGCCGCAACCGTGCCAGCCAGCATGATCGCGCCTTGCACCAAACGAGTGAACGCCTGCGCGGTATCCAAGCCGCGCACATCAAACATATCCATTGCCGCCAGCGATTGGGGAATCAGCGTGCCGAGCATTGCCCCGCCAATGGCAGTAGCGGCTCCCACTCCGGCCAAAATCGCCATGGCAAAGTTGCCGATCCACGAAATACGCGGCAGGAGTTTGGCAAACAAGGTGAAACAAAGGATGAACGGAATGACCGCCAAGATCAATTGGGCTGGGTCGTTGCTCCTCAAAGGATTGAATAATTTTGGGATCAACACAAAATGCCAGATGGCGGCGGCGGCATAACCGGACGAAACACCGATAAATAAATATGTGGCCAGACGAAACAGCGGATTATCGCCGATCAAATAACTGAAGATCAGCAGGGTAAGCACCAACCCAACAAGCCCGGCAAGAAAATCGATGGGCATAATTATCCCGCCTCCGCCGCGTTGCGCCGCGCTCGCAAACCCGCAATCAGACTCCACAGGCTTCCAAAGATCATCATCACCACGCCCAATACCATACCGGCGCCGAACGTGTCCCAATAGATGCGCGCAATTCCGGGGCGGCTGTTGTTGACAAATTCATAACGAGCCGCCTCTGCCAATCCGCCCACCATCCCGTTGATCTGTTCCGAGTCGACATAGGGTTGCAGTAACGGCGTTGCCTGGGCGCTTGCCGCGAACAAAAGCGGTTGAAAAGCAAAGTAGCCGGCATCTGCCTGGTTTTTCGCCACCAGTTGCTCCACCCACAACCGACCAGACTCGCCGTTATCGGTGAGCACAACGACAGCGGCGTATTCTGAAAACGCGGCTTCAACTGCGCCGGGCATGGCAATAGACGGCGCGTCGATAAATTCACGCACGCCGGACGCGCCGCCGGGCAAATAGCCCAAATTCACGAAGTTGGTTCCGGGTTGGTAATTGATTCCCGCCGGTGAACTGATCCCGGTATTGAGCAGAAGTCGATTCACCAATCCCGCCCCACTCGGCGACGTGGAAATGAAAACCAGCCGGGCATGCGTAGTCAGAACGAGATGATCGAGCAAGGGACCGCTAACCGCTTCCAGTTCAGGCGCGAGCGCCGGCTCGTAATCGATCACGATCAAAATGCTGGAGTTTTGTGGCAGGCGGGTAATGATGCTCGTCGCCGATCGCACCGACGCCGGCAGGTCGGTAGAGATTGGCAGGTTTTGTGTCCGCATATAAATCATGGCGCTCAACACAATAAGGAAGAGACCAGATAACACCCAGCGGAGAATCCGTTGTGAAGTGACAATGGATTGCGCGCCGATCGCCCGCGCTGTAGTCTCGCCTGCCAGCACAGTTTCAAGGATCGACGCCGCCGATTGTTGCTCGTTTGAGGCTTGCAACTTCAACGACACTGCCTTAGGACGACGCGACGAACCGATCGGAGCAACAGGGATAACTCCCTGCAACCCCGCCAGCGGACCTTCCCGCTCCGCTTCTTCCGACATTGAAACTGGTTCGGCAACTACAGCCGATGCGGCGGGACGCATGGCTTGCACCCACGATGGCAAATTGACCGGGGCAAGCGATTCATCGGACGAGGCAGGTATGGCAGGCGTTTGTTGCGGCGCATCCCCTTCGATCTTCGACTCAGACTCAGACATCCAATCTGGCAATTTGACAGAGAACAATGAATCGATATCCTGGTTCGATAACGATTCCGCATCCATGGGGGCTGGGATGAAGTTCGGGTCAATGGGAACAGGTTGAAGCGGGGAATGAGCCGCCGCGTCATCGTCCTTGAACCAATCTGAAAGCGCGCCGGGCGCCGGCATAGAGGGTTCCTCTGTCGCGCTCTTCAGCCAGTCGGGGACTGCATCGCCGCCATCGAGCGCCCCAGTGGGAATCTTTGTGAACGGCGAAGTCGATTCGGCCGGTGTTGGGTTGATGAGAGTTTCCTGCCCGCCGCCTTTTAGCCAATTGAGATTGCTTTCTGCCGGCTTCTCTTCAAATGGAGATATTGTTTGCCCCTCTTGCGGAGTCAGCCAATCGAGAGCATCGGCAGGTGAAACCGGTAACGCTGCTTCGTGTGGCGAAGCTGGTATTTCAATACCACCAAGGCTGTTCAACCATGAAAGATCCTCTGGAGCAGATTCGGGGCTTTGTTCTTCCGGCTGGGTTGGCACAGGCGCCTCGAACGCGGTGGCAGATGATCCGCCGGGTTGATTCAACCAGTTCAAATCATCCGGCATCGAGGCACCCGCGCCGGGCAAAGAATCCGGCGCGAATGCCGGGGCAGAAGAGGGTTGCTCCGGTTTTTTCGTCGAGTCTTCAAGGGCATGAAGCCAACTCAAATCTTCAGGTTCTTTTGCGGGTTCAGGCTGGTTGAAAGATGGCAACGTGGTGGCATCATTTATCCAACCCAGTTCGTTCGATTCGATTTCAACAGGCTTGCTTTCCTCCATCGATGCCTGTGTGAACCATTCCGATAGTTCATCTTTCGATTCGGCTTGCGCCGAATCAGTGGAGCCGCTCATCCAGACCGGCATTTCTGCCGATTGCGAAGCAGGTTCTTCTTCGACGCGCGGAAGTTCAGGTTCAGGCTCGCTTTTTTCAAATTGGGCGAAGAAGTCTGAAATCGACCCCGATGCGGATGGCTTTTCAGCCTCGCTTGTTTTCTCCGGCGGATTTATCCCCGCCAGCCAATCGGGGACTTCCTCCCCTTCATCTTTTGCTTGCGCGGCAAGCCCAGCCAGCAGATCGGGCGGTTCATTGCTGACTTTGGGTTTGGCGGCTTCTTCTGCGGCATCTTCCTCCGCCGATTCTCTAGCCTGTTGACGGACATCCTTCAGCCATTGCGGCAAGATCGGTTCGAGTTCGCCGGTATGTTTTTTAACAGGGCTTTCTCCAAATTGCACGGACGATTCGGCTCTCAACGGTGTTTGGCAAAACTGGCAGTTATCCAGAAAATCCGGGTTTTCTTTTCCGCAGTTGGGGCATTGCAAGCCTGCCATGGTTAATTCCCCCCATACGGACGGTCGATGCCAAACAACACGCGCAACCCGGTCAACAACGTTCCAAGCGCGATGCCAAGCAACAAACCGCGCGCGCCGCCACGCGAGAATGTGTTTATGAAATCGAGCAATTGTTGAGCGCCCGGCAACTGCCCGACCGGTGTGGGCATGACCAGGATCAACACTAAAATTGCAACCACTAAAAAGATGATAGACATTAAATCCACGCGCCGGCGCAATAGCCTAATACTGGCATAGATCAAGGTAATCACAAGGATCGCCATCAAGGCGCTTTCCACCGGCACGATAATGGCATCCATGGCGAGGCGCATGAACTGGTTTTCAGGACCAAGAAGCAAGCCAAACCCGGTGGTAAAGATGAGCGAGATCACGAGAAGCACACTATATATTCCACCAGTCTGGCGGGTGCGAAACTTTTCCATGTGAACGAAAATGAGGTTGATGATACCGATCAATGCGGCAAACGCCCCTATGATGATCGCCCAATCGGTAATAAGCGAACCGATATACCTCAATGCATCTGCGTCGATGAAATAGCCGAGCAGAACTAGAATACCAGCCGCAATGGCGAATGTTGCCGTAATAACTCGCATCAGAACGCTAGCCCGATCAGTTTTAAGAGTGAGCCGCCAAGAATTGCGACGATCAATATCCAGCGCAATACATCCTGCACGTTCAAACTTTCTTCATGGGATAAACCTGCCCCCACGTACGCGCCGGAGGCAAATAATTCTTCGCCGATCAATGGGTCTTGCGACGCCGCATAAAAAATGGACTGCGCTGTGAGGTTATCGCTTGCGCTGATGAGGCTGGTGTCTTGCCGGTCGGCGCCTTCGGCAACTAGCGCGGCTTCGGGACCAAGGTCGCCGATGATAATGTTCGCGGAGATGTTATCGTCGCGAGAGATTGGGATCGTCCCCGCGGCGTAGGCAAAAGGCGAGAGGCCAGTCATCCGTCCGGCAGTGACGCGGAATTGTTCCTCCGCCCCCGCCGCGCGATACCCGGATTGCGATGTATCCTGCGAGAGGATTGTGATGGCGGCATCCCCAGAGGTGACTATTGGCGGGCGGTCACTAACTGAAGTTCGTTCGGCGATTCGGCGCACAAGCGCCAGCCCTGCCAGCGCCGAACCTCCGCGCGCGGTAAAGAAGTTGCCTCGCCCCAATGAGATGTGAAGGCGGGTTCCGTTTTCCACTGCCAAACCGATCTCGCGATTGAGGCGATCAAAAGCAGGGATGCGCCGTAGTGTGGCTGGCGATCTTCGCCGCAGTGCGATAAATATAATGAAAAGCAGAGCAATGATAACGACGATTCCCAGAGCAATCACGCCGCCCTCCCGCCGCGCAAGATGCGCGCAAAGGCTTGAGTTTCTTCATCCGATTCGAGCATGCGAGCAATCGCTGTTGTGTGTTTCCCGCCAAGGAAAGGTTGGGTGAGGTACATTACCTGCGCGCCGAGCACAGTTAGAGGAGCGCCTGCATCGAGGGCCCATGCAACGAGTCCGTCGAGTTTGAGTCTCTGCAGGGATTCAGCCCACTCAGTCCAATCCGTTTTCGATTGCATGGTCAAAGTATAGCATATTTTGATTCGTGAACCGGCGCATGGAACGCGCTGTAAATTTCAAGGTCGTTGCGAAGGCGCGGAGGGTACTGAGAGAAAAAACCCGGCAACCCTCATAGTATAATCACGCTAGATTTCATTCGCGGAGGACGCATGAGCGAGCATAAGATTCGTGTTTTGGTTGCCAAACCCGGTCTCGATGGGCATGACCGAGGCGCAAAAGTTGTGGCGCGCGCGTTGCGCGACGCGGGTATGGAGGTCATTTACACCGGCTTGCGCCAGACTCCGGAGATGATCGCCGAAGCCGCCTTGCAGGAAGATGTGGATGTGGTCGGGTTATCCATCCTCTCCGGCGCGCACATGGCGCTCGCGCCGCGCATCGTGGAGTTGCTCAAAGCCAACGGGCAGGACAAAGTGAAAGTATTTATCGGCGGCATCGTTCCCGATGAGGATATGCCGCGTTTGAAAGAAATGGGTATCACCGGTATCTATGGTCCCGGCGCCTCGACAGAGGATATCGTCAAGGATATCCTCGAGGCCATGAAGTAATTTGTAGTGCGTAAATTTATTTTATGAACTTATCTATCAATAAACGTCCCGCGGGTTTCATTGAAGACTTTGTTATGCACTCTTCAACCTGCGGGACAATGTGTAATGTCGGTTATGAGTAAGCCAATCACAAACTCCGTTCTTGAAGGCAACCGCCTTGCGCTGGCGAGATTGCTCACGCAAGTGGAAAACCATTCGCCCGAGGGACGCGCCGCGCTTGCGGAATTGTTTCCGCACACCGGCAAGGCGCATCTCATCGGAGTCACCGGCGCGCCGGGGACGGGGAAATCATCGCTCGTCAACCAACTCGCATTGCACTATCGCAAAACGGAAAATAAAAAAGTCGCCATCATCGCGGTGGACCCGTCGAGTCCGTTCACGGGCGGAGCCGTGCTGGGCGACCGCGTGCGCATGCGCGATCTCTCCGGCGACGATGGCGTGTTCATCCGCTCGATGGCTTCGCGTGGTTCGGTGGGAGGAATCGCGCAGACTACAGCGGCATTCGCGCAGATCTTCGACGCGGCAGGCTACGAGATCGTCATCATCGAAACCGTCGGCGCGGGACAAAGTGAAGTGGACATTGCCCGCCTCGCCCACACCACCATTGTTGTCGAGGCGCCTGGCTTGGGCGATGACATTCAAGCCATCAAAGCGGGGATCTTGGAGATCGCCGACGTGCTCGTCATCAACAAAGCGGACCGCCCCGGCGTGGAACACACGGAGCGCGCGCTTTGCTCCACACTTGCGCTTGCTCACCCAATCCCCCGGGTTTATCGCCACCATGGGCAGACAATGACGGTCATGGTTCCGGCGGGCGCGAAGAATCTCCCAGCCCTCGAGCCAGACTCTTCAGCGACTCGGAGCGACATGGTCATTTGGATTCCCCCCATCAACAAAACCGTCGCAACCGAGGGCAAGGGAATTGCGGACGTTGCCGAATCGATCGCGAAACACGCCGAGCATCTACACGTCACTGGCGATTGGGCTTCTCGCGACCGAGCCAGGTTGAGGTCCGAGTTGGAAGCGGCGTTGGAAGCGGCGTTGATGAGTCGTTTTTTTGCAAACATCCAAAACGAAAAATATAATGATGTAGTCGAACAAGTCGTCGGACGAACTCTATCACCGCATGAGGCGGTGAGGAAATTATTGAACGGAAGTTCAAAGCAGGAGAATGTATGACCCAGCAAGGACCTCATCACGATATGAAAATGTACGGCGAGATCAAACTGTACTCGGGCACCGGCTCGCCCGACCTCGCGCAAAAGATTGCCAATTATTTGAACCAGCAACTCAGTCCGCGCGAGGTGATCCAGTTCCCCAATGAGAATATTTTCGTCAAGTTGACGCGCAGCGCGCGCGGGCAGGATGTGTATGTAATTCAAACCACCTCCTCGCCGGTGCACTACAACCTGATGGAACTGCTCATTATGATCCAGACCATCCGTTTGGATTCGGCGGCGCGCATCACAGCGGTTGTCCCCTATTTGTGTTACGGGCGTTCGGATAAAAAGGACCAGCCGCGCGTTCCGATCACCGCGCGTCTGGTGTGCGACATGATCGAAAGCGCGGGCGCGGACCGCTACATGACCTTCGACCCGCACGCCGGGCAAATTCAGGGATTCTTCTCGATCCCCGGTGATGTGCTAACCGCCTCGCACATGATCACCGCTCACATCAACAAGAACATGCGCGCGCAGATGAAAAAACTCGTCGTCGTCGCCACAGACCTGGGTTTCGCTAAAAAGGGACGCAACTATGCCCGCGACCTGAACGCGTCGATTGCTTTCGTTGAGAAAAGGCGCACAGCCAACGACTCAAAAGCCAAAGCCTTAACATTGATCGGCAACGTAAAAGACAAAGACGTCTTGATCGTGGACGATGAAGTGCTTACCGGCGGCTCCATCGAGCAGGCGGTCGGCGTGGTTAAAAAGAACGGCGCGCGAAATATCTATCTTGCGTTCATCCACCCCGTCTTTTCGGAAGACGGCGCGAAACGGCTGGCAAATCTACCGATCAAACACATTATCACAACAGATACGATTCCAATTTCATCCAAAATATTGAAACTGCTCAAAGGACGACTCACCGTCCTTTCGATCGCTCCCATGTTAGGAGAGGTTATCCGCCGCGCGCACGAGGGACGAAGCGTGGGAGAGATGTTCAACGAGTAAAGAGAGTTTCAAGTCTCACGTTTCAGGTATCAAGTTTCATGCGACATCTGGAACATGGAACTTGAAACTTCGCACCTGACACAGAAAATGCCCGAACTTCCTGAAGTTGAAACCATCGCTCGAAAATTAAAACCCGAACTCGTCGGAAGAACGATCCTCTCCGCCGATCTGCGCTGGCCGCGCACGCTTGCCGCGCCCTCGCCGAAAAGATTCAAGGAACAGATTCGCGGACAGAAAATTCTAGACGTGGGTCGCCGCGCGAAGTACCTGATCTTTACGCTTTCCGCTTTCCACCTCCTCATCCACCTCCGCATGAGCGGCGACTTACATATTAAACCCAGTACAAATCGACCAGAGAAGCACGACCGACTTATAATTAAAATATCAGGCAATAAGTCGTTGTCATTCAACGATACAAGAAAGTTCGGGCGGGTCTGGCTTCTGGCAGACCCAGCGAATATCCTCAACAAACTCGGGCCCGAGCCCCTCAGCAAAAACTTCACGCCGCAATGGCTCCACGCGGCGCTACACAAGAGACACCGCCAGCTCAAACCGTTGTTGCTTGACCAGACCTTCCTCGCCGGGCTGGGCAACATCTATACCGACGAAGCGCTGAACATCGCCAAACTGCACCCAAAGCGCGAGTCAAGTTCGGTCACGGCGAGGCAGGCTGACCGTCTACATGAAGCGATACGCAAGGTGTTGAACGAAGGCATCCGCCGCAACGGCGCATCCATCGACTGGGTCTATCGCGGCGGAGAATTCCAAAACTATTTTCGGGTGTACGACCGTGAAGGAAAACCGTGCCAAAACTGCGGCGCAAAGATTACGCGCATCACAGTCGGTCAACGCGGCACGCATTTTTGTCCGAACTGTCAGAGGTTGAAATAAATTATGGAAATCAACTGGTCAATCGCTGGATGGATCATCGCCATATTAGTCTTCTACACCATCGGGTTTTACGAGGGTCGCAGTACCGGGTATAAAAAGCGCCAGCGTGAAGAAGAACAGGAATCTGCCAAGACTCAGCCCGCCTCCGTTACTGTAAAAGACGATCCCGTTGTTTTGAAACCCAAAAATGAAAACTTTATGCAGGAGCTTGATGGCGCCCGCGCACTCACCCCCGAATACGATCAACGATTGACCAACGCGGCGACTCCGCCTGTTCCTCAACCGCCTCTCTCCCAGCCTCTGACTGCTTCAACCAACCAGGCATCCACTCCCCTTCCGTCGATTTCTTTCAAACCCGCGACGAAATCTGCCGAACCCTCCGCAGAAAAAAAACCTGCCCCGCCGCCAACCAGCATCGTCGGGCAGATCAACCTGGTATTACAAGAAAAACTCGCTGGTTCGCCATTGGAAGACCGGGGAATTTCAATGAGTCAGTCCGCAGAAGGCGGGGTGATCGTCACCGTCGGCGCATCGCAATATTTCGGCGTGGACGAGGTGCCAGACACGGATGTGAAGGCATTAATTCGCGCCGCAATCGCAGAGTGGGAAAAGAAATATACGCCGGGGTTGTAACGCGAGATTAATCTCGCGCTACGCTTGTTTGTGCCGCGCAGTTAACACCGGGCAATGCGCCGACTCGGCAACCTCGGCGGTGACGTTCGGCGCGTAATATTGTCTCAAGGTATTCGCGCTGTAGGCCGAACCCATGCACACGAGATCATAATCGCCCTCGCGTATCTCCGCCAGAATTTCCTCCACAATAATCCCCTGCCGCGCTTTGGTCTTCGCGTTTAAGCCCGCTCCCTGCGCGATCTCCAATGCTTTTTTCAGACTGCGTCCCGGCAAAGTGTCGGTCTCTGCCAGATCGTTGACATGCGCCCGCACGCCTCGCGTGCTGGGATAATCCAGATCGGTGGGCGGAACCACATACAGGATCGTCACGTCCGCGTTGTTGGCGCGCGCAATTTGAACAGCGATGTTCTCCGCGGCTTCGCCATATCCCAACCCGCCCACTGTGACTAAAAGTTTCTTCACCGGCAAACACGCTTGAGGCACATACAGAATCGGGTTGCGGATCTCCTCCATCAAGAAACGAATGGAACGCCCCGTGAGCCAGCGCTTGAACTGAGGTCTACCCAACGGGCTGACAACCGTGATGAAATCTCCTTTGTTCGCAATCTCGGGGATGATCCTTTCGGCAACACCGTTGCGAATATCAAGACTATATTCAACGCCAAGTTTCTGGAACAATTCCACGGCTTGCGCGAAGATATCCTCCAGCGGGTGATGGTCGTCTATCGCCGCGGGGTTCAATTCCTCCGTCACGCCGAGAAGCGTGATCTTCATCCGCATGGATTGGGCTAGCGCCGCGCCATACTCGATAGCGGACCACGTCTCTTTGAAGCCGTTCGTTACGATAAGAAATTCGGATTTCATTTGAAACCTCGCTTGCCAAACAAGATAACGCCGAGCACGCCCGCCCCAAGCAACACGAACGGCGATGGGATCTCGAACCAAAATGCGACCGCGCTAAGAAGCGCGATCAGAATTACACGGCGGTCTATTTTTTTTCGTGAACCCGCGCGGAACAATTCCCACCCTACGACGACGATCAACGCGGCGACTGCGGGACTCATCCCCGCCACAAAACTAGCGAGCCAATCTTCCCCTTGAAATCGTTGGAGCAATGAGGCGACGATGAGCATCAACACGGTGGGAGGCAATATCGCGCCGAGCAGCGCCGCGAACACGCCGGGGATTCCGCCCGCGGCAAAACCGACGAACATGGCAAGTTTCAACGCTTCACTGCCGGGCAATACATTCGAAAAGCCCACCGCTTCCACGAATCGTTCTTCGGTCATGAGTTTGCCGACTGCCTCATCATATAAAAACCCGATCGACGCGGGACCCGACGGCGAAAGGATGTTCACCTTGAGGAACATCCACAACAAACGAACCCAAACCGAAATTTTCGACTCGTTCATTTGAGAAAGAAGATACCGACCAGCCCGGCGAGGATAACCACGATCCGCGCGGGCGCGTTGAGGAACATGGCTATCAGGCTGACGATGCCGATCGCCCAGCCTTCCCATCCGGTAGAGCCGCCCTTTTGAAAAATCTTCCACGCCACGAAGAGCATCAATACGGAGATCGCCGGCGTGAGTCCCTCGATGAAACTGCTCAGCCACGCCTCGCGGCGCAGACGATGTAAGACCATCGTCACGCCGAGGATGATTATGGTTGGAGGCAAAATGGAGGCGAGCAACGCAACGAATCCGCCGGGGATGCCTGCCACGGCATAACCGATGTACATCGCCAATTGCAGCGCGTCACTCCCCGGTAAAACAGACGACAAACCCACTGCCTGCACAAATTGTCCCTCTGTCACCAGTTTGCCAACGACCTCGTGATACAACAAGCCAACGGAAGCGGGTCCTGATGTGCTGAGCAGGTTGACTTTTAGAAATATCCAGAAGAGTTCAAGAAACTGATCCACGCGTTTTCCTTTGCCGGGATAATTCTAACAGAACAGAAATCGGCCTCTCGGTGATGATGAAAGAAGGGTGTAAAATATGAAAAACTCACAAGTGGACATACAATGACCTCAAATGAATTTCGTAAAGAAAAAGATTCGCTCGGCGAACTCAACGTCCCAGCAGATGCCTTGTACGGCGTGCAAACACAACGCGCAGTGGAGAACTTCCCCATCAGCGGACTTCGTCCGTGGCGCGCGTTCATTTGGTCTATCGCGGCGGTTAAGCGAGCGGCGGCGTTGGTGAATTTTGAGTTGGGCTTATTCAACGACCGCGAAGCGGACGGGAAAAAATTTACCGCGAAACAAGTGGCTGATTCGATCGCTCAAGCCGCCGCCGAGGTGATGGACGGCAAATGGGACAGTCAGTTTGTCGTTGAGCCGTTTCAAGCGGGCGCGGGGACGAGTCACAACATGAACGCGAACGAGGTGATTGCGAATCGCGCCACGCAAATTTTGGGCGGCGGACTTGGGAAGTATTATGTGCATCCCAACGATCACGTCAACATGGCGCAATCCACGAACGATACGATTCCCACATCCATTCGGCTCGGCGCGTTGTGGCGCGTGGATGAATTGCTCACATCGTTGAGAAATTTGCAATCCGCGTTGGAGGCGAAGGCAAAAGAGTTCGATGAGGTCGTGAAATCGGGGCGCACACATTTGCAGGACGCCGTCCCTGTGAGGTTGGGTCAGGAATTTTCGGCGTATGCCAAAGCAGTCGAACGCGATGCGGAACGCGTGCGTCGGTCCGCTGAGGGATTGCGCAGGCTGGGGATCGGCGGAACCGCCGTAGGGTCCGGGTTGAACGCTCATCCCGAGTATCACGCGCGCATGGTGAAAAAATTATCCGAGATCACCGGGCTTGAGTTGCAGACATCCGATAATTTGTTTGAGTCCATGCAATCCATGGCGGACGCGGCGGATTTTTCATCTTCACTGCGGACTCTCGCGTTGACGTTGATCCGCATCGCCAACGACTTTCGCCTGCTCTCCTCGGGACCGTCCACTGGATTCGACGAGATCAGATTGCCCGCCGTTCAACCGGGATCATCCATCATGCCGGGCAAAGTGAATCCCGTGCTGCCTGAGATGTTGGATCAGGCGATGTTCCATGTGATTGGATGCGACACGACGGTGGCGATGGCGGTGCAGGCGGGGCAACTTGAATTGAATGTGATGATGCCGATCATCGCGCACAATTTGTTCGAGATGATGCAGGTGGTCATCGGCTCGGTCAATGCGTTCACTGAACGCGCCGTGAAAGGCGTGACCGCCAACCGCGAAAAAGCGGAAGGCTGGCTGGCGAAGAACGCGATCATCGTCACCGCGTTGAACCCCGTGATCGGATATTCGCAAGGCGCAGCGCTGGTGAAAGAGGCGATGTCGTTGAATGCTTCGATCAAAGAATTGGCAATCGAGAAAGCGAAGTCTGGCACGTTGAAACATCGCGACGAGGACAGACCCGTGAAACCCGAGGAGATCGAGTCCGCGTTGAGCGATTTGAGGAAGTTGACGGATGGAGGGATTGTGGGAGGAGTTGGCGGAGGAGGGTAAAGAAAGCTTTATCTTTAAGCCAAGTGACAGTCACTTTGAAAGTGACTGTCACTTTTTTATTACCCTCGCCCTCATCACAAACCGATTCACCCCTCCCATGCGATATTTGTACTCCTCATCCCCGCGCATAAAATCGAATCTCTTGCTATGACAAAACAGTTCTTTCATCACGATATAATGGATGGGGAATGATTAGCAACAAACTCACTTTTCTATTTTTCTTGCTCGGCGGGACGATTTTTCTTTTCCCTAGTTTCAACGGCGATGGCTGGGGAATGGTGCGTGAATACAACTATCGCGGATGGCAGACGACCTCCGAGCGCGTGGTTGTCGCGCGGCTGGCAAAGTCGCAACAGGACGGGTTGTTTTCGGCGGGCGGTCTGCTCGGGCTTCTCGATGCGGAAGACGGCTGGGTTTTCGGTACAGCGATCGCAAACCGGCAATACGAGTTGTACGAGACCGGCGAGCCGATCCAATATTACCTGGTCTACAAATCTCACCCGGGCTTTCAAGGATTCGTCTTTGGTCTATTTGACAGCCTGACGAATTTCCCCGCATCTACAAATCTTGAAATTTTCAGAGGGACAGTTGCGTTTGTTTCTTCGGTGGTCATCGCGCTAGTTGCCGCGGCAATTGCTTTCGAGTTCGGCTGGCTGGCGGGAGCGTTGATGTTGCTCTTCGCGGCTGTCTCCGAATGGATGATCCTACCGGCGGGGAGTCTCTATTGGAATCTGTGGGCGTTCTTCCTGCCGTTCGTTTGCGGAATATACCTGCTGGCTGAGGCTTCAAAAAAGGATCGTTTTCCCGCGTTCAAGATTTATTTTGTCATCTTCATCACTATATGGGTCAAGATCCTATTCACGGGGTTCGAGATCATCACGACCGCATTGGTCATGGCAACTGTGCCGTTCGTCTATTTCGCAATTCGAGATCGTTGGCAGTGGAAAACTTTTTTTCAACGCGCAACCTTGCTCGGCGTCAGTCTGGCGCTGGCAACGATTGCGGGACTCGGAACGCTCATCTTGCAGATCACCGCGGCGGATGGAAGCCTCAAGAGCGGAATTTATTATGTCAGGGATACGTTCATTCGGCGCGCGGCGGGAAACGTCGATGAATTTCGCGGTCAATATGCCGAGAGTCTGGGGGCAAGTCACATGGAAGTGATCGGGAAGTATCTGAACTCTCAAGCGTTTTCTTTTGGGGATATAACTGTTGTCTACTGGCATCTGATCGCGCTGTTTGCAGTATTCACCCTTATCTATTTGTACAAACACAGAGCAACTCTACATGCAAACCCATCAAACATGGGGATAGCGTTGGTTGCTACAACATGGTATTCGATCCTTGCTCCGTTGTCTTGGTACGCCATCTTCAAACCCACCTCGTATATTCACACATTTTTATTCCCTATGGCATGGCAAATGCCGTTTACCCTGCTTGGATTTGCCTTATGCGGATTCGTGATTCAGGATCTCTTCCGACCAAAAACCGCTCAACTTACTTGACCAGCCTCGCCCGCATCACAAACCGATTCACGCCGCCCATTCGATATTTGTATTCCTCATCCCCGCGCATGAAATCGAATTCGGTGCGACCGTTTTCGCAACACCATTGAATATCGCGCGCCATGATGACCCAGCCGGGGGACACGTCCTTGAAGTCGAAACTTACGCCGGAGTTATAGCCCCACAGTTTGTTTTTGTAATCAAAGCAAAGAGTCGCCGCGGCTTTCACGCCGTCTACTTCGAGGAAGGCGAGCCAGAGATAGCCGCCTGCGTGCGCGGCGCGGAGGGTGGCGGTCATGTGTTCGCGCATAGCGGGATGCAGAAAGGTCGCTTTGTTGGGGTCTTGCGCCATGAGATGAAAGAAGGATTCCAGTTCGGGTTCGATGTCGGCGTTTTTGTCTACAATGTAAAAGTTGACACGCCCGCTTTCGGCGGCGCGGCGCATTTTGCGTCGCATCTCGTGACGTTGTTTTTTGTCAATGCTTTCGAGATACTCGTCGAAGGAACCTGTCAACGCGATGCGTGGGGTTGGACGATAGACTTCTTCGTGATGAGTCCAGCCGCGCGATTCGGATTCCGCTTGGAGGGCGGCTAGGGTGGGAGAGTCGTCGGGGAGGTTGTACCAGTCTAGGGCGGACCAGGCTTCCCCGTGGGATGAAGCGAGAAAATCCAGCAAGCCGGAAAGGAAGCGTGACAAATCCTGTTTGCGTACGATCAAATCCAAATAATCGGAAATTTCGATGCTGCCAATAAGTAGAAGCGTGGGTCGATTTTCGTAGTCCGCGATGAACAACGGGGCGATGCCGACGAGTTGATCGTTTTCTGTGGCGGAGACAAGGATCAATTCGGCTTGTTTCCACTCGCCGCCGCCGAGAGTCTTCCACCATTCGCTAAGATATTCGTAGCGTGAGAAGGGCGTGTCGGCTACGCTCTGCTCGACGAACGCGTTCCACGTGTTTGAATCGATTTCAGAAAAATCGGCGTGCAACTTAAAATTCATCTTTCATCCTTCCGCCTTCGTCATTTGTCCAAATTTTACCAGTATAATGATAGCCATCTTCCGAACATTCTTACGCCGTGACAACATTCGACCTCAACATCCTCCCCATTTTCAGACACAACGGTCAAAACTTCGCAGACCTGCCGGGCTTGTTCGCCCCCACGCCGCCGAGGCGTGTGGCGCGCGGGCGTGAAAAAGACAGCCTGATCCTTTATCTCACATTTTCAGGCACGGCAGAATATTCGCTCGAAGAAATCGACGCGCTCCACCACAAAGCGGCAACGACGTTCTATCAATCGCCGGGCACACAGACCAGCGCCATGCGCAAAGCGGCAGAGAGCCTCAACGCCGCGATGCTCGAGCGCAACTTCTCCACAACCGGGCAGGGGAAATACGCCAACGCGGTATTGGTTATTGCCGTTGTGCGCGAGGAGAAATGCACGCTCCTGCTCAACGGGCCTGTGCATGTGATCTGCGTCAGCGCGGGACAATCGCGTCACATCCACGAGCCATCGCTTTCGGGCAAAGGCTTGGGGTCCAGCCAAAACATTCAAACTTATCTTGCGCAAGTCGATCTTCATCCCAACGACTTGCTCGTCCTGTGCGGAAAATTCCCAAGGGATTGGGAAGATGATCTATTGGGCGAACGCCCGATCACGTCGCTGGATGCGGCATATCGCAAGCTGACATACGCCAAAGGCGACCTGAGCGCGGCGCTCGTTCACGCGAAAACGGGATCGGGAGTAATCACCGTTCTGCGCGCAGACGTGGGTACGCCGCCTCCCTCCGCGATTGAGCCTGCTTCGGCGCCTATAATAGATTCGCGCCCTCAACCTTCTGAACCGCAAGAGCATGAAGCGCTCGAGGAGGAGACCGTTGACGATCTCCTCATCGAATCGTCGCAAAGTTTTCAAGAAGACATAAATAACGAACAGCCGGCGGCGATAAATTACCAATTCCCCATTACCGATTCTCAACTCAAAGATCTTCCTCGCGCAGAAACCCCTCCGACCATTACCGAAGAAGAACTTGACCGCCTGGCAGATTTCGGCGCGCACATGCTTCAACCTTCGGCGTACGCCATCCCGCCACAGCCGCTCGACAATCTTCCGCCCCTCCCATCACCAGTCACATCCGACGCCCCGCGTGGATTTCCATCTTCCATTCCACGGCGAAAGCTCGACGAACCGGTGATCGAACCGGAGCCTGCTAAGGCAGAGCCGGTCAAAATGGTCGAACCGGTAGACGAAGAAGATGATAATGTAATCGAAGAGCAGAAAGAGGCGATTGAGCAAACCTCAAAACCGTTATTTGGCGGGTTGTTCGATCGTTCTTCCAAAGCGGAGACAAACGCCAATGCTCACGCCGAAGCGACGCGGCAAATGGCGAAAGTGATGGTCGGCGGAATTCAGATCGCGCGGCGGGCAAACGACGGCGTGAAAGCGTTCTTCCTGCGCTTCATCCCGCGGTTATTGCCCGGGGGTGAGAGCGCAGACGCCCCTGCGGGAGAAGCGGCGCAACAACATATGTCGTTTGTGCCTCAGTACATTCAAATCTTCATCGCGCTCATCGTACCCTTGCTAGTCGGCACGATGGCGGTCGTCGTCTATTTACGCTTCGGTCAAAGCGTGCAATATGATGAATACTACAAGCAGGCGCTCAATGCGCGCGCGCAAGCCATCAGCGAGACGGACCCGATCCGCCAGCGCATGGCGTGGGAAAATGTCGCCGCTTCGATCGACAAAGCCGAAAGTTATCGTGAAACCGACGAATCGAATCTGTTGCAAGCCGAAGCGCAAAACAATCTGGATACGATCATGGGCGTGCAACGGCTTGAATTCGTCCCAGCCTTTACGAACGGGTTGACCGGCATCACGCAGATCAGCCGCATGGCGGCAAGCGAAAGCGACCTGTACATGCTCGACGCCGAAAACGGGAAAATTCTGCACGCCACATTCACCGGGCGAAGCCTCGAACTGGATTTGACTTTCAAATGCGAACCCGGCACGTACGCCGGCTATCAAGTGGGCACTCTTGTGGATGTGCTTGCCCTGCCCAAGGTCAACCTTGTCAATGCGACAGCCCTCGGCATCGACGCCAACGGAAATCTATTGTATTGCTCGCCCGGCCAGGTGCCGCAGGCAATTCCGCTCCCATCCCTGCCGAACACCAACTGGGGGCGCATCACCTCGATTGCGCTCGATAACGGAAATTTGTACGTGCTCGACGCCACCTCCCGCTCGGTGTGGGTCTTCGCCGGCAAAGACAGCACCTTCACCGACACGCCGTATTTTTATTTTGGCAACCAGATCCCCAACACCATCGACACGGCAATCGACCTGGCGGTGAGCGGCGACGATCTGTACCTGCTCCATGCCGATGGGCACATCTCCACGTGCACCTTTAGCCGCATCGCCGAAACGCAGACCAAATGCATCGACCCGATCAACTTCCTCGACTCCTACCCCGCGCATCAAGACATTAATATCTTCGCGCAAGCCCACTTCACGCAACTGCTACTCACCTCGCCTCCCAACATCATCATGGTGTTGTTGGATTCTGAAAATCAAAAAGTATTCCGCTTCACGCCGCGTTCGATCGAACTGCAAAACCAACTGACCGGCTTCGCCGGCGACGCCAACCCTTTCCAGCCCGGCGCGGTTGGCGCAATGGCGATCAGCCCGAACTACGTGCTGTACTTCGCAATCGGCAACCAGGTCTATTTCGCGACGAATTTGCCGTAGAACCAGATACGCGTAGACGCGTGAACTTACTGGTAGACTTCAGACATGAGCCCTTTTTCCCTCTTTCGACGAAAATCGCATCCCGCCCCATTGACACCTGCTTCAGACTCCTCGACCGAACCCCCCGTCCAGACGATCCTCCGCACCCTCGTCATCGTCTACGACCCGGTGGTGAATCAAACAACCGGCAAAAAGTTATCGGAGCACATGCGCTGGAACAAGGTCGAAGACCTCGCCGTGGGATTCATGTCCGACATCCTGCAAGCCAGCGGCGGACTCGTCCGTTACCAGATCACCCAACGCATCGACGTGGACGCCTTCCCCGCCAAAGTAGATGGATATGTATACGACGCGGAAACCTATCTCAAGGTCCGGCGCGGCGCAACCTCGCCTTATATGCCGCAAGAAGCGGACTATCACGCCATCATCAAACAATTTGACATCTTGAAGCGTGTGGCGCGAAATGAGATCGACGAAGTGTGGACCTTCAATTTTCCCGATGCGGGTTTTTACGAATCCATCATGGGCGGACCGGGCGCATTCTGGTGCAACGCTCCCCCGCTCCAAAATACCGACGCGGCAAAACGACGATTCGTTGTCATGGGGTTTTCATTCGAGCGCAGTTACGGCGAAATGCTGGAGAACATGGGGCACCGCGCCGAATCCATCATGCAGAAGGTTTTTGAAAATATCGAAGGAGAGGAAAATTATTGGAAGCGCTTTATCCGTTATGACCACAGCCACAAGGGACAAGCCGCATTGGGCAACGTCCATTTTGCGCCGAACAGCGTCAGCGACTACGACTGGAATAATCCCTCAGTTGTTGTTAGCGAATGCGATGACTGGTTATACAACTTCCCCAACTTCAAGGGGATCGCTCGTGAAGTCACTGCCGCCGACTGGGGCAATGGCGACACCCGCAAACATCACCTATGGTGGATGAGTCACTTTCCCAAAACCCTGGGGCGCAAAAACGGAATCAGCCACAATTGGTGGCAATACATCGCCAACCCGAACAATGTGGCGACGTAACGTTAGTTCGACCCGCAGTTGAACTGCGAGTCGAATGGCACAATGTAATAACACAAGAACTCGGAGGTTTTGTAACCCCCGAGTTCTTTCCTATCCTAAAACTTTCAAAGCCACCATCGTCACATCGTCTGCCAGTGATCTGTTATTTCCAAACGCGCTTACTCCTCGATACACAGTTTGAAGAATATCGGGCGCGTTTTGGTGCGCATGTTGAGACAACAGATCCGCGAGGCGAAGATAACCAAACTGCTCATCACCAGCCGCGTTCACAACCTCGGTCACACCATCAGTATACAGCAGAAGCGAATCGCCCTGCGAAAGTCTCACCGAATCGATGCGCGGATGGAAAAGTTCCGCCAAGCCGATCGCGGGCGCAGTCGGTTTCAGCCAATGGATGTCATTGCTCGCGCCGCGATGAACCGCTGGCGGATTGTGTCCCGCGTTCACGTAGGTCAACTCAAGGTTGAGGGGATCGAAGCGCGCGAGAAACACAGTGACAAACGTGGTGAAGTTGACGTTGTGAATATAAAAGCGGTTGATGCGCTCAAGAATCTCGGCGGGAGAATCGGTATCGGGAGCCATCGTCCGCAATGCGGTTTGCAGACTGCTCATCAACATGCCCGCCGAAACGCCGTGCCCGCTCACGTCGGCGATGACCAGTCCATGCGTGCCGTCGCGGAATTGGAAGAAGTCAAAATAATCGCCGCCGATGATGTCGGCAGGTCGGCTGAACGCGGCAACCTCCACGCCTGAAATGACAGGCACGTTCTGCGGCAATAACGCGCGTTGGACAATCTGCGACAATTCCAACTCCGATTCCAGCCGCCGCATCTCGGCTTCGGAATAATGGTCCAGGCAAATGGACGCGGTGTAATCCATCGCCAGCCGGCTTGGCTCCACGTAACCGTGACAGATCTCGCACAGCCCGAGCGTGTGATTTTCAAACTTCTCGAGGCTGGCTTCGATCACGTGCAAATGGTCTTGCACGCAATGGTCATCCTCGTACAGGCAGATCTCTCTCTCGGCATCCGAAGCCGTTTCAAGGAATTTCGTCACCGCCTCGCGTTTTTCAACAAGGCTGGTTTCGATCCGTTCAAGAATTTCTAGAGCCATGGTATTCTCCGTGAAAATCGTCCCGCAGGTTTTGTTTCCGATGCATCCGCGTTCAACTGCGGATGCATCAACTGTCGGCAAATTAGAACATTTGTTAGATATGGCAGAAATGGAACTTCTTACGAGGAAATCTTCCACACCTGATACAACCCCAAATTCCCCGTCTCGCCATCGGATGAAAACGACTCCGCCACCTGAAAGCCTGCCGCGTCTGCCAACTCGCCCAACTCGGATTCGCTAAAGTGATGGACATAGCGGATGCCTTCTCCCCCGCTCCGCCAATCGAGCAGATAGTCACCCGCGTCAATGTCCGACGCTTCGACTCCGCTCAGCGCAGGCGAGGAAACTAATACATCTTCCCAAGCCTTGATCCTCCCTTTCAGCTTTTCGCTGTTTAGGAACTGCCAGTTGGAATGGATGAACAAACCGTCAGGCTTGAGCAGTTGACGAACGGTTCGCAGAATGTTCAGCCGAAGTTCAGTAGAGGGGATGTGATGCAAGACAGCGAAGGCAGTGATCAGTGACCAGTGATCAGTCACTGCTAACTGATTACTGTTTACTGATAACTCTGTCAGATCAACCTCCACAAACTTAGCCGAAAACCCCTCAGGCTGAGACTCCGCCTCCCGCAGGAGAGGCAGGCTGAAATCCGCGCCGAGATACGTGCCGCGATGTCGGCGCTTTGCCAGTTCGCGGGCGAATTCCCCGTTGCCGCATCCCAGATCCAAAATGGATTCATTCCCTTTCAGCATTTCAAGCACGCGGCACACGCCGGGCTGAATCCGATGGCGGGTGGCGGAGAACGAATCGCCGAAGCGGGTGTAGAAATCTTTGTTGAGTTGAATCAAGCGCGCGGCGGTGGATGAATTCATGCGAAGATTATAACGTGTAGTAGATGCGCTTCGTGGCGCGGGATGGCATCCCGCATACATGGTTGGCGGGATAACATCCCGCTCCACGTGATTCATAACGGGTATAATCCCGCAACGATGAGCATACACTCAGAACGACGTGAACTATGGCGAGCAACTCATTTGCTCACCCCCGATAAAAAAGAACTGGCGCGCTTCGTGCTGGAGGAAATTCAGCGCGGAAGCGAAGTGACGAAGACCCTGCGCAGTCATCCGCTCGCGGATGGAAGCGGCTATCTCAACAAATCCATGCTGGTGACGTTGTACAACGAACTCGTCGCGGCGGGCGAAATGGACGCGGACACGCGCCTGCTCGAACGACTCCGCATGAAGCCGATGCGCACGCTTTCAGGCGTCACGACGGTGACGGTGTTGACGAAGCCGTATCCCTGCCCCGCGAAATGTATCTTCTGCCCCACCGACGCGCGGATGCCTAAGTCATATCTGCCCGACGAGCCGGGCGCGATGCGCGCGGTGGAGCATCAATTCGACCCGTACGCGCAGGTGAAGTCGCGCATCACGCAGTTGCAGGCGTTGGGACATCCCACCGACAAGATCGAGTTGTTGATCCTCGGCGGGACGTGGTCGTCGTATAAGCGCGATTATCAGGAGTGGTTTGTGAAGCGGTGTTTCGATGCGATGAACGCCGCCCTCACCCCTGCCCCTCTCCCAGCGGGAGAGGGGGAATATACGCTAGAGAGTGGAGAATTGGAGAAAGATCATTCCTTCAATGAAACCGCGTCACATCGCAACGTGGGACTTGTGATCGAGACGCGACCGAACGAGATCAATCCCGATGAGATCCGCTGGCTACGTCACCTCGGCGTGACGAAGGTGCAGATGGGCGCGCAGAGCTTCGACGACCGCATCCTCGAAATGAACAAACGCGGACACGATGTACAACGCACACGCGAAGCCACTGCCCTGCTCCGCGCGGCGGGATTCAAGATCGTCCTGCATTGGATGCCGAATTTACACGGCGCGACTCCCGAATCGGACCGCGAAGATTTTGCGAAGTTGTGGAATGATTTCTGCCCCGATGAGATAAAAATTTATCCGAATCAATTGCTTGCAAATGCGGAACTGTACGAATATTGGCAACGCGGCGAGTTCACACCATACACCACGCAAGAGTTGATCGATCTGATCGCGGACATCAAGCCGACGATTCCAAGATATTGCCGCGCGAACCGTGTGATTCGAGATATTCCTTCGACAAATGTTGTCGAAGGGAATCGTAGAACCAGTTTGCGGCAGGATGTGCAAGATGAGTTGAAACGGCGCGGGACGAAATGTCAGTGTGTGAGATGCCGCGAGGTGAAGAGTAAGTCGGTGGATGTTGAGTCGCTGAAATTAGACGATCTCGTCTATCAAGCGGGCGCGGCGGAGGAACATTTCATTTCGTATGTTACGCCCGACGATAAGATCGCGGGGTTTGTGCGATTATCTCTACCGAATGACGAGTCTCCGCAAACTGAAATCGCCGATCTAGACGGCGCGGCGTTGATCCGCGAAGTGCATGTGTACGGACAGTCGCTTCCCGTCGGCGCGGAGAAAGATGGCGCGGCGCAACACGTCGGGTTGGGGACTCGTCTGCTTGAAGAGGCGGAACGAATCGCGATCGCAAGCGGATACAAACGCATGGCGGTCATCTCGGCGGTTGGCACGCGCGGATATTATCTTGGGCGCGGGTTTGAGCGGGGAGAACTTTATCTGGTGAAAAAACTCGACTAGGGCGAATCAGCCGTCCCTGCGAATGAGGCGCGAGTCGGACGATGGACAATGGACGATTGACCATCATCCATTGTCCATCGTCTATCGTTCATTGTCTAACGTCCATCGTCCAAAACCGAATTAGAATTCTGTTAGACATCCAAACAGGTGCTTGACTTGCATCTGGCGCGGTGTAACAATACGAGCATGGATTACAAGGATTACTACAAAATTCTCGGCGTAGATCGCAAAGCCAGCGATGACGATATCCGCAAAACGTATCGTAAACTGGCGAAGCAATATCACCCCGATTACAACCCGAACGATAAAAAAGCCGAGGAACGCTTCAAAGAGATCAACGAAGCGTATGAAGTGTTGGGCGATTCAAAAAAACGTTCAACGTACGACAGGCTTGGCTCCGATTATTCGCAATGGCAGAGGCGCGGCGGAACTCCAAGCGATTTCAATTGGGGACAATACGGCGGCACGCGCGTCAACGTGGACGATCTCAACGATATGTTTGGCGGCGGAGGCTTCTCCGATTTTTTTCAAACCATCTTCGGCATGGGCGGACGACAATCGCCGCGCGCGCAAACACAGGGCTACCAACAGGAACTGGAGATCACGCTTGAAGAGGCATACAAAGGCGCAACACGCCTGATCGATTCGGACAGGAGGAAAAAACAAGTCCGCATCCCGGCGGGCGTGCGCAGTGGTTCCAAAGTGCGCGTGGCAGGTGCGGGACCCAACGGGATGGATTTGTACTTGATCGTGGATGTTCAGGAAGATAAACGCTTCGAACGCCGCGGCGATGACTTGCACGCAACCGCGACAACCAGCGTGTTCACCGCCATCCTCGGCGGCGATGCCGATGTGGAAACATTCGAGGGCAAGATCAAACTCAACATCCCCGCCGGCACACAACCCGAACAGGTCTTTCGCCTCGCCGGGCGCGGGATGCCTCATTTGAAAAATCCCGCCGCCAAAGGCGACCTGTACGTTCGTTTGAAAGTTCAAATCCCCAAGTACCTGAACCCCAAACAACGCGAATTGCTCGAAGAAGTCTCGAAGATCAAATTCTAACGTTGTTCACCCTTCGCTGTTGTTAACCTCCATTCAGTTAGACTTAACCACAGGGCAGTACCATCTTTTCGATTCCAGACCTCAGTCAATTGACCTCTTGCAAAAGTCATTTTGGCCACAGAGATCACAGAGAAAAAGAGAATTTCTCAAAGGTCTCTGTGGATTCTGTGGCTGAGCAAGAGACACTTATGCAAGAGGTCTAATACAGAAAGGGACAAATATGAAACGACCTCTCTTTGCATTTTTGATTCTGACTCTAGCGGCGATGGCATGCCAACTTCCCGGCATCTCGCCTCTCCCTCAAGCCGCGCCTGATTCGCCCGCGCCGGCGGCATCCACGCTCGTGCCGGTATCCGCCAACCCCATCCCGTTGGATGGTTCGCTGGCTTCACTGTATCAACAGGTGATCCCGGGCGTGGTCGCCATTCGCACAGCCACAGGCATGGGCTCCGGCTTTGTGTTCGATAGCGAAGGACACATCATCACAAATCAACACGTGATCGACGGGGTAACCACTGCCGAGATCGCCTTCTCCTCCGGCTACAAAGCCATCGGCGCCGTTATCGGCTTCGATGTAGATGCGGATATTGCCGTCATCAAAGTTAACGCGCCGAGCGAGGAGATTCATCCCCTCCCCATCGGCGATTCGAACGCGCTTTTAGTTGGTCAGCCCGTGGTCGCCATCGGCAACCCCTTCGGCTTGAACGGCACAATGACAATGGGGATCGTTTCCGGTCTTGGGCGCACCCAACCTGCCCACGCCGCGCCGGATGGAGGATTCTTCAGCACTGCCGACATCATCCAAACCGATGCGGCGATCAACCCCGGTAATTCAGGCGGTCCGCTCTTCAACCTCAACGGCGAGGTGGTCGGCGTGAATCAATCCATCCGCACTGAGAATATCGATACGGCGACCGGCAATGCCGTCAACTCGGGCGTTGCCTTTGCGATCTCGATCAACCTGGTCAAGCGCGTGGCCCCCGTTCTGATTCGCGATGGCAAATTTGAATATCCATATCTCGGGATTTCCTCGAACAGCGACTTGGGGTTGGATGAAGTGGAAGCGCTGGGACTGCCTCAATTCACCGGCGCGTACGTTGTCGGCGTGGTGGCTGGCGGACCTGCGGACCAAGCCGGCATCCGCGCGGGCGAATCGCCGACGAACATCCCCGGCTTGAACGCCGGCGGCGACCTCATCATCGCGCTGGATGGAAACCCCGTAATCACCTTCGACGATCTATTGAGTTACCTCATCACGAACAAATCCCCCGGCGATACGATCATCCTCACGGTTCTCCGCGACGGGAAATCTGTGGATGTTCCCGTAGTTTTGGGAACACGTCCCTAGACAAAAAGAAAAGAAAGATAATGCGGCAGTTGAACTGCCGCATTATCTTTGCTATCCAAATCGTTCTTCCTTCCAAACATCCGCGCGGTTATGGTAACCAGCCTGCTCCCAAAACCCGCGTCGATCGCGCGGCATGAACTCTAGTGAGCGAAGCCATTTTGCGCCCTTCCAGAAATATGGCGTTTCCATCTCCTCCCGCCCAGGGATGAAGCCCACCACGCCGCGCAAGGGATAGCCATGATCGGGCGAGATCGGCTCGCCATTCATATGGGTGGCGAGTAAAAAATTTTCCTGCAAAGCGACTTCCAATGGAATGTTGACCGTGAACTCGTATTCCGCATGTTGCATGAGGTGGGTCGCAGTCGGCTTGATCTTGATGAATCCCTGATCCGCCAGCGACTTGATCGAGACACCTTCCCACACCGTATCGAACTTACTCCAGCGCGTCACGCAATGAATATCCATTTGAATTTTGGTTCGCGGCAATTTGTTGAACTCGTCCCACGTCCAGCGTTTTTCCTCTTCCACCTCGCCCCATACACGGAAGTCCCACGTGGCGGCGTTGAAGCGCGGCACGGGCCCGTAATGCAAGACAGGGAATTTGAATGTGAGCGCCTGCCCGGGCGGAAGTCGCCCCTCTTGTTTAATGCGTTCCTCTTCCTTGCGCCGATCAGGTCCTTCAAATGAAAACATGGGCATCTCCTTATGCGATTATATCAAGCCCGACATTGATTAGACTCAGTGGCGCGATGTTTCTTACTATAAAGCGGAACGCCCATCCGAAATAAACATCGTGCCATCAGTACTATGAGGGGCTTGTAAGGTTGTTCACTAGACAGGAGTACGGGTTTATAATAGGATTAAGATTTGAAACGGATTTATGACTGAATTTAACCTATCGTTATCGATTGTTTCTCCGCTGAACGCCCGGGAAACCGCGGATGTATCCTCATGAACGACGTTGTTTCTCTGCTCAAAGCCGCTCAAAAATTGGACGAAGATGCGCTCACCGCCATCTTCGACCAATATGCGCCTGCCATCTACAAATACACACTCCGTTTATGTCACGACCCGATTCAAGCGGACAATATCGTCGGCGATGTTTTCGCCCAACTACTTGAACAATTCGCCGCAGGTAAGGGTCCGCGCACCAATTTACGCTCGTATCTTTATCAAACCGCATATCATCTCGTAGTAGATCGCTCACGAGACAACCAGCATACCGCCCCGCTCGAAGTTGCCGTGGACCGGCTCGACCGAGGGCAACTCACCCCCACCCAGACCCAGATCGAAGAGCGCGTCATGATGGAAGCGTTGATCTCGGCGATGAACTCGGAACTTACCGACGACCAGCGCCACGTTATCATCCTACGATTTCTTGAGGATTTCAGCCTGAAAGAAACCGCGGATATCGTGGGCAAGGAAGTCAACAATATCAAGGTAATTCAAAATCGAGGAATTGCAAAACTGAGAAAAGCGCTTGGGTTGCAACTCGAGGAAATGTAAATGAGTCTCGAAACCAGGGATGCTGAGATCGCTCGAATTTTTGCAAGGCTGAAAGTGTCTGAAACAGGGTATCCGCCTCGCTTGTTTGATGCTCGTCGCACCGAATTCAAAAAACGGGTTTCAAAAACCTGCCTGGAGTTGGAATGTTCTATTGCGTTTATCAACCTGTTGAAGAGCAAAGGAAGCGACAACGCCAACCACGCCTGCTAACCCAACCGGCACACAAGACTGGCGGAGATTGCCGTGGGCAAAAGACGCTCCAAAGATAAAAAGTCCCTTGAAACCGTACAGAAAAGAGACACGAAAACGCTCGTGTCTTTTTATATTTCGCTAATACTGGCGTGCTACGATAACCCGCCGCAGGAAGCAGTATAATTCTCGTCCATAAAGGTAACCAATGCTAAAAAGTTTTGTAAAGCTATTTGGGGGCGACCCCAATCGAAAGACCATTGAGCAATACAGCGGAATCGCAAACGAGATCAATTCGCTCGAAGCGCAATTCGAAGCCTTGAGCGACGATGCCTTGCGCGCGAAAACCGACGAGTTCAAAGAACGGATCGCGCAAAGTCTTGGGGATGTGGATGGGCTGACGGAGCGGGAACAGTTCGAGGCTGGGCAAGACGCGCTGGAAGATATCCTACCGGAGGCGTTTGCGACGGTTCGCGAAGCTTCCAAGCGGACGATCGGTCTGCGTCACTACGATGTGCAATTGATCGGCGGGGTTGCCTTGCATCGTGGTTCGATCGCCGAAATGCGCACAGGCGAAGGGAAAACGCTCGTCGCCACATTGCCGATCTATCTCAACGCCCTGCTGGGCAAGGGCGTTCACCTCATCACCGTGAACGATTACCTCGCGCGGCGTGACGCGCGCTGGATGGCTCCAATCTATTCCATGCTTGGGCTTTCGGTGGGCGTGTTGCAAATGGCGGCGGCAACCGAAAACGGCAAAAAAGCATTTCTCGTCGATCTGGAGCGCGAATCGCCGCACGAAGATCAACACCAATTACAGATAGTGGATCGTCGCCTCGCCTACGAAGCGGATATTACCTACGGCACAAACTCGGAATTTGGGTTTGATTACCTGCGCGACAATATGACCATGCGCCTGAGCGACCGCGTCCAGCGCGGGCATTATTTCGCCATTGTCGATGAAGTGGACAATGTATTGATCGACGAAGCGCGCACGCCATTAATTATCTCCGGTCCCGCTTCTGGAAATTTGGAATGGTATGGAAAGATGGCGCAGGTTGTTCGTCAACTGAAGCCCGATGATTATGAGATCAACGAAAAAGACCGCAACGCGCCGTTGACCGAATCGGGACTGGCGCATGTGGAGCAATTGCTCGGGCAAACACTGACCGATCCCGACCGCCCCGAAGATATTTCTCCCGAGCAAGTGCGGTTGCTTGGCTACCTTGAACAAGCGATGCGCGCGCAATTTTTGTTCCATCGCAACAAGGAGTATCTCGTGCAGGGCGGCAAGGTTGTTATCGTGGACGAGAACACCGGGCGGCAAATGCCCGGTCGGCGCTGGAGCGACGGGTTACACCAAGCCGTGGAAGCCAAAGAAGGTTTGAAGATCGAGCCTGAAAATGTGACCTATGCCACGGTCACCCTGCAAAATTACTTCCGCATGTACGAGAAGCTCGGCGGCATGACCGGCACCGCCCTCACCGAAGCCGAGGAGTTCAGCAAGATCTACGAACTGGAGGTTGCGCCGATCCCGCCGAACCTTGAATACCAAGCGTTCGGTAAAGACGCGCCGCTCATCGAAATAAAAGCAAAGGATGAGGACGGCTATTCGTATTCCTACTTTTCGAAACGCGACGACACCCAGGAAGAGCCGCTCTTCTTTCGCCGCAAAGATTATCCCGATGTCATCTATAAAACTCTCGAGGCAAAACTTCGCGCCATCGTCATGGAAACCATCCGCGAACACGTTCGCGGACGCCCGCTGTTAGTCGGCACCACATCGGTTGAATCCTCCGAACGGCTTTCGTCGCGGCTTAAAGCGGAATCTGTCCGACGGTTGATGCAGATCGCCCTGGTGCGCGAAGCGTGGTTGCAGGCCAACAACCGCGAACAGGGCGAGTTCGCCATCCCCGAACTCCAATTCCTCAACGATCCCATCGAAAAAATCACGCCCGATGCCCTGCGGAAATTCATCCAGCCCCTCGGTGTGACAAACATCAACCCGGAAGACCAATCGAACATCAATACCCTGCTTGGTACTCTACGGTTGGATTCGTCGGATACCAACCGACTGAAGTCGGTGTTACAGGCGGGCATTCCGCATCAGGTGCTTAATGCGCGCAAGCACACCGAAGAGTCGCAAGTCATCGCGGGCGCGGGCGCGTTCGGCGCCGTAACCATCGCCACCAACATGGCAGGCAGAGGCGTGGATATCAAACTCGGCGGCGAAATTGCCGAAGAAGTGATCTCAGCCGCGAATCGCGTCTTGCGAAAAGCGGGCTACGAGAATCCCTTCGACATGTCGCTGGAAGAACGCCGCGTTGCCCTGCAAAATGTTGACACTTCAAGTTTTGGAATTTACGAAGCCGAGGTCAAACACTTCCTGCAATACTTCGAAGACATGGAACGCGTGAAAAAACTTGGCGGCTTGCACGTCATCGGCACCGAACGTCACGACGCGCGGCGCATCGACAACCAGTTGCGCGGGCGCGCCGCGCGCCAGGGCGACCCCGGCGCATCGCGCTTCTATCTCTCGCTACAAGACGACCTCATGCGCATTCAGGGCGGCGCGCAAACCAGCGCCATCATGGATCGCCTGCGCGTGGACGAATCACTCCCCCTCGAAGTGGGCATGGTCAGCAAACTGATCGAACAATCGCAACACCGCATCGAAGGCGCGAACTTCGACGTGCGCAAACACCTGCTCGAATACGACGACGTGCTCAACAAACAACGCGAACAGATCTACAACCAGCGCGATCGCATCTTCGAAAAAGAAGACCTGAGCGACGATATCGCCACCCTGCTCGAGACCGAAGTGAAACAACGCGTCGAAATCGGATTGGCAGACGAAGAGGGCCCCTGGAAGTTGATCGCCTGGCTCGAACAAGTGCAACCCGCCTTCATGACAGGCGACCGCCTCTTCCCCAGTTTCGGCTTGTCTCTGCTACTCAACGAAATCGGCACCCCCGGCGACCTCAAGCCAACCATCCTGTCGCTGATCTCCCGCGCCATCGAAACGGAGAACGCCCATCAGCAACGCGCCATCGAACACCTCATCGATAATGCGGAACAGTCCCTGCAATCGCAACTTGCCAGCCGCGAAGACACCCTCGACGCGTATTTCGAAGGCTTGCGCGATCGGGAGGATGCGGAACGTCTGCGTCCGCAAAAGATATTGGAAGAGATCAATAGTCTCATCGGTATGCAACTGCGGCTCAACAGCGAACAAATGCGCGCGCTGGGCGAAGATCCCGCAGGCGCAAAAGACGTTATCCGCAAAATGACGGAGGGGCAGTTGATCGCCAACACCGTGGCGCGGGTTGTCAATGCCGCCGCCAAACGGACGGGAGAATCGCTCGGCGAACGGTTCGAGGTCGCGAACTGGGACGATACCGCCGAGGAACTCATCGATGCCGCGCAAAACGCTCTCGAACGCCGGCGAGATCGCTTGAACAGCCAGATCGCCCGCGATATTAATATCTTGATGCCTTCCGACATTAACGAGACAACAACGCTTAAACTTCTAATGTCTCTATCGCAAGAATCGCGCACCGGCTACGACCAGAAACATCGGCAGGTGAAGCAAGTGTTCACCCGTTTCAACTATGTTTTCCTCATCGCCCAATTACTTGAAGGACAGGAAGCCGAAAAAATCACCGAGGATGTTTTGACGCACCTTGACGAAGCGGAAACTGCCTTACGCGCCGCATGGGGCGAACGCGAATACAATCGTCTCGCCGCCAATGCGCAAAAACTTGGCGATTTCGGCATCCCAGCCAAACAGGCGTTCGGGGAGGAGCGGCTGACCGAAGCCGTGGCAGGCATCCCTGAGTCTGATCGCGAGGCGTTGGTTGAATCCATTGGCAAGTACGCGCTCAATGAAGTCCACCGACAATTACTGCTCAGCGCCACAACCGAATTGTGGGTGGATTATTTAACGCGCATCGAAGCACTGAGAGTGTCCATCGGCATGGAGGCTTACGCCCAACGCGACCCGCTGGTACAATACAAAGGACGCGCATCGGAAATGTTCGCGCAACTGATCGAGGATATTCGCGGATTGGTGATCGGGCGCGTGTTTGCCTATCAACCCCGCCCTGTTGAAATCACCGCGCTGGAAACGTCGGACGCGCCCCCAACGGAAACACAACAGGAAAACAGGGATGAAAGCCGAAAGAAGAGACGACGAAGACACTAACGCATGAGCGCCGTCGAACGAGTCACCGCTTCGCTGAATACGTATCGAGCGTTGCCCAAGGTGGAGTTACATCGCCATCTTGAAGGCTCACTGCGTCTCGACACCATGCTCGACATTGCAACGCAGCACGGCATCACAATCCCTGCGGATGTGTTAAGGCTGAGCACGCTCGTGCAGATCCAAGAAGAAGACAAGCTCACCTTCCAGAATTTTCTCAGCAAGTTCAATACCCTACGCCTGTTCTATCGTTCGCCCGATGTCATTCATCGCATCACCCGCGAAGCCATCGAAGACGCGGCAAAAGACAACGTGAAATATATGGAGTTGCGCTTTACGCCAGTCGCGTTGAGCCGCGCGGAACGCTTTCCCCTCCACGATGTGATCGATTGGGTAATTTCCAGCGCGAAGGAAGCGTCGGAAAAGCATGGCGTGATCGTGCGGTTGATCGCCTCGGTGAACCGCCACGAAAGCGCCGAACTCGCTGAACAGGTGGCATGGCTCGCGGCGGATCATGTCAAAGACGGATTGGTCGCGCTCGATCTGGCCGGCAACGAAGCGGACTTTCCGTCGCAGCCGTTTTACGGAATCTTCAAAGAAGCAAAGCAGGCTGGTCTGCACGTGACCATCCACGCGGGCGAGTGGGGACCCGCCTACAATGTGAGCGAAGCGATCGAGGAGATCGGCGCAGAGCGGATCGGTCACGGCGTGCGCGTGATGGAAGACGAGTCCATTGTGAAGTTGGCGCGTGAACGCCAAACCGCGTTCGAAGTGTGCATCACCAGCAACTATCAATCAGGTATTTTTGAATCGCTGGAGACTCATCCACTGACCCAGATGCTGGATGCGGGCTTGAACGTCACCATCAACACCGACGACCCAAGCATTTCGCGCATCACGCTAAGCCATGAGTATTACACTGCCTGCGAAGATCTGAAGATGCCGCAAACCATTTTGAAGCAACGCATCGTCGCCGCGGCAAAGGCGTCGTTTATCGAAGAGACGGAAAAAGAAAAACTTGTGAAGCAACTGGAAAAAGATTTGAAGTTATAATCTGATAGACAGCAAGGATGGCAAAGGCGCTCCTTTGTGTTCTTCGCAAGTTTGGTTGGTGTTTGTAGTGCCGACTTAAGTCGGCATTCCGAAAATTCACACCACCAAAGGAGAACCTATGAATGATTTCTTTAAAACACGTGACATTTTGAAAGTGGGAAAAAAGGAATACACCTTCTATCGCCTCGACGCATTGGAAAAAGCGGGTCTAACCCAACTTAAGCGGCTTCCGTTTTCGATCCGCATTATGCTGGAGGCGGCTCTGCGTCAATGCAACGATAAAGAGATCACACAGAATGATGTAAAGAATATTGCGGCGTGGACGCCCACCCCCCTTTCATCCCCCCTAAAGGGGGGACAGGCTGGCTTCCCCCCCTTGGGGGGGACGGGAGGGGGGTCGCGCCCCGGTATCCCCTTCCTCCCCGCCCGCGTGATCATGCAGGATTTTACCGGCGTGCCTGCCATTGTTGATCTCGCGGCGATGCGCTCGGCGGTGGCAAGGCTTGGCGGCGACCCGAAAAGAATCAATCCGCTGGTGCCGGTTGATCTTGTCATTGACCATTCCATTCAAGTGGACTTTTTCGCCACGCAAGACGCGCTTCAACGTAACACCGAAATGGAATTCTTGCGAAACAAAGAACGTTATGAATTTCTCAAGTGGGGACAACACGCCTTCCAAAACTTCCGCGTTGTGCCGCCGATGACGGGCATTGTGCATCAAGTCAATTTGGAATATCTTGCCGATGTGGTGATGACCAAAAAAGACGGCAAAGAAACTGTTGCATTCCCAGATACACTCGTTGGAACCGATTCGCACACCACAATGATCAACGGACTCGGCGTGGTCGGCTGGGGTGTTGGCGGAATCGAAGCCGAGGCTGTGATGCTTGGTCAACCGATGGATATGTTGCTCCCCGATGTGATCGGCTTCAAACTGCACGGCAAACTTCGCGACGGAGTCACTGCCACCGATCTCGTCCTCACCGTCACGCAGATGCTTCGCAAAAAAGGCGTGGTGGATAAATTCGTCGAGTTCTTCGGTCCCGGGCTTGCGACCATGTCATTGCCCGACCGCGCCACCATTGGCAACATGGCTCCCGAATACGGCGCCACCATCGGCTACTTCCCTGTGGATGCAGAGACGCTTCGCTACATGCGTTTGACCGGTCGCCCCGAAGAAACCATCGCGCTGACCGAGGCATACATGCGCGCGCAGGGACTCTTCCACGACTCGTCCACGCCCGAGCCTGAATTCACCGACACGCTCGAACTGGACCTTGGGTCTGTTGTGCCCTCGTTAGCCGGACCCAAGCGTCCGCAAGATCGCGTGCCGATGTCGGAACTCAAAGAGACGTTCAACAAAGCATTAAGCGCGCCCGTCAAAGAACGCGGATTTGAACTCAAGCCCGAAGCGATAACCGCCGAAGCGACCTATGGAACCAACGGCGGTTCGATGAAGATGAAACACGGCGCGGTCGTCATCGCGGCGATCACATCTTGCACGAACACGAGCAACCCATCTGTGCTGGTCGCGGCGGGACTCGTCGCAAAGAAAGCCGTCGAAAAAGGACTCGTCGTCAAGCCGTATGTGAAGACCTCGCTCGCGCCCGGTTCGCGCGTGGTGACGGAATATTTGAAACAAGCCAACCTGCTCGATCCGCTTGCCAAACTCGGATTCAACGTCATCGCCTACGGATGCACCACCTGCATCGGTAATTCAGGTCCGTTACCGGCTGAGGTGGCGAAGGCGGTTACAGGGTCCGATCTTGTGGCGGCGGCGGTGCTTTCAGGGAATCGAAACTTCGAGGGCAGAGTCCACCCGTTGGTGAAAGCAAACTTCCTGGCGAGTCCGCCGCTTGTCGTCGCATACGCGCTGGCAGGCACAGTGGATATTGATCTCGACAAAGAACCGCTCGGAAATGGTTCGGATGGCGCGCCTGTTTACTTGAAAGACTTGTGGCCCACGCAGAAAGAGATCAATGAGGTTGCATCGTCGAGCGTGCGCGTTGAAATGTTCAAAGAAAAATATGCCGATGTGTTCAGCGGCTCGGATATGTGGAAGGATATCAAAGTGACCGGAGGCGACTTGTATGAATGGGACGAGAACTCGACGTACATTCATCATCCGCCATACTTTCAGGAATTGACTCTCGATGTGAGTTCGGTGAACGATATCAGGTCTGCGCGTGTGTTGGGTCTGTTCGGCGACTCGATCACCACCGACCACATCTCCCCCGCCGGCAACATCGCCACCGATTCGCCTGCTGGAAAATATTTACAGGAACGGGATGTGGCTCCGCAATACTTCAACTCATACGGCTCGCGTCGCGGCAACGACCTCGTGATGGCACGCGGCACGTTTGCGAACATTCGATTGAAAAATCTTTTGGTCGCGCCGAAGGAAGGCAACTGGACGAAGTTTTTTGACGATGGACAACGGACGATGGACGATGGTCAAGTGATGTCCATCTTTGATGCCGCGATGAAATATATGCAGGCGGGCGTGCCGGCGATCGTCATCGCCGGGAAAGAATACGGCTCCGGCTCCAGCCGCGACTGGGCGGCGAAAGGTCCAATGCTGCAAGGCGTCCGCGCGGTGATCGCCGAATCGTTCGAACGCATCCACCGCTCGAATCTAGTCGGCATGGGTATCCTGCCATTGAAGTTTATGGATGGGCAAAACGCCGAGTCGCTTGGCTTGAAGGGCGATGAGGCTTATGACATTGGAGGCGTGAGCACGGTCCAGCCGAAGCAGGTGCTTACGGTAAAGGCAAAACGCGCAGACAATTCGGTCGTTGAATTCCAAGCCACTGCTCTGTTGAATACCGATGTGGAAGTCAATTACTATCGTAATGGCGGCATCTTGCACACGGTGTTGAGAAATTTGGTGAAGTAGAAAATACTGCGTATTGCGTACTTCGTAAAAGAGACTCGCTGTTGGGGCGAGTCTCTTTCAATCTAGACGCGAAGTCCTGATTTTCTTTGGTTGTAAATAGAAATGGCGCCGCCCAATATGAAAACTACACCAAATATTAAAGGGAGCAAGCCATAAACCCACTCGGCGCTAAAACTGATCGTTATGCACCCAAACAGAACAAATACAACCCCAATTAATAAGTACACAATGATCGTGGCTGGCAATCTACCTGGCTTAAGTCCATAAGCCATCTTTGATTTTTCCATCATTACCTGATAAAGAATTGCTTCTTGTTTACACGCTTCGGAACAAACCAAGAAATTCAAATCGTTTGGCACAGCGCATTTTTTACACACCGCCTTTGAGCAATGCTTGCATACACCTACCGCGTCTTCGTTTTCATGTATAAAACATTTCATGTTCTCTCCTGTATGTCAGCCAAAAGTCTGATTACACATTCTATCATTTCCACCGTAACGGATTGAAGCCTACATCCGATTCGTCTTCAAATTCGCCAAGCCTCTCTCGATGGAGGCAAGGCGTTCCATGATGTTGCGACCTGTGCTTTCGCGCAGTTTGGCGACATACAGCACCTTGCCAGCCTCCGCGCCGAATTTTTGCAGGCTTCGGATCATGGATGATGAATAGCCAATTCCGTTTTCACGCTTGCCGAAAGCCATCACGCCGAGGAACTCGGGCTTGGAGGCGCGCTTCAGGGTGAGTGGCAGATATAACGAGTGACGAGAAGCGTCCGCAGGGATGACCACTTCTCCCTTTTCCAGCAAGAGGCGGTCTTTATCTACAAGAGTTATCGAGGGCAATTCTCCCTCCTGGGGCAGAGGCTCGGTTAGGAACAACGCCCCACTTTCGTGTTTGAGAAAAATTTCGATCTCGGTCAGATCCAACTGCTCTTTCGCCTGACGCGCGAGAATCTTCAAGATGTCGCCCGAGGACAACATCAACTGCGCCTCGGGGGCGAACTCCACGATCGTGCCGCTGAAATCAATTTCTTCGGGCTTGAAGCGACGGTCTACAAAATTCTGCAAGCCGTCTCGCAGTGGAACGAACAGAAGCGCCACAGGGAAGATCGCCAGCAACCCAAAGAAGGGCGACGTGGCGCTCAGATACTGCTTGGCATACAACTCGAACAAGATCGCGCCTGTGATACCCAACGATCCCATAATGGCGGTATGGGCGCTATAGACCAATGTGCGATTGATGACAATATCGATATCCCAGATGTGATAACGAAGCGCGGAGATCGCAAAGGTGACGATAAAACCGTAGGTGAAGAAAAGCGTCAGGAAGAACAGGGTCAGGTCAACCAAGGAGCCGGCGGCGTACCCGAAAATCTGATACTTTAACCAATACAAGATGTAGAACAATGTCATGCCAACCAACGAGAGGGCAATCCACTTCAATTGCTGGCGTTGAAGCGAGTC
>JAEURC010000099.1 GCA_016789025.1 Anaerolineales bacterium
CTTTTCTTCAATTGTTTTACATCAAGCGAAAAGAGTATAACACAAACCCGCATGTTATAATCGCCCGTCATGACCGACCTGTTTGCAAAATGGAAGACGGGGCTTGCAAAAACAAGCAAAGCAACATTTGGACGAATCGCCACCCTCGTTGGAGCGACGGAAATCACCAGTGAATCGTGGGACGACCTGGAAGCATCCCTGATTCAAGCAGATTTGGGGATTGAAATTGTCGGCGATATTCTGGATACGCTTCGCCGCTTCGTTCGGGATGGGGGCTTGACTCGCTCCGACGAGCTTACCTCCGCTCTCCGCGCAGAACTCCGCTCTCGCCTCGAAACCCCGCCGCCCCTCGAATGGAAATCCGCCCCAAGCGTTATCATGGTGGTTGGCGTCAACGGCGCGGGAAAGACAACTACGATCGCCAAACTGGGACAGCGGTATCAAGCGGAAGGTAAATCCATTCTTTTCGGCGCGGCAGATACGTTCCGCGCCGCGGCGGTGGACCAGTTGCAAGTCTGGGGTGAACGAATCGGCGTCGATGTGATATCAGGCGCCCCTGAGTCTGATTCAGGCGCGGTCGCGTTTAACACCGTGCAGGCGGGCGTCGCGCGTAAAATTGACATCGTCTTGATCGATACTGCGGGACGCTTGCACACGCGCTTCAACTTAATGGAAGAACTCAAGAAAGTGTATCGCGTGATCGGCAAGGCTCTGCCCGGCGCGCCTCATGCCGTGTGGCTCGTTCTTGACTCGACCACCGGTCAAAATGCCCTGCAACAAGCAAAAGCGTTCAAAGACGCCGTCGGCGTAACCGGCGTGATCCTGACAAAACTAGATTCATCCGCGCGAGGCGGATTCGCCTTCGCCATCCAGCGCGAATTAGGATTGCCGATCCTGTTTGCAGGTCTCGGCGAAAAGCCAGAAGACCTCGCGCCGTTTGACCCGGATGCGTTTGTAGATGGAATCATGGGAACAAACAATTCGTAATCACTACGCGGAGGCGAGACTGGAGACTAACCCAGTCTCTAGTCCCCAATCTCTAGTCTCTTGGAGCAAAAATGCAAGACCTCGTCAACCGACTCAAACCCCTGCAAGACCTAACCCAGCAGTTAATGGTGCGTCTTTGACTTCGCGTCTAAAGAAACGCAACTTTCCCAACTCGACAAAGAAATAGAAGCGCCCGATCTGTGGAATAACGCCTCGCGCGCGCAAGGGTTAATGAAGCAACATAACGCCCTCAAGAACGAAGTGGAATCATGGCGCACGTTTTCACGCCGCTTGCATGACGCGCTTGAACTCGCGCAGCTTGACGATGAAAGTCTGCGCGGCGAATTGGAAATTGAAATCTCCACACTCGAAACTGAACTTGAAAAGCGTTCGTTCAACGCCATGTTCTCGGGCAAATATGACCGCGACTCTGCGATCCTTGCCATCCACGCCGGCGCAGGCGGGACCGACTCGCAAGATTGGGCGGCGATGCTCCAGCGCATGTACCTCCGTTGGGCGGAAGAGCGCGGCTTCCAAACCGAAATCCTCGATTCCACCTCTGGCGAAGAAGCGGGCATCAAAAGCGCAACAATCGAAGTGGACGGCGAATACGCCTTTGGCTATCTGCGTTCGGAAAAAGGCGTGCATCGCCTTGTGCGCCTCTCGCCGTTCGATTCCGCGCATCGCCGCCACACCTCGTTTGCCCTCGTGGAAATTTTGCCGCAGGTTGCGATGGAAGACGCGGATATTCAAATTGACCCAGGCGATCTTAAAGTGGACGTGTTCCGTTCCTCCGGCGCGGGCGGGCAGAACGTGCAGAAGAACGCCACCGCCATCCGCATCACGCATATCCCGACAGGCATCGTGGTCACGTGTCAGAACGAACGCTCGCAGACTCAAAACCGCGAGTTCGCCATGCGCATCCTGCGAGCGCGCTTGCTGGAACTGAGGCAGGCTGAACGGGAGGAAGAACGCGCCGTCCTGCGCGGCGAGTACACCAAAGCCGAATGGGGGAGTCAGATACGCTCGTATGTGTTGCATCCGTATCAAATGGTGAAAGATCACCGCACCGACCATGAATCGGGCAACACGCAAGCCGTGCTGGACGGCGAGCTGGACGAATTTATGGAGGCGTTTCTTAGAAAGGCGTGACGATGAAAAAGATTTTCGACAGATTGTTTTCACGTGAAAATATGCTGGCTCTGTTACTTTGCCTGATCCTTATCGCATTGACAATTTTCACGGCGGATACGTCTCCCACCTGGATCTACCAGGGATTCTAAATGTCCTTGTTTGAAATTGCGATACTTGCGTGTATCGCGGCGCTGGTTGGCTGGTTGGGTAATGGACGTAAGCTGGCGTTGTTGGCGGTCAGCGCGCTGGCGTTATATTGGCTCCAGCCGCATCAGGAGCCTGTCAACTTGATGTTTTGGTTGCCGACGTTGACGGTGTTCGTGACGGTCTTGTCGTGGCTCATCACCGCCAAATCTGAATCTCGCGGCTGGAAGGAGAATCGCGCGGCAGTGACGGTCTTAATGGGGGTGATCGCGTTTGTTGACCTGAATCGCTTTTTTCAATTCGAATGGTTCTTTCCCATTGAAACCCCAAGGATTCAATGGATCGGTCTTGCCTTTCTCTTTGTCTTGATCATTTTGTTCACCCTAACGCGGCTTGGAAAGTTCAATCGTTTAATTTTGACGCTGGCTGTCGTCGGGCTGGTGGGCTTGCTCTTGGCGATAAAGTCTCCGTCGGCGTTGACTTGGTTGTTCGAAATCATAGCAACTCTGCGGGGAAAATATTCGGGCGGACAATCTACATTGGCGTGGCTGGGGTTTTCCTATGTTGCGTTTCGTCTCTTGCATACCATCTTCGATCGTATCGCAGGACGGTTGCCGTCCGTATCGCTGGCAGAATATGTGAATTACGTGATTTTCTTTCCTGCGATCACGGCTGGTCCGATCGATCGGGTGGAACGGTTTGTTGCTGGATTAAATTCGCCGCTTCCTTTAGACGCTGGCGGCTGGCTGGATGCCGGTCAACGGATTTTCATCGGCTTATTCAAGAAGTTTGTCGTTGCCGACGCGCTGGCGTGGATCGCGTTGAACGAAACCTTTGCGCGCGACGCCCGGTCATCGATCTGGTTGTGGACTCTGTTGTACGCGTATTCCCTGCGGATCTATTTTGATTTCAGCGGTTATACCGACATCGCCATTGGGCTTGGGCGGTTGCTCGGTATACGCCTGCCTGAAAATTTCGATTCACCTTACATCAAACCGAACCTGACCCAATTCTGGAATTCGTGGCATATCACATTGACGCAATGGTTTCGTTCGTATTTTTTTAATCCGCTCGCACGCGCCATGCGTTCAACCCCCAAGCCTGTTTCGCCATGGATGATGATTCTATTCTCACAAGCGACGACAATGTTGCTGATCGGGTTATGGCATGGCGTGACGACAAACTACATATTGTGGGGACTATGGCATGGATGCGGGTTATTCATCCAAAATCGCTGGAGTGAATTTGCGCGCGCGCGACTATCTCTACATGCAATACCCGCCTCTGGTCAACGCGGTTTACAGTGTATCGGAACGTTCCTTACGTTTAATTTTGTATCGCTCGGCTGGTTATTTTTCGCGCTCCCGTCTCCCGAATCGGCATGGAACGCGATGTTGAAATTGGCAGGCGTTTTATGAAAGCAAAGATCCATCCGCTTCGCTTGGTTGTGAAGGCGTTGTTGTTGTATGTGATCGTAAATCTCGCCTATGCGGCGGCGCAACCGCCTGTTTCGCGCCTGTCCTTGTATAACGTGATATTTCCTGGACGCGTCCGCCTGCCTTTTGACGACGGTTCGAGTTTATATACCGTAATGATCGATGATGTGGGCGCCATGTTGGCTTCTCATGCGGTTGCAGTACCGAAGCCAGAAGACGAATATCGCGTGTTGTTGATCGGCGATTCGTCGGTTTGGGGCGAGATGCTTTCGCCTCAAGATACGATTTCCGAACAATGGAATGTCCGACACGATCAATGCCAGGGCAAAACGATAAAATTTTATAACTTGGGATACCCGCATCCGTCTGTGATCAAAGACCTGATCATTTTGGAGAAGGCGGTCGAATACGATCCCGACTTGATCGTGTGGTTTACAACTCTCAATTCGTTGATTCCGCGACGTATCAGCGCGTTCATGGAGGCGAACCGAGACGATGCCTTGCGCCTGATGGACGCGTACAACCTTGCCTTTCCTGAAAAAGACGCGCTCGCCCAACTGGACCCCTCATTTAATGACCGAACATTGATCGGGCAACGATCCTATTTAAATCGTTGGGTGAAATTGCAATTGCTTGGGTTTGTCTGGTCGGCGAACAGGACGGATATGGATATGCAAGATTCCACTGAAACCGTTGCGGTCAACTCACCCGACGTCGAAGATCACGTTTTGTATCGTCAAATGGAACCGACGGCTGATCTGCAAAAAATGATGGTGTTCGAAGCCTTCGCGGCTGGGCAGAGGGTTGCCGGGTCTGCGCCCATCCTGATTGTCAATGAGCCTATGTTTATTGCGAGCGGCGAGAATAGCGACCTGCGCTACAACCGAGGTTATCCGCGCTGGGCGTACGATCAATACCGCGAAGCCATGCAACAAGAGGCGATTCAGTCGCGGTGGAATTATCTCGATTTATGGAATACAATTCCGCCCGAATATTTTTTGGATACCGCGTTGCATCTCTCTGCAGAAGGGGAGCGCCTGCTGATCGAACAGGTGGATCCGCTGGTGCAATCCATCTTGTGCCAATAAACTCAAAAAGGAAACCGTTATGTCTGAAACACTGATCCCGCAAATCGGCTCGTACCTTGCCTCTCAAATCCTGAAACAACCCAACCGAACTATCGCGGCTGACGAACCGTTGATCTCCAGCGGCTTGATCGACTCGTTCAGCCTGATGGATGTCGCTTTGTATGTGGAGGACACCTTTGGCGTCCGCATCGAAGACACCGAACTGAACGCGGAGACATTCGACACGCTGACTCAACTCGCCGCGCTGGTCGAATCTCGCAAGAAATGACGACATTCCCCGAGCGACTCAAATCGCTTCACACGCAGACCTCGGACCGGGTCGCGCTCACTTTACAGTTTTCCAACACCGACGATCTCTCGCTCACCGTAGATCAACTCCTGCGGGGGGCGAGTTCGTATGCGCGTGCGTTGACCCTTGCCAATATCCAACCCGGCGAAGTTGTCGTTTTGATCCTCCAGCACGGAGAAGATTTAGCCTACGCATTTTGGGGAACCATCTTGCATGGCGCGATTCCCTCCATCATGCCGTTTCTCACGGAGAAATTATCCCCCGAACGTTATCGCGCGGATTTGTCCGCGTTGATCTCGGTTACTCAACCTGCCGCGATTATCACGTATCCCGAATTTGAAGCCGAGGCGCGCGGCGCGTTGCAAGAAGGGGATTCGGTCCGTGAAGTGATCGTCACGGACAAAGTCGAAAAGAATGTTGGTTTGGACTTTGACTCGCTGGTTGGTTTCCAACGAAAGCCCGAAGATATTGTTATCCTGCAACATTCATCAGGGACAACAGGTTTGCAAAAAGGAGTCGCGCTTTCGCATCGAGCGATCTTCAATCAATTGGACGCGTATAGCAAGGCGTTGAAGTTAAATGAAAACGATGTTGTCATCTCATGGCTTCCACTGTATCACGATATGGGATTGATCGCGGGATTCATCATGCCGATCCTTTCTGGCATTCATCTCGTTTTGCAATCTCCGTTCGATTGGGTGCGCGCGCCGTATAAATTGATGAACGCCGTGACGAAATATCGCGGCACGTTGTCGTGGCTTCCGAATTTTGCCTATAACTTTTGCGCCCAAAAGATCCGTGACCGTCATCTCGAAGGCGTGGATTTGTCTACGTGGCGGGCGATCACCAACTGCTCGGAACCTGTCCGTTGGGAGAGCCATAACGCGTTTTATGAAAAGTTCAAAAATTATGGATTGAAGCGCGAGGCGTTACAAACATCATACGCGATGGCGGAGAACGTCTTCGCGGTGACGCAAAGTCCGCTAGGGGGCGAACCAGCCGTCCTTGAGCTTGATCGAGAAGCGTTTATGTCGGAGCGCGTAGCCAAGCCGGTGTCTGAATCGAATCCGACAAACTCATCCATGAAAATGATGTCGTCTGGGCGACCGCTAGAGAATGTCAATGTCAAAGTGTTGAATGAGAGTCGAAATGAAGTTGCTGACCGTGTTGTTGGCGAAGTTGCCCTGAAAAGCGATTGCATGTTGACCGGCTACTATCACCGCGAGGATGCAACACAACAAGCGTTTCTCGATGGTTGGTATTTGACCGGCGACTATGGTTTTATCAGCGATGGGGAGGTGTTCGTATCAGGTCGCAAGAAAGATATGATCATCGTCGGCGGGAAAAATGTGTATCCGCAGGATTTGGAATCGTTGAGTTATGAAGTGGCAGGCGTTCACGCGGGGCGTTCGGTGGCGTTCGGTATATTCGACGAGGAGCAAGGCACGGAAGATGTTGTGATCATCGCCGAGGTTGATACGGAAGACCCTGCTGAACAGCAAAAAGTAGCGGACGCGATTCGCTTGCATGTGACAAAGAATTCGGCAATTGCTCTGCGCTACGTGAAAGTGGTCGACCCGAAGTGGATTCTGAAAACCTCCAGCGGCAAAACGGCGCGCTCTGCCAATAAAGAAAAATTTTTGAAAGAGTTGAATTGACCTCTTGCAAAAGTCGTTTTTGCCGCAGAGACTGCCGAGAAAAAAGAGAATTTCTCAAAGGTCTCTGTGGACTCTCCCGAAAGGCATCGGGACGATGGGCGACTAAGCAAGAGGCGCTTATGCAAGAGGTCTAATTAAATAAAAACTTCCGACAATTTGTCGGAAGTTTTTATGTTTTAGTATTCTACTGCGCGTTTCAAAGACTTTGCGTTTTTTACCCAAGCCTTCACTTGGCTTAGGCTCGGTAATTGACGGACCAATCGTTTCTTGCCTGAGTTTGCTTTTTCAAATGCGGCTAACAATGATTCGGGTTTGCGCTTGCCCAGTTCTACAACGGTGTCAACGCCAACCGCTTCGAGCAGATCGGAAAACTGCGAGCCAACGCCTTTGACGCGAAATAGATCTGCGCGATTGACCCATTCAAGGATCGTCTTTGCGCTAAAGCCTGTGGCTTTGGCAAGTTCAAGGCGGCCTTTGCGTGTGCCGCCCTTTTGTAATAATCCTTTGGTTCCTCGCACGCCTGCTTTATTTAATTTTGCGGCATACGATGCGCCGATCCCCTCGATTTCTTTTAAAGTTGTCATTACATTTTCTCCTTTAAAGTTAACTATACATTATTTTTGTTGAAATGTATAAATTTATCATTAGAATTTCTTACAAGTTCCAATTTACATTTCTGTATTTTAAATTACGTTCGATACTCAAATCTTTTAGTGGACAGATGGCAGGTTCTGCAAACAAATAATTTTTTTGCATAAACTTGAGGAGGAAAAACCTTAACTGCTGAGCGCGCAAAGTGCGCTAAAAAAATCTTCGCGGTAACGCAATAAAAAAACAGCCAAGTGTTGACTTGGCTGTTTGTGTTTTATCCACCAGTGGGGAGGCGTTTCTCGAGCGTGCGGTGGAGGATTTCTTCCCGCTCGTCTGAAATGCCAGATTTTGCTCGCTTCACTTTGAAGGCTTTGTCTTTATTCGCTCTGCTCATCGCTTCTTGCCAGGCGATCTGCATCCCCGTCAATTCGGGCTCTTTCGGTTCTTCGGGTTCGACGGCTTCCATCACTTCTTTTTTCGCGTTACGTTTGCCGTGACTCTTCTTCTCTTCTTTTGCAGGCTTGAATTCTTCGATCTCGGGTTGAAGCGCTTTCATGCTGAGTTTGATCTGCTTCTTCTTGCGATCCACGTTCAGGATCTTCGCTTCCACTTCATCGCCCTCTTTGACCACTTCGCTGGGAGATTTCACATAACCTTGTGTCAGTTCGCTCACATGGATCATTGCGGGACGTTCCGCGCCGATCTCAACGAACGCGCCATAAGTTTCGAGCCGAATCACTTTGCCTTTCACGGTCATCTCGGGCTCGAGGTCTTTCCAATCGTACGCGAGCGGTTGGATCATCGTCAACTCGATGCGATCCTTTTTCACGCGGCGCACCCACACGTCCACGGCTTGTCCTTCTTTCACAACATCTTCCACTTTGTTCACTGAGTCTTTGCTCAACTGTGAAATGTGAAGAACGCCTGGGATGCTTTGTCCGACATCCACCAACGCGCCTGCGAGTGTGGTCTTCAAAATTTTTCCGCTGAGTTTTGTTTTGGGTTCAAGCGCCGCGGCGGGCGCGAGGTCTGGTGTTGTCATTTTATGCTCCTGTTTTCAAATCATGCCGAAAAGCGATTATATCTTCCGCGTAAGTTTGCGTCAATGTGAAATTTAGTACATTTTCAGATTCCCGAAGCGGATTCTGCGGAGGCTGAGAAAAAAGTTGACGACGCGAATCAGCTTCACTTGTCGGATGAAGCGCGCGCTTCCTCCGCAGGGGAGGGCTGATTCAGTCATCCCAACATCCCCAAACCTGACAGGTTTCCGCGCGCTGCGAGTCATCAAGCCGCGTCTGATTCGCTCGCATTGCAACAGGTTTAGGTCACAATAAAACCTGTCAGGTTTCAATTCGTCCTTGACGCCTTTC
>JAEURC010000007.1 GCA_016789025.1 Anaerolineales bacterium
CGGCGCATCGGCGACATTTCGGAGCGGGCGATCCGCTACCGCATCGAGCGGATGATTGACGACGATGTGATCCGCATCAGTGCGGTGATCCGACCTGAGGCGTTTGGGCTGACCATCAAAGCGGATGTGTGGCTCGAGGTCGAGTCGGACATGATTCTGGAAGTGGCGAAGAAGATGGCGGAGTTCGAGTATGTGACGTACGTGGCGTGCGCGATCGGGCAGAACGACATCAGTATTCAAGTGGTGGCGAAGGATACCGCTGAAATTTATCATTTCGTGACCGAGGTAGTTCGCAAAGTGCGCGGCGTGCGTAAGACAACGACGTCCATTGTGCCGCTCGTGTTGAAGGATGTGTATCAATGGCGCGTGCCTGAAAGAATTTCGCAAGAGTTGGATGAGAAGCAAATAACATAACCCCATGTCGTTGCGAGACCCGAAGGGTCGAAGCAATCTCCTCGCCGTGTTGGAGATTGTTTCGGGCGAAGAGCATCGCCCTCGCAATGACATACAGGAGAAATTTATGTTCGGATCAAAGACACAATCATTACAAAAACGCGCAATGGAAGTTTTGCCGCTGGGGGTCAATTCCAATTTTCGATTTTGGGGCGAGGGGATCACGCCGTACGTTGAGAAAGCTAAAGGCGCCTATTTGTGGGATGTGGACGGAAAGAAATACATTGATTATCGCATGGCGTTCGGTCCGATCATTTTGGGACATTCGTTTGATGAGGTAGATCAAAAAGTAATTGAAGAAATAAAAAATGGATTATTGTTTGCCATGACGAGCGAACTCGAAGTTGCCGTTGCCGAAATGATAGTCGAGATGGCTCCCGCCGTCGAAATGATCCGCATGGCGTGTTCGGGCACCGAAGCGACGATGCACGCGATTCGTGTAGCCCGTGCCTACACAGGGCGCGACATCATCTTGAAATTCGAAGGCAATTATCACGGGATGCACGATCATGCGCTGTGGTCAACGTATGCTCCCGTAGATGCGTACGGAAATGCGCGAAGTCCGATTCCTGTACCTGGTTCCTCAGGCATTCCAAAATCCATGCGCGAGTTTATTATCACTTTGCCATTCAATGACTTTGAAGGCTTCGAGCGCGTGATGAAATCGTATGGCGAGCAGATCGCGGCGGTGATCACCGAGCCGTGTCAGGGAAATTGCGCGGCGATCACTCCGCAGGATGGATTCCTGCAATTGATACGCAAAAAGACGGAAGAATATGGCTGTGTCTTCATCCTCGATGAAGTGAAGACGGGCTTCCGCATTGCGAATGGTGGGGCGCAGGAATATTACGGAATCAAACCCGATCTGGCGACGTACGCGAAAGCGTTGGGGAATGGCTATCCCGCCGCGGCGTTCGGTGGCAAGAAAGAGATCATGTCCATCATTGGGCATGGAGTGGCGATTGGCGGGACGTACACGAACAACAAGCCAGGCATCGCGGGCGCGTATGCGACGTTGAGTCTGCTAAAATCGAAACCCATCTTGAAATCCATCGCCCAGCGCGGACAACGACTCATGGATGGGCTAAAAGATATTTTTGAAGAGAACGAAATCCCTGTTGTGGTGACTGGCTATCCCGCGATGTTCTCGTTCTCGTTGAACGTGGATAAAGTGACGAATCAGCGCGAGTGGGCGAAGAGCGATCAAGAGTTGTATCTTCATCTTACAGAGAAAGCCATTGAAAAAGGCGTGATGCCCGATCACGATGCGCGTGAGCCGTGGTTTATGTGTTACTCGCACAGCTATGCAGACGTGGACGAAACGTTGAATGTGTATGCGGAGATTGTCAAAGCGGTCAAAGGTTAGCAGGTCGAAGGTCGGTGGTTGAGTAGCCCGAAGCGACAGCGGAGGGCGTATCGAAACAACCGCGCGGTAAAGCAATTCTTGTTACAAACTAAATTCTTGTAATTGGTGGTTTCGATACGGCGGCGAAAGAGCGTCGCCGCCTACTCAACCACCGAGGTATAACAATAACATGACTAACAAACTATCTTCTCAAGAAATCGTTGACCTCAACAAGGAATACACCTTTTTCTCCTGGTCTGTGCAGGGACAGGTGAATCCGATCCCCGTGACGCGCGCGGAAGGCGTGTACTTCTGGGATGCGGACGATAAACGCTATCTCGATTTCTCGTCGCAGTTGATGAATACGAATATCGGGCATCAGCATCCGAAGGTCGTCAAAGCGATTCAGGATCAAGCCGCGAAGCTGACGTTTACGCATCCAGGCAACGCGACCGAAGCGCGCGGACTGCTCGGCAAAAAAATATCCGAAGTGACGCCAGGCGATTTGAAGAAAACCTTCTTCACCCTCGGCGGCGCGGAGGCGAACGAGAACGCCATCAAGATCGCGCGTTTCTACACAGGGCGACACAAAATCCTTGCGCGTTATCGCTCGTATCACGGAGCGACTCACGGCTCCATCGCGCTGACTGGCGATTACCGCCGCCTCGCCGTTGAGCCCGTCATGCCAGGCGGAGTCCATTTCCTTGACCCGTTTTGTTATCGCTGTCCGTTTGGGCAGAAGCCAGAGTCGTGCAAGCGGGAGTGCATCTCGCATCTCGAAGAGGTGATCAAGTACGAAGGTCCCGACAAGATCGCCGCCATCATCATGGAGGGAGTCGTCGGCTCGAACGGACTCATCATCCCGCCCGATGATTACTGGCCCCGCGTGCGTGAGATCTGCGACAAATACGGCATCCTGTTGATCTCAGATGAAGTGATGAGCGGATGGGGGCGCACAGGCAAATGGTTCGCCGTGGACAATTGGAACGTGACTCCCGACATCATCACCACCGCCAAAGGCATCACCAGTGGATACGCTCCGCTCGGCGCGGTGATCGTCTCTGAGAAGATTGCCAAATTCTTCGATGATAAATATCTGTATGCAGGTCTGACCTACAGCGCCCACGCGCTTTCGTGCGCCACAGCGTTGGCGACGATTGAAGTTTACGATGAAGATAAACTCATCGAAAACGCCGCCTTGCTCGGAAAATATCTCGGCGAAGCGTTGGAAGATATCAAGGCGCGACACGTCTCCGTGGGCGATGTGCGTTACATCGGCTTGTTCTCCACGATTGAGTTGGTTGTCAACCGTGAGACCAAGGAAAGTTTCTCGCCCGCCGTCATGGCGGAGGTGGGGAAGGTCTTGCGCCAAAACGGACTCTTCACCTTCATCATGGCGAACAATATGGGAAGCATGGTCTTCGTCGTCCCGCCATTGTGTATCACACAGGAGCAGATTGATGAGGGTCTCGCCATCGTGGAGAAGGCGTTGGAAGTTGCGGATGGGCAAGTAAGTTAGAATTAATTGGTATTTCGTAATTGCGTCGCGAGTTTTTGATAATCTCTTTGCCCCGTTGGAAAGGTAAATAATTGGTATGAGAAAAGTAAAAGAACAAGCTGAAGTTGTGTATTCTACTAAGGAGCGTAAACTGTCTAGTGCAGCCCATGAAAACATCGGTAATACTGCCAAAGTAAATTTGAATCAAATTGTAAATGGCGACTGTTTGGATATGCTTTCAACTTTTCCTGACAACGTTATAGATTTAACCGTTTTTTCTCCGCCGTATGACGGTATTAGAGACTATAAGAAAAATTGGACTTTTGATTTTGGAACACTTGGTAAACATCTATACAGAGTTACAAAAGATGGTGGAGCCGCCATTGTAGTAATTGGCGATGGAACAAAGAATTTTGCCAAATCGCTCACATCATTTCGGTTAGCTGTTAATTGGGTTGACGAAGGCGGGTGGAAGCTTTTTGAAAACGTTATTTACAAAAGAGACGGGAACCCTGGGGCATGGTGGAATCAAAGATTTAGAGTTGATCATGAATATGTTCTTATGTTTTTCAAGGGAAGCCGTCCTAAAACATTTCACAAGCAACATCTTATGATACCTAGTAAACATGCAGGAAAAATTTACTCGGGGACCGACAGATTGACTAATGGTGGTTTCAAATCCATTGAACCTAAAGCTGTTAATCCACTTAAATGTCGCGGTACAGTGTGGCAATATTCGACTAGCAACACTGAGGGAAATAAGTTGAAACTTCAACACCCAGCAACATTTCCAGATAAACTCGCCGAAGACTTGATTTTATGTTTTTCTAAACCAGATGATATTGTTTTAGATCCTATGTGTGGTAGCGGAACGACGTGTGTAATGGCGCATAATAACCATCGGAAATACATTGGGATTGAGATCAGCAGTGAATATTGCGAGATCGCGCAAAAACGTATTAAGAATGAGTTTCTGCCAGAGCAGAAAAAGATGTTTTAGGAGATGCTATGACGGTAAAAAACGATATTCTATTGGCAAAAGGACTACTTAGTGACCTTCCAGTCTTTTGGGATGGACGAAAAAGCGTCTTGGAACTAAAAGCAGCAGATTTCAACTGGCGTCAGATGGAGTGGTGGGGATTTTATTTTGAATATTCTGCATTTGAAAAATTGAAAGGAGCATTTTTGATCCCAGGCGACAAATTTGGAAAAGTCAAAACAGCGTGTTTTGACTATAAAGGAACAATCAACTGGGATTTGAAGGCTAAGGCTATAAAATCGGACGATCACCAGTCCATTTTGAACGATACAGAGGCAATGGATTGGAGCATTAAACAACATGGAGCGCATGGACTTGTCGTTGCCCTTTGCGATGTTGAATATAATGACGCCAACAGATCATTCCAGAAGTGGCATGATGAATTGAAAGGTGGAAAATCAAAATACGAGATTGAACGTGAGCAAAGAACTACCATATCACGTTATAGAAAAACACAAGCTGAACTAGTTGAAATATTATTCCTCGTTGTAACGTCAAAAAATAGGTCTGTTCTTGGTATTCACCACCAAGGACGAAATAGTAACGGGAAGCCGCGCCCTCCAAAATATATGCTCAACTATGACACAATAGGAAAATTTTTAGTTGATAAGATTGTTTTCCCGCCATCCCAATTGAGCTCTCGAAAACTCAAAGAGTCGCGAGGCATCTATAGTGTAAATTCTGAAGAAAAGCCAGTCATCGGGTAAGAAGAAAAAGCAATTATCGAAGAAAATCTCTTGAAAACATAATTGCCACTTACCAATCTCCAGTCTCTAATCTCTCTTTCGGAGTTCACATGGAAATCCTCAACTACATCAACAACCAATGGACAAAACCCAACACAAAAGAATACTTCGACGTGATCAACCCCGCCACGGGACAAGTCATCGCCAAGACTCCGCTTGGCACCAAAGCCGATGTCGAGTCAGCGGCGAAGGCGGCGAGTGCCGCGCTCCCTGCGTGGCGCAGAATCCCCGTCAACGACCGCGTGCAATATTTATTCAAGTTGCGTAATCTCATGCGCGAGAACGCCGATGAAATTGGCAAGCTCATCACAAATGAAGCGGGCAAAACGTTTGAAGAAGCAAAAGCCGAGATGGTTCGCGCTTATGAAAACATCGAAGTGGCGTGTGGGATGCCGATGATGATGAAGGGCGAGTTCGTCGAAGACATCGCCACAGGCATAGACGAGTTGATGATCCGTCAGCCCGTGGGCGTGTGCGCCACCATCGCGCCGTTCAACTTCCCTGGCATGATTCCGTTTTGGTATCTGCCCTATGCGATCGCGGCGGGCAACACCTACATCATCAAGCCGTCTGAAAAAGTTCCGATGACGATGCAATTCATTATGAAACTCATCGAGCAGGTCGGCTTTCCGAAAGGCGTTGTCAATCTGGTCAATGGCGCCAAAGAAACTGTGGATGGCATTCTCGAACATCCATCCATTCGCGCGGTCACGTTCGTCGGCTCGACCAACGTCGCAAAATATATTTACGCCACCGCCGCCGCGCATGGCAAACGCGTGCAGGCGCAGGGCGGAGCGAAGAATCCCGTCATCGTTTTGCCCGATGCGGATATGGACATGGCGACGAAGATCATAGCGGACTCCGCCTTCGGATGCGCGGGACAGCGCTGTCTCGCCGTTTCTTTCGCAGTGACAGTTGGTTCTGCCCGATCAACTTTTAGTGAAGCGATCTGCGACGCCGCCTCGTCGCGCGTCGTCGGCTACGGCATGGACTCAGGCGTCCAGATGGGACCCGTCATCAATGCCGCGTCGAAGAGCCGAGTCGAGTCGCTGATTGGACTCGGCGTCAAGGAAGGAGCAAGCCTCCCCGTAGATGGACGCGGGGTTTCCATCCAGGGATATGAATCTGGTCACTTCATCCGCCCGACGATTCTGGCAGACGTGCCGCGCGGAAGCGAAATCGCCAAGACAGAAATTTTCGGACCCGTTTTGAGTCTCATGCACGTCGAAACAGTGGACGAGGCGATTGAGTTGATTAACAGCGGACAATACGGAAATCAGGCGAGCCTGTTCACGTCGTCGGGTTCTGCCGCGCGGAAGTTTCGCTACGAAGCCGAAGCGGGCAACATCGGCATCAACATCGGCGTCGCCGCGCCGATGGCGTTCTTCCCGTTCAGCGGCTGGAAGGATTCGTTCTTCGGCGATATGCACGGTCAAGCCATGGACGCGGTGGAGTTCTTCACGCAGAAAAAAGTTGTGGTGGAGAGGTGGCCCAAGGAGTGGAGCAGGAGATTCTGAGAACGTAGACAAGTACACAAGTATACAAGTATACAAGTAGACAAGTACACACGGCTCACGACCTGTTTACCTGTTTACCTGTCTACCTGTTTACTTGTGTACCTGTATATCAAAGGAGCTTTATGAACTACACCAACGCACTCACTTACTCATCCCAATGGCTCGACATTATCAAGCAGGAAAATTTTCCCGCCCAAGAACAAGCCAAATGGATCATCGAAGAATCGAAAAATAATTTCGCCGAGCATTTCAATCGCGGCTGGCTCGAATATCGCAAGTCGGTGACGGAGGCGGGCGATTGGGCGTCGGTGGAATGGTCAGGCAAAGGGTCAACCGTCACCGATGTGATGGGACGCAAATACATTGACTGGCTCGGCGGCTTCGGCATGTTCGATCTCGGCTGGAAGCATCCCGAAGTGGTCGCAGCGGTAACGGCGCAGTTGCAACGCAGTCCCATGCCCTCGCAGGAATTAATTGACCCGTTGCGCGGCGTGCTCGCAAAACTCATGGCTGAGATCACGCCAGGCGATCTGAAATATTCATGGTTTGCGGCGAGCGGAACCGAAGCAATTGAGGCATCCATAAAAATTGCTAAGTTGTTCACGGGTAAATCGGCATTCATCGTTGCGCTCAAAGCGTTTCATGGCAAGACCATGGGTTCGCTCTCGATGATGGGCAAAGCAGATTATCGTCAGCCGCTGGGCATGTTGTACGGCGGGCAGGTCTACCACATCCCGTTTGGTGATGCGGACGCGTTGGAGAAGCAACTCGAAATTTGCGCGAACGTCGGCATCGGCGTGGCGGGCGTTTTGCTCGAACCGATTCAAGGCGAAGCGGGAGCCATCGTCCCGCCCGACGATTTCCTGCCCCGCGTCCGCGCCGCGACGAAAAAACATAACGTGCTTCTCATTGCGGATGAAGTGCAAACGGGTCTCGGTCGGACGGGGAAGCTGTGGGGCGTAAATCATTGGGACGTGGCGCCTGACATCATCGCCACAGCCAAATCGCTCGGCGGCGGCGTGATGCCCGTCAGCGCGGTGACGACCACCGAAGAAATTTTCAAGCCGATGATGTATCCGAATCCGTTCATGCACACGACGACGACAGGCGGAGGCGCGTTAGCCTGTTCTGCCGCCATCGCCGCCATCCACATCACGCTTCGTGACCGACTTTGGGAGGGCGCGGCGACGAAGGGCAGTTATCTCATCGAAAAAGTGACCGAACTCGCGGAGGAGTTTCCGCAGTTGTATAAAAAAGTGACAGGCAAGGGACTGTTGATCGGTCAACATTTCAATACGCCTGAACTCGGCTACAAAGTCGCGGCGGAATTGTTCAAGCGCGGTGTGCTTGTGGCTGGCACACTCACCAGCGCGCAGACCATCCGCATCGAACCGCCGTTGATCATCGAACAAAATGAAATTGACGAAGGCTTGAATCGGTTGAGAGACGCCGTTGGTGTTGTGGCAAAAGCCATGTAACGCGACATTCATGTCGCCTTTCAGCGGCAATGCGACATAATGGAAATTAACAAATAAATACCGTATACGCGTGTGGTTGGCGTTCTCTAACGCCAACGGGCGCGTAAGAGAACGCGCCCTACACGGACTACTTGAGAGATTCAGTTGATGTTGTTGCGAAATCAATGTAACCCGTCATTGCGAGTTGCGCCGAGGCGCCACGAAGCAATCTCCAACACGGCGAGGGGATTGCTTCGTCGGGCTAAAGCCATCCTCGCAATGACGTGAAAGTTGATACAATAAGCAAATCCTGCTCTGAGGAGAGAGATATGGCACACGAATTTGCGGTCGAAATGCAAGATGTCGTAAAAAAGTTCATCACGCCGGAGGGAAACGAACTCAACGCCGTTGACCATGTGACGATGCAGATCAAGAACGGCGAATTTTTCTCGATGTTGGGTTCGTCGGGGTGCGGCAAGACCACGTCGCTGAGAATGATCGCAGGGTTCGAATGGCCCACCGAAGGGGAGGTGTACATCGAGGGCAAAGCGATGGGGCATACGCCGCCTTTTCAACGGAAAGTGAATACTGTTTTTCAGAGTTACGCTCTCTTTCAGCATATGACCGTTTACCAAAACATTGCCTTTGGGTTGGAGATGGAAGGCGCGCAAAAAGATGAAATTGATAAACGCGTTAAACATGTGCTGGAGATGGTCCAACTGACCGGCATGGAACGACGCAAGCCCAAGCAACTCTCTGGCGGACAGCAACAGCGCATCGCGGTCGCGCGGGCGCTGGTCAAAGTGCCGGACGTGTTGTTACTTGATGAACCGCTCGGCGCGTTGGACTTGAAACTCCGCAAAGATATGCAACTCGAACTTAAAGCGCTTCAACAACAACTCGGCATCACGTTCGTCTATGTGACGCACGATCAAGAAGAAGCCATGACCATGTCTGACCGCATCGCTGTGATGAGCAAGGGCAAGGTCCAGCAGTTGGGCGCGCCTGTGGAAATTTATGAACGCCCGGCGAACAAGTTCGTGGCAGACTTTATCGGGGATTCGAATTTCTTCGAGGGGCGAATCAAGTCGCTGTCGAAGGAAGAAGCGGTGGTTTTCATCCCAGACTTGAATGCCGAAGTGACCGGCATCCCCGTCTCGCAGGGTTTGGTCAATGGAGAGGAGATCACGGTTTCGATCCGCCCGGAGAAGGTGCTGATCTCTGAGAAGCCGATGAATCAAAATACGTTCAAAGGCAAGGTGACGAATACGGTGTATATCGGCACCGACACGCATGTGTATGTGGACTTGATGGGGAAGCGCTTGAAGGTGTTTGAGCAGAATCGCATTTCGCGACTCGACCCGGGTTCGTTCTACACCGTGGGGCAGGATGTGACGCTGGTGATGATGCCCGAAAATGTTCTGGTGTTGAAAAAGGAGTAGCGCCATGTTGAAACGATTACGGGAAAACAAATCGGCGCAAGGCACGTTGCTGGCAAGCCCGACCATGTTGTGGATGATCGGCTTGTTGATCATTCCGCTGTTACTAACGTTGGTGGTCTCTTTCGGTCAGCGCAGTCCCGATGGCGATGTCATCTATTCGTTCTCGCTGGATAATTACATTCGCTTGTTCGGCTATAGCACCGATTGCGACAACGGACAGGCTTCATGTTTCGACCCGTTGTATCTGCAAATTCTTTGGCGTTCGCTGTCGCTGGCTTTCAATACAACGGTTTTGGTGATCCTGTTGGCTTACCCATTGGCGTATTTTATTGCCCGCGCGCATCCGTTGCGGCGGAACACCTTTTTGTTCATGGTCTTGATCCCGCTGTGGACGAACTTCGTTATCCGCGTGTATGCGTGGATGATGTTGCTACGCACCCAAGGCGTGATCAATTTGGGTTTGGGCTGGCTTGCTGGCTTGTTCAATATCCCCTTTACGCCGTTGGAAATGTTATACACGCCGGGCGCTGTGCTGGTGGGCATGGTCTACGAATTCCTGCCGTTCATGATCCTGCCGATCTATACCTCGCTCGAAAAAATTGACAACTCTCTTTATGAAGCCGCGGCAGACCTCGGCGCGAACGGACTCAAAACATTCGCGCGCGTCACGCTTCCGCTTTCGATGCCCGGCGTGGTAGCTGGCACGATCCTGGTCTTCATCCCGGTGATGGGCACGTTCATCGTCTCCGATATCCTTGGCGGTCGGCAGGTGATCCTTGTAGGCAACCTGATCCAGCGTCAATTCCTCGACGCGCGCGACCCGACCTTCGGCAGCGCCGCTTCGTTGATCCTGATGATCATGACCCTGATCGTGACCTATTTCTACACGCGGAAATTCGGATTCGGAGAGGAGATCGTTGTCGCATGATCCCGCACACCTCACTATTCCTTGGAAGGGAGTGTGCGGGATGAACCCTCATCGTCGTCACCCCTTTATCTTCTCTTCGGCAATGTTGGTGTATGTGTTTCTGTATGCGCCGATCATTGTGCTGATCCTGTTTTCGTTCAACGCGTCGCGGGCGAATGTCACCTTTGAAGGTTTTGTGCCGACCTTTAGCGATAAAGTTGTCATGGATGGTAGTTTGGTGAAAGCCAGTCCCTGCGGACCGTTCCACTGGTTCTGCGAGCTTGCAAAAGACAAGGATGTTGCGGAAGCGGCGGGAAATACCCTGACCATTGCCATCGTCTCCACGCTGGTTTCCTCAGTCATTGGCACGATGGCGGCGCTGGCGCTTCAGCGGTATGAGTTCAAACTGAAACCCTTCTCGCAACTCTCGTTGTACATCCCGATCGTCATCCCCGAGATTGTGATGGGCATCGGCATTCTGACGCTCTTCAGTCAGTTATTCGGCGTCATTAACGGTTCGCTCGGCTTGACCGGCGATTCGCGGCTCAGCATGGGCTTGGGCACCGTCATCGTCAGCCACATCGCGTTTAGCGTGCCTTTCGTAACCCTCGTGGTGCAAGCGCGCCTGCAAGGATTCGATAAATCCTACGAAGAAGCCGCCATGGACTTGGGCGCAAACGAGTGGACAACATTCCGTCGTGTCACGCTTCCCATGATCCTGCCCGGCGTGCTTTCGGGCGCGTTGCTGGCGTTCACCCTGTCGCTCGACGATTTCGTCATCACCTTCTTCACGAATGGTCCGGGCTCGACGACCCTGCCGATTTACGTCTACGGTTTGCTGAGGCGTATCATCACGCCGCAGGTCAACGCGTTGTCCACAGTTTGGATCCTGACGGTCTTCTCAGTGGTGTTGATTCTGCAATGGCTCCAAAACCGCGAGGCAAAACAGCATTAAATGAAAGAATCGTAGCGCGGACTTTTTAGTCCGCTTGGTTTCAGGTATTTCGCGGAATCTTCCGCGTTGCCAAAGGAAGAAAATTTTTTGAAAAGGAGAAAGAGAGAGATGAATAAAAGACGAAACATGAAGTGGCTGGGGTTGGTCATGGCGATCAGCCTGATCCTTACAGCCTGCGGCGGAGGCGGACAACCTTCAGAGCCACAAACAACAGATGGCGCAAAAGTTACCTCCAGCGGCTTTACATGCCCGGAGCCAAGCCCGCGCGTAGATGTGACCTCAACAGAACTGAATGTCTTCGTGTGGACGGAATATTTCCCGCAAGATATGCTTGATTGCTTCGAGCTGGTCTATGGCATCAAGTTGAACCGCGACGAATATTCCAGCAACGAGGAAATGTACGCCAAGGTCTCCGCAGGCGGCACAGCCTACGATCTCGTCCAGCCGACCGATTACATCGTCCCGTTGATGATCCGCCAGGGGTTGTTGCAGGAAATGGATCATGCTCAACTGTCGAACCTGAAAAACATTGATTCGGGCTGGTTAGACAAGGGCTTTGACCCCGGCAATAAATATAGCATTCCCTACTTGGCTGGCACTGATGCGATCGTAGTGAACACCGACACTGTCGAGAACGTGCCCCAGTCTTGGGCAGATTTGTGGAAACCTGAATACGCCGGTAAGATGGTCTTTATTGACGATTCGCGCGCTGTCATTGGCCTTACGCTTCTGACCCTTGGTTACGATGTCAACACCACCGATCCTGCCCAACTCGACGAGGCCAAGGAGAAACTGTCTGAGTTGGTCGCCAATATCAAAGTGTTCGATAGCGACAGCCCCAAGACCGCGTTAATCGCCGGCGACGCGGATCTTGGCATGGTTTGGACCGGCGAAGCCTATATCGCCAACCAGGAGAATCCTGCTATCCAGTATATTTACCCCACTGAAGGCGCCATCCTTTGGCAGGATAACTGGGTCATGTTGAAAGACGCCGCTCATGCCGACGCGGCGTATGCGTGGCTCAATTACATGATGCAAGGCGATGTCTTCTGGCTGACCATGCGCGATTTCCAATACACCAACCCGAACGCCGCCGCGTTGGAATTCGCCAAAACGAATCAACCCGAGGTATACAACGCTTACGCTGATTCGCCGATTACCAATCCGCCCGCCGAGGTCATTGCGAACGGACACGGCATTGAAGACGTTGGCGACGCCACGCCGCTCTACGATGATATCTGGGTGGAAGTAAAAGGAAGTAACTAACTTTGAAAGAGAGATTGGAGACTGGAGATTTAATCTCCGGTCTCCAATCTTGACTCGCCCCCGCTTCTTTCGCAGGGGAGGCTGTTTCAGTTTCGTGAAAAAATCTCCACCCTTATAACGTAGTGACGACTATGGAAATTATTAAATAAATATTGTAATCGCGTGTAGCTGGCGTTCTCTAATGCCAACGGGCGCGAAAGAGAACGAGTCCTACAAATATTACATGATTGTTTTCTTAAAGTTTATCAGTCGTCAAGACAACGACTGAAGTCGTCACTACAGATTTACAATCTTGTCCGCCCCGACGCATGATTCGGAACGCGGAGCCAATCGAAAGGATTTTATGCGAGTCTTACTCGTAGGGGTTGGGGGAGTGGGGGAAGCCATTGCCGCGCTAGCCAAACCACGTGAGTGGATGAAGTTAATGGTGCTTGCCGATTACAACGTCAAACGCGCCGAAGAGGTGCAAAAAAAGTTGGGGGATGCGGAGCGATTTCCTGTCGAAGCGATCGACGCCAGCAATCAGGAAGCCATCGAAGCGCTGGCGAAGAAATATAACGTTGACCTCATCATGAACGCGGTGGACCCCGTGTTCAACAAACAAATTTTCGACGCGGCATACAACGTCAGCGCGAATTACATGGATATGGCAATGACCCTCTCTGAGCCGCATCCAACCGATCCGTTTAACAAGGTTGGTGTCAAACTCGGAGATTATCAATTCGAGAAAGCAAAAGAATGGGAGAAGAAAGGTTTGCTCGCCCTCGTCGGTTTCGGCGTAGAGCCTGGCATGGCGGACGTTTTCGCGCGTTATGCGGCGGATCACCTCTTCGATGAAATTGAAGAGATCGGCGTGCGCGACGGCGGCGACCTTTACGTGGAAGGCTATAAATTTGCGCCGACATTTTCGATCTGGACGACCATCGAAGAATGTTTGAATCCGCCCATCATCTACGAAGAGGGCAAAGGCTGGTTCACTACCGCGCCGTTCTCCGAGCCTGAAATGTTCGAATTCCCCGAAGGCATCGGCAAAGTGGAAGTGGTCAACGTGGAGCATGAGGAAGTCCTGCTCGTGCCGCGCTGGATCAAAGGTGTTAAGCGCGTAACATTCAAATATGGTCTCGGCGATGAATTCACTGAAGTTCTGCGAACGCTTCACAAGTTGAATCTGGACAACAAGGACAAGATCAAAGTAAAGGGAGTCGAAGTCGCGCCCCGTGATGTGGTCGCCGCGTGTCTGCCCGATCCTGCCCACCTCGGCGATAAGATGCATGGCAAGACGTGTGCGGGAACGTGGGTGAAAGGCACAAAAGACGGGAAGAAGAAAGAAGTCTATCTTTATCAAGTGGCTGATAATCAAGAGTGTATGAGCAAGTGGAATTGTCAGGCAGTTGTCGCGCAGACGGCGTTCACGCCTCTTATCGCGATGGAATTAATTGAAAAGGGAATCTGGGAAGGCTCAGGCGTGCTGGGACCCGAGGCGTTCGACTCCATTCCGTTTATGGAACGTATGGCGGAGTATGGGTTTCCGTATGGGATGCGGGAGTCCGCTTAAGCGGGCTTGGTAGGAATAGCGCTGACATTTATGTCCGCGCGGTGTTGAGGCGTGAATGAAACTCGAAGAAACTGAATCAGGCTCACCCGTTGTAAGACGCGGAGCGCGTCCATTTCGGAATAAATAAGTTGTCAGGCGATAGTCGGAATCGTATAATTTCAATCAGGAGCGACTGTTCATGGATTACAAACTTTGGATTGACGGCAAGTGGCAGGATTCGCAAGGCGGCGAGAAGATGCAGATCGAGAATCCCGCCACGGGTGGAAAAATCGCAGAGGTGCAGGGCGCGTCACGAGTCGATGTAGACAAGGCTGTGCAAGCCGCGAAGTCCGCGTTTTACGATGGGCGTTGGTCGCGTAAAACTCCGAGCGAGCGCTCGAAGGCGATCTGGAAATTGGCTGATTTGTTGGAAGCCAACTCGGAAGAATTTGCGCGCGTCGAAAGTGAGAACACAGGCAAGCCGTATAAATTTTTGAGCCTTGCGAGCGATGTCCCGTTTACCGTTGACAACTTGAGATTTTTCGCAACCGCTGCGCGCGATACTCACGGTTCGCACGCGGGCGAGTTCATGGCGGGTTATACATCCATCTATCGGCGCGAACCTGTGGGTGTGATCGGACAAATCACGCCGTGGAATTATCCGCTGAACATGGCGGGCTGGAAGATCGGACCCGCGCTCGCGGCGGGTTGCACGATCGTGTTGAAGCCCGCGCCAGGGACTCCGCTCACGACGTTGATGCTTGCTGAGTTAATGAAAGAGGCTGGCATTCCCGATGGCGTGGTCAACATCATCTCTGGCGGCAATGACGCGGGTCAGGCATTGGCGGAACATCCCGACGTGCGCATGATCTGCGTGACGGGATCCTCTGGCACGGGCAAAAAAGTGATGAAGACCGCGGCGGACACGTTGAAGCGCGTCCATCTTGAATTGGGAGGCAAAGCGCCGTTCATCGTTTTCGACGATTCTGATCCCGAACTGGTCGCGGCGAAAGCATCCTTTGCGGCGACGGCGAACACGGGACAAGATTGCACCGCCGCGACAAGAATCTACGTGGAAAAAGGTCGCGCGAAAGATATGCGCGAAGCGGTTGTTGAAGCGATGAAGAATGTCAAAGTGGGTCTTCCGTTCGACGATGGCGTTGTGATGGGTCCGTTGATCTCAGGCATTCAGCGCGAACGCGTCAGCGGATTTGTGGATCGCGCGAAGTCGCAAGGCGCGAAGATTCTCACGGGCGGCGGCGTGCCGAAGGATTTGCAGAAAGGTTATTACTACGAGCCGACAGTCATCTCGAACGTTCAACAGGATTGGGAGATCGTGCAAAGCGAAGTCTTTGGTCCCGTGATCACCGTGCAGGAATTTGATAATGAAGAGCAGGTGTTGCATCTCGGTAATGACGTGTTGTACGGCTTGGCGGCTTCGGTCTTCACCAAAGATGTTGGTCGCGCCATGCGGCTGACAAGTCAACTGGAGTTTGGCACGGTCTGGGTCAACGACCATCTGCCGATCACCTCCGAAACCCCGCACGGCGGATTCAAGCAATCAGGCTTCGGCAAGGATTTGTCCGCTGAAGCGGTTGGCGATTATCAGATCACGAAGCATGTGATGATTGCGCAATAAGAACACGGTGGTCGAGTAGCCCTGAGCGATTGTTGCGAAGGGCGTATCGAGACCACCGATGTTCAAGAAAACCTTTATTGCAAAATTACTTTTGAATACCAGTTGGTCTCGATACGGCGGCGGAGGTTTGGAGTCTTGCAGCGACGGAGCGACTCCCGCCGCCTACTCGACCAACAGAGTTTACAAAGTTTTTGAAAGCACATGTTTATATAATTTCGCCAAAAACAAAATTGATTGGAGAAATACATGGAATACAAGTTGTTGATTGACGGTCAATGGGGTGGGAGCGGGACTCCGCTGGAGGTGAAGAACAAATACAGCGGCGAAACTGTCGGCGTGATTCAAACCGCCACCAAAGAAGATTTGAACAAAGCCATAGACGCCGCCGAACGCGCCGAAGACACGATGGCAGATATGCCCGCGCACAAACGCGCCGAGATTTTATTGCGCGTTGCGAGTCTGATTCGCGAACGATCTGAAGACCTCTCCAAGACCATCGCCGCCGAAGCGGGCAAGGCGCTCAAGTTCGCGCGCGCCGAAGTGGATCGCGCTCAAAGCACGTTCACGATTGCCGCAGAAGAGGCAAAGCGCCTGCACGGCGAAACGATTCCGCTGGATGCGGTTCCAAGCGGCGAAGGCTTCTTCGGATTCTGGACCCGCCGTCCCGTCGGCGTGATCGCGGCGATCAGCCCGTTCAATTTCCCATTGAATTTGGTCGCGCATAAGGTGGCTCCCGCGCTTGCTTCGGGAAATTCGGTCGTGTTGAAGCCTGCCACAACGACTCCGCTTGCAGCGGCGAAGTTGTGTCAAATTTTGCACGAGGCGGGAGTCCCTGCTGGCGCGATCAACTTGGTCGTTGGCGGGGGTGGCACAGTGGGCGAGTGGCTCATCACCGACGAGCGCGTGGACAAGATCACGTTCACGGGTTCGCCTGAAATTGGCAAACATATTCTGGCTGTTGCTGGAATCAAAAAGGTGACTCTCGAACTCGGCAACACATCGCCCGTCGTTGTCGCGCCCGATGCAGATTTGGACTTCGTCGCCAAACGATGCGCGGTCGGCGCGTATTACAACTCGGGACAAGTTTGTATTTCTGTCCAACGGATTTACAGCGAGAAGAAAGTGTTCGAGCCGTTCTCTGAAAAATTCGTCAAAGCGACGGAGGCGATGGTAGTGGGCGATCCGCTTGACGAGCGCGTGGACGTTGGACCGATGATCGATTCAAAAGAGGTGGACCGAATCGAAAGTTGGGTCAACGAAGCGCAGGGGTCCGGTGCCAAAGTGTTGACGGGCGGAAAGCGCGAGGGGACGGTGTACTATCCGACCGTGTTGACGAATGTCGAATCGGATATGAAAGTTGTGGCGGAGGAGACGTTTGGTCCTGTCGCGTCGGTAATTTCGAGCGACGACTTTGAATCCGCGTTGAAACAGGCGAACGATTCGAAATTTGGTTTGCAGGTTGGCGTGTTCACGAACGATGTGAACCGCGTGTTCAAAGCGGTGAAGCGATTGAACTTCGGCGGTGTTATTATCAACGATACGCCGAACTTCCGCGCCGATCACATGCCGTACGGCGGCAATCGCCAAAGCGGGCTGGGACGCGAAGGCTTGAAGTTTGCGATGGAAGATATGACGAATATTCAGTTGGTGGCGATACGGTTGGGTTCGTAATCAGCATGTCGTTGCGAGCCGCGCTCTTGTTCTTTGCGGCGAAGCAATCTCCACGAGCGAGGAGATTGCTTCGGGCGAAAGAGCATCGCCCTCGCAACGACATATTACACAAGAGGAGAAACCATGAACTACAAACTTTGGATTGACGGCAAGTGGGAGGATACGAAGGGTGGGAAGATGATGTCCATTGAAAACCCTGCGACGGGAAAGAATATCGCGGAGGTGGTGGATGCCAGCCGCGAGGATGTTGACCGCGCGGTGCAAACGGCGAAACGCGCGTTTTATGATGGACGCTGGTCGAAGAAGACTCCGAGCGAGCGTTCAAAAATTATTTGGAAACTCGCCGACCTGCTCGAAGCCAAAGCGGAAGAACTGGCAAAGATCGAATCGGAGAACACGGGCAAGCCGTACGCGTACGTCAGCCTCGGCGGCGACATTCCGTTCGCGGTGGATAACTTGAGATTCTTCGCCAGCGCGGCGCGCGATACGCATGGCTCACACGCGGGCGAGTTCATGACGGGCTACACATCCATTTATCGGCGCGAACCTGTCGGCGTTGTCGGGCAGATCGCGCCGTGGAATTATCCGCTGATGATGGCGGCGTGGAAGATCGGTCCCGCGCTCGCGGCGGGATGCACCATCGTGTTGAAGCCCGCGCCTGGCACGCCTCTCACTTCGTTACTGCTTGGCGAAATTATCAAAGAGGCGGGCATCCCTGATGGCGTGGTCAACATCATCTCTGGCGGCAACGACGCGGGTCAAGCCATTGTCGAGCATCCCGATGTGCGTATGGTGAGTCTCACTGGCTCCACTGGCACGGGCAAGAAAATTATGAAGACCGCCGCTGATACATTGAAGCGCGTCCATCTCGAACTCGGCGGCAAGGCTCCGTTTATCGTGTTCGATGATTCGGATCCCGAACTTGTCGCGGCGAAAGCGTCCATGGCGGCGACGCTCAACACAGGGCAGGATTGCACGGCGGCGACTCGGCTGTACGTCGAGCGAGGCAGGTCGAAGGTCATGCAAGAAGCGGTTGTCGAGGCGATGAAAAATGTCAAAGTGGGGCTTCCGTTTGAAGATGGAGTCCAGATGGGTCCGTTAATTTCCAAAATTCAACGCGAGCGCGTGTCGGGATTCGTCGATCGCGCGAAATCGGCTGGCGCGAAAATCCTCACAGGCGGCGGAGCGCCGAAGGGATTCGATAACGGCTATTATTACGAGCCGACCGTCGTTGCGAACGTGCAACAGGATTCTGAAATCGTGCAACAGGAAGTGTTTGGACCCGTGATCACCGTGCAGGAATTTTTGGATGAAGCCGACGCGCTGAGCAAGGGCAACGACGTGTTGTACGGACTCGCCGCTTCGATCTTCACCCGCGATATCGGACGCGCGATGCGCCTCTCTTCGCAATTGGAATTTGGCACAGTTTGGGTCAACGATCATCTCCCCTTGACCTCTGAAACCCCGCACGGCGGATTCAAGCAATCAGGCTTCGGAAAAGACTTGTCGGTGGAAGCGATCGGCGATTATCAGATCACGAAGCATGTAATGGTGGCGCAGGGATAATCCATGTCATTGCGAGCCACGCTCTTGTTCTTCGTGGCGAAGCAATCTCCTCGCCTGAAAAAGGAGACTGGAGATTAGAGACTAGAGATTGATTAACAAAGTCTCCAGTCTCTAGTCTCGAATCACTTCGTCGTCACAGGTTCTTGTTTAACGGTTGAAACAACTTTCTCTTTTTTTCCTTTGCGGAGGAATTGCATCAGCGTTTCCCATTTTTGTTTGAGTGTTGTGCCGTAGACGACGCCCATGATCGCTACGCCGAGATCGTAATTGCCGAGTTCGCGCATGATGGTGGCGACGTCCCACTTGGGAGGCGTGCCGCCGATGGCGTAACTATATGGATGAGTAAATTCTAAAAGCCCTTCGCGTCCATGCGTTGAGCCGATCCCAGAATCTTTTACCCCACCCAAAGGAAGCATGGGGATTCCGTATTGAGCAAGACTGTCGTTGATAATAATTGAAGAAGCTTCAAGTTTTTCTGCTACTCGTTTTGCTCGTGCTTGATCTCTACTATACACAGAAGCAGCAAGCCCAAGCGTACTATCGTTAGCAAGGCGAATGGCTTCTTCTTCATCCCGCACCTTCATAATCGGCATGATCGGACCAAAGGTTTCATCTTGCATCAATTTCATGGAGTGGTTCACGTCCACTATCACCATCGGCTTGTAAAAAGCGCCAGATTCTTTACCGCCACAAAGAACGCGCGCGCCTTTGTCAACGGCATCTTTTACATGCTCGTCAATGATCTGAATTTGGCGCGGGTCAGTGATGGGACCGAAATGATACGGACTGTTTTCATCTAATGTGAATCCGCTATTGATTTCTTTTGTATATTGAACGGAGCGTTTCACAAACTCATCATACTTGGACTCAACCACATACACACGCTCCACAGACATACATGCCTGCCCTGCGTTGAAGTATGCGCCCCAAGTTCCCCAGCGGGCGGCGGCATCAAGGTCTGCATCCTCTAAAACGATCATGGCGTCTTTACCGCCCAATTCCAGTGTGACTGGAATAAAATTTTCGGCGGCGGCTTGCATGATCTTTATTCCAGTAACGGTAGAACCCGTTACAAAAATATAATCTGGTCTGCTGTTGGTCAAAGCCGCGCCCACTTTCCCGTCTCCATGCACCACGCGCACGAAAGGAGCAAGCTCAGGGATTGTTTTGAACAATTTTTCGAGTAGTACGCCAACGGCAGGCGTTACTTCCGAGGTTTTTAACACAACAGTATTGCCTGCCAATAACGCTGAAAGCATTGGCGTTAATGAGATCATCAATGGATAATTCCATGGAGAGATCACCGCCACCACGCCATGCGGGCGATGTTCGATAATACACTTCTTCATGAAATATAAGCCCGATGAAACGCGCCGCGTCTTCAACCACTTCGCGGCATTGGCGCAATTTTGGGCGAGCATGTCCACTGTGACGAACAATTCGATTAAACTATCCTGGCGGTTCTTGCCCGTATCCTGAGTCACCACGCTGGAGATTTCGTTGCGCTGGTTGATCAACAGGTTTTGAAATTTTCTCAGGACGCGCACACGCTCTTTGACAGATTTTCCGCTCCACGCAGGGAAAGATGCGCGCATATCATCCACCGCCTGTTTCACCTCCTCAGGCGTGGACATCGCCACCTCGCCAAACTGGTTTCCTGTGGCGGGATTGATGAAGGCAAGTTTTTCTCGATCCATGGATTGCTCCTTGATGTTCAAGCGAGTATGATAAGTTGTGTCACTCTGAGGGAGCGTTGTTTGCGACCGAAGAGTCTCTCACTTGGCAACAGAGACCCTTCGCTAACGCTCAGGGTGACATTTCTTGAGATGACTTGTAGAATAAAACAATTATAAGCCTGATGCTAGTTTACAGTGAGCGAGGCTAAAGCCGCCTGCTCAGTGCATGGAAGCCCCTTCGGGGCTGTCCTCGCAACAATCGCTCGAGAGTCCGCTTGAGCGGACTTGCACGAACTGAGGCAGGGCTTCAGCCCGCCGAAACAGCCTGATAGCCAATACCCAGAAAAGGATATTTTATGCCCAGCCAACTCTACCAAGACAACTTCCCTCACATGACCCCCGCATGGAGTCGCATCTTCAACTTTGTCGCCGACCGCGCCGAGGGATCGTACATCTACACCGACGATGGGCGCAAACTGCTCGATTTCACCTGCGGCATCGGCGTCACAAACACGGGTCATTGCCACCCGAAAGTCGTCGAAGCGATTCGTGAGCAGGCGGGCAGTTTCATCCATGCGCAGGCGAATATCGTCATCCACAAGCCGATGCTGCAACTGATCGAAGAACTGCGGAAAATTTCTCCACCCTCGATCGATTCGTTTTACTTCGCCAACTCAGGCGCGGAGGCGTTGGAAAACGCGGTCAAGATTGCCAAGGTTGTGACGGGACGCCCAAACGTGATCGTGTTCAACGGCTCCTTCCACGGGCGGACACATGCCACCATGTCGCTCACCACGTCCAAGACAATTTACCGTGCGGGATTCGCTCCGCTCATGGCGGGTGTGTACGTCGCGCCATTTCCGTACGCGTACGCAATGGACATGACCGAAGAACAAGCCAGCCAACATTGCTTGGAGCAACTCGAATATTTGCTTGCGTCGCAAACCGCGCCGAAAGAGACCGCCGCGATTCTGATCGAGTCCGTTTTGGGCGAGGGCGGATATGTTGTCCCGCCGACATCGTTTATGAAGGGACTGCGCGAAATCTGCGATAAGCACGGCATTATGCTCATCTTCGACGAAGTGCAATCGGGTTTTGGCAGAACAGGGAAGTGGTTCGCGCTCGAACATTTCGACGTTGTGCCAGACATCATCACCGCCGCCAAGGGAATCGCCTCAGGCATGCCGCTTTCGGGTGTGTTTACTCGCACAGACATTATGAAAAAAGTAGACACAGGCTCCATCGGCGGTACGTACGGCGGAAACGCCATCGCCTGCGCGGCGGGAGTCGCCACCATCCGCGCGATGCGGGATGAGAAAATGCTGGAGAATGCAACTGAAAAAGGAATTCAATTCATGACGGGCTTGCGCAAGTTGCAAGAGGAATATCCGCAGATCGGCGATGTGCGCGGCAAGGGACTGATGATCGGCACGGAGTTTACCGCCAATGGAAATCGCGCGAAAGAAAAGCAGATGGTGAAGGATGTTATTCATTCCGCCGAGGAGAAAGGTTTGTTGCTCCTCTCATGTGGGACGTACGACAATACCTTGCGCTGGATTCCGCCGTTGAATGTGACGAGCGAGCAGGTCAATGACGGGTTGAAGATCTTTGGGGAGGCGTTGAAAGAAACCATAAAATAGTCAAACGTCGAATGTCAAAGGTCAGAAGTTCAACTTTCAACTTTTGACATTCGACATCTGACCGATTCAAATCATGGCAAACATACTCGATAGAAGTAAACTCGAACTGTTATTGAAAAACGAAGAATCCCTCTTCCACAAAACCCATCCCAAATCCTACGAACTCTACCAACGCGCGCGCAAGTCACTGCATGGCGGTGTGCCGATGTTGTGGATGATCCGCTGGGCGGGATCGTTTCCCGTTTTCGCCAAATCAGCCAAAGGCGCGCGCTTCACCGACGTGGACGGCAACGAGTACATTGACTTCTGTCTCGGCGACACGGGCGCGATGACGGGTCACTCGCCAAACGCAACCGTGCAAGCCGTCAACGAGCAGATTCAAAAAGGCATCACGCTCATGCTTCCGTATGAAGACGTGATCTGGGTCGGCGAAGAACTGCAACGCCGTTTCAAACTTCCCTATTGGCAGTTCGCCCTCACCGCCACCGACGCGAATCGATTCGCACTCCGCATGGCGCGTCTCATCACGGATCGCCCGAAGATTCTCGTTTTCAATTATTGCTATCACGGCTCGGTGGACGAAACCTTCATCACGCTCGACGAAGAAGGCGCTCCGATCTCGCGCCCGAACAACATGGGTCCGCAAGTTGATCCGCGCGAAACGACGAAGGTTATCGAGTTCAACGACATCGCCGCGCTCGAAACCGCCCTCTCCGCCCGCGACGTTGCCGCCGTCCTTGCGGAACCTGTGATGACCAACATCGGCATCATCCATCCCGACGCGGGCTATCACGACGCCCTGCGCGAGATCACGCGCAAGTATGGGACGTATCTCATCATTGACGAGACTCACACCATCTGCGCGAGTCCAGGCGGATACACCGCTTCTTTCGGACTTCAACCTGATTTCCTCACCCTCGGCAAACCCCTCGCTGGAGGAGTGCCCGCCGCAGTCTACGGCTTTACCGAAGAAGTGAGCCAGCAATTTTCCGCCCGCCTCCACACCGACGACTCGGACGTCGGCGGCATCGGCGGGACTCTGGCTGGCAACGCCCTCTCCATCGCCGCCATGAAAGCGACCCTGGGACACGTGCTAACCGATGACTTCTATGCAAAAGCAATTGCGCTACAAGAAAAATTCACCGCAGGCGTTGAATCGGTCATCGAAGAATTTGAACTGCCATGGATCGTCAAACGCCTCGGCAACCGCTCTGAATACTGGTTCCGCCCAACTCCGCCGCGCAACGGGGGAGAAGCGCACGCCGCCATTGACCCCGAACT
>JAEURC010000006.1 GCA_016789025.1 Anaerolineales bacterium
TTTTTTTTTTTTCCCACCTGGGGTGTTACCTACTTTTTTTTTGTTGGGTTTTTTATTCCCATCTCATTTGGTTTTTGTGTTTTGGGGTGTGGGGGAGGTCTCAGATCGCATTTTCAAAATACGTGATCTTCGGCGTTGACCCGGGCTTCCTCTCAATTGAAATCACATCAATCTGCCAACGATCAATTTCATGTTCAGCCGCGTAATGCTCGGCGGCAGAGATCATGTGCTGACGCTTCCGCGCGGTGATGGATTCTTCAGGCAAGCCCATCTTGTCTGAGGTGCGTGTTTTGACTTCAACGAAAATGATGGCGTCGTTTTGTTTTACGATGATGTCAATTTCACCGTACGGGGTCCGCGCGTTGCGGGCAACGATTTCACATCCGCGCGCGGTGAGATATTCAACGGCAGTTTCTTCGCCCCATTTGCCGATCCGTTGATTGTGATTCACTCGAGGAATTCCTTCAACACGGAACGCAGTCTCACCTCAATACTCGGCTTGACAGGCTTCGTGTTCGATACCAACCGATTGTAATGACCCAGCATGACCCCTGTCGTGTTTTCGATGGAGAATTGATGCGATGCCTGTTGTGCCGCCGCGCCCATTTTCTTTTGCAGATCTCTGTTGAGGCAGAGCGTTGTCAGCTTGGCAGTGTAGGAGGCGAGATCGTTGACGGAGAGCAGACCAGTTTCCCCGTCGGCAATGGAATCGCTGATGCCCGGCGAGTCAATGCCGACGATGGGGAGTCCAGACGCCATGCCTTCGATCACCGAAAACGGATGGACTTCCGTAACAGACGCGGTGGCGAAGATGTCGCACATCGCGAGATAGGAGGGGAGTTGCGCGTACGGAATCGCGCCGGTGAATTTTATGTGGTCGCAGAGTTCCAATTTGTCGGCGAAATTTTTTATGCCCTCCTCGTGTTCTTTTTGTCCGCCGCCGACGACGAGCAGTTTTGTGTTTGGCACGGCGCGCGAAACGCCCGCGAACGATTGCAGGAGGAACTCGAGATTTTTTTCCGGAGCGATGCGACCCATGTACGCGACAAGGACATCGTTTTTGTCGAAGCCAAACTCTTCGCGCGCGAGCGGTTGCGCGGATAAAAACGGATGCAAGTCCGCGCCGTTCGGCACAACTTCGATGTGACAGGTGACGCCGTATTGCCGCAGAATTTTTTCCATGCCGCGCGACGGCGAGATGACGAGGTCCATGTTGTCGCAGAACGCGGGCATGTATGCCTGCAACATGCTCATGCTTACCTCGGCGGGCATGAGGGGGACGCGAGTCTGCGCGTACAGGTCGTAACGCGTGTGATTTGTGAACAGCACGGGGATGTTGCGTTTGCGGCTGTAGATGTGCGCGAGCCGCCCGCTCATGAAGGGGTGGTGCACGTGGATAATATCCATCGTCTGAATGATCTGCTGCGCCTCTGTGCTGTGCCGGAGGGATAGGTAAAAGCCGGTGTCGGAGAGAGGCATGCCGGGGCTGCGGATGACGCGAAGTTCGTCGTCTGTGTATTCGAGGTCGCCAAAGGTGAAGACGTACACTTCGTGCCCAAGTTTTTCGAGGGCGCGTTTGTTCAGGTCAACGTAACTCGTCACGCCGCTGACGTAGGGTTTGTAGGCGTCTGTCATCATCCCGATTCGCATGGGTTAATCGTACAGGGAAGAGGGGGGAGAGTCAAGATGAGGAGGAAGTGGGAAGGATAAAGGATGAATAGGGAAAGGTGGAAAGTGGAAAGAGGAGGAAAGAGGCGTGATAGAATGTCGGCATGACGGCGAAATTGATTCTGCGAGACAAAGAATATGAAGTGAAGCACGGCATGGCGCTGCTCGACGCGTTGAAGAAATGCGGCGTTGTGCCCGAGTCGGTGATCGCCACGCGCGAGGGCGAGATGATCCTCGACGATGAGATTCTCAAAGACGGCGACGAGGTGAAGTTGATCGCGGTGATTTCGGGAGGCTAATGTCGTTGCGAGCCGAAGGCGAAGCAACCTTCTCGCATAACAGGAGATTGCTTCGTCGCTCACTACCGTTCGCTCCTCGCAACGACATAAGAAAACTATGAAATGTAAAAAATGCGGTGAGAAAGCCTCGGTGAACATGCGCCAGCACAAACTGGCGTTGTGCAAGGAGCATTACCTTGAATGGATGCCCGAACAGACCGAGCGCTTCATCAAAAAATACGAAATGTTCGCGCGGCATGAAAAAATTCTTGTCGCGGTTTCGGGCGGCAAAGATTCGCTTGGGCTGTGGGATATTCTCACGCGGCTCGGTTATCACGCCGATGGGCTGTATCTTGGATTGGGAATTAATGGCGGAATAAATTATTCGCACGAGTCGCAGCGTCTCACCGAAAAATTTGCGAACCAACACGGCTTGAAACTCCACATCGTTGACATCGAAAAAGAATACGGTCAGCCCATCCCAGTGTTGTCTGAAATTTCGCATCGCGGACACGGCAAGCCTTGCGCGGTCTGCGGATTGGCGAAACGTCACGAGATGAATCGCATCGCGCGCGACCTCGGCTATGATGTGCTGGCAACCGGTCACAATTTGGACGACGAAGCCGCGGTGTTATTCGGCAACACGCTTTCGTGGTCGGCGGATTTTCTTTTGCGACAAAGCCCGGTTCTCGCTTCGACGGGCGGCTTGGCTCGCAAGGTGAAGCCTCTCTGCCGCTTCTACGAACGCGAGATGACGGCGTATTGCCTTGCGCGCGGAATCGAATACATCTACGAAGAGTGTCCGTTCGCGGAGGGATCGCAATCTATTTATTACAAGGAATTGCTGAACAAACTCGAAACGGATCGCCCCGGCGCAAAGTTGACATTTTACCTGCGCTTCCTCGAAGCCCGCAAAAGCGGGGGGTTGTTCGTGGAAAAAGATTCCAAGCAAGCGCATCTGCATCCCTGCGCCAAGTGCGGACAGCCCACGTCCGCGCCGGAGTTGTGTTCGTTTTGCAGGACGATTGAGAAGGCGAAAGAAGTAATGCCGACCGTAACGCCGACTTAAGTCGGCCCTACAAGTCGGCATTACTAGAATATATGTGCTAAAATGGGCGGAAACCTATGGACACCATCAACATCTCAAAACAAACGGCAAGGCGATTCGTACTCGGCAAGCAGGGACTGTGGCCCGGGCGCAGGTGGCGCGGCAAGAAAGGGACGGCGACCGCCATCCGCGAGTGCGAGGCGGTGCAATTGGATCCGCTGATCGTTATCGCGCGGAGCCAGGATATTACGTTGCACAGCCGCGTGTTGGATTACAAGCCCGATCATCTGTATCAAGTAGCGTACAAAGACCGCGAGGCGTTCGATTATGGCGGCTGGCTGGCGATGTACCCAATGCGCGACCTGCCGTATTGGCGGGTGCACATGGATGTTCGCGCGAAAGATTCGTACGTTTCTCGTTTTGTAAAAGGACATCAGAAGCTGTTGGATGAAGTGCGCGCGGAATTGCGGAAGCGTGGTCCGCTGGGGAACCGCGATTTCGACGGGGCGCGAGTTCAAAGTTGGAGTTATCGCGGGCGCAAAGAAACGGCGGTGGCGTTGTTCGATATGTGGCTTTCAGGCGAACTGATGATGCACCATCGCGATGGGTTCAATCGCGTGTATGACTTCCGCAAAAATATCGCGCCGAAAGAATTCGATTATGCGGCGACCGAAAAAGAAGCGGAGAAATTCTTTGCGCGGAAAGCGGTCGCGTTTTATGGATTGAAGCGTGAAAGCACGATGCGCGGCGAGTTGAATTATCATCTCCATCGCGATTATTCTAAAACGGAGATGACGAAATTGCTCGAAGGGTGGAAAGAGTCGGGGATGGTGAGGCAGGTTCAAGTCGAGGGCGGACGCGATGCGTATCTCGTTTTGGGCGAGGATGTCCGAACGTTGGAGTCGCTTGAAAAGGGGCGAGTCCCCAAAAGTTGGAATCCAAAAGAAACAACCACGCTGGAGGAAGTCACGTTTCTCGCTCCGCTGGATATCGTCAGCGCGCGCGGGCGGGCGAAAAAGTTGTTTGATTTCGAGTACACGTGGGAGGTGTATACGCCCGCGCACAAACGCCGCTGGGGTTATTACGTCCTGCCGATCTTGTACGGCGACGATTTGGTGGCGCGGCTCGACCCGAAATTGGATCGCTCGACGATGACGCTGGAGATCAAAGGTTTTTGGCACGAAGACGACGCGCCCGTGAAGTCTGCCGATTTTGCGAACGCGCTGGCGAAGGGACTGACGCGCTTTGCGAAGTTCGTGGAGGCGAAGAAGGTGGATGTGAGCGCGATCAAGCCTGTGGGGTTGAGGAGTTATGTGAAGAGGGTGATGAGGGAGAGCAGTTAGGAGTGAGCAGTGATCAGTAATTAGAACTTATCTCAAAAACACCATGTCACTCTGAGGGAGCGGGGTTTGCGACCGAAGAGTCTCTTATTTGGGCAGTAGAGACCCTTCGCTGACGCTCAGGGTGACATTTTTGAGATGACTACTAGTAATCAGTGAGAGGTAGGCGGTAGTTGGCGGATCGTGGGAATCATCATCGCGTTGTTCTTCGTTGGGATGTGCGCGTGCGTGGGATTGGGGTTGGTCTTGAACGCGATGGGGTATGGGACGTAGACTTAAGACCTGACAGGTCTCATCATAACCTGAGTTAACCATAACTCACATGCGGACATGGATTCTGGTTAATCATGAACTCGCGGAGACCTGTCGGGTCTCTTACTCTTCGTCTTCAAAATCTTCAAGCGGTTGAATTTCTTGATGGAGCCGAATGAAATCTGCGCGGGAGCCGAACAGTTGCAAGGTTTTATCTCGTTGCAAGCGGGTCGGCGCGTTGCCTATCAATTCATGGTACGAAGAATAATCCCAATTACGAAAGTCTTCAACAAATTTATGTTTTTGCGGGTTCTGGTGGATATAAACGATCAGTCGCATCAAGTAGCCCTCGTTGTTTACGGGGATTCTTTTAAAAGGACGTTCGAATAGCGCGCCCGTTCTTTGCGCCGCGATGTTCACTCCGCGCGAGTAGGCGTTGAAAAAGTTCGAGAAGTATTGGCTGGGTTCCTTAAGACCTGTCAGGTTTCCAGAACCTGACAGGTCTGGAGTCAGGTCTTCTTGATTTTTTACATACCCCGCCACATGGAAGTGATTTCGCAACAAACCGTACGCCCATGTTTCAAAGACAGGAGTGGTGTGTTTCCACCATAAATCCATGAAGTAGGCGTAGTTCCGCTTTTGAATGAAGATGTTTTCGCTGTTGTTGCCGCGGTTGTAGATGTGGAAGTACGTTCCGTAGGAGAGCGGGGGAATGTCGGTGGGCATGGTTTCCTCTTATTTAAACCAGACTTAATTATACCTACCAGACCTGACAGGTCTCATCGCAACCTGAGTTAACCATAACCCATCCGTGAACATGGATTCTGGTTAATCATGAACTCGCGGAGACCTGTCAGGTCTTAATTTTACATCCCAGACCTGACAGGTTTCAGTGCGACGAGTCTCCGTCACAACCCATACGCGGACAGGGGATTCTGATCGGCGCGCTTCTCCGAAAACCTGTCAGGTCTTAATTCTACCTTCCCAGACCTGACAGGTTTTATCGTGACATGAGTCGGTCATAATCCACGAATGGACAGAGATTCTAGTCGGACGTGGTTCTGATGAAACCTGTCAGGTCCTAATTTTACATCCCAGACCTGACAGGTTTCATCGTGGCGCGAGTCCATCGAAACTCATGCGCGGATATCGACGCGAGTCGTTCATGGCTCTGTGGAAACCTGTCAGGTCTTTTACCCAACCCTCACCTGCCCATTCATCAGCATCGGCAACAGCCAATCGCGCAGTTCCGTCAGCGTTTGGGATTCAAAAGCAAGATTGATGATCTTCTTGTAAATCGGCTCAGCAACTTTGTAATATTCCTTGAGAATATGCTTAGGCGGAATATAAAGCAAGGTCTCATCAATCACTTCTTTATTGATGTGCGGTTGTTGAGCGCCTGTTCTCAATGACATTAATCTTGGAACTTCATTCACCAAATATGGATAAATAAATGAATTTTTCAAATCTTCCGTTTCAAGAATTCCTACAACCGATTGGTTTGCACAGGCTTCCATCGTAATAATGGACGGGCGGATATAACGAACAAGTGAAATGACCACACTGCCTTTGGGAAGAATTGTCGTTGCGGAATTGTCCACGCCTTTTTGCGTGACAAATGAACTGGATATGATAATGGGGAATTCTGTTAAGTCACCAGAGTTCAACCAAGGGATTGTGGCATTTTCCCAATATTCAGGGTTCTTTGTTGATGGAGTTCCGCCAAGATATATTTTTAATACATCACCCAACTTCCCAACCTTCCAACTTTCAACCTTTTTTTGCACAAACCAGTAATCGTACAACGTCTTCGCCATGGACTCTAGTTCGGCGTTGATGCGGGCGTTGAGCTCGATTTTCGCGTCCAGGGCGGAGAGGACGGCGGCGATTTTTTGTTGGGTGGAAAAGTTTGGGAGATCAATTAAGATATTGCCCAAAGTTTCTTGATTGATGTTTGAAATATTTGTTTGAACTGCACTATCTGTAAATAACTTCCGATACTTTGGACTTCGTAAAAGGTAAAGTAAATACAATGGCAAGACTTTTGATTTATTGGGGCGAAACCTAATTATGAAACCGCAAAACAAAATGTCTTCTAGCGGGTTGTTTATCATGGCAACCATGCCTGAGCCACTTTTTACTAAAGACGAACGAGTAAACAACAAATCACCGTCTTCCACTAGGTAAATGTCTTTGTTTTTCAGTGTTCCTGGCTTTAATTCATCAAGCCCGTTAAATGGAACAAAACGTCCTCTGAACAAATCCTTCACGTTGACAATTTTATTGCCAGCACCATAACTCCCTTTTGGGTAATTTGCGCCATTTTTAAATTCGCCCAGTTCTTTTAAAGCAACAACCGAATTACCCATACTTCAATCCCCCCAACTGCTTCTTGATCTCCTTCTCCAATTCCTTGCTCTCGGCGAAGAGCGAATCAAGGTTACCTTTGAAGCCGTCCATTTTGGCGGCGAACTGTTTGGGCGTGAGGTCGGTGTATTCGATCTTCACGTCGAAGTATTGACCCGCGCTGAAGGAGTAGTTCTTGTCTTTGATCTGCTCGTAACTGACAACGACGGAAAAATCGTCCGAAGACTGATGCAGGTTGAACGTCGAGATGATGCGCTTTTCTTCCTCCGCAGAAAGCAATGTCTTTTGATTCTTGCCATCCTTCACCGTCTCGCCCAGTTTGGAGGCGTCCATCAAAACGATATCGCCTTTGGTGTTGGCTTTATCCAAAAACAGGATCGAGACGTTCGTGCCTGTGGTGGCGAAGATGTTGCTGGGCATCGAAACCACGCCGCGCAACATGCGCGCTTCCACCAGTTTCTCGCGTATCTTTTTCTCGATGCCGCTTTGGGCGGTCAGGAAACCCGTCGGCACGACGATAGCCGCTTTGCCGTTGGGCGCGAGCGAGTGCATGATGTGCTGGATGAAGACCAGATAGATCGCCATCTTGTCTTTATCTTTGTTGGGAATTTTGGGAATGCCCGCAAAGAAGCGCTCGTGGTTGGCTTTGCTGTCGAGCGCCTCGCGGGTGGCGCTGAAATCCAATTTGAAGGGCGGGTTCGAGACGATGTAATCGAAGGTCTTGAGTTTGTTCCCGTCTTTGTGATACGGCGCGAGCAGGGTATCGCCCTGAATGACGTTCTGGATGGAATGCACGAGATTGTTGAGGATCAAATTCAGGCGCAACATGCCGCTCGACTTTTGCGAAATATCCTGCGAGTAAATGGTACAGCGGTCTTCGCCGATGGCGTGCGCCAGGTTCATCAACAGCGAGCCAGTGCCAGCGGCGGGGTCGTAGGCGGTCACGTTTTTCACGGGCTTGTCCACCAAAATTGACGCCATGATCGAAGCCACGGCGTGCGGCGTGTAATACTCGGCGTATTTTCCGCCGCCGTCCTTGTTGTAATCCTTGATGAGATATTCAAAGATGGTGGCGAAGAAATCGAACTTCTGCTCGAAGATGCCCTCAAAACTGAAGTTCACCAGCGGGTTGATCAACGCGCGGCAGAAGGCGTCGCGTTGTGAACTGTCGGTGATGTAGTTGCTCAACTCGTCGAACAGGATGATCTTCGCGCCCGTGCCCGTCTTGACCGAGAAAATATCCGTGTTGAAGATGGCGATGTCGCGCAGGGTGTCATCGAACAGCTTGGCGAACTCTTCGCGGTTCATATTGTTATACAAATAGGAGAGGAAGTGCTGACGCTTCAGCTTCGCACTCTCGGGGCTGAGTCGCAGCAGCAGCATTTCGTACTCGCTGTCAGAGAATCCACCTACCTCGCGCTCCCAATCCTTGCCCGCCTTCGACAGTTTTTTATCCGCCTGCTTCACCTCATAGCCGAACTTATCGTTCATGAACTTGTACAGGAACGTCTGCGTGATGATCTTGTACTCGTTGCCGTCGTTGCCGAGTCCATGGTTGGCGCACACGCTCTTGAGCGAGTCGATCAGTTGCTTGGTTTGGGAGGTGAAGTCTTGGGTTAGTAAAGCCATTAATTCTCCAGTTTGTGAGACCTGACAGGTCTCATCGTGACGATTTTTAATCGTAACGCTTGCGCGGACAATTATTCTTGTTAATCATGGTCCATCGGAGACCTGTCAGGTCTTAACTTTACCTACAGACCTGACAGGTTTTATCGTGACGAGAGTCCGTCAGAACCTTAGCGCGGTCGGTGATTCTGGTTGATCGCGGTTCGTCGGAAACCTGTCAGGTCTTAATTCTACTTACCAGACCTGACAGGTCTCATCGTGGCTCGAGTCAATCATAACGCTTGCGCGGACATGGATTCGAGTCGGGGTTGATATCGTGAAGACCTGTCAGGTCTTTTAGTAGATTCCTTGATACTCATTAATATATTCCCTCACCAGCAGATTGTTGATAAACTTCGCCGAATCGGGCTCCAGCGGGATTTTGATTTTATCAAACGAACCCACCAGCAATTGCATCATCAAGCCTGAGAAAAAGCCGTCATTGTTCAGTAAATTTGTATTCAACAAAACCTTCTCATCCGTCTTCTGCTTGATGTCGAGTAGAACGTCCTGCACTTCGCTTTCGCGTTTGGAGATTTTGCCCTGTTCCATGATGCGCTTGTGCATACGGGCGTACTTGGCGTCGTTTTCGTATTTCGCCCGTAATAGATTGTTCTTGCGATTCAACTCCAACACTTTTTTATAGATCTTCTCCAACGCGCCGATGTTCTTCTTCATCTCGTCCTGCGAGATTTCATCGAGATTGCGATTGGCAAACAACCGTTTGAGTTCATCGTACAAATTTACGAACTGCGGGTCTCTTGGGTCGAAGTTCGTGTTGAACGCTTCGCGGGTTTTGGCGAGCGTGTCGCGCAGTTGGTCGGCGATCACTAATTCTTCTTCCGAGCGCTTCCAGAACGTGAAGACCACATCCTCTAAAGCCACGTTCAACAGGTTGGTGGTGTCCACGTCGTTTTGCAGGGACTCTTTCAGGTTGAGCAGTTCAAGATACCGCGTGGTTTCATCCAACATTTGGCGCAGTTTGTTGAAATCCAATTTTTCCAGCAAATCGAAATGACCGAACAAGCGAATCAAGTTGTAAATGCTTTTGGCATTCTCCAGCGCCTTCTTGATCTCCAAAACCGTCTGGCGGTCTTCGATCTTGCTGATCTCCTGCGAGAAGATTTCCGCATTGCTCAGGTCGTACAGGAACAGCCTGTCTTTGATCTCGCGGATATCCTGTTCGATCTCCTCGCGCGACTTGAACATATCGGAATAGTTCTGCATCTCATCGCCGAGTTCCTCCTGCAACTCGTCGAAATAGGCTTTGTTGGTCTTCTTGAATTGCTCCTGAATATCGGCAAAGTCCACCACGTAGCCGTAGCGGAATTTCTTGTATGGGCGGTTCACGCGGGTGAGGGTCTGTAAAAGGTTATGGTCTTTGACCAGACGGGCAAGATACAACTTCTTGAGGCGGGCGGAATCAAAGCCCGTCAACAGCATCTGGTAGACGAACAGCAGGTCAATCTTCCCTGCCTTGAAATCTTCCACTTCCTGTTTGCGCTCATCCTTATCCCCGACATTGTGCAAAATAAGCGAAGCCGTGATTTTCTTTCCCTGCCTGTCGGTATATTCTCCGTACAGCGGCGCAGGTTCCCTGATGGCTTTATAAGGCTCAACGGGTTCAATCACTTTCTGCTCAGGGTTGTATTTGTTGACGAAGATCTCGAACAACTTCTCCGCTTGCGCCGAGCTGTCGCAGACCACCATCCCGCCGACGGTGTGGTCGTTGAACACGCCTCTGCGGCTGTTGATGAAATCCTCCACGATGTAATCGAGCATCGGCTCCACAAAGCGTTCGTGGGCGAAAACGTCTTTCCGTTCAAGGTCGCCCTGGCGAATTTGGATCTCCAACTCATCCAGCACCTTCTTCATCTGGAAGGCGTAGCCTGTCTCGATATCTTCACGGATCAGGCGCAGGGTGTACCCGTCCGCGATGGAGCGGTTGTAATAATATTTGTGGATGTACTTCCCGAAGATGTCGCGCGACCTCACATCGCCGACGATGAGCGGCGTGCCCGTCAAGCCGATCAGGATGGCGTTGCGGTCCGAACTGTAAAGGTTTGCCAGAAAACTGCCGTTTGGGTTGTAACTGCGATGCACCTCATCCAAAAAATACACGCGCTGGGTTTGCAGGTCGTAATCGGCTTCGCTCAACACATCGCTTTGATCCTGAAATTTTTGAATGTTGACGACGGTGATCTCGCGCTGTCCCTGTGTGTTGTGAATGGATTGGTGCGCCTTGAAATGTTTGAGCAAGTCTTCTTTTGAGTTGACGGTGTTTACCTTCAATCCGCGGCTGGAAAATTCGCGCGACGCCTGAATCATCAGGTCAAGCCGATCCACGATGAAATAGAATTTCGGTACAACGTTCTTGCGCTGGAAATAGTCCGTCAGGTATTGCACGCTATAAAACGAGAGCGCGGTCTTGCCGCTTCCCTGCGTATGCCAGATGATTCCCTTTTTGACGCCTTTGTCAATTGTCCGCTCGATGGCTTTCATCGCAAAGAACTGCGGATAACGCAGAATGTGCTTTTCGATCTGTCCCTGTTCATTCTGAACATAAGCAAAGGCGTAACGGAGCAATGTCGCCAATCTGTCTTTGCTGAACAACGAGGTCAGCATACGATTGGTTGGCGTGTTTGGGTCTTTGTTCGTTAGGAACTCAGGCGAATGTTTGATGGAGGCAAGGTTGTTGTCTTTGAGAACAAAGTTCTCAATCGCCTCGTCTTCTGACTCCAACAATTTTTTGAGATCGAACTTTTCCTCTTCTCTGAAGTAGTTGAAATTCGCGTCGCCGTAGGAAGTTGTGGCGTAAAACGCTCCCTGAATGGGTTCGATGTCGCCATCGTCGTATTCCATGTTGTTCGAGAACACGAGAATTTGCGAGATGTTGATGAACTTCCTGAACTTCTTGTTCTTGAAGCGGACGTTGATGCGCTCGCGCTCCGCCATAATCCCATCGCGATTGTTGGGCTTCTTCACTTCGATGAACGCCAGCGGCATTCCATTAATTAGCAGGGTGATATCGGGGCGAAATTCGTCGTCGCCGTTCTTGCAGGTCAACTCGGTGACGACGTGGAAAGAGTTGTTATCGAAATTCTTGAAGTCAATTAAGCGTGGCGAGGAAGTGGAAACCAGCATGTTGTAAAATGCCCGCCCCAAATCTTCGTTGTCTAATGCAAGGGAAACATCTTGTAAAACCCTGCTCGCGTCGCTTTCCTCCAGGTCGGGGTTGATACGCGTGATAGATTTGGTAAATATGTCCGTGAAAATATTTGTTTCCAAATCCCATGCTGTCTTGGATAGCGATAAATACTCAAACCCAAGTCTGGAGAGATGAAGGATGGCGGGGATTTTTACTCGAGTGTTTTCGTTGAAGCTCATGTGTTATACCGTCAACAATGCTCGTTTTCTGTTTTGCGGTTCAACTTAAGTGTAGCATAAAACTAAAGACGTCCCCGCGTGAGGCGATGCTGATTCCAAAAACAAACCTCCGAAGGACAAAGTCCCTCGGAGGTCAGTCTCTAATCTCCAGTCTCTAGTCTCTGGTCTCGATACGCTCGCAAACCCCGCTCGCTACTCGACCAGCGAATTACCAATTACTATTTACTCGTTCTCCTACGCCGTCTCCAAATACCTCTCGATCTCGTAATCCGAAACACGCAAGCGGAAGTCGTCCCATTCCGCCCATTTGGCGCGCGAGAACGCTTCATACGCCGATTCGCCCAGCGCGGACTTGATGACTTCATCGTTCTCGAGTTCGGTCAAGGCTTCGGCGAGCGAGCCTGGCAATTCCGTCACGCCGAGTTTGGCGCGGTCTGCTTTATCGAGGTGATACAAGTTGATGTTGTTGAGCGGCTTCGGCGCGGTCATGTTCTTTTCGATTCCGTCCAAAGCGGCGGCGAGCATGACCGAGAACGCCAAATACGGATTCGCAGATGGATCAGGGAAGCGCAATTCGGCACGCACGGCTTTGTCGCGACCTTCGGTGTAGCGCGGGATGCGGATCAACGCCGAACGATTTTGTTGCGCCCAACCGATATACACAGGCGCTTCATAACCAGGAACCAAACGCTTGTACGAGTTAACTGTCGGCGCGACGATGGCGGCTAATGCGCGGGCGTGTGCCAACTGTCCAGCGATGAATGAATACGCAAGTTTGGAAAGACGCGCCTCGTCATTTTTGTCGAAGAACAAGTTTGTGCCAGTCTTGTTATCGAACAGACTCTGATGACAGTGCATCCCCGAGCCGTTGATTCCAAAAACTGGCTTGGGCATGAACGATGCGGTGAGTCCGTGTTGCGCGGCGATGGCTTTCACGGTGTATTTCAACGTCAACACATTGTCGGCGGTCTTGAGCGCGTCGGCAAAGCGGAAATCAATTTCGTGTTGACCGAGCGCAACCTCGTGATGACCGACTTCCACATCGAGTCCCATCGCGTCGAGCGCGCTCATCAACGCAGTGCGAACGACAACTGCTTCGTCGAATGACGAGAAGTCGAAGTATCCGCCCGCGTCATGCGGAACGGGATGAACGCCGTGTCCGTTCGTGCCTTTGAAGAGGAAGAACTCAGGTTCGGGTCCGAGATTGAACGTCCAACCTTTTTCTTCGATGCGCTTTAACTGTCGCTTCAATGTGCCGCGCGGATCGCCCTCGAATGGGTCGCCGTTCGGCATGTGGATATCGCAGAACACACGCGCGCGTTTTGAGTCCGCCGCAGACCATGGCAACACCGCGTATGTGTTGGGATCAATCAGCAAACGCATGTCGCTTTCTTGAATCCGCGCGAATCCCTCCACCGAAGACCCGTCGAACCATGCGCCGTCTTTCAATACATCTTCCAGATGCCGCGCGGGCATGTCCACGCTTTTTACCGCGCCCGTCACATCTGAGAATTGTAACGAAAGAAACTTTACACCATCTTCTTTTACTTTCTTGATTAAATCTTTGCCGTCCATTTTTTCTCCTTGTGTCTAATGTCGTTGCGAGGCGAAGCCGAAGCAATCTCCTCGTTATTAAATCTTTACTTGACGTAAAAATAATTTATGTGTCACCCTGAGGGAGCGTTCTTCAGCGACCGAAGGGTCTCGCTTGTTGATGTGGAGATGCTTCGCTCCGCTCAGCATGACACGTCATTTGACAGATAAAATTATTATTCTCCGCTCGACGCGGACTGCAACGGTTCTGTCTTGACCTTGACCTGCCTCGCCCAATTGATGAATATCACCGACCCGATGATGATCCCCGCCGCGGCGAGGGTGCGCGGAGTGATCGGCTCACTGGCAAGCCATGCTCCCAGCAACACCGCTACAAGCGGATTCACATACGCGTACGTTGCCACGAGCGAGATCGGCGCGTTCTGCAACAGCCAAATGTACGCCACGAATCCGATCATGGAACCGAATGTGATGAGATAGATCAAGCCCCACCATGATCGCGTTGAAACTTGCGCGACATTGAATGTGTTCCATTCGCCGAGCAAGAGACTCACGATAAATATCGGCACGCTCCCCGCCAACATTTCCGCGCCTGTCGTCATCAACGCGGACTTGGGTACGTCTGCGCTTCGGCTGTAAATGGAGCCTGACGCCCACAAGAATGAAGCGATAAGCACGGCAATCGTCCCAATCGTATCGAATTGCAATTTGCCCGTTGATTCCGACGGACCCACCAGCAGATAAATACCACTAAAGCCAATGATCAACCCAACAATAGTTAACCACGTCGGTTTGACTCCGCCTGGGCGCAACGCTTCGATTAGCACCAGCCACAGCGGAGTCGTCCCGACGATCAACGCCGCCACGCCAGACGCGATCCGCTGTTCCGCGAACGAGACGAGTCCATTGCCGCCGAGCAATAATAATGTGCCGATGATCGCCACCGATTTCCATTGTACGCGCGTGGGCATTTCATCTCCCGCCGCGCGTCGCCAAAGGACGAGGATCAAGCCCGAAATGAGGAAGCGCAGTCCCGCGTGCAAGAACGGCGGAATCGTTTCCACTGCGAATCGAATCGCAAGATAAGTTGAACCCCACACAATGTACAACGCGATCAATGCTATCCAAATTTTTGTCTTCATTTATCTCCATAAAATTATGTCGTTGCGAGGAGGGCTTTAGCCCGACGAAGCAATCTCCGTGATCGGGTTGGATGTTACTTCGCCCTCGCCCTTCGACTGCGCTCGCCTATCGGCTCGCTCCGCTCAGGGCGGACTCATACGCCAACAACGCCTTCTTCCTCAACGATCCATACCGATACTGCCCAAACTCGCCAGCCTTGCGAATCACTCGATGACAGGGAATCAACACCGCGATCGGGTTGTGTCCAACGGCTGTGCCGACGGCTCGCATCGCGCTCGGCTTTCCAATTCGCGAAGCGATCCCTCCGTAGGTAGACACCGTCCCCGCAGGGATTTGCAACAGCGCCTCCCACACTTTCAACTGGAAGTTCGTGCCGCGCAGGTGCAACGTCAGCGGTTTGATTCGGGTGTTGAAGCGCAAGTCGAAGATCGGGGCGACCAATTCGGCGGTGGCTCGATAATCTTCGATCATCTTCGCTTCCTTCCAATCGCTCACGAGGTTATCGATCGCTTCGCCTTCGCTTCCCTGCACGAAGCCGAGGTGGCAAATTCCGCGTTCGGTGAGTCCGATCAAACATTTGCCGAAGGGCGTGAGGTGGATCCCGTATCGAATGGTCACGCCTTCGCCTTTGGATTTGTACTCGCCTGGCGACATCGCCTCCGTATTGACAAAAAGATCATGGAGGCGACCCAGGCTCGACAGTCCGACTTGATGCGTGGTGTCGAGTAGATTCTCCGACTTGTCGAGCAGATCCTTCGCGCTTTCTTTCGTCACGAATTGCAAGAAGCGTTTCGGGCTGACTCCCGCCCAACGTGTGAAGAGTCGCTGAAAGTGATATTCGCTGAGCCCAACATTCGCCGCGACCTCGTCGAGGTTTGGCTGGTCTTTGAAATGATTTTCAAGGTACAGGATCGCCTGCTCGATGCGCAGGTAATCTTCGGACGATTGTTTGAAATCGGTGTTCATAGGTTCTCCTTTTGATTGTATTCTATGAACATCGCCAACTTCTGCCGACCCGATTCTTGCTGAGTTCATTCCTAATTCGGTGGTTGAGTAGGGCGAGTGCTTCTCTCGCCCGTATCGAAACCAGCGTTTCGGGTAAAAACAAAACAGGCATGCGCGGGCATGCCTGTTAACGACTCAGCATTAAAAAAGACAGCCCTTCCAAACACGAACAGATGGAATCCACCTGTATCACTTGCGCTTCCCTTGTCCCAAACATTACTGTCTGGTTTTCGGCGAGCGACAGAGTTTTTTTAAACTCGTCACTCCTTGCGCTTGTTTCGGAAGGGAGAAAGAAGTTTGTGACAAACTTCAGAGGCATCCGCTGATCGATCCGATTTTTGGACCCCGCCCCTGGTCCGTAGCATCCCGTTCGCACGGGAGAACCTCCACCTCGTGATCTCGGTTGGACAAATTGACAATTTGTCCAACAAAAGACCCAGCCGCTAAATCTCCGAATATTCAATTGTTAATGGCGGCGATTGTATACTGCATAGCGGGGCTTTGTCAAGCGCAATATTGGTGGTTGTGTTTTACTTTGATTTTCGATAAGATTCAGCCACTTCAACTCTGGAGGCTACGATGCAATCCGCACATTCGATTCAGGATTATCTCGACGTTGTGAACGGGGGGATCGCGAAAAAGTTTGGAGACGGCAAGCCGAAGCGTGTCGTCATCGTGGGGGCGGGTCTTGCGGGACTTTCAGCCGGGTACGAACTTCGGCGGGCTGGTCACACCCCGATCATTCTCGAAGCGCAACAACGCGTGGGTGGACGAGTCTACACGTTGCGCGATCCATTCACCGAAGGGTTGTATGCCGAAGTCGGCGCGATGCGGATTCCACGCGCGCACACGTTGACCATGTCCTATGTCGAAAAATTTGGGCTAAAAACCAACGACTTCACGATGGATAACCCCAACGCATACCACTACATGGGCGGACGGAAAGTCCGCGCTTCGGAAGCCGCGAAAGACCCGTCGTTGTTGGGGTTCGATGTCTCTGAAAAGGAAAAAGGAAAAACAGCGGGCAAGATGTATGAAGCCGCACTCAAACCTTTGCTTGACCTGCTCGAAAGAGACGGCGACAAAGCCTGGGATGAGATCATCGCCAAGTACGATCAATATTCCACGCGCGAGTTTTTGGAATTGAACGGCTGGTCGGAAGGCATGATCGAGATGTTCGGTCTGCTGGCGAATCAAGAGTCGGTGATGAATTCATCCTTCCTTGAATTGTTCCGCGAAGATTCGGGCAATTACTACACCAACATGATCGAACTCGACGGCGGCACAGACCGCCTGCCGCATGCGTTTCTCCCTGAATTGAAAGATAACATCCGCTTCGGCGCGAAGATGATCGCGATGGATCAATCGCCGACGGATGTAACGATCCATTATCAGACTCAGGCGGGGCGGTTTGAAGAGAAGGGCGATTATGCGATCATCACGGTTCCATTCCCTGTGTTGCGCCATGTGGAAGTTCTCAAGCCGTTCGCGCGCGCCAAGAATCGCGCGATCCGCCAGTTGCATTACGACGCGTCTGCCAAAATATTATTCCAATGCAAACGCAGATTCTGGGAAGAGGATGACGGCATCTTCGGCGGCGGTACGATGACAGATCTGCCGATCCGCAATTTATATTATCCCGACCATGGACGCGAAACGGGACGCGGCGTGATTCTCGCAAGTTATACGTGGTCGGAAGATGCGCAACGCTGGGGTTCGCTCAAGCCCGATGATCGAATTGTGCAAGCGCTTGACGATGTTGCTGAAATTCATCCGCAAATTGCAAAAGAGTTTGAGGTGGGAACATCCTGGATGTGGCATGACGATGAATTTGCAGGCGGCGCGTTCGCGTTATTCGATCCTGGTCAACAAACGTTGTTGCACGATGAAATTGTCAAACCCGAAGGTCGAATCCATTTTGCGGGCGAGCACGCATCGCTGTATCACGCGTGGATCCAAGGCGCGCTTGAATCAGGTCTGCGCGAAGCGATTGCGATTCATCGGTCTCCGTAAAGAAATAAAAAGACCTCACAGGTCTTTGAGACCTGTGAGGTCTGTTACATTCGATTCCCCGCCGATGCCGTGTGCTACGAAGTTTTGAACCTGCTTTCGCAGGTGGGTCCCTACCCAGAAACGCCGCCTTGGCTCAGGCCTATCGCGTTATTTCTTTTGGAGTTAAAGACCCTTTTACAAAGTGTTGGCTCAAAACGGAAGGGCAACATCACGAGCACAGCAGGGATGCGATTTTTATACCATAATCGTCCGCGCGAGGGGAGGGATACATTAATTGCGGAAATTTCAGACCAGTTGATTTTGTCAACGATTTGTGCTAACCTCGTCTTGACAACCTGAAAGGAGAGGTGTATGGCAACCGTTCCGGGCATAGACGTTTCATATTGGGATGCAGGCATCGACTGGCCCAAGGTTCGCGCAACAGGTCAGCGTTTCGTTTTTGCGAAAGCCACTGAGGGAGATTTTTATTCGGATCAAACGTTCGCCGCGAATTGGTCTGGCGCAAAAGCGGCTGGACTCTTGCGAGGGGCATACCACTTCTTCCGCGCCAATGTGGATGCAAAGAAACAAGCCACGCGATTTATTGATTATGTGAAATCGGTGGGTGACAATGGCGAACTCCCGCCCGTGTTGGATGTGGAATCGAACGATGGGCAGAAGAAAGAGAAAGTTATCGAGCGCGCAAAAGTATGGCTTGATCTCGTCGAAGCTGCGTTCGGAAAAAAACCGATCATTTATTCGGGTCAATACTTCTTGCAAGATTATTTTTCCGAAGCAGGCGGCGGCCCTCCCGTGTGGGCAAAGGATTATCCGTTATGGCTGGCGCAATACCCGAATAATTATTTAGAAGACTCGAAGCCGTTCTTGCCGCGCGGTTGGTTCAAGTGGACGTTCTGGCAATACAGTGAAAAGGGACGCGTCAACGGTATCAATGCCAACGTGGATATGAACGTGTTCAACGGCACGTTGGAGGAGTTGTATCAATTCGCAGGCGCGAAACCAGTCACGCCTGATTCAAAACCTGCAAAGCACAAAGTGGCGGCAGGCGATTCGTTTGAATCCATTGCGAATAAATACGGCGTGACCGTGCGCGAACTTGTCAGCGAGAATCCGCAGTTGTTGAAAACGGGCGACTCGTTGACGATCCCTGTCGCGGTAGCGATCCCTTCGGAAGGCGAAAGAGGTTCCGCTGGCGGAGGAAGCGGTTCTTCATCCCCACGAACACACACGGTCAAATCCGGCGATTCGTTGTATGCGATCGCGATCAAATACAGCACGACCGTCGCGTCAATTGCTTCGGCGAATGGTATTTTGAATGTGAACAATATCAGTGTGGGGCAGGTGTTGGTAATACCGTAGTTTTTTACAAAGAGATTAACAACCAGTAAAACCCCGCCGCAAGCAACGCGCTGACAGGGATGGTGATCAGCCACGCGGTGAGGATGTCGCCTGCCACGCTCCAGCGGACTTTGCTAAGGCGTTCCGATGCGCCGACGCCGATGATGGCGGAACTGACCACGTGCGAGGTGCTGACCGGCGCGCCGAAGAAGGATGCGCTAAGAATGACGATGCCTGAAGTAAGTTGCGTTGAAAAACTATGAAGAGGGCGGATCTTATAAAACCTGCCGCCAAGCGTGCGGATGATTTTCCAACCCCCGAGACTTGTTCCGATCGCCATGGAAACTGCGCTGGCAATGGTGACCCATAGCGGCACTTCGAATGATTTTAGCTGACCGCTGATCACCAGCCCAAGAACGATAATGCCCATGGATTTTTGCGCGTCGTTCGTGCCGTGGCTCAAGCCAAGGATGACGGCGGTGAGGAGCTGGCTTCGTTTGAAAAATTCGTTGATCCTTGGCGATGCGTTGTGAGCCAGGAAATAGATCAGACGGGTGAAGAGAAAGCCGGATGCGAATCCGATCAGTGGAAAGATAAACAACGCGGCTAATACTTTGGTGAGGCCGGGGATTTTGATCGCTTCCCACCCTGCCGAGACCATTACCGCGCCGATAATCCCGCCGATCAGTGTGTGCGATGAACTGCCGGGAATTCCGAAAAAGCCGTTGACGATGTTCCAAACGATCGCTCCCAAGAGCGCGGCGATGATTACGGTGAGCGTCAGCGAATCGGCTTGGATGGTATCAACGCCGATGGTGCGCGCCACCCCAACCCCAAATAAAAATGGACCCGTAAATTCAGCCAGCGCGGCGATGGTCAGCGCGGTGCGCGGGGCGAACGCGCGCGAGGAGATCACGGTGGCGACGATGTTTGCCGCGTCGCGGATTCCGTTCAGAAAACCGAATAGTAATGCGAGCGTAATTAAGATGATGAGTTCGTTGGACATGATTTGAGCAGTCGTTGTGTTTAGAGGCTTTGCTTAGCCACAGAGATCACAGGGTCCTCTGAGAATCTCTCGAATTCTCTCTGCGTTCTGTGGCTGAGGTGTTACGATACTATGTCAGGTTTTCTTCACCACAATGTCTGCGATGATGTTTGCCGCTTCGTCGCCGCGGTCTGCCGCGTTGGAGAGATGACGATACACCTCCCGCAATTTCAACATCTCCACCACGTGATGCACATCTTCGGGTCCGCGGAATAGGTCTGCGACGGCTTCGCGGTATACGCCCTCCACGCGATTTTCGAGCGCCTTCGCGCGCTGGGCGTGGTCAGTGGCGACGGCGGGATGTTTTTCGAGGCGCATTACCGCCTGATGAATTTCGTACGCCGCCTCTTTGAGGAGCGAAGCCATGCGCGTCATAAACGAAGTTGGCGAAACATTCAGGATCGCCATTTCGCTGACCGTGCTGTCGGCGTAGTCGATCACATCGTCAATCGAGCGGGAGAGGGCGAAGATGTCCTCGCGGTCGAACGGCGTGACAAAGGAGCGATTCAACTCGTCGATCAGGATGCGGCGGGTTTCATCCGCTTCTTTTTCCTTCAGGGACAACTGCTCGGCGATCTCGGGCGACGGCGTCTCTAAATACTTGACGAGCAATTTCAACCCCTCGAACGTGACTGCCGCCTGTTCTTGAATGAGTTTGTTGAATATTTCTTCGCGCTTCTTGAAAAAACGGAACATAAAAAACCTCTTATTCATGATGATTTGTCCGCCAATCATACCACCGCCGCAGTGCGACAATGGCGGAACAGGTTCAACAGCGTAACTCATATGATGGATCCATGGGTAAAACCCCTTGACTTAATGTAAAGTTTGCTTTACACTACAGAAAGTCAAGTAAGCTTTACAGGAGAAAACATGAAAAAGAAAAATCCAATGGCGGGCTTTGCAATAGGAATCGCGATCGGCGTCGGCATCGGTATCGCGCTGGATAACATCGGCATGGGGATTGCAATTGGTGTTGCAATGGGTTTTGCGTTTGGAGCGGCATTCAACAAGGACGATGAGAACAATGGAGACAAATCATGAATCGTGAAGTTCAAAAAAGATATTTCAAAGAATTCGGTGTCTCCATGGGATTGTATACCGTGTTATTGGCGGGAAGCATCATCGTGTTGTCTAATTTCGAAATTCCGAAGAGCGCGCAAATTGTTATCGCTTTAATTCCCGTCGCCCCTGCCGCGTTTGCGGTGATCGCAGTCTTACGGGCATTAAGAGACAGCGACGAGCTGCAGCAAAAAATCCAATTTCAAGCGGTAGCCTTTTCGGGTATCCTCACCGGACTACTCACGTTTAGTTACGGCTTTCTTGAAAATATAGGCTTTCCGCATCTTCCCACTCTTTATGTTTTTCCTCTGATGCTTATGTTATGGGGCATCGGTGTGGGTATTTTCGCATGGAAGTACCGATGAAAAACAAACTCAAAGTACTCCGCGCCGAACGAGATTGGTCGCAGGCGGACCTCGCCGACAAACTCAACGTTTCGCGCCAAACGGTCAACGCGATTGAAACCGAGAAATACGATCCCAGCCTGCCGCTTGCGTTCACGATCGCAAAGTTGTTCGGGATGAAGATCGAAGAGATCTTTGAGCCAGATAAAAAATAGGAACAAAACAAACGACCTTCGGAGATTTTTCGAAGGTCGTTTTCATTTTGGGCGCAAAATTATTCTGTGTACTGCTCCAGTTTTGGAAGCGTTTGCAAATACATCCAGATCGCCTTTAACTCATCGTCAGTGTAATTGCGGAACGTCTCCCATGGCATGAACTCGTTATCAAGCTGGTATCCGCTGGGCGTAACGCCTGTGCGAATCGCCGTGATGAACTCTTCTTCCGTCCAGGCAGATAGTTCGCCACCGGGTGTGAGATTTGGTGAAATCTTCGTGATGGTCGGATCAGGGAATGGACCGCCGTTCAAGTTCGGTCCGTGACAAGTACGGCAGTCGTTGGTGTTGACCATGTACTCGCCGTACTCCGCGGTTGCTCCCACCTCGGGCGCAGTGACATGGATTTCATGGCTTACCGTCTCAACCGGCATGTTGGGAAGTTTTCCCAGCACAAAAAGAATCTTCGCCAACGGCGTGAAGTTGTGACCGTTCGTCACATGATCCACCGGTGGGACAGACTTGACATAGGCAATGATCGCGCCAAGGTCTTCATCGCTTAAATAAGAAGTGGAGCCAACTGCCGGCATGAAGATCGGTTTGCCGTCGAGTCCGATCCCATGGCGAATGGCTCGTACAAAATCTTCATCCGATTTCGCTTCGCGCGCAAACCCGCCTTCTCCTGAAGTAAGGTTAGCGGAATCCACCGTCCCAATCGGACCGGCGTTGAACCACTGATTGATTCCGCCAAGGTCGGGTCCATGACAGCCCTGGCATAATGTCTCAACGCGATGTTTGCCATATTCGATGCTCGCCGTGTCCGTGGGAATAACTATATTTGACGGCGGAAAATCATATGTCTTATTCAGGCGGGAATTGCCGATCAAAACCATCACGATGCCCGCGAGCAGAATCAATCCGATCAACGAACCAAGCACGATCCCGATCCATTTCAAAACCTTCTTCATTCTGTTTCTCCTTGTGTATCGTGAAAAATTTAATGCGCTAAAACGGCTTGACGATCATCAGCCACGCGATGACCGCGAATCCGCCGTAGCCAACGATGAGTAATAGCGTCGGATTCACCTTTGCTGCGACAGCATAGACTTCCTCATCGCTTTTGGCAGGTTCCGCAGGGAAAGGCTTTCCCTTGACCCTGTAAGGAATCCCCGCGGCTTTTCTGATCTCGCCAAAGACTGCCGCGCCATAGACTGCCATCAGCACGATAATTACGATCAAGACTACAATCGAGAGCCAAATCCAGCCGAAGCCCCACCAAGTCATGTTGAGGAACGCCGCGAGTAATCCAAACACGATGATGGCAAGCAGAGTCAAGAACATGGATGGATAAGATTTCTCCGAAATGTCCAGCAGGGCGCGGATACGATTGACATCGCGTTCTTTCTTGATGGCGTAGGAAACCGCCGCCGAGACCCCGTGTGCGAGCAGGTATCCGAGTACCGCGACAACGTGCAGGAAGACAACGAGTTGGTAAAGCATGAATTTCTCCTTATTCCATGTTCGCGCGACAGTTCAGAAATGACCGAGTGGCGAACATGAGTTCATTTGATTTTCTTGTTTGGCAAATCTATATTCAATTGAGACGAATCCTTCATCCACTTTTCAAGAAACATCGTAAGTTCGTTCAAATCCTTGAAACCGATGCGCTCCTCCTTCTGTGAGTCCTGCAAACTGAACCGCCACGCCGAGTTCTGTCCATCCGTGCCGCGCTCCTCCCACACGAGGAGGATGAAGTGGTGGTAATGGGGTGGGCGCGCGGGCAAAAAATTGGACATGGCTACTGTTCATTCATTCTCAACTGTGATAATCTTGCCCCATTCTATAAACTCATCGTTTAGAAATCATTTATTCCGTGCGACAAACTTAAGTTTGTCCTACACAGCCCATGCCAGAAACCATCTACTACCGCCGCAAACTGCCGCACATCCACCCGCAGGACAACCCGCTCTTCATCACCTTCAGCCTCGTGGATTCGCTCCCCGCCGCCGTGGTGGACGAGTTGAAAGCGCAGCGGGAACAGGAATTGCGCGCCGCCAAAACCGCCGCAGAACGTTACAACATCCAGAAAAAGTATTTCGGGCATTTCGACGAATGGCTCGACCGTTGTCAATTCGGGCATGATTGGCTCAGGCAGGAAAACATCGCGCAAATTGTGGCGCATGAAATCCACAGGAAAGCCGACGAGCATTACGAACTCTACGCCTATTGCATCATGCCCAATCACGTTCATTTGCTCATCCGCTCGCTCATCGAAAAATTTCCCCCATCCAGAATGAAGAGCGCGATCTCTCCCGTCGCCGAGATCATGCGCCTGCTCAAAGGACGCGCCGCCCGCTATTGCAACCTTGCCCTCAAGCGCGAAGGCTATTTCTGGCATCATGAGTCCTACGATCACTACGTCCGCGATGAAAAAGAAATGGAACGAATCATTCTTTACATCTTGAACAACCCCGTCAAAGCGGGGCTGGTGAAAGAATGGAAGGATTGGAAGTTCACCTATGTCAATCCCAACCTCGGCGAATGGTAAGACGAACCGTAGGACAAACCTAAGTTTGTCTTACTTGGGCGGAATGCAAATCACGCGAAGCGCCAACTTCATTTCCAACAAAGTCCCTGCTCTGCTGGCATATCTCGCCGTCACTCGCCGCGCTCACAGCCGCGACAAACTCGCCACACTCCTGTGGGGCGAGATGTCCGACGCGGACGCGAAAAACAATCTGCGCCAAGCTCTCGCCAACCTTCGCAAATATTTTGACGATGAATTGACCATCACGCGCGATTCGATTGAATTCACAGGCGGCGGATTCGTGGACTCGTTGGAGTTTGACGCCGCCGTTCATTCCGCTTCCTCTCTGGACCCTCAGCCCGCTTCAGTTATCCTGACAGATTCCCTGCGCCTCTACCGCGGCGACTTCCTCGAAGGCTTCCACGTCCGCGACGCGCCCGCCTTCGAAGATTGGACGCTGACCGAACGCGCCCGCCTGCGCGAACTGGCATTGCAAGCCTTGCATCGCCTTGCTGAAATTCAACTCAGCCGCGCGGATTATCCCGCCGCGCTCGAAGCCACCTCCCGCTTACTCGCTTTTGATTCGTGGCGCGAGGAGGCGCACCGACAGCGCATGTCTGCGCTTGCCCGCGCGGGTCAACGCTCCGCCGCGCTGGCGCAATATCAGACCTGCCGCCGCATCCTCGCAAAGGAACTGGGCGTCGAGCCTTCCGCCGAAACGACCGCGCTCTACGAACAGATCTGTAATGCGGAGACACGTCCCGCGGGTAACCTGCCCGCTCGCGCAACATCGTTCATCGGGCGCGAAGCGGAGTTGGCAGAGATAGGCGTCAGGTTAGCGAATGCCGATTGCCGCGTATTAACTTTGGTCGGCGAAGGAGGCGTGGGCAAATCCAGTTTGGCTCTGCAAGCCGCGCAGACTCACTTTCATCAATTTTTGGATGGCGCATGGTTCGTCTCGCTTTCGTCTGTCAAAGATGTGGATGGGATGTTTCTCGCGATTGCGAGCGCGTTGAAGATCAACGCGACGGGCGGCGAAGAAACGCGCGAGTTTTTGCGCGATAAAAATCTCCTGCTGATTTTGGACAACATGGAGCAACTCGTCGGCGATGCGGTCTGCAAGTGGATCGCCGAGACCGTGCGCCTCGCGCCGAAGCTGAAATTGCTCATCACGTCGCTGGCGCGCTTGAACATTCAGGCAGAGACGTTGCTCGAAGTGCACGGTCTTCCGCATGACGATTCGTCTTCTCCCGCCTTCAAACTTTTTGCGGACCGCGCCCGCCGCCTTAAACCCGATTTTCATCCCAATGCCGAGGATGTGTCTGACATTGCGCGTCTGTGCGAACTGTTGAACGGCTCGCCGCTCGCGCTCGAACTTGCCGCCGCCTGGGTGCGCGGACTCGCCGTGGGCGAGATCGTGCAAGAGATCGAACGCAATCTCGATCTGCTTACCACATCGCAACAAGACCTGCCGCCGCGTCATCGCAGTATGCGCGCAGTGTTCGATTATTTTTGGAATCTGCTCTCGCCCGAAGAACGGATCGTTTTTCAAAAGCAGGCGGTCTTCCGCGGCGGATTCACACGCGAGGCGTTCTGCGAAGTGACGGGCGCAGACCTCTCCATGCTGGCGCGTTTTGTAGATAAATCTGCCCTGCGCTTCCACGACGATGGACGCTATCGCCGCCATGCGTTGATGATCCAATATGCCGACATGCGCTTAAACGACGATGTTGATCTGCGCGCGCAAACTCGAGAAGCGCACGCGCATTACTTTGGTAAATATGTGAAGTATCTCGAATCGGATTTTCTGGGCGGTCAACCTCAGAAAGTCATGCCTCTTTTCCTAGCCGATCTCCCTAACATCCGTCTGGCATGGGCTTGGGCGGCGGAAAATCGTGATGCGTCCATTTTCAACGCCATGTCCGATTCGTTCATGCAAGGCTTTGATCTGGCAGGGTTGTACAACGAAGGCTTCCAAATGGCGCAGGCGGCGATTCAATCGCTGGAGGGTTTGCCAAAATCTGCAAAAAAAGAATCATTCATCGCCAAAGGTAGGGTCATGGGATTGGCAGGCGCGTTTCTCTTTCGCCTCGGCGAATATCAAGCGGCAATGGACTGGTGCGAGAAGTCTATGACCATGCTGAAGAAACATCGTCCACACATCGCGAGCGCGCACACGCTCATCTACGCGGGCGCGGCGCAATTTGGGTTGGGAAACATGGATGGCGTAATTTCTTTCTGGCGAATGGCGGCGGAGGAATATCAGGCTGTCCATTCCGAATGGGGCGAGATGACCGCCAACTCGAATCTGGCGGAGGTCTTTCTCGCAACGGGACAACTGGCGGAGGGAACCACCTGCGCCGACCGCGCGCTGACGCTGGCTCAAAAAATGAATAATCTGGAAATGATCGGCGCCGCCTGCACGAGCCTGGCAAATGCCGCCATTCAGGAAATGAAATTCGACCAAGCCGCTCAGTTCGCCGAAGAAGCCCTGCGCTCGCACCAACAGGTCGGTCACGACGCGCATATCGCCAACTCGCTGGCGGTCTTGGCGCAGGTCGCGTTCAAACAAAAAAATCTCAACGAAGCGCGTCGCCTGCTCGAAGAGTCCATCGGCATTTTGAAACGCGTTGGCAACAAACTTTATCTCCAGCAACGCGAACAGGAGCTCAATGAATTCCTCGCGGCGAGTAGCAATTGAATCCTGAAACTTGACACGTGACACGTGACACCTGATACTTGGATACATGACTCGCTGGCTCGACCCACCTCAGACGGACGCTTCGCCTCTTTCCACCCTCGACCTGCCTCTGCTCCTCAAGCAGACTCTCATCCGCCGCGGCATCGCCACACCCGACTCCGCCCGCGCGTTCCTCCACCCCGAAGTGACTCCATCTACGCCGTTTCCAAACATCGAATCAGCGACTGAAATTATCCGCGCCGCTATCCAACGCAAGGATCGCATCTGCGTCTGGGGCGACTTCGACGTGGACGGGCAAACCTCCACCGCTTTGCTTGTGCAAACGCTTCAATCCCTCGGCGCCGATGTGGTTTACTACATCCCAATCCGCGGTAAAGAGAGTCACGGCGTACACATCGAATCGCTTGCGCCGATCATTGATAATGGGATCAAACTCCTCGTCACCTGCGACACCGGCGTCACTGCCCACAAAGCCATTGACTACTGCAACTCGCGCGGCGTGGATGTTATCGTTACAGATCATCACGATCTCGGCGAAACGCTTCCAAACGCCAAAGCGATCATCAACCCAAAACTTCTACCCGAAGATCATCCCCTCAAAAACCTCGCTGGCGTCGGCGTTGCCTATAAACTCGCCGAATCTCTAATTACGAATTACCAATTACAAAGCGAGCAGTCTCCAGTCTCTAGTGTCGAACAACTCGACCATGGACCACAGACCATTGACCATGAATCGTCCAGTGTCCATCGTCCATCGTCAGAAGATCTGCTTGATCTAGTAGCCTTAGGACTCATCGCCGACGTTGCCCTCCTCCAAGGCGAAACACGAACTCTCGCACAAAAGGGAATTCAAAGACTTCGGACAACAAACCGCATTGGCTTGAAAGTAATGGCGGAACTCTCGAACACGAATCTTGAATCAATGACCGAAGAAACCATCGGCTTCACATTTGCTCCGCGTTTGAACGCGCTTGGTCGTCTCAGCGACGCCAACCCCGCCGTAGAATTACTAATTACCGATAACCCTGCGCAAGCCCGCGTTCTCGCCGCACAAATTGAAGGCTTGAACGCCCAACGCCGCCTGTTGACGAGCCAAGTCACCGAGGCGGCGGAGGCGCAATTGCGCGCGCATCCCGAACTGTTGAACGAACCCGCGATTGTGCTATCGCATCCCAACTGGCCCGGTGGAGTCGTCGGCATCGTGGCAAACCGTCTCGTTGACCGTTATCACAAGCCCGCGCTCCTCCTCACCGAATCGGACGATGGCATCTTGCGCGGCTCGGCTCGCTCCATTGAAGGACTTCACATCACCGACGCGATCTCATCGCAAAAAGATTCTCTGCTCAACTTCGGCGGACATCCCATGGCGGCGGGATTGTCGCTTCCAAAAGAGAATCTATCTTCGTTTCGTCGCGGGCTTGGCAAAGCCATCGAAAAACAACTGGGCGAGATCGTCCGCGAAGAGCCGACGCTTCAAATTGATTCGTGGCTTGGCTTGGATGAGATCAACCTTGAATTAGCCGACTCGATTGAAATGCTCGCCCCGTTTGGCGCGGGGAATCCAAAACTAACATTCGCATCGCGCGGCGTGACGTTGAAGTCTGTTGCAGAGATCGGCAAGACAAAAGAGCATTTGCGTCTGGCAGTGGAAGATGAAAACGGGAACGTGCAAAGTATTTTGTGGTGGGGCGGCGCGGGAGAAGAATTGCCTGAAACAGGAAGCCAGGTTGACGTTGCGTATTCCGTGCGTGCCTCCACGTTTCGCGGAGAGAAACAAGTCAACGCGACGTTTGAGGAGTTTCGCGTTGTTGAAAATAAAGCCATTGAGATTCGAGAGCAGAGACTAGAGATTAGAGATTGGAGATTGAACCCTTCGACCTTCGACCTTCAACCTTCAACCTTGGTCTGGGCGGAGGGCGCAGATAAATCAAAAGGAAAATCACGGTTTGAATTGCATCCCGCCGATGAGCTTGTGATTTACACAACTCCAGCGTCGCCAGCGGAACTTCGCGCCGCGCTGGAAATCGTCAAACCGAAAGTTGTGCATGTGTTTGGCGTTTCACCCGCGAAAGAAAAAACGGACGAGTTCCTTGCGCGGCTGGCGGGCATGGCGAAGTTTGCGATCAACAACAAGGGCGGGAAAGTTTCGGTAAACGAATTGGCAGTCGTAACCGCGCAGCGCGTCAACGCCGTGCGGATCGGCTTGGGGTGGCTGTCGGCTGGGGGTCACGTGACATCCGCCCCCATTGTCCTGAGCGAGTCGAAGGGCGAGGGCGAAGCGGTTCTTTTATCCGCTGGGAATGGCGAGGCGAATCAATATCTGCAAAAGGAGTTGTTCATCGCAGTCAGAGGGATTCTTGGAGAGACAACGGCTTTTCGCGACTATTTTTTGAAAGCCGATTTGGAGCAGTTTTTTTCCACTTTGTAATTTACGGAGTTGTGGTGGGCGTGGGAGTGACGATGGGATCGGGGACGATGAATGAATCGAGATTGATCGAGCCGCCGGAGAGATGGGTAATCGTGACGCTGTGCGTGCCGTTGACTAATATCGGCGAGGGCCATTCCTCAATGCTGGTCGCGCTGGCAGATTGGCTGAGATCAAAATCTAACCCGTCCAGCGAGATGCGTACCGAGCCAAGCCCGGGTCCTTCCTGATAGAAGATTCGAATCTGCTCGCCGATGAAGCGGAAGGATAGCGAGTTATTCAATATATTAGAAACATGCAGTGTGTCCTCGAAGGCGTCGGGCACATCCACTTGCTCGATCCAGTTTCCTTCATATTGAATGTGCGCGTCGAAATCGTCGTAGGTGCCGGGGTTCAGCGGCGCGTTGGATGGGGAAGTGGTGGGTTTCGATGGAGCCGTGCTGGTCGGTGCTGACGATGACTGAGTCGGTTTGGGTGAAGCGGGTTTGGTCAGTACGGATGATGGTTTTGTTGGCGCTTTTGATTCATCGAATTCCCCAGCCTCTTCAGTCGGAGTGGGGCGCAAAAAATCAAGATCGAACGGCGTGACGGTAGGCTCAGAAGTTGCTTCATTATCTGCCGCACTATCATCGGGGGTAAGGGTTGTAAATCCCGGTTCGGTTCCGAGAAGGAGATACTTGAACGGGGTCGATGTTTCACTTATCACGGAAACGGAGCGGAATGAACTTAACTGTCCAAGGAGCAACACAAGACAGATTCCAAACAAAGCGAACACGCCAAGCGCGAGCGGGATGATGAGCGCGCGATCGAAATTGGGCTTGTTATCCATGCGTTTCTTCGTCTGTAATTTCTAAAGCCTTATCCAACACGTCCATGCCCTCTTTGAGTTGCTCTTCAGAAATGATCAGCGGCGGGATAATCAACACGGTATGCCAGTGTGTGTACAAGAACACTCCATGATCGAGACAATATTTTTTCAGCGCGTTCATCGCCGGCGATGAACTATTCCACGGCGTCATCGGCTCTTTTGTTTTTCTATCTTTGACCAGTTCAAGGATTCCGAACAAACCGATCGAGCGAACATCGCCAACAGAAGGATGCGCTTCGCCGAGATCGGACAACATGCGCTTCAACACCGGACCCATGCCTGCCGCGCGTTGGACGATTTGATCGTCCTTCATCGCCTGAATGTTGGCGACCGCCGCCGCCAGCGAAACGGGATGAGATGTGTACGTTAATCCGCTTTCAAACGGGGTTTCATTGAATGCGGCGGCGATCTCTGGCTTCATTGCCACCGCTCCCAGCGGCGCATACGCAGACGTGAGTCCTTTCGCCATCGTGATGATATCCGGCGTCACATCCCAGTGTTCAATGGCAAACCACTTGCCGGTGCGACCAAATCCGCTCATCACTTCGTCGCAGATCATCACGATGCCATACTTGTCGCACAACGCGCGGACGCCCTGCATGTACCCGTCTGGAGGAATAATGATTCCGTTCGTGCCGGTGACCGATTCCATCAGGATCGCCGCAATGGATTCGGGTCCCTCGTAGCGGATGATCTCCTCAAGATGATTCAGGTAATCGCGTGTGAACTCTTCTTCTGAAATATCCAGGTTTGTGCGGTGAAACGTCGAGCGGTAGCGATACGGGTCGAGGAAGTGGACAACGCCGGGCATCAAGTTGGGTTCCCAGACCACGCGCCGGGGGTCGCCAGTCGCCGCCATGGCGCCGGCAGTTGCCCCGTGGTAAGACCGGTAGCGAGTCAGAATTTTGTGGCGTCCCGTGTAGCCGCGCGCGAGTTTAATCGCATTCTCGTTGGCGTCCGCGCCGCCGAGGGTGAACAGGATCTTCGTCAGGGCTTGATGCGGGGTTATATCTGCTATGGTTTTGGCGGCAAGCGCGCGGATTTTCGTCGTCATGCCCGGCGCGGCGTAGGGGAGTTCCGCCGCCTGTTCTTGCATGGCTCTGATGATGCGCTCGTCGCCGTGACCGATGTTCACGCACATGGTCATTGAGTTGAAGTCGAGGTAACGCTTGTCGTCCACATCCCAGAAATAAATGCCTTTCGCGCGCCTGATTGGGATTGGGTTGACCTTTGCCTGAGCCGACCACGTGAAAAAAACATGCTCTTTTGTCAGTGGCAAGATGTCATCGTTTGGTAAATCGAACATTTTTCTCCTTCACTTGTCTACGTGTTTCCTTGTTTACCTGTCTACTCCCTCAAATTATAACCCTCCACATTTTCACCTTCCTATGATAAACTCCCGCCCGCTTAAACAGGTACGTCTAACGTGCCTTTCCGCTCCCGGCAGACCTACGGTTTGAACAGGAGCAATCCCATGGAAAGGAGGAATACCCTCATGCGAAATTATGAATTGGTTTGCATTATCCAGCCTGATCTGGACGAAACCGCGTTTAAAGGCGCGGTCGAAAAGATTCAAGGTTGGGTGACAGAAGCCGGCGGCACGGTGGAAAAAGTGGATGTGTGGGGACGCCGACGCTTGGCGTACACCATCCACAAACAGCGCGAAGGTCAATACGTTCTCTTGAACCTGACCATCGACCCCAAATCCACAACCGATTTGGAGCGCAACATCCGCTTCCTCGAGCCGGTCATGCGCCATATGTTGACGGTGGTATAAGTCGTTTTTCTGGTTTGGAACACAAGGAGTTGAAATGAGCCGCGGATTGAACAAAGTTCAGATCATTGGTCATCTCGGGCGCGACCCTGAAATGCGCTACACGCCTGCCGGGAAGCCCGTCACTACCTTCACTGTGGCGGTCAGCCGTTCGTGGAATACCAACGACGGCGAGCGTCATAGCGAAACGGAATGGTTCAATATCGTTGCCTTCGGAAGTCTGGCAGAAACCTGCAAGCAATATCTTAATAAGGGCAAGCAGGTGTACGTCGATGGACGGTTGCAGACCCGCCGCTGGGATGATAAAGAAGGCGTCAAACATACCAGCGTTGAGATCGTTGCCAATGAGATGATCATGCTGGGTGACCGCCGCGACCAAAACCCGCACGGACACACTCCGACAGAATCCGAACCGCGCGACACAGATTCGCCACCCCAGGAAGATGATTTCCCATTTTAATGAACAGATGTAGGCATCCAATCGAGATGTCCACTGAAAGAAAGAACGGAGTACTATCATGGCTGAAGAAAGAGAACAACGCAGATCGCATGAGGGCGGCGAAGGAGGCGGCGAGCGCCGCTTTTTTGCAAAACCCAAGTTTTGCCAGTTTTGCGCCGACAAATCCCTGACGATCGATTACAAAAAGATCGACCTCCTGAGAAAATACATCGGCGATGATGGGCGCATTCGCCCGCGCCGCCAAACCGGCGCGTGTGCCCGTCACCAGCGCGTGGTTGCCGCCGCAGTTAAACAAGCGCGTCAGATTGCCCTGCTTCCGTTTACAGGCGCGCACGCAGACGCGAGCCGATAAACGCGTATGAGCAATCAAAGTCAACCACCGCGGGCTGTTACCAAGAAACATGTTGCCCGCCTTGAACGCGACCGCCAGCAAGCCCGCCTGGCGCGTTGGATTGCTGTGGGCGGCATTGTGCTGGTAGCGACGATCATCGGGTATGGGTACTTGAACCTGAATTACCTGCAATTGAACGATCCGGTTATGACGATCAACGGGCAGGAAATCACCACGAAAGAATTTCAAGAACGCGTGCAGGTGCAACGGCTAATCCTCTTGAACGAATATCAAAACCTGCAATTTCAACAGAACTTTGGTTTGGATACCACGCAACAGATGCAATCGGTTGCCTTCACATTACAGAACCCGACACTCCTGGGTCAGCAAACTTTGGACAACCTAAAGACGGAGATACTCGTGCGGCAGGAAGCCGAGAAGATGGGCATCGTTGTGACAAAGGATGAAGTGGACGCCGCGATTCAAGCGGCGTATGGGTTTTTCCCCAACGGGACTAAGACACCCACAGTCACGCCGACCGCGGTTGACTTCCCAACTCTCTCCCCCCAGCAGTTGACGATGTACCCATCCACGTTTACGCCCTCGCCCGCACCCACATCCACTGTCGCCCCGACGGGAACGCCGGATCCAGGCACCACTGCGACTGTCACTTCCACCTCGGCGCCGGCAACCCCCACGTTCGTTCCATTGCCCGCTACCGCAACCGCCACGCCCTACACCCTCGAAGGCTATAACCAGCAATATGCCACAGCCATAGCGAACTTCAAAGACAACAGCGGTTTCAGCGAAGAAACTTTACGCGCCGTGTACGAATATGGTTTGATCCGCGACAAGGTGTTTGAAAAAATAACTGCCGATGTTCCGCGCACACAAGAACAAGTCTGGGCGCGTCATATCCTTGTCGATAACCTTGTGGGTGTCAGTAACGCGCAAGCCTATTTCGATCTGGGGTACGATTTCGCCGATGTTGCCCGTAAAGTTTCGAAGGATACCGGCTCCGCTGTCAACGGCGGCGACCTGGGATGGTTTGGCAGGGGAATGATGGTGTCCGAGTTCGAGAACGCCGCCTTCAGTCAGGAGATCGGCGCGATTGGAGAACCGGTGAAAAGCCAATTTGGTTATCACATCATCCAGGTGCTAGGTCGCGCCAATATTCCGCTTAATGCAAGCCAATATCGCCAGGCGCAGGATACCGCGTTCACCGAATGGCTGGCAAAGGTTGAGGAAGAATCCAAGATCGAAACCCTCGATTGGCAGGAGCGTGTTCCGCCCGCGCCGGCTGGGTTCGGCCAATAGTCTTCTTGCTCAGAATCAAATCGCCCTGTTCAACCACGAACAGGGCGATGTTTTTTTAAGTTCGGCTTAGCCGCGCTTCAACATATCTTCCGTTACCTGATCCAACCGCAAGCTGATCATCTGGCTTGCCGAATCGCGCCCCATCGTAATGCCATAGATCACATCTGCCGCCTGCACGGTGTTGCGGTTATGCGTGATGACAATGAACTGCGTTTCCTTGCTCAATTCCTGCAACAGATCGCGGAACCGCCCGACGTTCGCCTCATCGAGCATTGCGTCCACCTCGTCCATCACGCAGACCGGCGTAGGCGATACTTTGAGCAGCGCAAACACCAGCGCGACAGCCGTCAAACTTCGTTCGCCGCCTGAGAGCAACGCCAATCCCTGCTCGCGCCGACCGGGCAAACGCGCTTCAATTTCAATTCCTGTTTCAACCAAATTATCGGGATCGGTTAAAGCCAGTCGCGCCGACCCGCCTCCAAACAACCTCGTAAACATCGCGCGGAACTGTTTATCCACCAAATCGAACGTCTTCGAGAACGATTGCTTTGTCAACTCATCGAGTTCAGCCATCACCTGGCGCAAGTCCGCTTCGGCTTTGCGTAAATCGTCCACTTGCGTCTTCATAAACGAATACCGTTCAGACTCCGCGTCGAACTCCTGTTTCGCTTCGGGATTCACCGGCCCCAACCGGCGCACGCGCGAACGGTTCTGGGTTAACTGCGTCTCCAGATCGGGCGAGATCTCTGTCACCACCGGCAATTCCTCCACCATGCCCTCCAGCGGCAACGGCACAGGTCCCGAAACCTCCTCGGCATATTCGAACATCACCAGTCCGAAATCGTCCGAGATTTTCTGGCGCAAATTATCGAGCGCCTCTTCTTTTCGCAAATGTTCCAACTGCGCTTGCCCCGCCAGTCGTTCGGTAGTCGCCAAAGACCTTTGCGCGTTCGCCTCAGCGTCTTGTAAACGCGCCTCTTCCTGCTCGGCGGTTTCCAACACCTTCTCGGAAGGGTCGATCTTCACGCGCAAATCCTCGATTTGTTTTTGCAGTTCGCTTTCCCGTTCGCGGAACGAAGTTTTTGAATTTTCCAACTCGCTCAACGAAGATTCAACATCATGCGCCCTCGCTGAGATTTCAGCGCGGCGCGCATCGAACCGCTCCGCCTCGTTCGAACGTTCCTCTTTCCTTGCGCGCGCGTCTTCCAACGCGCGTTCCACAACCGCAACGCGCGTGCCCCAATACGCCGCCTTCGATTGCGTCTCCGCCAGGTCGGTTTCGGTCAATTGCGCGGCGAGCAATTTCACTTCCTCTTGCGCGCTGATAGATTGCGCCTCGATTTCGGATAACGTTTTCACGAGATTATTCTTGGCGGAAGTCGCCTCGCCGGCGTCCGCTTCAAGTTGACTTTGCTGCCCCTTCTGCCATTCGAACTGACGACGAGCCGCTTCAGACTCCAACCCAGCCTGATTCTCCAGCGTCTGCGTTTCTTCCAGCCTGAACCGCGACTCGCGCGCCTCGCCCTCGGCTTGACTCACGCCCCGCGCGGCATCCTCGACCTGAGCGGAAAGCAAATCGACCTCGCCGTTCAACGATTCGATCTGCGCGCCGAGCGCGGCTAGGGCTTCGGTCAACTCTCGCTTTTGGCGAGGCCGGCTGAGAGCGGAGGACGAAGCGGTCTTCCCGGCGACGATCAGCCCATCGCCCCGGAAGACCTCCCCTTGTAACGTCACCACGCGCGCGTGAGTCGGCAGATCGCGGATGATGCGTCTTGCCGACGAACGATCGCGAGCGACCAGGGTATGACCAAGCATCACGCGCACCGCCGCCTGCAACTCTGCGCTGGCGTTGACAAGTTCAGATGCGACGCCAATGCAATCGTCATCGCTGGGCTTCGATAGTATCTCGCGCGAAAGATGTTCGACGGGGAGGAGAGCGGCGCGTCCTGCTTCGTCTGCTTCGAGCAGTCGCAGGGCGTCTTCGATCTCATCGGCATCCAGCAAAATAGCGTCGAGCGTATCGCCGAGCGCGGCGGAGATCGCGGTTTCGAGTTCCGCCGGCACATCAAGCAACGCGCTCAACGCGCCGCGCGCGCGTTTGAGTTTGAACTGCCGCGCCGCATCGAGCAAAAAGCGAGCGCCTTCGGCATAGCCAGCCAGCGATTGCTCGGCTTGCTCCAACACCTCGATCTGCGTTTTGGCGCGCGTGTGTTCGGCAAGGCGGTTTGCGCGTTCGTCGTTTTTCGCGCGTCGCGCGCCTTCCAGCGAATCCGCTTTCAATTTTCCGCTTTCCACTTTCTCTTGCGCTTCCTTCAACACCGCTTCGGCTTCTTCTCTTTTCTTCCGCGCTTCGGCAAATATGTCGCTGGCTGTCCTTGCATCCGTTTCAGCGGATAACGCGTCCCTGCCTGTTTCCTCCAGCCGGGTTTGCAGCGTTTCGACGCGCAAGGTTAATTCATCGAACCTTGCCTGCGATTCAGCGCGCTGGGTTGTCCATTTTTCGATTTGAATGCGGGCAGATTGGATTTTTTCCTCGAGCGTGGCGCGGTCCAGTTGGCGGGTTTGTAATTTTTGTTGCGCCTCGCCGAGTTGTTGTTGCGCCTCGTTGTATTCGGCTTGCAGGCGCTCGAACTCGCGCCCGGTTTCTTCAATGCGCGCGCGCGCGATCTTTTCTTCATCGCCGGCGCGTTCTTTTTCGGTGAGCATGGAGGTCTGCGACGCGAGCAGCGACCGCCTGCGTTCTTCGAGCACGGCGAGTTCACGGCTCGCTGCCTCGCGCTGGCTGTGTAATTCGGCGGAGGCGCGATGCCACGCGTTCAACTCCGCCCGCAAACCGACGAACTTTTCACGGAATGCGTTGTACTCCGTTTGCGCCTGCTGATGAGCCTCGCGCTCTTCTACCACGCGCGCATCCTGCGCTTTGACCGCTTCTTTTGCGGTGGTCAATTCCTGCTGGGCGCGATGCCAATGATAGCCATACCATTCGCGCAGAATAATTTTCAGGTCTGCCTGCGCGCGTGAAAATTCGATGGCGCGTTTTGCCTGTCGTTCGAGGCTCCGCAAGCGCGGCTCCAACTCAGACATGATATCGAGAACGCGTTCGAGATTGCGTTCCGTGTTGTCGAGTCGTTTCATGGCGTCTTCGCGGCGGACGCGATACAAGCCGACCCCGGCGGCTTCCTCGAACAGGCGGCGACGTTCATCGGCTTTCAGCGCCAATGATGCGTCCACGAGTCCCTGCCCCAAAATTGTGTACGTGCGCTCCGATAGCCCGGAGGCGGCGAGAATTTCATTCAAATCGCGCAGGCGCACTTGTTGATTGTTTAACAAGTAATCGTTATGACCGTCGCGGTAGGCGCGGCGGGTCATGCCGACTTCGGTGAAGTCGAGCGGAAGCCAGTTTGCGGTATTATCGAATAAGATATGGGCAGATGCCATGCCGGCGCGGGCGCGATGTTCCGAACCGTTGAAGATCATGTCTTCGGTCTTTTTGCCGCGTAACAGCGCATATGATTGTTCGCCCAATACCCAGCGGAGCGCGTCTGCGATGTTCGATTTGCCCGAGCCATTCGGGCCGACGATGGCGGTGATCCCGCTCGCGAATTCGAAGGTGGTCTTCGAAGCGAATGTTTTGTATCCTTGCAATTCGAGTGATTTGAGTCTAAGAGGCATGTGGTGATTTATGATCCTTCGATACGCCCTGTCGGGCAGTCAAGACAAGTTTGCGATTTTGGATTTACGATTTTAGATTTACGATTTCAGATTGGGGTAACAAAGTACGTGTTAGCCTGTCTGCCTGTTTCCTTGCTTCACTCGATCTCAAGATTCTTCAACGCATTTTGCGCGGCGGCGTGTTCGGCGGTGTGTTTGCTGGTGCCGCTCCCTCGCCCGGCAACCTGCCCACCGACTTCCACTTCCACTTCGAACTCTTTGGCGTGGTCGGGTCCGGTGGTCGAGATTGTCCGATAACGGGGCGAGTGCAATTTTTGAGCCTGCGCCCATTCTTGCAATATGCTTTTTGCGTCATGGATTTTTGACAAGACAGACTCTCTCGCATTTTCCAAAAGCGGATTGACAAACGCTTCCACCGCCCCCAAGCCTGAATCCAAGTAGACGGCGCCGACCACCGCCTCGAACAACGACCCGAGCAACGCGTCGCGCGAGTGACCGCCGGAGAGGAATTCGCCGCGTCCCAGCCGAAGCGCAGGACCGAGGTTCAACATCCGCGCGAATTTTGCCAACTGGTCATTGCGCACGATCGCGGAGCGGATTTTGGTCAACTCGCCTTCGGGCATTTCCGGGAAACGGTGATACGCCCAGGCTCCAACGATGAAGTCGAGCACGGCGTCGCCAAGGAATTCCAATCGTTCGTTATCCTCCGACGAGTTTTGATTCTCGTTGACATACGAACGATGGGTGAGGGCGCGTGTAAGCAGGGATAAATTTGAAAAGGGCAGACCCAGCCTCAGGCTGAGGTCCGAAGCGGATTCAAAATCCCGCGATTCGGGTTTTGAGCTCACAGTCATCTCCCTGGAACTCAGGGGGAGCAAACCTCCTCTCCCGGTGGGAGAGGAACGAGGCGGGGAATTTGCGCTCCATCAGTTCCAATATTGAATTAGCGGGCTGAATTTTATCCCGGATTGTCCGGGCTGGCTATGAGGCAGTCATATTTTAAGATACAATGCCGCAGATCTCGTGGAGTATATACCTTGACAAACGTTAGCGAAGAGACCAGATTTTTACACGCCATCGAAATGGGGTTGGGCGCCATGCAATGGGGAGACCGCGCGGTCTGGCAATATGGGCATGGCTACGGCGTTGAGGATGTGCGGCAGGCATTCGATGTGTCGATTGATGAGGGTATCCGCTTTGTGGATACGGCGGAGTTGTATGGTAACGGGCTTTCCGAGCGGTTGCTTGGGCGTTTTATCAAAGAGACCGATCAGCCTGTCTTGATCGCCACAAAATTTTTTCCCTGGCCCTGGCGATTTACAAAAAACGCGCTCCCTCGCGCGCTGAAAGGGAGCCTTGCCCGTCTTGGCGTCGAAAGAGTCGATTTGTATCAGATCCACTGGCCAAGCCTGACGATGAGCACCGATCTTTTGATGGATGGCTTGGCGGAGTGTGTCAAAAGCGGAATGACCCGCGCGGTTGGCGCGTCAAATTTTGGTCATGCCCGTATGGTGGCGGCGTATTCCGCTTTGGCGCGAAATGGTATTCAATTGGCTTCGAATCAAGTGCACTATAGTCTGTTGAACCGTACCATAGAAAAACGCGGGGTGTTGGCGCGTTGCAAAGAATTGGGTGTACGCCTGATTGCATACTGTCCGCTTGAACGCGGACTATTGGCTGGGAAGTACACTGCTGAGAATATGCCAAGTGGCTCTCGAGCGCGGAGGTATAAGGAACTCATCCCCAAAATCCAACCATTATTGAAATTGATGACTGAGATCGGTCAAGATCACGGCGGTAAATCCTGCTCGCAAGTGGCGCTGAACTGGGTGATCTGTAAAGGCGCAATGCCCATCCCCGGCGCGAAGAGCTCCGCGCAAGCCCAGCAGAATGCCGGAGCCCTTGGGTGGCGATTGACCGACGAACAAGTCGCCCGCCTCGATTTTGCCAGCCATGCCATCATGGAACCAACAATGACCGCGCATTAATGCGCGGTCATTGTTTTTAAACTTATTTTATGGTTTGCGAACGGGATGCTACTTCATGCGGGGTTGCAAGAACAGCACGAACACATAACCAAGCCCGAAGGCGAACTCGATCACGACCACGATCCAGCCGAAATTGCGGATGATGCCATCGGCGGCTACGCCTATGATGGTGACGATCAACGCGAGCACGGTAGCGCCGAGCATGGCGAAGCCGAGATTGCGTTGCACGCTTTCATCCGAAGCGTCCTTGGCGAACCAGAGCGCCAAGCCGAGCGCGATCAATGCCGCGCCGAGGAACCTCGCCATGTGCAACTCAGGGACGCGGGTCTCCGTTCCGAACTGGGTCAGGGTTGCTTCAGGCACGAGCATCAATCCGGCGCCCAACACAACCACCACGAGCGCGTTCAAAATAAACAAAACTTTTCCCATATTTCTCTCCTTTGATATGTAGAATGTTTAGCGAGCAAAATTACTATACAACACCTTGCATCTAATGGGAAGAAGAATCAAGGCGATTCACCTTACATCATCCTTACATTAGACTCATCCATTGGGGTTTCTGCCGATTTGACCGCTTCGCGTCTTTCTCCCCCGAGGCTTGATTTTTCCTTCGGAGGCATTGTCGCGCCTGTAGTACCATTGGCAAGCCAGTTTCCCAATGTGTAAAGTACAATGAGGCACATTGCACTAAAATGATTATCAAAGGAATAGCATGGTTGAAATAATGGCAATCTTTTCATTCCTGATCGGTATCGGCGGCGCGATCTGCGCGACAGTTGTGCCTATCGTCGTATTGGTCGCTTTCGGGTATTTCATGTACCGCCGAAGTAAACTGCGCGACGCGGCGAAGCAATCTGCGCAGGATTGGTCCAGCACGATGGGAGTCGTGATCACCTCCACGATACGGGTCAGCCGAACAGCCAACAGCCGTTCCGAAATTCCTGTCGTTGCCTATCAATATCAAGTGGATGGCAAGCCTTACACTGGACAAGTCATCAAAGCGGGCGAACAATATTTCAGCGTGAGGCTTTACGGCGACGCGCAAAAGACGATTGCCCGCTACCCTGTCGGCGCGCAAGTGATGGTGTATTACAACCCAGAGAATCCGCAGGAATCCGCGCTGGAGCGTTAAGTCTGTGCTATAATGCGGCAACCATGAAATATCCGTTTTACGTCGCCAACGACAACGATAATAATGACAATGACGATCTGCTGTATCGTTGGGCGAAGCCTTGCTAGTTGACGGATAGAAAAGTCGAACCAATCGCCCAACGCATCAGCGAAGGGCGATTTATTTTATCTACGAACTTAACCACAAAGGTGGATCGAGCGCTCGGGACGAAGACTCTCCAAAGATTTTCTTCGTGTCCCTTCGTGACCTTAGTGGTAAAAAAGAATTTGGAGGCGTATTATGTACAGAACTCACACTTGCGGAGAATTACGCGCCAGCCACGCGGGTCAAACCGTGACGTTGGCTGGCTGGGTGAATCGCCGCCGCGACCATGGCGGCGTGGCATTCTTCGATCTGCGCGACCGCGCAGGGACGGTGCAAGTCACCATCAACCCCGACCTTCCCAAAGAAACACTCGACCGCATCGCGGATGTCCGCTTTGAGTGGGTGTTGCAGATCGAAGGGCTGGTGCAAAAACGCCCCGAGGGGATGGCGAACCCAAAAATGGAAACGGGCGAGGTCGAGGTCATCGCCAAGAGCGTGACCATCCTCAACCCTGCAAAAACCCTGCCCTTCATGGTCAGTTCGGATGCCGATCTGCCCGACGAAAACACGCGCCTCAAATATCGCTACCTCGACCTGCGCCGCGAAAGCATGACACGCAATATCGTGTTGCGACATAAAGTCGTCAAGTTCATGCGCGACTATCTCGATAAACAAGGCTTCATTGAAATCGAAACGCCGATCATGTTCAAAGCGACCCCCGAAGGCGCGCGCGATTATCTCGTGCCGTCGCGTATTTACCCTGGACAGTTCTACGCCCTGCCTCAGTCGCCGCAACAGTTGAAACAGTTGCTGATGGTCGCGGGCATGGATAAATATTTTCAGATCGCGCGTTGCTTCCGCGACGAAGATCTGCGCGGCGACCGTCAGCCCGAGTTCACACAACTTGACTTGGAAATGTCCTTCGTTCACCGCGACGATGTGTTGGCGTTGGTCGAAGGTTTGTATACGGCTATGCTTCCTGCCGTTGCGCCAAATAAAAAGTTACTTTCTTCGCCATGGCCCAAGTTTTCGCATCATGAAGTCGTTGAAAAATATGGAACCGATAAACCCGATCTGCGCTTCGGCATGGAGTTGATTGACGTCAGCGAAATTTTTGCAAAGAGCGAGTTTAAAGTGTTTCAATCTGCGTTGAGCGCGGGGGGCGTGGTCAAGTGCATCGTTGCGCCGAAGTCGGCGGAGATGTCGCGCAAGGAAGTGGACGCGTTGACCGAGTCGGCGAAGGGGCTGGGGGCGAAAGGACTGGCGACGTTGGCGATCACAGCCGAAGGTCCGAAAGGAACCGCCGCGAAATTTGTCACAGAGGCAGAGGCGGAGGCGGTCAAATCCAAAACGGGCGCGAAGGAAGGCGATCTCATCCTGTTTGCGGCAGACGCGCGCGCGATCGTCAATAAAGTGCTGGGCGGACTGCGAGTGATCTTGCGCGATAAACTCGACCTTGCGGACAAAACGATGATGGCGTTCGCGTGGGTGGTGGACTTCCCGATGTTCGCGTGGAACGAAGAGGAGAAACGTTGGGATGCGGAACATCATCCGTTCACGATGCCGCAATTGCAAGACCTCGATAAATTCGACACCGATCCTGGTTCGATCCTTTCGGACGCGTACGACATGGTGTGCAACGGGTACGAGATGGCTTCGGGCTCGATCCGTATTCATCGCCGCGATATTCAAAATAAAATTTTCCAAATGCTCGGTCATTCCGATGAGGCGATCCAAGCCAAGTTCGGTCACATGCTCGAAGCGTTTGAATATGGCGCGCCCCCGCACGGAGGGATGGCTCCTGGCATTGACCGTTTGGTGATGCTGTTGGCGGACGAACCGAACATCCGCGAGGTGATCGCATTCCCGAAGAATCAAGCGGGGCGCGATGTGATGGCGGACGCACCGTCGGAAGTGGAACCGAAGCAGTTGAAGGAACTGCATATTCAGATCAGAGAATAGAGAATAGAAAGTAGAGAATTAGAGGATTGGAGAATTGATATGATCCGCGTTTGTCTTGCTGGTGGAACAGGTTGGGCTGGTTCAGCTGTTGCGCGCGCGATTTCAACACTGGAGGATATGACCCTTGTTTCTGCGGTGTCTCGCACCCATGCAGGCAAAACCCTCGGTGATGTTCTCGGCGACGCGAACTTGTCTTGCCCTGTGTATGCAACGGCGGAAGAAGCGCTCGCGGCTCATCCCTGCGACGTGTTTTTTGAGTTCACCAAGCCAGATGTTGCCAAGCAGAACGTGTTGAGCGCATTAACGCATGGAGCGCATGTCGTCGTCGGCACGTCGGGATTGTCGGATGAAGATTATGCCGACATCGCGTCTGCCGCTGAAAACGCGCGGCGCGGAGCGCTGGCTGTCGGCAACTTCGCCTTGACGGTCGTTTTGCTTCAAAAGTTTTCCGAGATCGCCGCGAAGTTTATTCCGCAATGGGAAATTATTGATTACGCAAGCGACGCTAAAAAAGATTCGCCGAGTGGAACGGTGCGCGAGTTGGCAAATCGCTTGTCGAAAGTCCGCCCATCGGAGTTGACCGTGCCTCTGGAAGATACGCAAGGCGTGAAAGAAACACGCGGCGCGCGCATGACGGGGTCGCAAGTCCATTCCATTCGCTTGCCTGGGTATACGATCTCCGCCGAAGTGATCTTCGGTATGCCCGACCAGAAATTAACGATCAGGCACGACTCGGGTTCCAGTGCCGAGCCATATGTGGACGGTTCTTTGCTGGCGATTCGTACAGTGAGTTCATTCGTCGGTTTACGGCGCGGGCTTGACAGCGTTTTGGATCTGTCGTGACGGTTGATATGGAGAATTAGAGGATTGGAGAATTGGTTATGAGCGAGAAGGCGCAGATTCGGGTTGATGAAAAACTGGTGCGAGAGATCGCGTCTCTGGCGCGGTTGGATTTGACCGATGACGAGACGAAGATGTTCGTTTCTCAGTTCAAGGATATTCTCGATTATGTCAGTGTCTTAAATGAAGTGGACACGGACAACGTCGCGCCTGCGTATTTGTCGTCTTCAAATAAGAATATGCCGCGAGAAGATCGAGTTGAAGAGTCTGTGCCGACGGAGGAGTTTCTCGCCAACGCGCCGCAGTCGAAAGATGATTACGTTTTGATTCCGCGTGTGCATGTGGAACAATAACATGTCACTCTGACATGTCATTCTGAGCGAAGCGAAGAATCCCTGACACCTTCGTAGAGACCCTTCGCTATCGCTCAGGGTGACAATTCGCTATGAAACTTCACGAACTAAGTCTTCAAGAAACGCACGAACAACTTTCCAGCCGAAAGATTTCTTCGGCGGAGTTGACGCGCGCGTATCTCGAACGCGTTCAGCGGATTGATCCGCAAGTCAAATCGTACGTGACTGTTTCGGAAGACCTTGCTCTCGAACAAGCTAGGCAAGCAGATGAACGCATCAAGTCGGGTGATGGCTTGACTACGCTGACTGGCATTCCGTACTCGGCAAAAGATTCACTTTCGACTCGCGGAGTCAACACAACCTGCTCATCGAAGATTCTTGAAAACTACAAGCCGTTCTACGACTCGACCGCCATCACGAATCTAAATTTGGCTGGCTCTGTTCTTCTCGGCAAAAACAACATGGACGAATTCGGCATGGGCTCGTCCACTGAAAACTCGGGTTTCTTCACCACGCGCAACCCGTGGAATTTCGATCGCGTCCCTGGCGGTTCGAGCGGAGGCTCAGCCGCGGCGGTCGCGGCGGGACTCGCTCCGTTCGCGCTCGGCGAAGACACGGGCGGATCTGTCCGTATGCCCGCCTCGTTTTGCGGCGTGACTGGACTCAAGACAACCTACGGACGCGTTTCGCGCTATGGTTTGATTCCGCTGGTGTCGTCGTTCGACACGATCGGTCCGATGGCGAGAAGCGCGTATGATGTGTCGCTAGTCCTTGAGGCGATCGCGGGACACGATCCCAAAGACGGCACGTCGCGCGTCGAGTCTGTGCAAAATTATTCCGAGAGTTTGAAGAAAGCAGAAAATTTGCGCGGACTCCGCATTGGCATCCCGAAAGAATATTTCGTTGAAGGGCTGGATAAAGAAGTAGATGCTTCCGTTCGAGCCGCGATCAAGCAAATAGAATCTCTCGGCGCAGAAGTGATGGAAGTGTCGCTTCCACACACGCAGTACGCCATCCCTGTTTATTATTTGATTCTGTTTGCCGAAGCGAGTTCCAACCTCGCAAAATATGACGGCGTGCGGTTTGGTCTGTCGGAGCGCACAACAGGCGACCTGATGGATGTCTACCTGAAAACGCGCGAAACGGGCTTCGGCGCAGAAACGAAACGAAGAATCATGCTTGGCACGTTCGCCCTCTCCGCTGGATATTACGACGCCTACTATTTAAAAGCGCAGAAAGTCCGCGCGTTGATTCGGCAGGATTTTCAAAAAGCGTTCGAGACCTGTGACGCGCTCATCACACCCGTCGCGCCGACGACCGCGTTCCGCATCGGCGAGAAGATATCAAATCCGCTGGATATGTATTTGTCGGATGTGTTTGTCGTCGCAATCAATCTCGCGGGGATTCCCGCGTTGTCCGTCCCATGCGGTTTCTCGAACGGACTTCCCATCGGGATGCAAGTCATGGGTCCGCATTTGTCGGAGGAGACTCTGCTTCGTATCGGTCATTTGTATCAGAGCCAAACTGATTGGCACACGAAACATCCGCCGTGTTGGTAAATACCTATCGCCCTGAGCGGAGTGAGCCGATAGGCGAACGCAGTCGAAGGGCAAGTTTCATGAACACATTATGTTTGCATGTTATCTGCGCTTCGACTGCGGTCTTCGTCTCCGCTACGCTTCGCTCAGACCTCCGCTCAGCGCGGAAATAAAACTATGAACTACGAACCCATCATCGGACTTGAAGTCCACGCGGAGTTGCTCACAAGATCGAAAATGTTTTGTGGATGCGAAGTCGTGGATTCGATCACCGCGAAACCGAATCGCTATATTTGTCCCGTGTGCACGGGTCAGCCTGGCGCGTTGCCTGTGTTGAATCGAAAAGCGATCGAGTTGGCTGTCAGAGTCGGTTTGGCGCTTGGATGCGAAATCCATGCCGAAAGTATTTTCGCGCGCAAAAATTACTTTTATCCCGACCTGCCGAAGGGCTATCAAATTTCGCAATACGATCAGCCGCTTGCAACAGATGGGAAACTGCTCATCGAAACTGAAGCAGGCATAAAGGAGATTCGGATTCGCCGCGTCCACTTGGAAGAGGACACGGGCAAGTTATCCCACGCCGACGCGCACTCGTTCATTGATTACAACCGAAGCGGCGTCCCGTTGCTCGAAATCGTCACCGAGCCAGGCCTGCGCTCGCCCGACGAAGCGAAAGCGTATGCGTCCGCGTTGCGCGCGATCCTGCGTTATCTCGACGTGAACTCGGGCGACATGGAAAAAGGCGTGATCCGTTTTGAGGCGAATGTTTCGGTCCGCAAAACGGGAAGCGATCAACTCAATCCGCGCACCGAAATAAAAAATCTCAACTCGTTCCGCGCCCTCGCGCAGGGAATCGAATACGAGATCGCGCGCCAAACCGAAATTTATTCGCGCGGCGGAATCGTCGAACAGGAAACGCTGGGCTTCAACGAGGCGGCGGGCAAGACCTATTCACAGCGCGGCAAAGAGGACGCGCACGATTATCGCTACTTCCCCGAGCCCGATCTGCCGCCGCTTGTTTTGGATGCGGATTGGATTCACTCGATTCGGACTCAACTTCCCGAATTGCCCGACGCAAAAACAAAACGCTTCATCTCGGACTTCAACCTGACTCCGTCCGACGCGCGTTTTCTCACCTCCGACCTTTCTCTCGCGCACTACTTCGAGCGCGTCGCGGCTTCATCCAAAAGCCCCGCCAAAACTGTCCACTCGTGGATCGCGGGCGAGTTCATGCGCAACTTGAACGACTCAGGCGCGAGCATTGGCGATGTGACTCTCGCCCCCGAATCCTTCGCCCAACTGATAGACATGGTCACCGACAAAATCATCGGCGGCAACGCGGCAAAAATTGTACTGACCGAACTCCTCCAAAACGGCGGCGACCCCGCGCAGATCGTCAAAGAGAAGGGACTCGCCCAAGTCTCCGACGAAAGTTTCATTCAAGAAGCCGTGACGAAAGTGTTAAACGACAATCCCTCCGAAGTAGAGAAATATCTCGCGGGCAAAGAAACTCTCCTGCAATGGTTCGTCGGTCAAGTCGCGCGCGCCACGAAAGGCAAGGCTGACCCGAATGTGACGAGGGATGCGCTGGTCAAAGGGTTGGAGGAGAGGAGAAAGTAAATCTGCTTTTGATGTAAAATAAATATAAAAAGGAGTATCGGAGATGGACATACTTCAAGTTCGCAAACAACTACATCAAAGAATAGACAGTTTGCCCGACGATGTTATAGCCCAGGTGGCAGACTTTACGCTATTTATTATGGTAAAAAACCAAATTTCCCCGTTGTATGAAGAATGGGAAGTTAATCAATGGCAGAACTTTGCGCTTGAGCGGTTTTTCCATGAAGAGGATGAGGTTGAGTATTCTATATCAGACGCAAAGGAAGTTTATAAAACGTCATGAAGGCGGGGGATATTGTCCTGATCCGCTTTCCACAAGCGGATTTGGTCTCTGGCAAACTTCGCCCCGCGCTGATTTTGGCAATTGCCCCAGGGAATCATGCCGATCTGCTGTTGGCGCTCATCACTTCCCGCGACTATCAGGCTGTGCCAGAATTTGACGAGGTTGTTGACTTAACCGATAACGATTTCAAAGCAACAGGATTGAAAACTCGCTCTGTGATTCGTTTAGCAAGGCTGGCGAGCGTTGAAGCGTCTATTGTCAATGCGCGTTTGGGCGGCATTTCACCAGAAAGATTGAAAAATCTTAAGAGCCGCTTGATCAAATGGCTGCAGGAAAATAACAATTCTTAGGATCTTCGGTCAAGTGGCGCGCGCAACGAAAGGGAAGGCGGATCCGAATGTGACGAGGGAGTTGTTGGTCAAGGGGTTGGAGGAGAGAAGACAATCTCATGATAAATGCTGAGGTTCTTAGCTATATCTTAATAATCCCTTGCTTGATAGTTGTCATGGCAATTATCGTTGTAATTGGCTTGTCAATTCACAATGCAAAAATGAGATATGTTAACTTCACTAAAAACCCGAAGAAAAGCGTAAGTCATAAAGTGTTGGAATCAAAGCTTCGACCTCTGAAATTGCTTGGCAATATCTTGGGTATTCTTACTCTTCTATCTCTTGTGTTTTTTATGGCTACCGCAACATTACTCAAAACCAATGTTGGAGAGGTGCTAGCAAGAATGTCAATCTCAGCATCTTTACTATTCGGATTACTTTTTAGCATCATCACGTTGGCGCTTTACCTTAGCGTCTCCAAGAAATAAGAATTTACAGATTTGCTGTCTACTGGATCAGTGTCTGCTTGCGAAATTCCACGAATCGTGAACTGAAGTACCCAGCGGTTTTGAAAATCTCTGGGTTCTTATCTTACGCCTGAGCCGCTTCCTCTCACAGCCACAAAACACGCCTCTGCTATAATGGGCAAAACCAAATTGCAAAAGGGATTTCTTTATGGCTGAACACATCAGCGTTTCGCAAATTTCAAAATACATCGGACAAGAAGTAACCATCAAAGGCTGGGTCTACAATCGCACGGACAAGGGCAAGTTGTGCTTTTTGCTCGTGCGCGACGGTTCGGGCTTTGTGCAGTGTGTCGCTTTCAAAGGCGATCTCGAACCCGAAGTCTTCGATAAGGTGATGCGCCTGCCGCAAGAGTCGTCGGTGATCATCACGGGCGTGGTGCGGGAGGATAAGCGCGCGCCTGGCATCCCTGGTGGGTACGAACTCGGCGTGAAGCAGATCGAGATCGTGCAAGAGGCGGCGCCCGAGTACCCGATGTCGCTCAAGGATCACGGTCCCGACTTTGCGCTTGATCATCGTCACTTGTGGATACGGATGCAAAGTCAATGGGCGATATTGAAAGTGCGAAGTACGGTCATGGCGGCGACGCGCGAATGGCTCAACACGAACGGCTTCCTCGAAATGAGCACGCCGATCCTCACTCCCGCCGCCGCCGAAGGGACGACGACCCTCTTCGAGACCGAATACTTCGACGAGGGCAAAGCCTACCTCGCGCAGACGGGTCAACTATACAACGAAGCCAACATCTTCGCGTTCGGAAGAGTCTACTGCTTCGGTCCCACCTTTCGCGCGGAGAAGTCGAAGACGCGCCGTCACCTCACCGAATTCTGGATGCTCGAACCCGAAATCGCCTTCTGCGATTTAGATGGGCTGATGGAAGTGGAAGAAAAAATGATCCAGCATATTGCCCAACGGGTGATGCGCGACTGTATGGCTGAATTGAAATTTCTCAACCGCGACATTTCCAAGTTGGAGAATATCCAAGCGCCGTTTCCGCGCATGTCGTACGATGACGCGGCAAACTATCTCCTTGACCTCTACGAAAAAGAGACCGACCCCGAACGCAAAGAACTCCTCAAATTCGAGTGGGGCATGGACTTCGGCGCTCCGCACGAAACGGAATTGACAAAACTTCACGACAAGCCATTGTTCGTGTACGGCTATCCGAGCGCGGTCAAAGCGTTTTACATGGAACCATGGCCTGGTCGCCCAGAAGTTTGTAAAAGTGTGGATTTGCTCGCCCCCGAAGGCTACGGCGAAATCTGCGGCGGCTCGGAACGCATGTCGAGTCACGACGCTTTGTTGGCGCGGATTCACAAAGAAGGCTTGCCCGAAGAAGCGTTCAAGTGGTATCTCGAACTGCGCAAGTACGGCTCCGTTCCGCACTCGGGCTTTGGCATGGGCGTGGAAAGAGTTGTCGCGTGGCTGTGCGGCATCGAACACATCCGCGAGGCGATTCCGTTTCCGAGGACGATCAAGCGAGTCTATCCATAATGACGTAAACAGGGAAACAGGTACACAAGTAGACAAGTCGCGTGTTCACCTGTTTCCGTGTCTACTTGTTTCCGTGTTTACTTCTTTTCCCGATATAATCAACCGCAATACCTGAACGAGCAAACCTAAATCCCTTGCGGAGGATGCCACCGTGACCAAACTGTTTTTTGCGACAGACATTCATGGTTCGGATATTTGCTGGAACAAGTTTTTGAATGCGGGGAAGTTTTATGAAGTGGACGTGCTGATCCTTGGGGGAGATATGACCGGTAAAGCGGTCGTGCCGTTCATTCATCAGGGCGGAGAAAATTACAAAGTCACTTTGCTTGAACAGGAATTTCCAATTACAAACGCGGACGAACTCGCCGACATGAAGAAGCGCGTGCGCAGTCGCGGATATTATCCGTATTTGACGAACCCCGACGAGATGGCGGAGTTGGAAAAGAATCCGAGTCGCGTTTCGGAGATATTCAACGCCGAGGTGTTGAAGGTTGTCCAGCAGTGGATGGACATCGCCGAGAAAAAATTGGGCGGCACGGATATGAAAGTCTACTGCTCGCCGGGCAACGACGACATGGACGAGGTGGATGACGTTATTCGCACATCGAAGCGGGTGCTGTTGGTCGAGGGGCAGGTCACGCAATTGGATGAGCATCACGAGATGATTGCCTCGGGTTGGAGCAACCGGACGCCGTGGGATACGCACCGCGAAGAGGGTGAGGACCAACTCGAGGTCCGGTATGAAGCGATGATCTCCAAGTTGAAAAATCCGAAGAACGCGGTCTTCAACGTCCACGTGCCTCCGCATCGTTCGGGACTGGATGAGGCTCCCGAGTTGGACAAGGATCTGCGTCCCGTGTTGGCGGGGCAGGCTCTCAAGCCTGTCGGCTCGACGGCGCTGCGCGAGGTCATCGAAAAATATGAGCCGCTCTTAGGCTTGCATGGGCACATCCACGAGGGGCGCGGGGCGATGAAGGTGGGCAAGACGTTGTGCATCAACCCCGGCTCGATGTATGAGCAGGGGACGTTGTTGGGGGCGATTGTGAAACTTGGGAAGAACAAGATCGAGAATTACGTGCTGACATCAGGATAAGTTGCTTAGCCGCCATCCTCGGCGGCGTTCGTAAGGGAATCCCTGCGCCGGAGACGGCGTAGGGAGCAATATGATTATGTGCTGACTTCGGGATAACTCTCACTCGTTTTTCGTGTTATGTAAAGTAGCCGACGGAATGGCAAGGTCTCCGCCGGGTAATCGCAAAATAAATTTTGCGGTACAAGACCATCTAACAGAGGAGATGTGATATGAGCAACTTGTTTGTCCGTAAGGCGACCGGCATGGTGCGTTCGTGGTCGGTCTTCGACGCGTTCGTCTACGCGTTCTTTTCGATCAACCTTGTGACGTTGGGGTTATATAGTTTCAGCCAGATGTATTACTTCGAGGGTGGGATGGTCAATGCGTTGATCGTCAGCGCGGTGTTCATCTTCTTCGAGGTGATCGTGTACGCCAGCCTGATCGCCATCATGCCGCGTTCGGGAGGCGATTACGTCTGGCAGAGCCGCGTGCTCGGCGGGGCGGTGGGTTTCATCCTCGCGGTGACCGGCTGGTGGTTCATCCTATGGTTGTGGGTGCCGCTTTACGGCGACATGTTCCGGCATATCGTGTTGGTTCCGATTCTCGGTATCCTCGGCGCGCAAAATACCGCGCTATGGTTTGCCGGTACACAAGATGGATCGTTCGTCTCCGCGCTGATTACGCTGGCGATCGTGAGCGTGTTCATTGCGCTTGGCATGAAAACCTACGCGCGCATCCAGAAGTTTTCGTTCTACGGCGGCATGCTTGGGTTGGCTATCGTGATCATCCTGTTCCTCACGGGTTCCAACGCGGCATTCAAAACCGGACTGGACGCGAACGCGACAGCTTTATTCGGCGCGCCAGCCGGCGTGTATGACGCCACTGTGACGCTCGGCTCCGATGCGGGCGCGGTCACGCCGTTCACAGGCGGCGGATTAGGACTCGCCGTCTTCCTCGTTCTGCCGTATTTAGTCTTCTTCAATCTGTGGCCCAACTGGGGCGCGACCTTGTACGGCGAAGTGCGCGGCGCGACAGATTTCAAACGCAACGTTTCCGGCATGGGCTGGGCATTGGGCGCCACCACCGTTCTGGGAATCCTGTTGTTATATTCGATCGGCAAAACGGTCGGGTGGGATTTCTACGTTCAAGCCGGCGCGGCATGGTGGAATCATGCGTGGTATGGCGCGGATGTGGCTTTGCCGGTCTGGCCCTATCCCGCTTTGCTCGCCGCGTTCTTGACTACGAACAAACTCGTTCAATTCCTCGTAGTGGGGCTGATGAGCCTGTGGTGGTTTGGCTGGTGCGGGACAGTGTTCCTCTCCTCCACGCGCGTGATCTTTGCCGCCGCGTTCGACCGCCTGCTCCCCGAAAAGGTAGCGGAGGTCAATGAAAGGACTGGCACGCCGGTCTACGCCTTGCTGTTGATGGTCGTACCTTCGATTCTCGTGGCGTATCTCTTCTCGTACAACATCGCAAACTTCGCATCGTTGACGTTATGCTCCACGCTGGTGATCGCCGTTACTTATCTCGGAACGACCATCTCGGCGATCATCCTTCCTTACACCAAACCCGATCTCTACAACGCGTCACCGGTTGCGAAGTACAAAATATTAGGCATTCCATTGATCACAGTTGCCGGCGTGATCTTCGGCGGTTTCCTCGTGTTCCTGCTCTACGAGTGGATTCTCGACCCGAACGCGCTGTACGGCATCGGCTATTCGATCAATGAAGCGGGACTGAAGAATACCTCGTCGCTGATCTACATGGGCTCGATGTATCTGCTCGCCGCGATCATCTACTTCGGTTTCAAATCTGCGCGCAAAAAGCAGGGCATTGACCTCGACAAGGTCCATGCTGAGATCCCGGCGGAATAGAGCCCAAGCTAAAAGATTCAGCCACAGATTTCACGGATTCTCGCGGATTTTTAATTCTTCCGTTCTGAATCAGGAAAGACGAAAGCCGACCAGTTTCAACTTGGTCGGCTTTTTTTTCGTGCAAATTCGAGAAACTTGTACTGCGACTGAAAGGCGTGTCGAAGTATCCGTGGCTAAATGCTCGTAAGATTAGATTTAGGGCGAGGCGTGTTGATTCTTGTGGAGCAAACTTCCTTATCCCTGCCAGACGGAACCGGGGCGCGCCATCTCGGCGACGATATCGAATGAGGAGATCACCCCCAGCGGGAAACTTTCCGGATCGTTCGCATCAACAACGATCACGCGGTGACGGTGGTTCTGGATCATCAAGTTGGCGGCTTCTTGCAGGCTGGAGTTGATGTCAATGGTAGTGAGGTTGCGATTGATCGCATCGCTAACGGTGACGCGTTCATCTACGTTCGAGCTGGCGAAACGCACGAGGTCATAACCGGTGACCACGCCTAGCGGTTTGCCGCGCGAATCTACCACAACGACTGACCGCCAGCCTGCCTGCGTCATCGTGCGCGCCGCGGAAATGATGGGCGTCTTGTCGCGGCAGACCAGAAATACATCCGACATAACATCGCCCACTTTTTCGCGTTGGCCTTTTTCCTGCGCGGCGATATTCCGCACAAAATCAGAGATCGAGATCACGCCGAGCGGCTTATCTTTTTCGACGACCAGCATCCGGTGAATTTGCTTGTCAATGAATTTTTGCGCCGCCTCTTCCACGGACACGTCTGCGTAAATGGATTCGATGGGGGAGGTCATCAGGTCGCGCGCGGTCATTGCTCGCATGGCGTCGAGACTCTCTTTGTCCACCGAAAGCCATTCGCCGGCGAGCAGGTCGAAATCCGAGATGATGCCAAGCGGCTGGTCCGGCGAATCTGCCACGATCAGCGCGTGGACGTGATGCTCGTTCAGCATTGCCGCCACTTTCCCAAGAGAAGCATTGGAAGGGCAGACGATCAACCCTTTGTGCATGAGGTCTTTTACGGTTTTATTCATCGCGGTCTCCTCATCTTATTGAACTTCGTCCACGTCTTTGTACCACTTCACGCGGTCGCCGACGCGGTCTCGTAAACGCCAAGCCATGGGTTTGGGCTCGCTTTCCAATCGTGCCAGAATATCATCCACCTGCGCAGTGACCTTCGTCTTTTGTTCGGCGGTCAATTGCTCGTAGCCCTGCGCCAGTTTTTTCACCTTGTCGAGGTTCATGGTTGTTGTGCGCCACAATCCCCAATCACTCGCGCACAGTGCCGCCGTTCGTTTGACGTTGATGGTATCGTTGTCTACATCTCCGAGGGGATGTTCGAGTAAAAGCATGATCGTGTCAATTACATCCTTCTCGTTGATCTGCACGATCTGCATTTTTTCGAGGAGCAATTCGGTGAGTGGAATTGTCGGCGAGTCGACTTCGAGCCTATCCTTCCAATAGATCGTATGGCAGAAGTCTAACTTTTCATAAAAGATGTCAATATGCAAGCCCGTCCCCGGCTTGTCGAAGATGGCGCGTTCGCCCTCGGTGGCGATGTAGACCTCGCGGTTTTCCGCATAGCCCATGGAGGCGAGCAGTCCCTGAATGTGTTTTGCCTGAGCATTGTAGGCGGCAAAATCAATGTCGGTGTATGCCCGTCCCATCGCCTGCTGCAGATACCCGAACGTTGGACAGTGCATCTGGAACGCCAGCGAACCGATAACGCGCATCAGGATTCCCTTTTCGCTGCTTGCCCGTAGGATGGTTTTTAGCTCAGTTTCAAATTTCTCGCGCTCCGAACTATCCTGATCCTTCATCCCTATCGAACTTCCGGTCATACCATGCTCCTCGACGAAATGTATAAGGTACGGCGGGTATTATATCCAAAAGACGGATGAGTGAGCGCAACGGGTTTGAGCGGCGGGTGTTTTCAGTTTCGGTGCGATAAACCCATGCTGCGGAAAAGGTCTATTCATGTCGTTCTTTTCGAAGAAGCCCAGTAAGAAAGCCACCCGCTTGTTCTTCGCCACGGATCTGCACGGGTCTGAGCGAACGTTCCGCAAATTCATCAATGCCGGAAAGTTTTACGAAGTCAATGTGATCGTCATGGGCGGAGATATTCAAGGCAAGTTGATGATCCCCATTATCAAAGAATCCAACGGGCATCACCGCGCCACATTGCAGGGACGGGTCGAGCATCTCGCCACAGAGGAAGATTTGAAGCTGTTGATGGGCAGGCTGGATACGCTGGGGTTTTACTACAAAGTTATGGAAGCGGACGAATTCCGAGCGCTTCAGTCCGATTCAAAGTCGGTCAACGCATTGTTCAATGAATTGGCGAAACAAAAATTGACCAGCTGGGTGGATCTTGCGGAAGAACGGTTGAGCGGCACGGGGATCAAATGTTTCGTCACAGGCGGCAACGACGACGAGTGGGAAGTGTTGAATGTGATGAAGCGTGAGGATGCGAAATCTTTTTTTGCGGTCGAAAATGAGATGGTGATGGTGGATGATGTTCACTCGATGATCTCGGTGGGCATCAGCACGCCGACCCCTTGGAACACGCCGCGCGAAACAACGGAAGAAGAATTGGGCAACATGATCGAAGAGATGGCGAAGAAAGTTCCAGACATGCAGAAAGCCATTTTTAACTTCCACGACCCGCCGGTGGATTCGTCTCTCGACACTTGCCCGAAGTTGGATTGGACGAAAGACCCGCCGGAACAGATCGTCGAGGGCGGACAAGTTGTCTTGTTTGGGGCAGGCTCAAGGTCCGTGAGAGAAGCGATCGAAAAATATCAGCCGATGCTCGGCTTGCATGGCCACATCCACGAATCTCAATCTGTGGCAAAACTTGGGCGCACCACGTGCATCAATCCGGGCAGCGAATATGCGGAGGGAATCTTGCGCGGCTGTATTGTTACATTCATAGACGGCGAAGTGCAAGGCTATCAAATGACCAGCGGGTAGCTGGCGAAAGGAGGATCGCGCCCGGCAAATAATTCATATCGAACTCTGGCAGTCTATTCATAAAAAGGAGAGATGAAATGGCTACAACAGCAAAACCTGAGGTCTTCACTCGAAAAGCCTCCGGGCTTGTGCGGGTGATGTCCCCGTACTCCGCCTTCGTTTATAACATTTTGACGATGGGCTTGATATTTCCGTGGACGTATCTGTGGGCGCCCGGCGCGTTGCCCGGCGGGCAAGTGGTGTGGGGAATTCTGCTTGCAATGCTCATTGAAATTCCGATCGCGTATGTTTACGTGTGGCTGTCCACCGCGCTTCCTCGTTCGGGCGGCGATTACGTGTTTCAAAGCCGCGTCTTCGGCGGCGGCGTTGCGTTCACCGTGGTGTTCTCAGGCTTCGTGATCTGGATTCTCCAATGGGTGGCGCTTTCGGGATGGCTGGTCTCGTATCTCGGATTCGCTCCGCTCTTTCTCGGGCTTGGGGCGACGACGGGAAACGCCGCTCTTTCCGGACTGGGGGTCTGGTTCACCACCTCGACCGGTATCGTCATCGTGAGCATTCTCAACGCGGCGCTCTCGATGTGGTTGCTCGTGAGCGGATTCAAAAATTACGTCCGCTTCCAACATGTGATGTGGTGGGGCACGTTGCTTGCCTTTGCGACCATCTTCGTTGTGTTGTTCACGACGCCCGCGTCTGAATTTGTTTCGCGCTTGAACGCCTTTGCGGTTGCGTCGGGCGGTGTGGAGAATTTCTACCAAACGGCGGTAGACGCGGTGAAAGCGGCGGGCATCGACCTCAATCCGCCTTTCAGTTTGATGGCTACCTTGCTCGTTGCGCCCATCGCATGGACTTCTTTGCAATGGGCGACGTATTCCTCGCAACAGAACGGCGAGATCAAAGACGCGCGCAGTTTCAAATCGCAGGTCTTTATCATGGTCGGCTCGCTTGTTGCAACGGGACTTCTGCTTGCCCTGCTTGCGGTGGGCATCCAGCGAGTTGCCGGTTCCGAGTTCTCCTACGTGGCGGGCGCGGGCTATTGGTCATTGATCGCCGAGGCGAACATCAACGGATTCAATTTGTGGCCCCCGATCATCGCGGTCGCGTTGGCGGCAAGTCCGCTGGTGGTGTTGATCATCGGTTTGGGGTATCTGCTCAACGGTTTCCAGATCGTCTGCAACTGCTACATCGGCATGACGCGCGTGCTGGTCGCCATGTCGCTTGACCGCCTGCTTCCGGAATGGTTCAGCAAAGTGGATGAAAAGCGGCATACGCCGGTGAACGCGCATCTGGCATACTTCCTTGCCAGCATTCCGGTCATTCTCGCGTATAACCTTGTCCCCGGTTGGGTTGGTCTCACACTCGGCGTGACGTTCGGATGCGGGTATGTCTTTGTCATCACTTGCATCTCCGGCGCGCTCCTGCCATACCGCGCAAAAGAATTGTACGAGTCGTCGCCCGGCGCTCAATATAAACTCGGCAATCTGCCGATGATCACCGTGCTTGGCGTGCTCGGCGGGATATTGGGAATCATCATGGTTCTGGCTTTCCTGTTCGCTCCGCAATTAGGCGTTCTCGGAAACTGGAACTTCGAGAATTTCCCCTCCGGTGTGTGGGCTCAGATCATCGCCTTTGCGTTGCCCGTCATTTCGGCAGTGATCTACTTCATCATGAAGAACAACCAGAAATCCAAGGGCATCAACGTGGATTACGCTTTCAAGGAAATTCCGCCCGAGTAAAATTTGAGTTGCGGTTAGAATACGGTGGTCAGTGGGAGTTCCTCCCGCTGACCACCCTTGTTTATGCACCCCTCACAGTTTCTTCTCGATGAAACAAATCGTTTGATCTCTGCGGCTGACGACCAAACGATCCTCCTGCGCGTGCTAGGTGGTCTAGCGATCAAGATTCACCGCAACGGAGATCATCCGCTTTTTACCCGCGAGTATGGAGATCTCGATTTTGTTGTTACGGGAAAGCATCGCCGCGCATTCGAGAATTTTATGCCGTCCGCGGGGTATTCTCCGCACAAGCAATTCAACTTGCTCAACGGTACGACGCGGCAAATTTATTATCACGATGCAACCGGTATGAAAGTGGATATTTTTGTCGGCTCGTTTGCAATGTGCCATAGAATCCCATTAGAGGACCGACTCCATCTTCACCCGCTTACGATTCCCCCCGCTGATTTATTGTTGACCAAGGCACAGATCGCTGAGTTGAATCGCAAAGATGCGCTGGATATCGCTTCGCTTCTTCTCGACGTGGAAACTGGTTCAAGCGATGAAGCCATGATCAATCTGGATCGAATCGCGGAACTCTGCGGCAATGATTGGGGTTTATACAAAACAACATCCATCAATCTGAAACGCGTCAAGGAAATCGTAGGTGAGGAGTCGCTTGCGCTGGCTGAATCAGAACGAAGTCAGATTGAGAAGCGGATTGGTGAAATCCTGAGCGTGTTTGAATCCATGCCGAAATCCGTCCAGTGGAAGATGCGCGATAAAGTTGGCACGCGCGTCCGCTGGTATGAGGAGGTGGAGGAGGTGGCGCGATAAAGTAGTCTTGACAAATGGTTATCCGTGTTTGGATTGTTCAGTATATAATCGAGTTCGATGGAGAGCATGTGGCTCTCCACAAGTCAATTTATCTCAAAGGAGAGAGAATGAAGACCAGAAAGAGTTTGTTCAAGTTGTTCTCGTTGTTGCTTCTCGCCAGCCTTGCGCTCGCGGCATGCGGGCCCGCCGCAACGGAAGTTCCCGCCGCAACGGAGCCGCCTGCCGCGACTGATGCGCCAGCCACGGCGGCGCCGGCAACCGAGCCGCCTGCCGCCGACCCGATGGCGGATTTGATCGCCGCCGCGCAAGCGGAAGGCATGCTGACCACCATCGCTTTGCCGCATGACTGGTGTAATTACGGCGAAGCCATTGAAACCTTCAAGACAAAATATGGACTCGAAGTCAATGAATTGAATCCGGACGCCGGCTCTGGCGATGAGATCGAAGCCATCAAAGCGAATAAAGATAATCCCGGCCCGCAGGCTCCCGATGTGATTGACGTCGGGTTCGCGTTCGGTCCTTCTTCCAAAGCCGAGGGACTCATTCAGCCGTACAAAGTTTCCACGTGGGATTCGATCCCTGACGATGCCAAGGATGCCGAAGGCTACTGGTATGGCGACTATTACGGCGTGCTGTCTTTCCTTGTGAACACCGATGTTCAGCCGGATGTTCCGCAGGATTGGGCAGACTTGCTCGACCCCAAATACAACGGACAGATCGCGCTCTCCGGCGATCCCCGCACTTCGAACCAGGCGATTCAATCCGTTTTCGCGGCTTCCCTCGCCAATGGCGGCTCGCTTGATGATGCCCAGCCCGGTCTCGACTACTTCGCCCAGTTGAACTCGGCTGGCAACCTCGTCCCGTTGATCGCCAATAACGGGTTGGTCGCTACCGGTGAAACCGCCGTTCGCATTACGTGGGACTACAACGCCCTTTCTGCTATCGATTCCTTCGAAGGCAATCCTGCGGCTCAAGTGGTGATCCCCGCTTCCGGTCGTTTCGCTGGCGTGTACGTTCAGGCGATCAGCGCTTACGCTCCGCACCCGAACGCCGCTAAGTTGTGGATGGAATTCCTTTATTCGGATGAAGGTCAGACCATCTGGATGAAGGGCTACTGCCACCCGATCCGCGAACAAGACATGCGCGATCGCGGCGTGATCCCTGCCGACCTGCTTGCTAAGTTGCCTGATGTGTCCGGCGCAGTGTTCCCCACCGTTGCCCAGTTGGATGCTGCCAAGGCGCTCATCACCACGAATTGGGATGCGGCTGTCGGCGCTAACATTCAAGCCGCTCCGTAAGTAAACTTTCTGCTCTAAAAACGCGAGACCCTGCCGCATGGCAGGGTCTCGCACAATTGAAAAAGTTTGTTTGAGGACACTCTTGCCATGGCTCAAACTTCCATGACCCTTCCGAAAGCAAAAGAACCGTCAAACCTGAAAAACTGGCTGGGCGTATCCCCGTTTTTTTTGTTTGCCATCATGTTCATCCTGTTCCCATCGTTGTATCTTGTGGAAGGAAGTTTTTTCAATCAGGAGGGTCAGTTTACTCTTCAAAATTATGTTCTGCTTCTCCAGACCCCTGCAATTGTCAATGCGTACAAGCTGAGCATTCAAATCAGCGCGGCGACTGCAATCGGCGGCGGGATTTTTGGATTCCTGCTTGCCTACTCGATCACCGTCGGCGGCCTGCCGAGGCAGTTACGCTCAGCGCTGATCACCTTCTCCGGCGTTGCCTCGAACTTCGCCGGCGTTCCCCTGGCGTTTGCCTTCATCGCCACGTTGGGCAGGCGCGGATTTGTCACACTCCTGCTGAAAGACAACTTAAATATTGACTTATATCAAGCGGGTTTTGATCTATACACCTTTTGGGGGCTGACAGCAATCTATATGTTCTTTCAATTTCCATTGATGGTGTTGGTGATGGTCCCCGCCTTAGATGGTTTGAAGCGCGAGTGGCGCGAAGCCGCTGAAAATCTTGGCGCAAGCTATTTCCAATATTGGACGCGGGTCGCCATGCCGATTCTGCTCCCCTCCATCCTCGGTTCGATGATCCTTTTGTTTGGCAACGCCTTCGGAGCCTATGCCACCGCCTACGCGTTGACCGGCGGCAGGCTTGGCATCATCACCATACAGATCGGCGCGCAGATTCGCGGCGATGTGTTACACAACCCGGGGTTGGGGTATGCCATGGCAATGGGGATGGTCATCATCATGGCAATCTCGCTCGTCGGATATTCATGGCTTCAAAAGGTCTCCGAAAGGTGGTTGCGATGAGCGATACATCCTTTGATATTTCAGTTGATCAGGGCGAACCTGACAAAAAAACTCGGTCATTGTTGCGGATCGGCGGACGGTTTTGGAGTTGGGTGTGGTTCATCCTCGGCGCGATCTATTTCCTCGTGCCATTGTTCGCCACTTTGAGGCACTCGCTCCGCATGGAGCGGGATGTGCTCGGCTTCAAGGCATACGAACGCGCCTTCGAAGACCCAAGTTTTCTGGAAACCTTTTTATTATCAAACGCGCTGGCAGTTGCCACGATCTTGTGCAGTACCCTCCTGATCGTTCCCACCGCCTATTGGATTCGGTTGCGCCTGCCTCAAGCGAGGCGGATCGCGGAATTCATCACGCTATTGCCGTTCGTTATCCCAGCGATCATCCTCGTGTTTGGTCTTATCCGAACGTATAGCACGCATTTCACCATACCTTTTACCGATATTGAATTATTCCAGCCTTTGACTACGACAAAATTTGGAACGTATGCCTTGATCACGGCGGGCTACATGGTACTTGCCATGCCGTACATGTACCGCTCGGTAGACACCGGCATGCGCGTGGTGGACATCCGCACATTGACCGAAGCCGCCCAAAGCTTGGGTGCGGGATGGTTCACCATCATCACACAGGTAATTTTGCCCAATGTTCGGTCTGCGTTGTTGAGTGGAGCACTACTCACATTTGCCATTGTCGTCGGCGAGGTGACGTTAGCCTCTTTCCTTGGCGTGGATGCGTTCGGCCCGTATCTGTTTTTGATCGGCCAGCATAAAGCGTATGAGCCTGCCGCGCTGTCGTTTGTCACGTTCTTGATGACCTGGTTTGCCATGGGCATGATCCAATTTGTCACCGGCGGGCAGGGTCAAGCCACAGGCGCGCACTAAAGAAATTCGCAGCGGAGAATCCTAATGTCTTACTTGTCTCTTGAAAATGTGACCAAACAATTTGGCGATGTGGTGGTAGTCGATAAATTCAACCTCGGTATAGAGAAAGGTGAATTCGTGTCATTTCTTGGCCCATCAGGCTGTGGAAAGACGACGACGCTACGCATGGTTGCAGGGTTTGAACTTCCAACTTCTGGCAGGATTACGTTGGATGGCGTTGATATTACCGACAAAGCTCCGAACCAGCGCAATGTCGGTATGATCTTTCAGGCATACGCGCTATTCCCGAACATGACGGTTGCGCAAAACATTGGCTTCGGGCTGCGCATTCGCAAGATGAATTCAACAGATGTTCACGCCCGCGTGGATGAGATGCTCAGCCTCGTCAATCTCGAGAAACACGCCAATAAATATCCGTATCAACTTTCTGGCGGACAGCAACAACGCGTCTCGCTTGCCCGCGCGCTTGCCATCCGCCCTGAAGTGCTTTTGCTTGATGAGCCGCTCTCCGCGTTGGATGCGAAGATCCGTGTTTCGCTTCGGCAGGAGATTCGCGCGATCCAAAGGCGGCTTGGCATCACTGCCATCTTCGTCACGCACGATCAAGAGGAAGCGTTATCCATTTCAGATCGAATCGTTGTGATGAACGTCGGCGAGATGGAGCAGGTTGGCTCGCCGTTCGAGATCTACAACTTCCCCAAGACGCAATTCGTGGCGAACTTCGTCGGTTCGTTGAACAATGCCGATGCCGAAGTGGTTGATCCTGCGAACGGAATACTTGCGATGGACGGCGTTCACTTCAAGACCGCCGAAGAGGACTTTTCAAGTCGCAAGAAAGGCGACAAGGTCAAAATTTCCGTGCGACCCGAGCGTTTCAGTTTTGCCGTCGAACCGAAGAAAGATAATGTCATTGATTGCACCATCGAAAGCATCACTTTCCTCGGCGCGGTAGTCCGCATTCAAATAAAAATTGGCAACACAAGCTTCAACATGGATACGTTCAACAATCCATTCCTTGAACTCCCCGCCATCGGCGCGAAAGAGCAAGTGATGTGTTCAAAGGAAGCGGTGCTTGTGTTATAGAAAGATCGTAAACAGGGAAACAAGGAAACAGGTAAACAAGTGGAAGCACAGGTTTACCTGTTTCCATTATCTGAGGCAATATGTCTGTCATTGATGAGGTTGTCGCAAAAATCCCCGAATGGAATGGAAAGAATATTTCCATCACGCCGCTCTCTGGCGGATTGACCAACTCCAACTTCAAGATCGAAGTGGACGGCGTTCCGTATTTCGTCCGCGTCCCTGGCGCCAGCACAGAACTCCTCGCAATTGACCGCAACAACGAACACCACAACACCAAAGCCGCATCGGAAGCGGGTGTTGCGCCGCGCGTGCTTCATCATCTGCCTGAATATAACGTGATGGTGTTGGAATTTCTCAACGGCAAAACTATGTCGAAGGATTCGCTGAACGAGACGGGACAACCGACGCGCATGGCGCAAGCCATCAAGCGACTCCACGCCGCTCCACGCTTCTTGCTGGACTTCAACATGTTCCGCCTCACGGAATATTATCTCAGCCTCTGCCGTGACCGCGCCATCAAAATCCCAGATGGCTACCTCGACCGCGTGCCAACGATCAATCGCATCGAGCAAGCGATGAATGTCAAACCGTTAGCAACAGTTCCCTGCAATAACGACCTGCTCGCTGAAAATTACATTGACGATGGAAGTCAACTCTGGCTGATTGACTACGAATACAGCGGCAACAACGATCCGACATTTGAACTTGGCAACACGTGTCAGGAAATGCAATTTAATGATGAACAAATCGCTGAAGTTTGTGCCGCGTACTTTGGCGAAGCGACTCCCGCCATGATCGCTCGTATGAAGTTGAATATGATCATGTCCGATGTGGGCTGGGGACTCTGGGCGGCGATCCAGGCGAACATTTCCACCATTGACTTCGACTTCTGGGGCTGGGCAATCGAGCGTTGGGGTCGAGCAGTCGAGAAGATGGATTCGGGTGAGTTTGAGGGGTGGTTGAGGGATATTCAAAGTTAAAAATATAATCGGTGGTCGAGTAGGCGGCGTTCGTCCGCCGTATCGAGATCACCACGCCGTAAAGCAATTCTTGTTACAAAATTACTTTTGAACACTGGTGGTCTCGATACGCCCTTCGCAACGAACGCTCAGGGCTACTCGACCACCGAATTATTTTGAAAAGGTGAAAATGAAAAACCAAGCAGAGATCGTCGTCATCGGCGGCGGGATTTACGGGACTAGCGTCGCATATCATTTACATAAACTAGGCAAGCGCGATATTGTCTTGCTGGAAAAAGGGGATATCGCCAGCGGAGAATCGTCGCACGCCGCGGGGGTGGTGACGCAGTTTGCCACATCCAAGACCATGATGCAATTCCGCAAATATTCCATCGAGTTGTGGAGCGAGCTTGGATTCTTCCACCACGTTGGGAGTTTGAGGGTGGCGTCTAGCGCGAACCAGCTCAAAGAGTTGGAAAGAAGCGTGAGTCGGGCGAAGGCGATCGGCATGGAGGTGGAGATCATCTCCCCAGCCGAGGCGGTCAGAATCATGCCGCAGATCACGGACAAGGATCTCTACGGCGCGATCTATCTTCCGCGCGATGGGCATCTTTCGCCGTACGACACGACGACGGGCTTGGCGCGCATCATCAAAGAATTGGGCGTGGACGTGAACACGAACACGCGCGTCACGGGGATCGAGCTTTCGCCGCGCGGTGAAATTCAGGCAGTGATCACCGATAAAGGAATCATCAAAACGAATCTTGTTGTGAACGCGACGGGCATGTGGGCGCCGCGCCTCGCCGCGATGGTCGGTGTGCCGTTGCCGACCACGCCCGTTGACCATCAACACATCACGCTCAAGGCGGTGACTGGACATGAGTTCCCGAAAAATACGCCGTGCCTGCGCGACCCCGATAATTTGGTGTACATGCGCGAAGAGCAGGGAGGACTCGTGATCGGCGGTTACGAACCGAACCCGCCCGCGCGTTGGATTGACGGCGCTCCGTGGGAACATGGCAACGCGACACTGCCGCATTCGTATCAACGCTTTGAAATGTTGCTCGAGGGCGCGATCCGCCGCATCCCGTTTTTGAAGGACGCGGGCATCATTGATATCACGTGTCACCCTGGCGCGTACACGCCCGATTGCCAACCGATGCTCGGACCCGTCGCTGGCGCGCGCGGCATGTGGATGCTGGCGGGCATGTCGCTTAATGGATATGGCGGCGCGGGCGGCATGGGAAAACTGCTCGCCGAATGGATCGTCGAAGGCGAACCGCCGATGGATGTCAACGCGTTTCGCGCCACGCGCTTCGGAAATTATTTCACCGATCCGCAATACGCCGCCGAGCGCACGGTCGAGAGTGTCAAATATTATTACGCGCTGCGTTTCCCCAACGACGAAAATGAAGCGGCGCGTCCACGTCGTGTGAGTCCCGTCTATCATCGTACTCAAGAGTTGGGCGCGGTCTTCGGAGAAAAATTTGGATGGGAGCGCGTGTTGTATTATTCGCCCGATAAAAAATGGCGGCGGGCGGGCGCGGATCAAAAAGAATGGGGCTGGAACAAACCTCCATATTTCGAGCGCGTCGGTGAAGAACATCGCGCCACACGCGAACGCGCAACTCTTTTCGATCTCACATCGTTCGGCAAAATTGAAGTCACAGGGCGCGATGCGCTTAAACTTTTACAGCACGTCACCGATTCGAATGTTGATAAACCCGTTGGCAGTACAACCTACACTCAATTTCTCAACACGCGCGGCGGCGTCGAAGCGGATGTCACTATCGCGCGTATCGAGCAAAATAAATTTTGGGTCGTCACGGGATCGGGATTTATCGCCAACGATCTCGCGTGGTTGCAAATGCACACCGAAGATGACGATGACGTGACTCTGCGCGACATCACAACGGACTGGGCGTGCCTCGCGATCATGGGACCAAAATCCCGCTCGATTCTTTCCAAAGTGACGTCTGATTCGGTTACGAATGAAGCGTTCCCATATCTGACAGCGCGTTTCATCGCCATCAACGGCGCCAAGGTCTGGGCGCAGAGAGTCAGTTATGTGGGCGAACTCGGCTGGGAGTTGTACATCCCGAACAATCGCGCTTCGATGGTCTGGGACTTGTTGATTCAAGCGGGCAAAGGCTTCGGCATGGAAGTCGGCGGCTACAAAGCCATGGACTCGCTCCGCCTCGAAAAAGCCTATCGCTACTACACAACCGACGTAACCCAACTCGAAACGCCATTTGAGGCGGGCTTGGGATTCTGCGTCAATTTTGATAAAGGTGACTTCATCGGCAAAACTGCATTGTTGGAAAAGAAACCAAAAGGCTTCACCACAAAACTTTGCACGCTGGTTTTAGACGGTGAAGACTTCACCCAAATCTACGGCGGCGAAGCGATCTACCACGAAGGCAAAGTCCTCACCCGCGTGAGAAGCGGCGGATACGGATACACCGTGAGGAAAAACATCCTACTCGCCTATCTGCCGCTTGAGTTAGCAAAAGCTGGCGCGCGCGTGGATGTTGAACTCATTGAAGGGATGCGCGTCGCGGAAGTGACAGCGTCTGTGTTGTATGATCCGAAGGGGGAGAAGTTGAAGGCGTGAGAAAAATCTTAACCACGAAGGGCACAAAGGTCACGAAGAAATTTAGCTTATTGAATTTCTTTGTGCACTTTGTGTCCTTTGTGGTTTAAAAAGAGAACGGCGTATAATTGACCCATGCCAAAATCCCCTCCTGAATACGTCGGCTTTGGGATGCTGACGCCTGTTGAGATCATGGTGCTTGAGAAACTCCCCAAGCACAACACAGGCGCGATCGTGACCGAGGTCAACGAGTTTGTGTTCGATGACGCCGCGATTGTGGCTTGCTTGCTGTGCCAGTGGGATGTGTCCGCAGGAATGATCGGCACGGCGGTCGGCGACGATGAACGCGGTCACGCGCTTGCCAAACGATTGAAGGATTGGGGCGTTCAAGGCAAAGTTAGATTTACGAAGGATTACAGGACTCCGCTTGAAGTGAACGTCTCAGATCGCAAAGGCGCGCGGACGTACTTCTGGCAGCGCACGCCTCAAATCTTAGGGACGCTTGATTCTGCCGACCTCAGCCTGATTCGCGGCTCGAAAGTCCTCTACGTGGATTGGTACGACGGAAACCATGTCATCCGCGCGATGGATGAAGCGAACCGACTCAAAGTCCCTGTGTTTGTGAATCTTGAACATGGGCACAAAGATCACAATGTGCTGAAACAATACGCCAAGAGCGCCGCGTTTTGTCAGGCAGTGACCGACGCCGCGCAACTCGGCGGCAAACGCGCGTTGATCGGTACGGCGCGAAAATTGTTGAAATCGGGGATCGAAACCGCGATCATCACGCTTGCCAAAGGGGGATGCCTCGTGGCGCGAGGAAATGAGATCGTGAGAGTCTTCGCTCCTCAAGTCAAAGCCGTGGACGCGTGCGGAGCAGGGGCGACGTTTTCGGCAGGCTTTGTTTATGGTTATCTCAAAAACTGGAATCTTGAACAGTCCGCGCGGTTTGCAACAGCCGCCGCAACCTTGAAAGTGACGCGAGCGGGCTTGCAGATGTTTTCGGTTGCTGAAATCCTGGAGTTGGCTGATAAACTAAAGGTTGAGCATTGGGCATTCAAGAACAACCGCTTCGAGATCATCGAACGGATATTATCCATCCCGCGTCAGGTGGCGGTGCAAGGTCAACGCGCACAGGCAAGGCTACTGCGCGAACTAAAGTTTCCCAAGAGAAATGATTCTCGCAATCAGGTTTCGAAAGATAAAGTGAAAAGGAAGACAATTCAAGAACGACGATAGACCACTGACCATGGACAATGCCCAAGTTGATATGGTCAGTGGTCTATCGTCCATGGTCGTTAGGCGTACAACAACTTTATTTCAAAGGACATCCCATGTCATTCGCTGAACTTCTTACGCAAGAACAAATTCAAAAAATTCATGAAGCCTCGCTGGAGATTCTTCAAGAGACGGGATTCAAAGTCCGTTTCGAGCCTGCGCGGGAGCTGTTTGCCAAACACGGATGTTCCGTTGACGGCGAGCGAGTCAAATTTCCGTGCGAGGTGATCGAGAAGTATCGTAAGATGACGCCGCCGTCATTCACGTTCCATGCGCGCGACCCGAAGTTCGATAAGACGATTCCGCGCGACAGCCCGGTCATCGTCACGGCGAGTTCGGCTCCCGATATCATTGACCCGGTCACAGGTCACGAAAGACGCGCCGAGTCCGCCGACATTGCCCGCATCGCGCATCTCATCAATGAATTGCCGGGCTACGATATGTTTTCCATCTCCACGCTGGCAGACGACGCGCCGAAAGATCAGTTCACGATTTCGCGTTTGTATCCCGCGCTGAAATATTGCCTCAAGCCGATTCGCGCGACGACGACCGATCACAAAGATACGCTGGCGATGATGGAGATGGCCTACATCGTTGCGGGTGGGGAAGAGGCGTACAAGGAGCATCCCTTCCTCACGCATCATTATTGCCCGACGGTTTCACCGCTTTCGATGGATGTGCTCTCTACTGAAAATGTGATGTACTTTGCGGGTGAAGGTTTGCCCGTATATCCGACCATTGTGCCGAACGCGGGACTCACTTCTCCCATGTCTATGGCTGGGACGTTGGTGCAAGGCAACGCGGAATATCTTGCGACTGTGGCGTTGATGCAAATGGTAAAAGAAGGCACGCCGACAATTTATGCCACGCTTGCAACGGTTGCTGACATGCGTTCAGGCGCGTACACGTCTGGCGCGATTGAGTGCGGCATGTTGCACATGGCGTTCGCGCAACTTGCTCGGTTTTATGATGTCCCATGCGGCGGCTATGTGGGTTTGACAAATTCAAAATTGAACGATGCGCAATCTGGCTATGAAACAGGTATGTCTGGCATGGGCGGCATCGTGGGCGGCATGGACATGTTCAACATCGGCGGGTTGATAGACGCGCTCAAAACTTTCGATTTCGCCAAAGCGGTGATAGACGATGAAGTGGCGCAGATGTTGAAACGTGTCAAACGCGGCATTTCATTTAGCGATGAGGACCTTGCGGTGAATTTGATCAAAGAGATCGGTCCTGGCGGTTCGTACATCGTTGCCAAGCATACGATCAATCGCATGAAGACCGAAGCCGTGATGACCAAGATCGCCGACCGCGATGCGCGGACCGCGTGGGAGAGGAAAGGCGCGTTAGACATCCATGCTCGCGCGATGAATAAGGTCAGAGAAATTATGTCGAAGAATCCCGAGCCGTTGATTTCGCCCGAGGTGGATGAGAAACTTCGCGCGGCGTTTCCTGGTCTCGTAGCAGGTGAGTTGGCGGCGATTCAGTAGCGCCGACTTAAGTCGGCGCTACGGAGAAATAATGTCACGCAGAATCCGAATCTTTTTAGGCGTCGTCCTGTTAGCGATCTCCATTTCACTATTGATCTGGGGATTCGCTCCCACGCGCCGCGAAATTCGCACACAGCCCATCGCGCCGAATGAAATGCAGTTGCCGTATCTCATTGAATCTGTTTCATGAAAACATATGGTTTTTTTCTACGTTTATTTTTGATATTGTTGACCGCGCTAACGCTTTTCGCCTGCGGAGGTATGTATTCGGCGGCGCCTGAAGCGCCGGCTTCGACAGATCAACCCGCCGCTGAGGAAATTCCCCCGACCCAATTTGTTTCGACGGCTTTGCCAAACACCGGCGGAGGCGAATCGGTCATCCCGACTTTGCCACCGGCGATTCCCGAGCGGCGCCGCATCACGCTCGAATTTCCGCCTCAGATCCGCGCGGGGGATTCGGATATCGTGCGCCTCACGCTCGAAGTGGACGACTTGGGCAACCTCACACCGACTGCGGAAGTTGGCGGTAACCTCGTCACGGGTGAGACGGTTGAAATTCCCAACTTATATGAAACGCATAACGTTATTGCCGAAGCGCGCTTTGATATCGCTGGGATGCAAGTCTCGCCGTCTGGACTCGCCAGCCAGCCTCTCTCGCAAGGGCAGTCCGTTTCATTTTATTGGAGCATTCGCCCCGATGGAGTCGGCGTCTATCGCGGGACGGTGTGGCTGTATCTGCGCTTTAGAGAGCGCTCAAGCGGGGCAGAAAGCCAGAAAGCGGTATCAGCCCAACCCGTCGAGATCGAAGCGGTGAACTTCCTCGGTCTATCAGGCGACTTGGCGCGGTCGTTCGGAGTGGTAGGCTCCATCGCAGGCACCGTCATCGGCTTTCCGTTTTTAGAAGACATCGTGAGATTTTTCTTCCGCAGGCAAAAGCGTAAATAAGAAGAGGATGGCTCAAAACAAGATCGTGACGCGGCGCAACTACGTCACGGCAGGTGGCGCGATGTTCTTGGCAGGGCGTGCCGCCTGGAATTAAATAGGATGAAAATCACCCAAAAATAAAGACTCTGTCAATTTGGGGTGAAAATCCTTTATGGTACAATTTTGCCGCTCGTAAAAAAAATCGCAGGAGATTTTATGAGTTCGTGGGTTTATATTGGGTTGTTTTTACTCGTCGGGTTGATCATTCCAGTTGGCGCGATCGTCGCGGCATGGGTGTTGGCGCCGAAGAAGTCGAATCCGATCAAACAGACAACATACGAATGCGGCATTGAAACGGTGGGCGATTCTTGGGTGCAGTTCAAAGCCCAATATTATATTTTTGCGTTGGTTTTTTTGATCTTCGATGTGGAGACCGTCTTTCTCTTCCCGTGGGCGGTGAAACTTAATTCGCTTGGCATGTTCGCTGTGATCGAAGGTATCGTCTTTATCCTTATCCTTATCGTCGGCTTGGTGTACACGTGGCGCAAAGGGATGCTGGAGTGGGTGTAATTTCCATACGATTAATGAAAAAGGCTGAATTGGTTTAACCTATTCAGCCTTTTCTTTGTCCTTGCCTCGTTTCCTCTCCCAGCGGGAGAGGGCTAGGGTGAGGAAGATTTCGGAGCGATGATGGATTTTCTTAAAGACCCTCTCAAAGTTGCGGCAGATTGGTTGCTTGGGATTTTCTCCGGCTGGGGCATGCCCGATCTTTGGGCGCAAGTGTTGATCGGCTTCCTCGGTATCTTTATTCTCGTTGCCCTGCTCATGGTGTTGGATATTTTCCTCGTGTGGATCGAACGCAAGGTGGTCTCGCGTTTTCAATCCCGCATCGGACCGAATCGACTCGGACCGTTCGGGCTGATCCAGCCATTCGCCGACATTATCAAACTTCTAATTAAAGAAGACACCACGCCCGAAGGCGCGGACCGGACGCTGTACAACCTCGCGCCGATCCTTTCGATGATGTCGGTGCTGATCCTGTGGGCGGTGGTGCCGCTTGCGCCGTCCATCCTCGGCGTGGATTTGAACATCGGCGTGTTGTACATCATTGCGGCGGGCGCGATCGGCACGCTTTCGATCATCATGGCGGGCTGGTCTTCGAATAACAAATATTCGCTCATCGGCGCGTTCCGCGAGGCGGCGGTGATGCTGTCGTTTGAGATCCCGATGCTCACCGTGATGCTCATCCCGACGATCTTTGCGGGTTCGATGGGCATCGGCGCGATTACGCAGGCGCAGGACACGTGGAATTTCTTCCTTGCGCCTTTGGCGGCGGTCATCTTCCTCATCGCCGCGATCGCCGAACTCGGACGTTCTCCGTTCGACATGGGCGAAGCGGAATCGGAGTTGGTCTCCGGCTATAACATCGAATACTCGGGCATGAAGTTCGGCATGTTCTACGCTGGCGAACTCCTGCACGCCTTCACGTTCGGCGGTTTTTGGGCGATCCTATTCTTCGGCGGGTATCGTTTCTTCGGCTTGGAGCAGGTCAGCGCGTTCCTTGCCATCGCCATCCTGTTCTTCAAAGCGTTCATCGGTTATTGGATCATCATGTGGGTGAAGTACACGCTCCTCCGCATCCGCATCGACCACATGCTCGCTTTTAATTGGAAGTTTCTCACGCCCGTCGCTTTTGTCCTGCTGATGACGACCGCCCTCATGAACGCGCTTCTCGCCGACGCCTCGAACTGGCTCTACATCGGCGGCATGTTCCTCTCGAACATCCTCGTCGCGTGGATATCGCTCGAAGTAGCCCGCTCCGCCAGCCGGTGGGAGCGGGAAAGAGTTGAGGGAACAGGATACGCAGCACGAAGAACGGAGTAATCGCCTTGCGCATTGCGTACTGCGTATTTCGTAATTCGGTTTTGGAGAACTTATGACCGTTGACCAAATCATTTTTCTTGTAATAGCCGCTGGAACACTCATTGCCGCGTTTCGCGTGGTGACGACGGGAAACCTCATCCATGCCGCATTTTGGTTGATCGCCGCGTTGTTCGGCGTGGCGGCGATCTTTGCCATCCTCCATGCGAGTTTTCTCGCGGTGGTTCAAGTGGTTGTGTACATCGGCGCGATTTCGATGTTGTTCATCTTCGCCGTGATGCTCACGCGCAAAGACATGCGCGACCAGGGTCCGCAGTTGAATCGCAATTGGGGATTTGGCGCATTTCTCGCCGCGCTCGCCTTTGCCGGGTTGGTCTTTCTCGTCCACGGGTGGAGCGGCGTCGCGAAGACTGCGTCAGCCTTCCCGTCCGATTTTGACGCGGTTGGGGCGTTGGGCAACGCGCTTGTGTCGCCCGATGCGTACGTCCTGCCGTTTGAAGTCGCATCCGTGTTGTTGGTCGCCGCGTTGATCGGCGCGGTGTACGTTGCGTACAATCGAAAATAGGAGACGCGATGGTTCCTTTATCATGGTATCTAATTTTTTCCGCCGCGCTATTTAGCATTGGGTTGTTCGGCGTGTTGTCGCGGCGCAATCTGATCGCCATATTGCTCGGCATCGAATTGATGTTGAATTCGGTGAATGTGAACCTCGCCGCCTTCTGGCGGTACGGCGACGTGACGAATATCACCGGGCAGGTGTTCGCCGTCATCGTCTTTGCCGTCGCCGCCGCGGAAGTGTCGGTGGGCTTGGCTCTCGTAATTTCCGTGTATCGCAAACGCAACACGGTGATTGCGGATGAGATTGATATGTTGAAGTTCTAAAGGAGTAATTCGTAATTGGTAATTACCATTTACCAATTACTTTCCCGGAGGCTTTGTGTCAACCGAAACCATCATCTGGCTTATTCCTCTCCCTCCCGCGCTCGCGTTCTTTTTGATCGTGTTGTTCACGAATCGAAACAAGGCGCTCAGCCACACGATCGCCATCGGCGCCGCTCTGCTTTCGTGGCTCGGAAGCATGATCGTGTTCGCGCGCGCGCTTGGCGTGGAGCGCTTGGGCGAGCGCCCGTTTACCTCGTCCATCAATTGGTTGGCGACGGGGGATACATGGTTCAAGATCGGCGTTCTTGTTGATCCGCTCACCGCGTTGACGTTGTTCTTCGTGGCGTGGACGGTGTTGATGATCTTCATCTATAGCGTCGGCTATCACAACTTCGGTCAGCCGGAGGGCGACCACGACCACAAAGGACTGCCTCCGCACGGCGCGACAGTAGAAGAACATGGAAGCAAACATGTCGTCCCATCCGTCGAGCCGATGTACTCGCGCTTCTTCGCTTTTATCGGGTTGTTCGCTTTTGGCATGTTTACGCTCGTCGTCTCGGACAACCTGCTGACGTTGTTCGTGGGTTGGGAAATCATGGGTTTATGTTCGTACCTGTTGATCGGTTTCTGGTACGGAAAGAAATCCGCCCGCGACGCGGCGGTCAAAGCCTTCATGACCACGCGCATCGGCGACGTGTTCATGTTGTTGGGCATCGCTTATCTCTATTCGGTCACTGGCGCTCTTTCATTCCGTGAAATTTTCACGGAAACAACTTTACACACTCTACAGATCATTCCAAGCGGTGTGCTTGGTTTCTCTACCGCAGGCTTGATCGGATTGTTGCTTTTCATCGGCACGGTTGGCAAGTCGGCGCAGTTCCCGTTGCACGTGTGGCTTCCCGACGCGATGGAGGGACCCACGCCCGTCAGCGCGATGATCCACGCCGCCACGATGGTCTCGGCGGGCGTATATACCGTCATCCGCATGTTCCCGCTGCTGAGCCTCGACACGCAGACGATGTCGGTTATCGCGTTCATCGGCGCGTTCACGGCATTGTTCGCCGCCACGATCGCCCTCGCGCAAAACGACATCAAGCGCGTGCTGGCATATTCCACCATTTCGCAACTCGGATTCATGATCGCCGCGCTTGGGATCGGCGCGTACATCGCCGCCGTCTTCCATCTCATCACGCACGCGTTCTTCAAGGCGCTGCTCTTCCTCGGTTCAGGCTCGGTCATTCACGGCATGGAGCATGGCGTCTTTCATACGGGAAAGCATGAAGTGGACCCGCAGGACATGTTCAACATGGGCGGCTTGAAAAACAAAATGCCCATCACGTTTTGGACGTTTCTCATTGGCGGCTTTGCGCTTTCGGGTTTTCCGATCGTCACTGCGGGCTTTTGGTCGAAGGATGAGATCCTCGCCGACGCGTTCGCGCACAACCTGCCTGTCTTCCTCACGCTTGCAGTTGCCGCATTCCTCACCGCCTTCTACACGATGCGTCAGATCACGTTGACCTTCCTCGGCGAGCCGCGCACGGAAGAGGCGCGTCACGCGCATGAGACTCCGTGGACGATGACGATTCCGCTCATCATCCTCTCGGTCTTTGCCATCGGGTTTGGCTGGATCGGCATCCCTGAGCATTTCCCACTCCTCGGCGGACTCGTCCCGAACTGGCTTCATGAATTCGTCGGCGGAACGCTCGCCGAGCATCCCGAAGCGGTTGAATTTTCATGGACGCCGCTTCTCACTTCGCTAGTAGTCGCCCTCGGCGGACTTGGTCTCGGCTATCTTTTCTATCGCAACGTCAACTCGCCCGCCGAAGACAAACTACAACTTGGCTTCCTCAAGAATAAATATTACGTGGATGAGATTTACAACGCGGTCTTCGTCAAACCCGCGATCTGGTTCGCCGACAAGGTCGTCTACCAGATCATGGACAAAGGCTTCATTGACGGCATCCTGCACCTCTTCGGTCCCGGCACGCAAGGCATCGGCGACGGCATTCGCAATTACTTCGACCTGCCCTTCATCAACAGATTCCTCGGCGACGGCTCGGCAAACGTTACCTATTTCTCCGGCGAGAAATTACGCGTTATCCAAACGGGGCGCATCCAGCAATATCTCATGCTCGCGTTGATTCTCTTCCTCGCCATCGGTGCAATTTTGTATTTCTTCGTATTCTCTGTGTAGGATGCGTTCTCTAACGCATCCTACCGATATTAACGAACATCGGTTGTGTAAATCATAAGGAACACTGAATGGATTTCATCTCAACCCACTTTCTCTCGCTCATCCTCTTCTTTCCCGCGCTGGCGGCGGTCTTCATGCTGTTCCTGCCGGGCGGCGAAAATAAATTATTTCGCTGGTTTGCGTTGGGCGCGAGTCTGATTCCGTTTTTGCTGTCTGTTTCGATCTGGTTCCAGTTCAAATCCTCCGCGCCCGGTTTCCAATTTCAGGAACAATACGAATGGTACGAAGCCCTCGGCTCCACCCTCCACCTCGGCGTGGATGGTCTCTCGCTTACGATGGTCTTGCTCACCACGCTCCTCACGCCGCTTGCCATCCTTGCCTCGTTCAACATCACTGAAAAAGTGAAAGCCTACATGATGCTCTTCCTCTTTTTAGAGACCGGCATGTTGGGCGTCTTCATGTCGCTGGACTTGCTCGTCTTCTTCGTCTTCTGGGAAGTGGGACTCATCCCCATGTACTTCCTCATCAACCAGTGGGGGAGCGCCAACCGCAATTACGCCTCGATGAAATTCTTGATCTACACCATGGGCGGATCGCTCGGACTCCTGCTTGCGATTCAACTCCTCGGCGTTCTTTTCGGGACGTATGATTTGGTCGCCCTCACTCAACATTGGACTTCCCTTCAACCCGATTCGACCCTGCTCGGCATGAGCGTGTCGCAAGTAAAAGCGATCGCCTTCTGGGCGTTTGCGATCGCCTTCGCCATCAAAGTCCCGATCTGGCCCTTCCACACCTGGCTACCGGACGCGCACACCGAAGCGCCGACGGCAGGCTCGATGATTCTGGCGGGCGTCCTGCTCAAACTCGGCGCGTACGGATTTTTGCGGCTCATCCTTCCGCTCTATCCCGTCGAGGCGAGATATTTCGCCGGCGCGTTGGCTCTCCTCGCCACCGCCGCGATCGTCTTCGGCGCGTTATCCTCCTTCGCCCAAACCGATTTCAAGCGGCTGGTCGCGTACTCGTCCGTGAATCACATGGGGTTTGTCGTCCTCGGAATCGCCGCGGCAGGCTTGGCGTCCGGAACGCCCGATGCGACCATCGCGTTGAACGGCGCGATCTTGCAAATGTTCAATCACGGATTGTCCGCCGCCGGCATGTTCTTCCTCGTCGGCGTCATCTACGAACGGACTCACACGCGCAACCTCGAAGAATACGGCGGATTGTTCACGCTCGTCCCGGTCTACGGCGGCATCTTGATCTTCACCAGCATGTCGTCGCTCGGCCTGCCCGGACTCAACGGCTTCATTTCCGAATTTCTCGTCGTGCGCGGATCGTGGCCCCTCCTCACAGCGTACACGGTCGTCTCGATGCTGGGATTATTCTTCACGGGCGCGTACATTCTGAAAGCGCTCAAAAAAGTTTTGCACGGACCTTTGAACGAACGCTGGGCGCATGGCGAGCATAAACTAACCGAGATCAACGCGCGCGAGATTTTAGTCATGGCTCCGCTCATGCTTTTGATGTTATGGATCGGCGTCTACCCCGCGTGGATTCTAGACGTGATCAATAAAGCCGTCATGATGCTTTTCTAAAGAGGCGCTTCCAATTCTCTATTTCTCTACTCCTCTACTTTCTACTCTCTGCTTTTCTGAGGCTATATGACCTTTCCCGTCCTAAGTATCATCACCTTCACCCCTCTTGTTGCGGCGCTGATCATCCTGTTGATTCCCGCCAACCGCAAGAACGAAACGCGCGCGCTGGCATTGGCTTCGGCGGCGTTCACGCTTGTCCTTTCCCTGTGGGTCTATTTCAGCTACGATCAAACGACCGCAGGGTATCAGTTCGTCGAAAAATATGACTGGCTTCCCGCCCTGGGCGTCAGCCTGCACTTCGGCGTGGACGGGATCAGCGCGCCGCTGGTCTTGTTGACCGGCGTGGTCATGTTCACCGGCGTGTTGATCTCGTGGGGCGACGATCATCCGCACGTGATGGCTGGCATTCAAGACCGCCCGCGCGAGTTCTTCGCCTTTCTGTTCATCCTCGCCTGGGGAGTGCTAGGCGTGTTCGTCTCGCTCGACCTTTTCATGCTGATCTTCTTTTACGAGATCGCCGTCTTCCCGATGTACCTGCTCATCGTTATCTGGGGCTGGAACGTCACGCGCGAATATGCCGCCATGAAATTGACGTTGTATTTATTGATCGGCTCGGTGATTGCGCTCGTCGGCGCGCTCGCAATGTACATGGCGCAATATCAAAACACCGGCGCGCTGAGCTTCGATATGTTGACCATGGAAAGCGCGGGTTTCTCGCAATCTTTCCAGATCATTTGGTTCCTCCCGGTTTTCCTCGGCTTCGCGGTGTTGGGCGGCATCTGGCCCTTCCACAACTGGTCGCCGGATGGTCATGTCGCCGCGCCGACCGCCGTTTCGATGTTCCATGCCGGCGTGTTGATGAAACTTGGCGCGTTCGCCGCGTTGCGCGTGGGAATTATGCTCCTACCCGAAGGCGCAAAGTACTGGCAATGGCTCATCATGGCATTTGCCGCAATCGCCGTCGTCTATGGAGCGTACGTTGCCTTCGTGCAAATGGATTTCAAATACATGGTCGGCTTTTCCTCCGTTTCGCACATGGGACTCGTGATGCTCGGATTCTCCACGTTCAACGCCGACGGTCTGCTTGGTTCGGGCTTGCAGATGTTCTCGCACGGGGCAATGACCGCGCTCTTCTTCGCCGTCGTCGGCATGATCTACGACCGGGCGCACACGCGCCAGATCCCTGAATTGGGAGGCATGAGCAAAGTGATGCCATTCGCCACAGTCGGGTTCATCATCGGCGGTTTGGTTTCGATGGGTATGCCGTTGTTCTCAGGCTTCATCGCTGAATTTCCAATATTCATGGGCGTATGGCAAGTGCATTGGTTCGTGGCGGTGGTTTGCAGTATCTCCATCGTCATCACTGCCGCCTACATCATGCGCAATATCCGTCAAGTCTTCTTCGGGAACATGCCGGAAAAATTCGAAGGTCACATCACCGACATCACGGTCTTGGATAAGGTCGCTATTGCAACGCTGTGCATTTTCATGATCGTGATCGGCTTATATCCCAAATTCATGGCTCCGATGGTGCAGACCGGCGTTGAGTATGTCTTGCGCCTGCTGGGAGGTTCGTAATGTTCACGTCAACTATGTTCGCATCCATCCTCCCTGAAATTTTGATCCTCGTGTTGGGAATGCTTGTCCTCATCGTCGAGCCGTTTTGGAAAGAAGAGAAACGCCGCAACGTGGGCTGGCTCACCGCCGGCGGATTGTTCGCCGCGATGCTGATTAGTTTCCTCGCGGGTCAACCCGGCGAACCGACCTCGGCGCTTGGCGGCATGATCCGCTTCGACTGGCTTGGCTTCTTCTTCAAGATGCTCTTCATGTTCGCGGGCGCGGCAACCGCGCTCTTGATGATGGATCACGAACGCCTCGGCAAACGCGGCGAGGCATATCTTTTGCTCCTCGCCTCGCTCATTGGGATGAACCTGATGGCGGTCTCTTCGGACCTCATCATGCTCTTTCTTTCGATCGAGACCGCCTCGATTCCTCTCTACGTGCTGGCTGGATTCATGTTGGGAGACGACAGGTCCACGGAAGCCGGGTTCAAGTACCTGCTCTTCGGCGTCCTCACAACGACGATCATGCTCTACGGTTTCAGCCTCGTCTTCGGCTTCTCCGGCACAACGGATATGTACCAATTGGCAGGGATGTTCCGCGCCGGCGCGATCGCTCCGCTTGCGGCGTTTGGCATCCTGACGTTGATCCTTGTGGGCATCGGCTTCAAGGTTGCATTCGTGCCTTTCCATTTTTGGGCGCCGGACGTGTACGAGGGTGCGCCCACCCCGGTGGCTGGATTTTTGTCCACCGCCTCGAAAGCCGCGGGCTATGCCGTTCTACTGCGTCTGTTCTTCGTCGCTTTCCCTGAACCCAGCCTCTCCGCCTCGTGGACTACGACTCTGGCGATCGTCGCCGCCATTTCCATGATCGTCGGAAACTTGCTCGCGTTGCCACAAACCAACATCAAGCGCCTGCTGGCGTATTCCTCCATTGCCCACACGGGCTACACGTTGATCGGCGTTGTCGCGCTCACGCGATTGGGCGCGGCGAGCGTGGTGTTTTATCTTGCCGCGTATATCCTCACGAACCTGCTCGCCTTCGGAATTGCGATGGCATTCAGCAAAGCGACCGGCTTGGAGAATATTCAAGACTATGCCGGCTTGAGTCGCCGCTCCCCTTGGCTGGGACTTATGATGTTGACCGCGTTTCTTTCATTAACGGGCATGCCTCCGTTCGGCGGGTTTGTTGCCAAAGTGGTCGTTTTTGCGGCAGGTATTCAAGCCGGATATATTTGGCTTGTCGTTGTTGGTGTGATCACCTCGGTCATTGGCGCATACTATTATTTGAATGCGCTCAAATTTGTGTACCTCTACCGAATGCCGAATCAAGACGAAGAGAATCATCCCATCCCGCTTTCGCGCCCATACGCCATCGCGCTTGTGGTTTTGACCCTCGGCGTCATCCTCATCGGGACGATCTTCGCCCCGTGGTTCAATTGGTCGGACGCGGGCGCGGTGAATCTATTTTGAACCCATATCGCAAAGTTCAGTTTGCGCCTGTAATTGCGTAACTCCTAATAGATTCGATAGGAAATCTTTCACCCCTTCGGGGTTTGATTGAATGACAACGTTTAATTCTAGAATCGTTTCATCCCTTCGGGATTTTCAAATGGTTGCATCCATACCCAGTACTTCACGAAAACGGTTCTTGACGCAGTTGCGCTGCCTCAAGGTAGGCGCCTGAACTTTCGTGAACTACTGATAATGGTATGCTAACTCCGAAGGAGTGAAATTTTTCTAGACCGACGTATGAATGTACGGAACCCCGAAGGGGTGAAATTGAACTTCTGCCATTCCTTCGGGATTTTCCATATAATCAGGAGGCGACTAGAATCGTCTACCCCCTTCGGGGTTGAGCTAGGTCGAGGCAGGGGAGCAGGCTGAAATTGGGAGAGAAGCGCGTTGCCGAATCGATTGACAATTAGCCGAACGTCCCGTTATAATTGTGCATAATAGCACAATCAATGCCCGAATTGTCAAGTTGATGTTTCAGCCTTGATGATGAAGGTTTTATCCTTTACAATTGCGAACCGATGTACGTATCTTAGCGAGGTGAAAACCGATGAACGAAAAGAATATCCGACAGGTTCTCGAAATCGAAAAACAAGCCGCGGAATTGCAGGAGAAGGCGAAGCGCGACGCGCAGGAAATCCCTGTGAGGGCGGAGCAGGAAGCCCAAGCCATGCTTGCCCGCGCCCGCGCCGAAGCGCAAGCCGAGGCTCGCCGCATTGTGGCGGAAGCGCAATCGGAAGACAAGTCTAAGGATGTGCTGGCTTCTGTGGACGCAAAGAACAGCGAGTTCGAGGCGCAGTCGAAAAAGAACTTCGATAAAGCCGTTGCCTACGTGTTGGATCGCGTGCTCGGTAAGGCGTAATCATGGCGAGCGGCGTTACCGGTTACGCGGCGATCAGCACGAAAGTGCGGGCGATGTATTCCAATTTACTGACCCCGCAGGACATTTCTCGTTTAAGCGATTCTCCCGATTTTCCCACTTTAATCAGTTCCCTAAAGAATACCCAATACGGTCCCTACCTTGCCTCGTTGAAAGATAACGAGTTAACGCCGCGCCGCGCCATTCAGCAATTGAGGCGGCGGCTGGCGGATTCGTACTCCAGCGTTGCGCAGATGTCTCCTGAGCAGACCCGTTCGCTCATCAAACAGTTATTCCGTTATTTTGAGTTGGGCAACTTGAAGGCTGTTTTGCGGAGCATCCAAACTGTTTCCGCATGGAACCCCGATGTTGCGCCATGGGATCGCGTGAGCGAAGTGTTGTTCCCATTCGGTTCGTTTTCATCCATCCCCGCGCAAGCGATGGTAGAGGCGGGGAACGTTCCCGCCGCAGTGGAATTGTTGAAAGGCACGCCGTATGAATCGACGATGTCTTTTGCCATGAAGCGTTTTTCTGCCGAGCAGAATCTGTTCCCGCTCGAAGTGGCGCTCGATCTCGATTATTGGCGTCGCTTGTGGGCGGAAGCGAAAAAGTTGAGCGGGCAAGATCGCGAATCGGCGACCAAGATCGTCGGCGCATTGCTCGATATGAACAACCTGATGTGGGCGATTCGTTACCGGGTGTATCATAAACTTTCAGAGGAAGAGATCATCAACTACACGCTGCCGTTCGGTTTCCGCGTGCGCGACGAGGATGTCCGCGCGATCGCGGCGGGCGGGGATATTTCCGCGATCGTTTCGCGCACCTTTCCCTCGATCACGGATGTGAACGCGCTTCTGGAGAGGCCTGAAACGGGTCTGCCTAAACTCGAAGTGCAACTCAAGCGACAGGTGATCCGCCAATGCACGAATGCATTCATCGGCAACCCGTTCCATATCGGGCTTCCGCTAGCGTTCCTTATTTTGAGCGATCTTGAAATTCAAGATTTGGTCGTGCTGATCGAAGCGAAATCTTCCGATGCGTTGCTCGAGGATTTTCGTTCTGTCTTGCTCAAAACCAGTTTGCTGAATTAATGCGATTGAATTTTTGTACATGGAGATGACATGTTTTTTCCAAGAGAAATGACCGAAGTTGAGTTGATCATCCCCTCCAAAGACCTCGTGACGGTGACGAAGGTGTTGAGCGGGCGGGGCGTGTTCCATCAAGTGGATAGCGCCTATCTGGGTTTGGAAAGCCTCGGACCCAGCACATGGCAGGATAAAGCCGCCAATTATTCCACGCTTGAACGCCGCATCCAATCCATTATGCAGACGTTGGGGCTTGCGGAGGAGCAGAAGGGTTCCACGGAGTTCGATATCGTGGAGATCGAATCTGTTCGCCCGGCGGTGGATCGCGTCGAGGGCGAAGTCAAAGGGGTGGGCGAGCAGTTGGGAGTCGAGAAGAAGCGGCTTGAGTCGCTCGAAGCGCAATTGAAACAGCTCGAACCGATCGCGCATTTGAATTTCGAGGTGGGCTCTCTGCGCAAATCGGGTCATGTTCATTCCATCCTCGGCGTGATGAAAGCCGATACGAAAGTGATCGAGCGTCTCGACAGCATCCGCGTGCCTCATGTGTTATTCGAGTTGAAGCGCGACGCGAAAGACGCGGTTGTGTGGTTGCTCGGCTCAAAAAATAATTCCGATGAGCTGGAACGCGCCGCAAAGAGCGCCTTCCTGAATCCGCTTACCCTGCCCGAGGAGTTCAGCGGCACGCCTCAGCAAGTGGTGGAGAAAACCCGCAAAGCCATTGACGAATCGAAGCAGAAGATATTTGAACTCGAATCTCAATTGGGCAAACTTGGCGGGGTTCACAAAGTTGAGTTGCAAAAATTATGGTGGGATACGCACGTCAGCCGTTTGATGGCAGACGCGATCGTGCGCTTCGGTCAATTGCGGCATACGTACGTTGTGGTGGGCTGGGTTCCCGCCGCCGATATGCCCCTGCTCACCGAGAAACTGAAGCAGGCGTCGAAGGAAATTTTGATCGAAGCCGTTCCAACCGAGCGTTCGGGTCATCACGACAACGTGCCGGTTGCCTTGTTGAATAACAAGTGGCTCAAACCGATTCAGGAATTGGTTACTACATACGGTCGCCCGTCCTACGGCGAACTCGACCCGACCATTCTGGTCGCGTTGACCTTCCCGATTTTGTATGGCGCGATGTTCGGCGACCTGGGGCAGGGTCTTATTTTGATGCTGGTCGGCTATCTCTCACACAAGAAGATTTTTATGAAAGGATTGTCTAGTCTTGGTCTACTCCTTGTGTATTGTGGTTTCTTCGCCACGATCTTTGGCGCCCTATATGGAAGTATCTTCGGCTTTGAAGGTCACCTGATCGAAGAATATCTTCACTTCCACTTTGAGCCTCTTTGGATCAGCCCTCTGGAAAACATCCTCACCATCCTTGGTTTTGCCATCGATGCGGGTATCATTATTCTGCTGTTTAGTTACCTGTTGAGTTTGTTCAACATGGCTCGCGCGCGCGATTGGGCGCATTTCTGGTTCGGTCATACCGGCGTTGTGGCGATCGTTTTTTACTTCTGTTTTCTTACGATCCTGAACGGGCTTTTGGGAACCACGCCGATTGCTCCAAAAATCGCGGCGGCGATCAGTACGTTACCGCTTCCGTTCAATATCCTGACGCCCATTTTTGCCGTTGGCGTGATGTTCAATAGTTTGTTCCGCAACATTGCGGAAGGGCATCGTCCGCTCATCGAGGGCGGTATTGTGATGTACTTCGTGACGGCATTCATGGATTTGTTCGAGTCTGTGATCAGCATGTTGAGCAATACGTTGTCGTTCGTTCGCGTGGGCGCGTTCGCGGTGGCGCATGGCGGCTTGAGTCTTGCGTTCTTCTCGCTGGCGGGCGAGGAGCCGACCATCGGCTTCTGGATCACCCTGTTGATCGGCAACATCTTCATTATCGGCTTCGAAGGTCTGATCGTCTACATCCAGACCATGCGTTTGCACTACTACGAAATTTTGGGCAAGTTCTTCCACGGCGGAGGCATGCGCTTCGAGCCGTTGCGGCTGAACTCCTCACAAGAGGAGGCGTAAGCCCGAAGAAAGAAGCAATCGAAAATACATTCTTGAGCGTGTACGACAAAAAATTGAATTGAAAAATATTTCTACACAATAAGGAGATAAACAATGTTCTTAGCTTTTGCTGTTCTGGTTGGTTTGATCCCGGTCATCCCGGCAGTGATCTATGTGATCCAAAACGGAAAGACCAGCCCCTCGCAGGCGGTTTCGCGCATGATCACCGGATTCAACGCTTTCAATTTCATCGTCGGCTTGATGGCTGGCGGACTCGCGCTCGTCTGGCTGGCTTCCCCCTCGTCGGCGTTTGCGGCTGGCGCGGCGCAGGAAGCCGTGGTTGACCAATACGCGACCCTCGCGGCGGCTCTTTCCACCGGGCTGGCTTGCATCGGCGCGGGTATCGCGGTGGGCGGTTCCGGCGCGGCGGCGGTTGGCGCCACAGCCGAGAAGCCCGAATCCTTCGGTCGCGCGCTCATCTTCGTGGGTCTCTCTGAAGGTATCGCGATCTACGGGTTGATCATTTCGTTCCTCGTTCTCCCGTAAGGCGCGGAACGTTCATGAAGGTTCTGGTTATCGGTCATCCTGACGCGGTGCTTGGATTCTCGCTTGCCGGCGTGGGAGGCAGGGTTGCCTCCACAGCGGATGAGGTGAATCAAGCGCTGGACGATGTCGCATCCGCAAAGGATGTGGGCATTGTCCTCGTCACGCAGGATGTGGCTGAGATGATCCCCGCCCGCATGGAACACCTCAAACTGCGGAGTACGATCCCGCTGGTGGTGGAGATTCCCTCGCGCGGCGGCGTTCCGGAGGGACAGGCTTCGCTTGGCGATATTGTCCTTCGGGCGATCGGTATCAAGTTATAACCCTTTCCTGACTCAGGAAAATGAATTGGAAGTGTATCTATGAATTCTGAAGCAGAAAACATTGTGGAACTCGAACGGGCGATCCTGATCGAAGCCCGCGAAGAGGCGGAACAGATGCAGGTGGAAGCCAAAGAGAAGGCGGACGCCATCCACAAGCGCGCGCAGGAACAGGCTGAGTCTGAACGGAAAGCCGTCCTTGATCGCGCCCGGGAAGATGCGGAGCGTCTGCGCAGTCAGGCAACCGCCACCGCGCAGTTGAAAGCGCGTTCCTCCCAATTGGAGCATCGCGAGAAAGTTCTCGATAACGTGTTTGCGGAAGTGAAGAAACAACTGGACGCCGTGAAAAAGCGCCCGGATTACGACGCCGTCGCCGCGCTGTTGTTGCGCGAGGCGTTGACCCAGTTACGCGTGAGCAAGGCAGACATTCGAGCGGATGAATCGACACAGAAAGCGCTGCAAAAAGGCGCCCTGAACGAGATCGCAAAAGAACTCAAAGGCGAATTCACAATCGGCGGCGGGTTAGATGAAGGCACCGGCGTGGTCGTGGATGCCTCCGGCGGAAAGATCCATTACGATAACACGTTGGAAACCCGCCTGAGCCGCCTGCAAAATACGCTGCGCGCCTCGGTCTACAAAGTGTTGATGGGAGAATAGCATGGCAAATGAAGTAGGAACAATTACCTGGATCAGCGGACCCGTTGTCCGCGCCCGAGGCTCCCGCCACGTCGGCATGTTGGAACTGGTCGAAGTGGGGCAGGACCGCCTCGTGGGCGAAGTGATCGGTCTCAAAGGCGATCAGATGACCGTGCAGGTGTACGAAGAGACCGCAGGCATGCAACCCGGCGCGCCGATCTACGGCACCGGCTTGCCTCTCTCGGTGGAGCTCGGGCCCGGCTTGATTCAATCTATTTACGACGGCGTGCAGCGTCCGCTTCCGCTCATCGAACAGGCGATGGGTTCGTTTATCAACCGCGGCGCGCGTTTCGACTCGATCAGTCGCGAGAAAAAATGGAAATACACGCCGAAAGCAAACGTCGGCGACGAAGTGAAGGGCGGCACGATCCTCGGCGTTGCCATGGAAACCGACACCTTCGAACATCGCGTCATGGTTCATCCTGATGATAAAGGCACGCTCACCTGGGTTGCCTCCGCGGGCGAATACACGGTGAACGACACGATTGCGAAGATCAAGGTCGGCAAGGAAGAAAAATCCGTCACGATGTTACAGCGCTGGCCCGTTCGCAGACCTCGTCCGTTCGTGCAACGACGCGGCGCGAACATCCCACTCATCACCGGTCAACGCATCCTCGATACGTTCTTCCCGGTGGCGAAGGGCGGCGCGGCTGGCATCCCCGGTCCGTTCGGCTCGGGCAAAACCGTCACGCAACACAGCATCGCCAAATGGGCGGACGCGGAAGTGATCGTCTACATCGGATGCGGCGAACGCGGCAACGAGATGACCGAAGTGTTGCAGGAATTCCCGCATCTTGTGGACCCTCGATCTGGTCGCCCGTTGATGGAGCGCACCGTCCTCATCGCCAACACCTCGAACATGCCTGTGGCGGCGCGCGAAGCCAGCATTTACACCGGCATCACCATCGCGGAATACTACCGCGACATGGGCTACCACGTCGCGCTCATGGCAGATTCAACCTCCCGTTGGGCTGAGGCGCTGCGCGAAGTTTCCGGGCGTCTTGAAGAAATGCCCGCCGAGGAAGGGTATCCCGCTTATCTCGCCGGTCGTCTCGCGGAATTTTACGAACGCGCCGGGTATGTCGATAATTTGAACGGCTCGCAAGGGTCGGTCTCCATCGTCGGCGCGGTCTCGCCTCCGGGCGGCGACTTCTCGGAGCCGGTCACCCAGCACACCAAGCGCTTCATCCGCTGTTTCTGGGCGCTGGATAAATCGCTGGCGTCGGCTCGTCACTTCCCAGCCATCAACTGGCTGGACTCGTACAGCGAATACATCGAAGATGTGGGCAACTGGTGGCGCGAGAAGACTGGCAAAGACTGGCTCGCCATGCGCACGAAAGCAATGGAATTGCTGAGCGAAGAAGCGCGTCTCTCGCAGATCGTCAAACTCGTCGGTCCCGATGCGTTGCCGTATGCGGAGCGCATGGTGCTGGAAACAAGTCGCCTCATCCGCGAAGGCATCCTGCAGCAGAATGCCACAGACACCGTGGACGCGTACTCGTCCGTGGAAAAACAGATTCGCCTGCTCGAATTGGTGTTGTACTTCCACGAGCGCGGCATGGCAATCGTTAAGCGGGGCGCGCCGATCAACCTCATCCACGATCTGCCCGTTGTGGATACCATCATCCGCGCCAAATCCTCTGTCACCAACGAAGAGATCAACAAGTTGGACGATATCCAAAAGATGATTGACCAGCAAATGGGTCAATTAGATGCGGAGTATAGATAATGAGCGAAGCAACAGTGTTAGGTGGTCAGGAAGTCGTCGGCGTTGGTCGCATCGAAGGACCGATCATGGTCGTCGAAGGCGCGTCGAACGTCAGTTACGACGAAGTCGTTGAGATTCAAGATGTCCGTGGGGATACCCGCCGCGGGCGCGTGCTCGAAGTGGGCGAAGGTTTTGCCGTTGTGCAGGTGTTCGCCGGTTCCACCGGTCTTTCGATTGATGGCACCCGCGTGCGCTTCCTCGGCAATACGCTTCACATGCCCGTTGCAGAGGAAATGCTTGGGCGCATCTTCGATGGTCTTGGCACCCCGATCGACGGCGGTCCCGAGCCGCTTACCGATGTGTATCGCGACGTGAACGGACAGCCGATCAACCCGACCGCGCGCATTTACCCGCGCGACTACATCCAGACCGGCATCTCGACGATAGACGGCGTGAACACCCTCTTGCGCGGGCAGAAACTCCCATTGTTCTCCGGCGCGGGTATGCCGCACGACCAACTCGCGGCGCAGATTGTGCGCCAGGCGACATTGGGTCGCGTGGCGGGCGCCCCGCAGACCGAAGGCGAAGAGTTCGCCATCGTGTTCGCGGCGATGGGCGTCAAGAACGACGTGGCAGATTACTTCCGTAAATCGTTCACCGAAAGCGGAGCGTTGACCCGCGTGGCGATGTTCCTCAACCTAGCGGACGATCCCCCGGTCGAGCGTATCGTCACCCCTCGCGCGGCGTTGACGTTGGCTGAGTATCTCGCGTATGACCTCGGCAAGCATGTGCTTGTGGTGCTGACCGACATGACCAACTACGGCGAAGCCCTGCGTCAGATCTCGAATGTGCGCGGCGAGGTGCCAAGCCGAAAGGGTTACCCAGGCTACCTATATAGCGACCTGGCGTCCCTGTACGAAAGAACCGGGCGCATCCGCACCAGCGAGGGTTCGATCACGCAGATCCCGATCCTTACCATGCCGAACGACGATATGACCCACCCGATGCCTGACTTGACCGGCTACATCACCGAAGGGCAGATCGTGTTGGGACGCGAGTTGTATTACGCGGGCGTGTATCCGCCTGTGACGGTTCTGCCGAGTCTCTCGCGTTTGATGAAAGACGGTATCGGCAAGGGACGCACGCGCGACGATCATCCGCGTTGGGGCGCGCAGTTGTACGCGGGCTACGCCAAAACGCAAGACATCCGCGCGCTGGCATCCGTTATCGGCGAGGAAGAACTCTCCGAGGTGGACCAGAAGTACCTGAAGTTCGGACGCGCGTTCGAGCGCGAGTTTGTCAATCAGGCGTTCACCGAAAATCGAACCATCGAGCGCACGCTGGAGATCGGTTGGAAATTGCTCTCCATGCTTCCGAAGGGCGAGCTCACCCGCGTCACGCTCGACGAGATCAAACAATATTACAAAGGCGACGATGCCACAAGTTAATATCGCGCCGACCCGCACGAACCTGATCCGCCTCAAGAAGGAACTCCGCTTTGCGAAAGAGGGGTACGAGATCCTCGACCGCAAACGCGAGGCTCTCACCGGCGAACTCGTGCGCGTGGCGAAGGAAGCGGATACGCTTCAAAAGGAAGTGTGGTCGATGCTCGCCACGGCGTACGACGCGATGGAAAAGGCTCGTCTCGTAATGGGCTCCGACCATGTGGAATGGGCGGCGCTTGCCGTCAACAAAACCGTGGACGTGCACCTGCGTTTGCGCGGCATCATGGGCGTGGCGATCCCGCAGATCGAAGCGCGGGGCGAACCGCCGAAATTGCTTTACAGCCCAGGCGACACCGCCGCCGCGCTCGATGAAGCCAGCAACGCTTTTCGAGAAGTCCTTGTGCGCATCCCGCAGCTTTCGATGCTCACCGCCGCGGTGTGGCGTCTTGCTAACGAGCTGAAGAAAACGCAACGCCGCGTGAATGCCTTGCAACACATCTTCATTCCGAACTACCAGCATCAGATCGAGTTCATCGTCAGTTCGCTGGAAGAACGTGAGCGCGAAGAGACCTTCCGCCTCAAGTGGTTGAAGACCAAGATGACCAAGCAGGCGCAGGCGGCATAGAACAGCATGTCATTCTGAGGGAGCGCAGCGACCGAAGAATCTCCTTTACGCAAGAGGAGACCCTGATGGACGCGAGGCGTCCCTCAGGGCGACATAATATTTGTCTGAAAATGGGTTTTGACGATATACTCGTCAGAACCCATTTCGTTTTTATGAACATAAATTCATCGCTTCGAAAAATTTTTACAGAAATTCCCCTGCCGTTTTTCCCTCACCCCTTCCCCTCCCCCATTGGGAGAGGGGTGAGGGGTGAGGGATTGCCCGATGTGCAAATCACTGGCATTTCGATTGACAGCCGCGCCGTGAAGCCTGGTCATTTGTTCGTTGCGATGCAAGGCGGAACTGTTGATGGACACGACTACATCCAAAGGGCGATTGATAACGGCGCGGTTGCGGTGGTGGGGGAGAGGGACGTTGGGCAAATTGCCAATTTGCCCTACATACGACTCGCAAACACGCGTCAGGCGCTGACGTGGCTGGCTGGCTCGTTTTACCTGTGGCCCGCGCGCCGCCTGACGATGATCGGCGTGACCGGCACCGACGGCAAGACGACGACGACCAACATCATCTACAACATCCTCAAAGCGGCGGGACTCAAGGCAGGGATGATTTCTACGGTCAACGCGGTGATCGGGAATGAGGTATTGGACACCGGCTTTCACGTCACCACGCCCGACGCGCATGATGTGCAATTCTATCTGGCGAAGATGGTCGAGGCAGGTTTGACGCATGTCGTGCTGGAAACCACGTCTCACGCGTGGGAACAACATCGCGTGGACGCGTGCGAGTTCGATATTGGCGTGGTGACTAACATTACGCACGAGCATCTCGATCAACACGGTTCGTATGAAAACTATCGCGCCGCGAAAGCGAGACTCTTCGAATCGCTGGAAAAAACTGTTGAGAAACCGCAAGGCAATCCGCGGCTGGCTGTGCTGAACCGCGACGTTTCCTCGTTTGAGTTTCTCGCAAAGATTTCACGAACAAACAAAATGGATTACGGTCTAAACGCGGATGCGAGAGTCCGCGCGATGGATGTGAAGCATTTACCGTCGGGAATCCATTTCACGGCAAAGAGCAAAGAGTTTGAGATTCCCGTCTCTTGTAAATTGGTCGGTGGGTATAACGTGTCTAATTGCCTCGCCGCGTTGACCGCGACGGTCTATGGCTTGGGAATTAAACCAGAAATTGCCGCGCAGGGAGTCGCCGCGCTGGAGGGAATCCCCGGTCGCATGGAACGGATCGACACGGGGCAGAACTTCACTACCATTATTGATTTTGCTCACACGCCGAATGCGTTGAAATCCGCGCTTGAGGCGGCGAGAGAGATGCTTTCTGGGATGAAAGAGGAAAGAGGAAAGAATGGGCGAGTCATCGTTGTATTCGGTTCTGCGGGGTTGCGTGACAAGGCGAAGCGGAGGATGATGGCGGAGATCGGCGCGGAACTTGCGGATGTGTGCATCCTCACAGCGGAGGATCCGCGCACCGAATCGCTGGATGGAATCCTTGACGAGATGGCGGCAGGCGCCACGTCCGCGGGAGGAAGCGAAGGGGAATCCTTTTGGCGAATCGCGGACCGAGGCGAGGCGATCCGCTTTGCTGTGAATCACGCGCGGGAGGGCGATGTCGTTTTGGTTTGCGGCAAAGGACATGAACAGTCGCTGTGTTTCGGCGCGAAAGAATTTTTATGGGACGACCGCATTGCCGTCCGCGCGGCGTTGAGCGAACTGCTCGGCATCGAAGGACCGCAGATGCCTTATTTACCAACTCAAACTATGGAGGAACAAGAATGGCTGGCTTTGAAATAAAACCCGTTACGTTGACCGGCACGCATGTACGGCTCGAACCGATGACGCTTGAGCATGTTGAAGGTTTAGCGGAGATCGGCGTGGGTCACGATTTTTGGGATTTTATGGTGTACGGCAAAATGGAAAACGCGGAGGATATGCGCGGCTGGGTGGCGGATATTCTTGCGCGCGCGGCGAAGGGAACCGATTTGCCGTTCGTTGCCGTCCATCTCGCTTCGGGACGTGTGGCGGGCGCGACGCGCTATCTCAACATCATGCCCAACGACCGTGGACTCGAAGTGGGCGGCACGTGGTATGGACTCGATTTCCAGCGGACGGCGGTGAACACCGAGTGCAAGTACCTGCTGTTCCGTCACGCCTTTGAAACGCTGGGTGCCATCCGCTTGCAGTTGAAAACGGACTCGCGCAACGAACGCTCGCAACGCGCCATCGAACGCATCGGTGCGGTGAAGGAAGGCGTGCTCCGCAATCACATGATCTTGCCCGATGGGGTGATCCGTCATTCGGTGTATTATTCGATCTTGGATACAGAGTGGGAGGGGGTGAAAAAGAGGTTGGAGGAGAGGCTGGCAAGATAAACGCCTTCTGTGCCTCAAGCATCTGTGAAAATGAATTTGTCTGGCAAACTGAAATGCGCTATGCGAAGTTGATTGACTTAACGATTTAGGCATTGGACGTGATCTAACGCGCATTGCGCTTGACTTGAAACATCCCCGCCGATTGGCAAGTGAAGCCGAGGTTCTGGCAATCCATCCAGAACTCAACCACCTCGAGTAACAGTCCCTTTCTTGCGTTCGGCCCTCGCGCTCCAGTGCGAAATGCAGGCGGAGCTCTGGAAGGCTGCCAATAGACAGAACGTTCGATGGATTAGCCGTTCAAAACCCTCCATAAAAAGGAAAAGCCTAGCCTCTTTTGTAAGAGACAGGGCTTTTTTGATCGAGTTTTTCCTCAACCCTTGACACTGCTGTTCATCGGTAGGCGCACTCACGGAACGCAAGACTCGATGGTGGATAAAAGACAACACCGTTAACATGCTGAAATTTTACACCTGACTCAAAAACCACGCGCCTTCAATAATTCGCTGATTTTTTGCCCAAACAATCTTGAACTCTTGGGGGCATTGCCTGTAACAATATTGCCATCCACAGTAACCCCAGGTTCGGTATATTTTGCGCCCTTGCTTTCTATTGTCTTGGCTTCAGTGCCTGCGACAGTGGCGTTTTTTCCTTTGAGAACTCCAGCATTTGCCAAAATTACTGGAGCGAGACATATAGCCGCAACCACTGTTTTTTTCTCGTGCATTTCTTTTGCAATACGCAAGGCTTCTTCGTTAGTGTAATATATTCTGGAGCCGCCGCCCCCAACAAATACTACAGCGTCATAATCACTCGCTTTAACTTCATTCAGCGTCAGAATTGCGGTTGCGAAGCCGCCGCGAGAGCCAGGGCAAATTCCCTTGACGCTACTTGCAATAACTGTCTCATGCCCAGCCTTTTCAAGTTCTTCTTTTGTAACGAACAATTCTTCGTCTCTGAATCTTTCAGGAGCAATAATCATCACTATTTTTGCCATACGTTCTCTCGCTATCGCTCATTGTCCTTTGGGTTTGTGCGCCGAACGGTTTGCGTTAGTGGATGGCGGGCGGGTTAGGATAATGCTCCAAGAGCAGTATAAACCCGAAGCCAGAAAAATGCTTGTAAGTCGCACAGACTCCCGCCAATCCACTGCACGCTTTGTTAGGCGTTTTTATGTTGCGCAAGACTCGCTCGCCTCCTAAAAAATGACGCCACCAACCTGACAGGATGTTACACTCAATATTTTATACTTAAAGTTATTTTATTATTCAGGTGGTGGTGTCCGAAAGACAAAATCCCCAAACCCTAAAGAAAGCAAGAAATATATTATTATTATCGACCACACTAATGAATTTCCTGTGCTATCCATGATGTGAAAAATTGACACAACAAACCCAATAATTGTTGTAATAAACAATCCTTTTATTATTGCGTGAAGTGCAATACCAGATTTTGCCAATCGTCCATACCAGCATATTATCGCAATGCCTAATAGATTTGCGCCAAAATAACGAGGAATCCATTGATTGGATGGTTCAAGAACAATATTGTATATTGCCAAAATCTTTTCTGGAAATAACAGATATGCCAGCCCAAAGAGAAGAGAGCCTATTGCAGTAACGGTCATTGTAAGAAATAATCTCATTGGAATTCTCCTTTTCATAAACAACGTATTCAATCTTGAAAGCACGATTAAACATTTGTTGAAAAATCACTTTTGCAAGGCAAACGCCTAACGGTTTGCGTTACTTGCGGGTGGGTGGGCGTGGACAAAACTCCAAGAGCAGGATTCTGCTTGGGTGTAGAAAAAAGCCCGAAAATGCCGCAGAATCCCACCCGTCAAGTGCACGCTTTGTTGGGCAGATTTTTAATTTAACAAATAGCCAATCCAAAGAAAGATTGGCTATTTGCGCTTAATTTTATGGGGGAGAAGGTGGACTGGGAGGCGGCACTTGGTCATTCCATTCACCTGCCCAAGGTGGGTCATCGTCGAATTTTTTATCTATAAAACCATCATCATTTTTCAACAACAATGGTTCTGTTTCTGAAATTAGTTTTTTGATTTCAATCGCTAATTCAGAAACTGTTTCAAGGGTGGGGGTTGTCATACTGTCTCCTTTTCTGAAAATTGATTTGTCGCATTTACGTTATCAAGAATTGTTTGAGTCGGTGAAATTCTTGATGCATAACAATATTGCGTTTCCGTTGTTTTAATTGATCCGTTTTCAAAAAACTTGTTGCTTGCCTGACCACCGTGACAAAAAGCAAAATATCCGCAAGACTTGGCACACATTTCAGTTCCTTGAATAAAATCTTCAATGTACCAAGCAGAAGAGCCTTCGGCTACTATTGATTCCAAGTCCTTTTGAAGTACATTGCCAACAATAAATTTTTCACGCTCTTTTTTGCTTACCGAAATAAATTCAGGTGATAATAGTACTACATTGCCTTCTGTGTCAATAGTTGGATATAGATTTCTTCTCACGTCACGAGGTACATATGACTCATTAATTAATCGATTCATTGTTCTAAGCGAATCTCTAAACTGGCGAATTGATACGGCTGGATGTTTTCGCCATTCTTTAAAGAGTCTATTCCAGAAATTGTCAATTTGGTCTCTTGAAAATACTGCCCTTCCCACGTTTGCGCCCTCATTTTCTTCAAAATTTAAGCTGATACTA
>JAEURC010000019.1 GCA_016789025.1 Anaerolineales bacterium
GGCGAAGAATCTCACCGACAATCTCAGAGACCCTTCGCTTTCGCTCGGGGTGACATGACGGTGGATGTGTTTGATATTGGACACTCCAGCTGAGCGGTTATCCCCACTTCAAGATCAATATCCCTGCCAGAAAGCGTAACAAGGCAATTAACAGCAGGGCGGGGGATAAGCCCATGAGCTCGCCTAACAAAGGTCCTCCCAGAGAGCCGATCAGGATCGACGCGTTGAGGATGATGTTGTACCACGCGAGGTGCGCCTGCCGATCGTCTGGAGGGATATGGTCGAGCATGTAATTGGCGTATACCCCGGAGACCATGGCGAAGTTCAATCCGCCGATCAAGGAGATGCCGTAGTATTGCCAAACATTGGTTGAACCTGCCAGCAGCAGCGGATACAGCGCCATCAAAGCGGCGCTCCAGCCGGTTAATACTTTGTTTCCAACGCGATGCGCCATTCTTCGAAGTTGAGTGGACCCCAACAGGACGGTTAAGTAGAACAGCGCGGTGCCAAGCCCGATGTTGTTGTCGTTCAACCCCAGCACGCGGATATTGTAGAGTGGGAATAACGGGGTGGGCAGATATTGCGACGCGTGAAATGCGAATAAGCCGATGAGCACGTTCCGAAACGGCGATTTCCAGATATCGAAACGCAAGGCGGAGAGGAAATTTCGGGCGGCGGATCGCGCCGGGGTGGGCAAAGCAGGTTGAGTTCGGGGAGGCGGCGGGGCTTGTCCCTTCATCACCGGCGCGACAAAATAGAGATGGTAACTGCTCATCGCCGCGCCAATTGCGCCGGCGGCAAAGACGATCTGATATCCAAGCGGAAACGAAACGGTGTCGAGCAGAAATCCGCTTGCGACCGAGGAGAGCATGTAGGCGAGGGCGAACATAACGTTGCGGATGCCGGCTACATGGGCGCGATATTCGACCGGGACAACTTCAGCAAACAAGGCGTTGAAGCCTACGCCAAGCGGGGTTAGAGGAATTGACATGAAGAATGTCAACAAGATGAACGCTGTGATCTGGCGTTCTTCGGATAGCGCGATGGGAAGGATGATGAACGGGAAGAATCCAATGCGATATACGACAGAGGTCCAGAAGATGGCTTTGCTGGTATCTCGCTTTTCGAGCCATTTTCCCGCCGGGATGGCGAGGACGAGATTCACTACCGCCGACATGGCGCTGATTAAGCCGATTTCAAAACCTGTGCCGCCGATGCGCGTGATGTAGACGCTGAGGAAGTTGACCGCCGAGCCGCTAAGCACCCCAAACCAGGCGATGTCGAAATACAGGTGCTTGAAATTTGAATGGTGTTGTGATGGAATATCGTTGAGGCGGAAAATTTGGTTAAGCATGGATTTTCACAGATTATTACACGGATTTGGAAACAAGGCGTAGCGGGCAATTTCGAATTTTTCTCTCAATGATCTCTGCGTCCTCTGCGGCAAAGGGCTTTCAGCGCTCGGGCGCTGTGAAAGTCTGTTTTCGAGTACGATTATCGTATGAATAACCTTGAAACCCACTTCCAACTTGATCCTTCCGTGACGTTTCTCAACCACGGCTCGTTTGGAGCAACCCCGAAACCGGTAATGGACGACTATCAACGCTGGCAAAATGAGATGGAGAAACAACCCGTCGAATTTTTAGGAAGGAGGATTACTTCCTTGTTGGCGGAATCTCGCGCGCGGCTTGGAAATTATCTAGGCGCTTGCGCCGACAACCTTGTGTATACCCAAAACGTGACGATCTCTCTGAACATCGTCGCCCGTTCGCTTGCGTTGGGAGCGGGCGACGATGTGTTGGCTACGAATCACGAGTACGGCGCAGTGGATCGCATGTGGCGTTTTCTTTCAAAAGAACGCGGGTTCACATATTTCAACCAGCCGATCTCCACGCCCATTGCATCCGAAGAGAAATTCATCGAAGAATTCTTTGCCGGCGTGACGCCAAACACCCGGGCGATCTGTGTAAGCCACATCACCTCGCCGACGGCGATCATTTTCCCGGTCAGCGAGATCATCCGTCGCGCGCGCGAACGCGGAATTCTCACCATTGTGGACGGCGCTCACGCGCCGGGGCAAATTCCACTGCAGCTCGATGCGTTGGGCGCGGATTTTTATGGCGGCAACCTGCATAAATGGTTGTGCGCGCCAAAAGGCGCGGGTTTTCTGTACGCCTCTCCCCGCGTTCAACATTTGCTGAAACCTCTGGTTGTTTCGTGGGGTTACGAATCGGAAACGCCAAGCGATTCTGAATTCATCGATCATCATGAGTGGTGGGGCACGCGTGATCATGCCGCGTTTTTGTCTGTGCCGGCGGCGATCGAATTTCAAGAAAAATATAATTGGGATGTCGTCCGCGAGGCGTGCCACGAACTTGCGGAGGATGCCCAGCGGCGGATCTGCGAACTGACCGGGCTTGCCCCGCTTCACCCTCCGACGGGGAACTGGTTTCGCCAATTGTTCGCCGCGCCGCTCCCTTCACGAGTGGATGTGACCGGGTTGAAGAATCAGTTATACGAGGAGTTCCGCATCGAAGTTCCCATCCTGAATTGGAACGGGAACAAATTGATCCGCGTTTCCGTTCAGGGGTACAACACCGAGGAGGACTTGGATGTTCTGCTTCGCGCGTTATCGTCCCTTCTCGCAAGAGGAAATAAAACATGAAATTCAGGATAGGTTCGCTTTTATTGGCGGTTACTTTGCTTTCCGCCTGCCAGCCATCCGCGCAAGCGGAGGTAAACGAGCAAGGGTATTATCCGCTGACCACGCGCACCGGCCTAAACGATGTGGATGCGGTGTTGAGCGCTGTCGAAACCGGGGTCGCGTCGAATGTGGCGGCATTGTTCAAATATTCCACCATCCCGTGCGCGACAGTTGGCGCGTTGGGTGGACCGCCGCAGTGCCGCGCAGGCGAGGCGGAAAATACCCCCGTGGAAGTATTGCCCGCCCTTTTTTCGGAGGGGAGTTATTTTCGAAAAGATGAAATTGCGAACTGGCAGGGGTTGGATGCGAAAAGCCTTTATGCCGTCTTTGAGATTTCCGAGAGCGCGTACTCCGATGCCTATTATCCCGCCGGTGAGTATGGCATCGTGCTGATCCGTTTAGATGGCTCCAGTGTTATCTTGCGCGTGGCCGGCGGAGGAATTGTCCGTGTCGATTACCCCGCGGGACCGTCGTTCGAAATGCTTGATGCGATCGTTGCCCGCGATGCCTCGGAAATGATTTTGCCGCCCCCGTCTCGCTGACCGTATGGCTATCGTAGGGGCATTGTGAGTTGCAGGCTGATTGGACAAAAATGATACTGGTTATAATCGGGCCGTCCCTTGAAAAATTTGATTACCTTACACTCTTAAAATCGGGACGCAGATGAACGCTGAAAACGCTGATCCTTGTCGTTTTTTTCGGCAGAACCGTCAAAAAAATCTGCGTCCATCTGCGTTTGTCAGCGTCCAAAAACAAAGCGTAAGATAATCAGTGAAAAATATAAAATCAAAGAGAGGTTTCATGGCTTCAGTACGAAGAAGATTGTTTTACATGATGTTATTGTGCGGTATTTTGCTCGCATCCTGCGGCGGTAATGCCACAGAGGCAAGCGGAGAAGCGGATGTGAACGCCATCCTCACCGCCGGGGTGGGCACGCTCGCCGCGTCGATTTTTGAAACGCAAACCGCGCTTGCGCCCATCCCCACCGATACATCGCCGCCGGTTGAGTTCACGTCGACCAACACAGCCTTGCCGTTGCCTTCACCGGCGCCATCCTCCACGCAGGGGCTTGTTTTTGTGCCGGTGATTTCGACCGGCTCGCCTTCGCCGACAGGCACGCTGTTCACTCCCACGCCAAACCCATCGTCTTTGGGAGCGGGATGCAATAACCTGCTGTTGATCAGCGACGTAAACGTCCCTGCCGGCGCGGTGATGAAGCCAAACGAGCCGTTCACAAAAACATGGAAGGTGCAAAACAACGGAACGTGCGAATGGGCGCTTCAATTCAGGTTAGCGTTTGCCGGTGGAAATCAAATGGATGGCAACCCTGGCGGGTTGGGCAAAGTGATTTCCCCGCAAAAATGGACTCAAATCTCCGTTGAGTTGATCGCCCCGAAAAAGCCCGGCGCTTATACAGGGTCGTGGCGACTCTCGACCCAATCGGGAACTTTGTTTGGATCGACGCTCACCGTCTCCATTGTGGTTGCCGCGCCGACCAATACGCCTCTCCCGCCGACGAATACACAGCCTCCAACTTCGACATTTACAGTGGCGCCGCCAACATCCACATCGACAGATACCCCGGCGCCGCCCACAGAAACGATCACGTTAACGCCTCCGTAGTTCAGATGCTGTGCCGCAAAGTTCGCGTTGTATTTTAGAATTAGCGTAAAAATTTAGCGGAAAAATTTCATCGACAGAGACGACCCGCCGGGTCGTCTCTGTGTATAATGAGGACAAGTTTATTATGGATATTTCACTTGCGCTTGGCGGCGGCGGTTCGAAAGGGAACGCGCACATCGGAGTCCTGCGCCGATTAGACCAGCATGGATTCAATATCCGCGCCATTGCGGGGACGAGTTTCGGCGCGTTGGTATCCGCCTTTTACGCATTGGGCTATCCGCCGGATGAGATCGAGGCGACCTTTACCTCGTTCGATCAAAACAAAATATTTGGTCACGCGCCGGAAGATGAACCGTCATTCATGGGCATTGCGGGCGGCGCGGAATGGCTAGAGATCCGGCTGGGAGGCAAAACTTTTGCCGACTTGAAAATTCCCTGTGTGCTCACTGCCGTAGATTTGAACACGGGAAAAGAAATGTTGCTCTCCGAAGGAAACTTGTTGGATGCCGTGCTTGCCTCTGCGGCAATCCCCGGTATTTTCCCGGCGCGTCGTATCGGCGACATGGAATTGGTGGATGGGGGAACGCTCGATCCCGTTCCGGTTGCGCCGGTGCGGGCGCTCGCGCCGAATTTGCCGGTGGTGGCGGTGGCGTTGAATGCCCCCATGGGCGAGCCAGCCCAATCGTGGAGTCTGCCGCGCCCGAAATATGTTCCGCAATCCATCGCGGATCGCTTGAGCAAAATGCGATACGCGCAAGCCATCGATGTTGTCCTCCGCTCGGTAGACATCATGAACCGCGCGGTCAGCGAATATCGCCTTGAAGTGGATAAACCGGAGATTCTGATTCGCCCCGCCGTGTCGGATGTGGATACGCTGGAACAAGTGAGCATTAGCGAAATTGCAAAACGCGGCGAAAAGGCGTTCGACGATGTTCTGCCCGAGTTGATGAGTCTGTTCGCCTGGCACAAACGATTGGCGCGGACGTTGAACTCCTGGAGTCAGCCGTGACGCAAAAAGGCATCGCGATTGCGTTGGGAGGCGGAGGCGTCAAGGGGGTTTCGCATATCGGCGTCCTGCGCGCGTTGACACGAAATGGGTTTGACATTCAAGCCATTGGCGCCACCAGCATGGGGGCATTGGTGGGCGTGTTGTTTGGGTTGGGATATTCGCCCAATGAAATGGAGCAGGTCTTCCATCACCTCAAACGGACTGGATACTCGGGACGAGACAAACATAGCGAGCCGGCGTTTCTTGGGTTGCGCCGGTTCGAAAAATTTGTCCGCGAGTTTTTCGGCAAAAAAACATTTCATGATTTGAAAATCCCGCTGATCGTCACTGCCACCGAAATCGAACATGGTCGTGAAATCTTCATCCGCGATGGCTTGCTGGTGGAAGCGTTGCTTGCCTCCGTCGCTTTGCCCGGCATCTTCCCCGCCCGGCGCATGATGAACATGGACCTGGTCGATGGCGGCGTGCTAAACCCGGTGCCGGTCGAAGCGGCGCGCTCGTTGGTCGATGCGAAGACCCCGGTGGCGGCTGTTGTGTTGACCGCGCCGCTTGGCGTCCCTGCCACAATGGAGCGCATCGTCCTGCCGCGTATCATCCCGCGTTGGCTGGCTCGGCGAATTAAACGATTACGGTTCGTCCGAGCCATCGATATCTTACTGCTCTCGCAAGACATGCTCAACCGAGCCATCACAAAACACAACCTCGACAGTTCAAAACCCGACCTCATCATCCGACCGAACGTCGCGCATTTGTACACGCTCGACACCGGCTACGTAACTGAAATTGCCCTCGAGGGCGACTCGGCAGTGCGCCATGTTTTGCCCGATTTATTGAAATTATTTCCCAACTCCGCAGAGGAGGCGATACCACATGAGCCGCGACCTGCGTAAGTATGCAAAGCAAACCAACGTCCGTTTAGGCGTCGGCGCGTTCCTCCTGCTGGTAATCGTTGGCGTTGGCTTGATCTATCTCATCTACGGCGCGGGCGCGGCGCTCATGGCGCTTACCTGCCTGCTCGGCGCGCTCGTTCCCATCGCGCTCATCTTTTTATCTCTTTGGATTTTGGAGTGGATTCAAAAACGTGCAAACCCTGATTGACACCGAACTGATCAAATTACAAGGCTGTATGATGCGCGTCCGCCAGGCGAAAAAACCGAAGCGCTTACTGTTGTTGGTTCACGGATTCACCGGCGACGAGAACTCGATGTGGGTCTTCGCGCGCAGTCTTTCATTCGATTACTGGATGATCGCTCCGCGCGCGCCTCTCGCCGCCGGGACATCTGGGTACACGTGGCGACCTCTTCACAGCCCCGACTCCTCGCTCGACTCAGGACAGGACTTCGGCAAGCCCAGCCTCGAACAACTCCGCCCGTCTGCCGAGGCGTTGATGCGGCTGGTGGACGAGTATCAAGCCTCCACGTGGATCGACGCGAATTCCGAACAACGGCAAACGATCGACATGATGGGGTTCAGTCAAGGCGGGGTGATGTGCAATATCCTGGCGTTTTTGTATCCGCAGAGATTCCGCAAGGTGGGCATCCTGGCCGGCTTCATCCCCAGCGGATTGGAAGAGTTGGTCGCAAACCGCCCATTGGCAGGGAAGGAATTTTTTGTGACGCACGGCGCCAAAGACGAAACCGTGACCATCGACCGCGCCCGCCATTCGGTTGCATTGCTCGAACAGGCGGGCGCGCGCGTCGCCTATTGCGAAGAAGAGGTTGGGCACAAGGTCGGCGCTCATTGTGTGGTGGCGCTTAAGAATTTTTTCAGAGATTGAACGGTAAGGGTATGCCTGTCGCAATCATCTTTCATCTGAAAGTTGCCCTGCCGCAGTTGACCCATCGTTCTTGCCGCAGTTGAACTGCGGCAAGAACAGAACGATATTGTCCCGGCTTAATCATCTCTCATCTGTCTGTTGACGATGTTTTCCTTTGTGAGTATCCTTGCTGAAAGAGCAAACAATACCAATGACCCAAAAAATTTCACGACGCGATTTTCTAAAATTGTCCGGCGCAGGCTTGGGCGCGTTGGCGCTCATGCCGCGCATGGGCATCAATCTCGATAAACTGTTTGATGAACTTTCCAGACCCAAACGCCTGCCGCAATTTCCCGCCAGCGAGATCATCGGCAGGGTGGTGGACCCAGATATTGACTTGCGAAGCCGCCCAACGAATGACCCAAACCTGAACTCGTCCATTGCCAAACTCGGAGCCGATACGCTTGTGGAATGGAATCGCGAGGTGATCGGGAGCGTGATCGGCGGATTGAACAACCAACGGTACGTTGAAACGCCGAACGGATATATTTACGCCTCTGTGCTTCAACCGACTCGCAATTTTCCCAACACGCCTGTTACGCAAATGCCCTCCGGGCAAAATGGTTTTTGGGCGGAAGTGACTGTGCCGTTTGTGGATCTTGCCCATGAAGGAACTGTCGCCTCGCCATGGTTGAACGATCATATCGCTTACAACTTCCCGCCGCGCTTGTATTATGGGCAAGTGGTGTGGATCGACCAGGTGCGCGCGAGCAATGGCTTTGCCGAATATCGCTGGAACGAAGACGCGAACGGTCATGGCTACGGCTACGGCGCGTATGGCGAGTTTTTCTGGGCGGACGGCGCGGCATTTAAGATCCTCACTGAAGAGGATGTCGCTCCTATCAGCCCGGAGGTTGCGGCGGATCAGAAACGCATCGATGTGGATTTAGACCGGCAAACACTATCCTGCTTCGAGGGCGCGACGGAGGTTTTCTATTGCCGTGTCTCTACCGGGATCGCCTACGACCCGGAGACCGGACAGATCAGCGATAAGCTGGCAACGCCGGTGGGCAACCTGCTCACGCATTGGAAGATTATTTCGCTGAACATGACCGCGGGCAGTTTTCAATCGGGCTACTCCACGCCGGCGGTTCCGTGGTCGACCATGATCAGCGGCGACGGGATCGCCATCCACGGCGCGTTCTGGCATAACTCGTTCGGCGAGAAGCGCTCGCATGGCTGTATCAACGTGACGCCGGAAGACGCCAAGTGGATCTTCCGCTGGACGACGCCGTACGTTTCGCTGGCGCAAAGCGAAACCCGCGTGTCGCTTCCCGATCATGGGACGATCGTCGTCACCACAAAACTGACGTTCTGAACCGACAAGGAATTCGATGGAATTTACACAAATCTCAATGGGGCTGGCATTTCTCGCCGGGCTGGCGTCCTTCCTCTCGCCGTGTGTGTTTTCACTTGTGCCAGCCTATGTCGGCTATCTAGGCGGACGCGCGGCTGGCGGCGAAGCGACAGAAAATAACCGCTTTATCACCTTCACGCACGGCTTGGCGTTCGTGCTCGGCTTCAGCCTCGTCTTCATCACCCTCGGCGTTGCCACCTCCGCCGCCGGGCGGTTGTTATACGACTTGCGATTCATCCTCTCCAAAGTTGGCGGCGCTGTCGTCATCATCTTCGGCTTGCACATGATCGGCGTCTTTCGCATCCCGTTTTTAGAATACGACACGCGCGTGCAACAATTGCCCGACCGAAAATTAGGCTATCTTTCCTCCGCATTGATGGGCGTGTTCTTTTCAGCGGGCTGGTCGCCATGCGTTGGTCCCGTGCTCGGCGCGATCCTCACGCTCGTGCTGAACGGCGGTTCTGTTTCGCAAGGAGTTTCCCTGTTGAGCGCGTACTCTGCCGGGTTAGGCATTCCCTTCTTAATCGCCGCGTTGGGCGTCGGCTGGGTTTCGCTCACACTCCGAAAATACGGCAAAATGATGCGCTATGTGGAAATTGTCATGGGCGTCGTGCTCATCATCGTCGGTATTATGTTGATCGGCGGCATCTTCGAGCGGATCGCCGCCTCCAGCCAGTTCTTCTGGATCAATTTCGGCTTATAGAGATTCCATTCATGCTCACGGTCACCCTATACTTTCGCAAAGACAACGAACACAGCGCCGCGGCAAAAGCCGACCTGCTTACCCTCCAGGAAAAATTCCCGCACCGTCTCGTAGAAGTGGACGTGGATTCAGACCCCGCTCTCCAAAAGAACTTCGGCGAGAACGCGCCGATCGTTGAAGTGGGTCCGTATAGTTTGAAGTCTCCCTTCGACAAGCAAAAACTAAGCATGACGCTCGGCGCCGCCTCAGACCGACGGGGACAACTGGACCGGCTTGGACGCGAAGACCACCACGACCGCCTCCGCCGCGGACAGTCCATCAGCGGCGCCGACCGGGTGATGGCTTGGATCTCGCGGCATTATCTGGCGATGTTGAACATCGCCATCCTGTTGTATGTGGGCTTGCCCTTCCTTGCCCCAACCTTCATGAAAATAGGCGCGTCCGTTCCGGCGCAGGTGATTTACACCATGTACAAACCGCTGTGTCACCAGTTCGGGTTTCGATCCTTCTTCTTGTTTGGCGAACAGCCGTACTACCCGCTGGCAGAGGCGGGGATGTCCGGCGTCAAAACCTTCGAGGATGTCACCGGCATCGTCGGCTTGCGCGACGCGACAAGTTTTGCCCGCTACGATGCGCGCGCATACATTGGAAACGAGACGGTCGGCTATAAAGTGGCGTTATGCGAACGCGATGTGGCGATCTACGGCGCGATCTTTTTATTTGGCATCGCCTATGCCGCCACGGGACGCCGCATCAAGCCCATCCATTGGATCGTGTGGATCCTCGTCGGCATGGGACCCATCGGCTTGGATGGTTTCTCGCAACTCTTCAGCCAGATCGAATGGCAATGGCTTGCGAACCTTTTACCGTATCGTGAAAGCACGCCTGCGCTTCGCATCCTGACCGGCGCGTTGTTTGGTTTGATGACCGCCTGGTTCGCCTACCCATACATGGAAGAGTCGATGGCTGAAACGCGCCAATTCTTCATCAAAAAATTCAACTCGATCGAACAGTCGCAAAAATGATCGATCATGCAAGAAATGGAGGGAAGTGATTTATCATGTCTTTCGCTGAGAATAACGGACTGCGATACTTTCAATTCGATTCACTCCAGACGCGCCATGCCGTATTCACGCGACGCGGCGGCGTCAGCCCGGAGCCGTGGGGATCGCTCAACGTGGGCGGGACAGTGGGAGACGACCTCAGCCGCGTTCGCCAGAATCGCCAATTATCATTCCGCGCCTTAGACCGCGCTCCCGAATCCATCTTCGATGTCTGGCAGGTCCATAGCGCCGACGTGGTGTGCGCGCGCGCCCCGCGCCTGGAGGGCGAACCGGTTCGGCAGGCAGATGTGATCCTCACCGATAAGCCGGAAGTCAGCCTGTTTATGCGCTTCGCCGATTGCGCGCCTATCCTCGCGCACGATCCGCGCAAGGGAGTCGTGGGGGTCGCTCACGCCGGCTGGATGGGAACCCTGCGCGATGTGGCTGGCTCGATGGTGAACGCCATGATAACAAATTACAACTCGAACCCCGCCGACATCGTTGCCTGTATCGGTCCCTCCATCGGACCCGACCATTACGAGATCGGCGCGGATGTGATCCTGCAAGTGATGCAAAAATTCGGCGACGATTCAGAAAAGGCGTTGCGCTCGGTTAACGGCAAGATCCATTTCGACCTATGGAAGACGAACCGCATCCTGCTCGAACAGGCGGGTGTGCAAAACATCGAAGTCGCCGGCATATGCACTGCCTGTCACACCGACGATTGGTTTTCGCATCGCGCCGAAAAAGGACGCACCGGGCGTTTCGGCGCGTTGATTACTTTGTAAGAGCGGCTACCGCCAAGCCCGAAGAGGTCCGCAAATAATAGGCTTTATCCGTAATAAGCCCAGAGTCTTCTTTGGGGACGCAGATGAACGCTGAGTTCGCTGATTCAGGAAGAAAAATCCGCGTTTTTCAGCGTGAATCAGCGTCCCGAATTAATTTCGGATAATGTCTAGAAGTCATCTCAAAAATGTCACCCTGAGCGTCAGCGAAGGGTCTCTACTGCCCAAATAAGAGACTCTTCGGTCGCAAACCCCGCTCCCTCAGAGTGACACGGTGTTTTTGAGACAAGTTCTAATATTTAGGACTTACGCAAAACCCAGATATTTTCCGCCACTCTTTGCTACTCTACGCTAGTCCATTCGAAATTTGCGAAGAGTAGCGTGGAGTAGCGGATAAAAAAAGAAACTCTGCGTAAGTCCTATATTTTGATTCTATGCCCAACTTAATCTCATCCATCCGCGAGAAATACCTCTTCACCCTCGACCAGATCGCCACAGCCGCGCGCAAAAGCGCCCGCGACCCGAACGAAATCCGCCTGGTGGTGGTCACCAAATCGCAACCGCTCGAAGTGGCGCAAGCCGCCATCGAAGCGGGCGCGCGCATCCTAGGCGAGAATTATCCCGAAGAAGGTGTCACGAAAATTCAATCCATCGGCAATCAATCTGGAGTAGAATGGCACATGATCGGTCACGTGCAGAGCCGCAAAGCCCGCCTCGTGACAGATCACTTCGCACTTTTACACTCGCTTGATAGCCTCAAACTTGCCCACCGCCTCAGCCGCTTTGCCGGCGAAGCGAACCGCGCGCTACCCGTCCTGCTGGAGTTCAACGTAGGCGGCGAAGAATCCAAAGCAGGCTGGGACGCCTCAGACGAATCCGCCTGGGACGCGTTCCTTCCCGAGATTGCCCAACTGCTTGCCTTGCCTCATTTGCAGATTCGCGGATTGATGAGCATGCCCCCGCTGGGAAGAGACGCGGAAGACTCGCGCCGTTTCTTTCGCCAAGTGCGGCGGTTGCGCCAATGGCTGGCGGACCAACTCCCCGGCGGCGATTGGCGCGAACTCTCCATGGGCACCAGCATGGACTACGCCGTAGCGGTGGAGGAGGGCGCCACCCTCGTCCGCGTGGGCACGGCTATCGTTGGCGAGCGCAGGTATACATCGGAGGATGACGCGTAATGGACACCTTGATCGATATCGTCGGTTTATTATCCCAACTCCTGACCCTGCTTATTTTTGTTTCCGTCATCCTTTCTTATGTTATGGATCCCTATCACCCGGTGCGGCGCGGCATAGACAATATCATCGAACCGATGCTGATGCCCATCCGCCGCGTGGTGCCCACTGCCGGCATGTTCGATTTCAGCCCGATGATCCTGATGCTCCTGGTTCAATTCCTGTCACGCTTCATTATTGCCGTACTCTCTTCGTTGAGGTAACCATGACCGACTTGAAAATAAAATTGCACGATGGAAAAAGAGGTTCCGCGCTGGCGGTGCGCGTTACGCCGCGCGCCAGCCGCAATGAAATTGTGGAGTTGTTGGACGATGGGACGATCAAGGTGCGCATTGCCGCGCCGCCCGCCGACAACGAAGCCAACGAAGCGCTGATCGAATTCCTCTCCGATATTCTGGGGGTGGCAAAATCGCGCATCGATATTGTGGCGGGGACGGCGGGGCGCGACAAGTTGATCACTGTGTTCGATATGGATACCGAGACCGCCCACTCGCGCATTGTGGCGCACCTGGGTTGACGATTTTAAAAGACCTCGCAAGGTTCGTTCGCCTGCGAGGTCTTTTGATTTAAATCCAGCGGTTTGCGCCTATAGTTTACAGCGATACAATGCGAGTTGCTCATCATCGTGGATGATCGTTTTGACGAATTCCCAACCTAGGCGTTCCAATATCCCCACTGCGGACACTGTCGTCGCGTAGACCGTCTCATACCCAAGATCGGACGCCAACTTCATGCCCGCCCGAACCAATTCCGTGCCGACGCCGCGACCTCGATGAGACTCGATGACAAACAATCCACCTAATTCAGGTTGGAACTCTGGGGCAGTATGGTTTTGTTCACGCAGGATAATCGTGCCAACGAGTTGGTTGTCGTCGAAGGCGACAAGTCGGCAGGGGAGACGGTCACGCGAAGTGTCTTCAAGAAAATCCTGCTCCATCTCGGCTTGAGTCCAGTCCGCGTAGTGCTGGGACCATTGCGTACGGAACCACACTGCCAAGGTGGGGATGAAGTCGGTGTGGTCTGCGAGGAAGTGGATGGTGATCATGGGTTGGTGTGTAGATAGACCATCCTCGCTGTTCATGGAGAGGTATGTGAATATCCTATGAGTTTTTGAATTTTCCCTTTTTTGATTTCACATTCCCAAATTCTTATGACCTTCCAGCCTTTTTGAATCAACTCCCTTGTTATGACTTTATCCCTTACTTTGTTGCGCTTGATTTTATTTCGCCAGTATTGAGCGTTGTCAGAGGGATTAACATTGCGGCAATTATGACCATGCCAAAAGCAACCATCAGCAAAAACCACAACTCGATTTTCGGGAAAGATAAAATCTGGATGCCCTATAAGATTAGAATTCCTGCGCCAGCCAGTTATATGATGAAGCCTGAAAATTTCGATCAACTTAATTTCCGTCGATTTATTACCTTTTGATTTAACAGCCTTCATTATTACTGAACGCTGTTTCTTTGAAAAAGTATCCGTCATTTTACTTACGATTGGTGACAGTAACCCACTTATTATCAAAGTTTACTGCTTTCAAAACATCATCTTTATCGAGCTTGCGAGGAGGCTTAACTTTGATGAGCAAACATTCTTTTGGCACCGATTCAATTATTGTGAATTGTGAGCCGTGTGGTTGCCAAGTAAACCGATGGAGATTGGTGTTTTTTTCGTACGCCTCTAAATTGCCCCGTCGGTTTCTTTGCCAAAAATAATTCTCTGGAGGGTATAAAATTGTTTCAGATTCGAAGACCGCAAGTTCAGTTAAGTCATCTGATTTAATCAACACAACTGTTCTTAAGTGGGAAAACTTTGCTCTAACAGATTCAACGCGAGCATTCCAAATTTTTAGAACATCATTTCCTAGAATTTGCGCGTCCGCGTCTAAATTCTGTTGGTCAAACGAATAAGCTGGAGAATTGCGTCCAGAAATAAGCCTAATAGTTTCTGCTTTATGAGGATGAGTACTCTTTACGGTTTTTGCTCCCCAAGCACAAACGCCTAAAATAACATCATCCAATCCCACGTTTGATGGTTTCCATTCTGCTCTAATGCAGGATGCGAAAATTTGCTCCCAGTCCGATCCTTCTAACGACGGGGTGGATTTTGTGGCGAGCAAATATACAATCTCTCTGCCAAGTTTTTTACCAAAATCATCAGGAAATCGATTGAGCGGATAAGGTGGTCTTACTTTATCAACTGTTCGCAAGCGAGGGGATTTGTTGGTATCGGTCATTATGCTCTCGTAAAATATGCGCAAGCGCCATTTGATATGTAGAGTCTTTGGGATATAGGTTAACTTTGTTCATGTCGTCGAGTAGAATGGGCAAGAATGACTCGAATACTGCCCTAACAATATTAACTGGAACTGCATTTCCTGCTTGCTTTCGAGTTTGCGATTCTGTCACCGCTATTTTAAATGTATCGGGAAAGCCTTGTAAGCGAAGCATTTCCCTTGGGGTTAATCGCCGTTTTCCATCGACAAGTAGATAATTATAGGATGCGCCTGCGCGTAGAGCGCAAGAAAACGGATAAGATGAAATATGCCCCGCTTTGTTTTCATGCCAAATTGAAGGACTTACTGTTGGTGTATGATCCGCCCACCGTTTTTCACGGATGTAATCAGATGCGTAATATTTGTCGTCAACTTTTTTTTCGAGAATTTCACTTAATGGAGCGAAGTTTTTTTGCTTTGGAGGAAATTGAAACACCATTGGCTGGTAAAAACCAACGATAATTACCCGTTCTCGTTTTTGAGGCAAGCCGTAATCCAAAGCGTTTAATGATTTGTAATAAACTGTATATCCTAATTCGTCACGCAAGACATGGAGAATCTTTTTCAATGTTTCGCCCTTGTTATGCCCGATTAACTGCTTGACATTTTCAAGGATAAAAGCCTTTGGCATTTTTGCCGCCAAAATTCTTGCAATATCAAAAAACAAAGTGCCGCGAATGTCGTCAAAACCTTTACCATTTCCAATAATGCTAAATGGTTGGCAAGGAAAGCCTGCAAACAAAATGTCGTGGTTTGGAATGTCGTTTTCGTTTACTTGTGTAATATCACCAGAAGGATACTCGCCAAAGTTAGCTTTATATGCTTCTCTTGCGTATGGATCAATGTCACTGGAAAATACGCATTTCGATGGCAACCCGTATTTTGAAAAGACTTGCTCGGCGGCAAACCTAAACCCCCCAATGCCGCAGAACAAATCTATAAATCGAATCGCTCCACCGTTTTGTTTCGTTCCCATTTCTCTACCTTTCCTGGAATATAGTCATCAATAGAGGCAGTATATCTCGAACATTTGCTCTAGTCAAATGCCCTTGCGTTCATACGGCAAACGCTTGAATATTTGTTTAGGCGGTTGATTCCAAATAATTGCCTACATCCTCAACGCATCCCACCCCGCGTACTTCGCCGTATCGCCCAACTCCGCTTCGATGCGCAATAGTTGATTGTATTTCGCTACGCGGTCCGAGCGGGCGGGCGCGCCTGTTTTGATCTGACCCGTGTTCAGCGCGACCGCGAGATCGGCGATGGTCGCGTCTTCGGTCTCGCCCGAGCGGTGACTGGTCACTGCCCGCCAGCCCGCGCGGTGACATGTTTCCACGGCTTCGATGGTCTCGGTGAGCGAGCCGATCTGGTTCACTTTTACGAGTAAAGCATTCGCGGCATTCTCTTTGATGGCTTTGCGCACGCGTTCTGGATTCGTCACCAGCAAGTCATCGCCGACGATCTGAACTTTATCGCCCATCGTCTTGACCATCAACTTCCACGACTCCCAATCGTCTTGCGCGAGTCCGTCTTCGATGGACACGATGGGATAGTCCTTCACCCACTTCGCCCAAAACTCGACCATCTGTTCGCCCGTCAGTTTCTTCCCTTCTTTGCGAAGGTTGTACATCTTCGAGTCTTCTTCGTACAACTCAGATGCGGCGGGGTCGAGCGCGATGGCGACTTCCTGTCCGCGACCCGCTTTGAAGCCCGCTTTTTCGATTGCCGCTAGAATTAATTCAATCGCTTCGTTGTTGGCTTTCAACGCGGGCGCATATCCGCCTTCGTCGCCGACGAGAGTCGGGTAGCCTTTTTCTTTCAACACCGATTTCAAAGCGTGATAAATTTCCGCGCCCCAGCGGACTCCCTCCGTGAACGACGCCGCGCCGAACGGCATCACCATGAACTCCTGCATATCCGTGGATTGCCACGCCGTATGCGCTCCGCCATTCAAAATGTTCAACATCGGAACGGGTAACACATGCGCGTACACGCCGCCGAGATAACGGTACAACGGCAGACCGTAGGAATTCGCCGCCGCTTTCGCCACCGCCAGGCTGACTCCCAACATGGCGTTCGCTCCCAATTTGGATTTGTTCGCAGTTCCGTCGAGATTCAACAACTCTGTATCGATCGCCTTTTGTTCCGACGCGTCCCAGCCGAAGAGCGCGTCCGCGATCACGCCGTTGACGTTTGCCACGGCTTTCGTCACGCCTTTGCCGCCATAACGCTTCTTATCGCCGTCGCGCATCTCCAGCGCCTCATGCTCGCCCGTGGATGCGCCCGACGGCACCGCCGCGCGACCCCACGAACCGTCTGCGAGGGTCACTTCCACTTCCACGGTCGGGTTGCCGCGTGAATCTAAAATTTCCAATGCTGAAATGCTTTCGATGATAGTGTCCATTTTATTCTCCAGGTGTTATATCGTTTTGATTGCTCTGTTCCGAAGATCGCGACGCAGTTCAATTGCGTCGCGATCGGGCGAGTTGTTCGTGATGTAAGCGAACTGCATCACGATTAGATGCATGCCGCAAGTATAATTCACTTTAGATTTTGGATAATTATGGACACCGCGATTCCTCCCGCCATTGATTCTGATTCACGCGCCCGAAAAAAATACTACCTTGAAGAGACCCCTCAGCGCCGCGCTTTGATCGCCTTTTTGCGTTCGGTCTTTTATCCCATCATGAAACTGGACGTTGCGGGAACTGAACACCTGCCCCGGGCTGGCGCGGGCATCGTTGCGGCGAATCACGTCACCAACTTCGACGTGTTCCCGATGCAATTTTCACTTCCGCGCCCGATCTTTTTCATGGGCAAAGCCGAGTTGTTCAAGAATCCCATGATGGATGTGGCATTGCGCAACCTGAGCGCGTTCCCGGTCACTCGCGGAGATAAAGATATGTGGGCAATGCGTCACGCTTCGAAGGCGCTGAAACAGGGTCAATGGCTGGGGATGTTCCCCGAAGGCACGCGCTCGAAAGGAAAGGGGTTAAGCGTCGCCAAAACGGGAACAGCCCGACTGGCGATCGAAGCGGGTTGTCCCATCATCCCGATGGCGATCCTCGGCACGGATATGTTTTTCAAACGGTTCCCGCGCCGCGCTTTGGTGAGCGTAACCATCCTGCCGCCGCTGACCCCGATGGAGAACGAAAGCCCGCTGGCGCTGACCGATCGTTTGATGTCCACGCTGGCGCAGGCGTTGCCCGCATCCATGCGCGGGGTGTATGCGAGCCTGCCGGAGGGGTTTGGCTAGGAAATTTGTGGGAGGCGCTCCCGGTTGCGGAACATTTTATGGGGTATCGGCATCTACTAGATGTCAGATTATAGAGGAGAAAAAATGAATACCAAAAAGTTTATCCAACTGTTTTTGCTTGCGGCATTGTTACTTGCCGCCTTTGCCGCCACAAGCCCGGCGTTCGCGCAAGGTTGCGGCTCCAGCGTAACCGTTGTCGGCGGCGACACCTTGCGAAAGATCGCTGATCGTTGCGGCACAACCATCTCAGCTTTACAGCGCGCTAACCCGCACATCGGCTCTGGGAATTTGATCTACCCCGGTCAGGTGTTGCAACTGCCCGGCGCGATCCTGGGCACAGATGGCGGTTATTTCATCTATGTTGTCGCGCGCGGCGATACGCTCAAAGGTTTGGCGGTCCGCTTTGCCACCACGGTGGACGCGCTCCTGCGCGATAACCCCGAGATCAAAAATGTGAACGTGATCTATGAGGGGCAGTGGATCAAAGTGTACGCGACTGCCACGCCTACTCCGCCGCCCGCCACGCCGCCTCCCTCCAGCGGACAGGTGTACTTCGTACAAAAAGGCGACACCCTGCGGAATATTGCCTCGCGCTGGAGCACGACGGTGGAGGAGATCCTGAAAGTGAATCCGCAACTCACCAACCCGAACCTGATTTACGTTGGGCAGGCAATCAACATACCCGTGGGCGCGTCCAGCTACATCGTGCAAAAAGGCGACACGTTGAAGATCATCGCCGGCAAATTTGGCGTTACTGTGGATACTTTGCTCTGGCTCAACCCCAACATCAAGAACGCCAACCTGATCTATGTTGGACAAGTGCTCAACGTTCGGTAGTAAAGATAATCAGTAGATCACGAAAACGGTTCTTGACGCAGTGCAACTGCGTCAAGGCAGGCGACACGATTTGCTTGGCAAATCGAACTGTCGCCTGAACTTTCGTGAAGTAAAGATAATTCAAATGTGGTGAGACACTGGCGCGCGTAAAAGCGCGCCAGTGTTATTTTTAGGATGTGGCGGCTTTTACGCGTGGAGCACGGCGCGTATAGAGACTTTGAGATCGTCTCTCCGTTATCTCTATGGCAAAGAGAGCGTTTACGCGCTGGTTTTACCGCTCTCTGCTTTTGCAGTTTTGTAACCTTTAGAGTTCCAACAATACTTGCCAGTCTCTTAATTCCTCTACTATAATGACTCGTCAAGCCTGAAAGATTCAATTTATATTGTACGGAGGACGCATGAAGTCTCGTTTTAACCTGCCCATACAGTTGGCTTTGATCGTTGTGTTACTGTTCTCGTCCATTGCCGCCGCGCCTTATCGGCAAACGCTCCAGACCCCCATGGACGATCTGTTGGATGCCCTTGGCGGGTATGAATGTTTTGAAGGGAGCGCGTTCACTTGTGTGACCATTGAAGTGCCGCTCGACCATTTCAATCCATCCGACACGCGAACGTTGAATGTGACCTTCGCTGTGTTACCCGCCGCGGGCGCGCGCAAGGGAATGTTCGTCACCGCAACGGGCGGCCCCGGTTACTCCGGTATCTCCTCGGCGGATTATTACCTGCCCGGCTTCGGCGAAGAGGTGTTGAACTCATTCGACATTGTCTTCTTCGACCAGCGCGGCTTGCTGTTCTCCGGCGATCAAGCTTGCCCTGATGCCGCCAGCGCATTCTATCAGCGCGACGCGCGCGGCAAAATGCCCCAGCAGGAAGCGGCGTTGAAGCAATCCTCCAGCGCGTTTAGCACTGGCTGTGTCAGCGAGGTAAGCGACCCCAGCCTCCTGCCATATCTTGGAACGAAGCAAGCGGTAGAAGACCTTGAAATTTTCCGTCAATTGTTGGGGGATGAAAAATTCTGGCTGTACGGCGAAAGTTATGGCACGCAATACGCGCAGACGTATGCCGCCGCGCACAGCGACCATCTCGCTGGCCTCATCCTCGATGGCACGGTTGACCTCACGCTCGACGGATTCAATTACTACGTGCAACAAACGCAAGCGTTCAGCGACGTGCTGACCGCCTCCCTCGAAGCCTGTAATGACGACCCTGCCTGCCGCAAAGATATGCTGGGTGATGCCGTTCGCGGATACGACACGCTTGCTAAAGTGTTGGAGAAGCGTAACATTCATTTCCGATTCCCGCTTGCCAACGGCAAAAGCGCTTACCGCGCATTTACATTTACCAATCTTGAATTTGTTGCCGCAAGCCAGGTCTATAACGAGAGCGATCGCATGATGTTCGTCCGCGCTCTTGCGGCATTCACCTCCAAATTGGATATTCTTCCGCTTGCCCGCCTCCTCTATCTGGACTTGGGGGTTGACCCGCAAACCCTCGAAGTGATCCCCGACCCGACCTATTCTGAAGCGGTGTTCTACGGCGTCGAATGTCAGGACTATGGCTACCCCGGGAATACGCCGGAGGAAAAAGCGAACACCTACCTCGCCACGGTCGATACGTTTGAATTTTCCATCCCGCGTCTGGCTTCGTTGATCTACGCCGACCTGCCCTGCGCCTATTGGCCCAACGCCACCACCGATCTGACCCGCCCGGACTATTTGTTCGCTGAAAACGTCCCAACCCTGGTGCTTGGCTCCACAGCCGACCCAGCCACTCCCTACGGCAACGGCGTCAATGTATATGAGCATCTGGCAGACGCCTACCTCATCACGCAGGAATTCGGACCTCACGTTATCTTCGGACGCGGCAACGCCTGTCCCGACGAACTTGTGGTCGATTTTCTGGTCAACGATGTGGTGCCCGCTGAACGAGAAACAACTTGCGAAGGATACCTGGTCGATCCGCATATTCCGCTCGCGCCGCGCTTTGCCGTCTCGTTCGGAAGCCCGCGCAACGCATTATCCGCCATGGAAACCGAGATTTACTACCTGCCCGAATTCTATTATTGGGACGGTTTCACTCCGACCGCTGTCGGTTGCAATTATGGCGGCATGCTTGGGTATGAATTGAATAACGCCGGCACGCGCGTCAATTTCTCGCTCGATAAATGCGCGTTTACCTATAACTTCGTGATGACCGGCACCGGTTTCTATAACTTCGAAAACGACCGCTTTGTCTTGAATGTGTCCACCACCGGGCGCTGGAAGTGCAACTTGCGCTATGACCGGCGTGGTGAAATCGTCAAGATCACTGGTAAATGCGACGGAAAGAACGTGAACAGCGATGATTTCGACTCAGAACATTTCTGGCACAACTTCCCGAACTTTGAAGAATTCAATAAGAATGGAAATTGATTGGAATCGCAAGTTTTGAGACAAACGCGACAACCTTTCGTGAAGGGCTGAGGACGGTAAAATTTTGGTATAAAAATCCCCTGTTTAGGCAGGGGATTTTTGTAATTTACTTTCTTCTGGCTTTTTTGGCTGTGGACTTTTTCTTAGCCGTTTTCTTCGCAGTGACAGCCTTCTTTTGCCGTCGATACTTCAATGCCGCATGAGCCGCCGAAAGACGCGCCACCGGCACGCGGAACGGCGAACAAGAAACATAATTGTTGCCGATGATGTGACACCACTCGATGGAGCTTGGGTCGCCGCCATGCTCGCCGCAGATTCCCACTTCGAGATTCGGACGCGTCGTTCGCCCTTCGGCGATAGCCCAATCCATGAGTTTGCCTACGCCGCCGCGATCCAGCGACTGGAACGGATTCGTTTCCAGGATGCCCTGTTCCTGATAGGTGATGAGGAAGTTTCGTTCGGCATCATCGCGCGAGTAGCCGTAGGTCATCTGCGTAAGGTCGTTCGTGCCGAAGGAGAAGAATTCGGCGTGTGTGGCGACCTCTGCCGCCGTCACTGCCGCGCGGGGGATTTCGATCATCGTGCCGAACTTGTAATCGAACTTCACTTTCTTTTCATCCGTCACGGCTTTGGCGATACGCTCGAGTCGCGGCTGGATCCATTCGAGTTCTTTCACCGTTCCCGTGAGCGGAATCATCACTTCGGGCTTCACTTTGATTCCGCGCTTCGCACAATCTGCCGCGGCTTCGAAGATGGCGCGGACTTGCATCTCCACGATCTCAGGCATCGAGATGCTGAGGCGCACGCCGCGCAGACCCATCATCGGATTCGATTCGTGCAGTCGCTTGATGGCGGCGAGCAAATCTTCTTTCTCTTTCAGCCCAGCCGTCTCGTTCTTCACGCGCATCGTGACGACTTCTTCGAGAAGTTTTTCTTCATCAGGCATGAACTCATGCAGCGGTGGGTCGATCAAGCGGATGATGACCGGGTAACCGTCCATTGCCTCGAAGAGACCGTCGAAATCTTTGCGTTGATAGGGGAGCAGTTTGTTCAGCGCGGCTGTGCGTCCCTCGCTTGTGCCGGAGAGGATCATATCCTGCACGATCGGCAAACGCTCAGGCTCGAAGAACATGTGCTCCGTGCGGCAGAGACCAATTCCCACCGCGCCATACGAGCGGGCGCGCTGCGCGTCTTTCGGATAATCGGCATTCGCCCACACTTGCAATCCGCGCGTGGGATAGCCCGGGGCTTTTGCTTCGCGCACACCTTTCGTGGCAGAAATATCGTCCGCCCATTTGAGCAGAGTGAGCAATTCGGTCTGTTCTTCGAGCGAGGGCGACGTGGTCGGAATTTTTCCGATGAACACCTTGCCGGTCGTGCCGTCCACCGAGACCCAATCGCCTTCTTTGACCACAGTCTCGCCGACGGTCATCTGTCGTTTTTCAAGATTGATCTTGATCGCCGACGCGCCGACCACGCACGGGATTCCGAACTGCCGCGCCACGACCGCCGCGTGTGAGGTTGCTCCGCCTTCGCTCGTCAGCACGCCCTTCGACGCGATCATGCCATGCACGTCGTCCGGTTTGGTGAACGGACGCACCATGATCGTATCCTGCTTTTCATCCTTCGCCATTTTCTCGGCGGTATCCGCGTCAAAATAGATTTGTCCAACTGCCGCGCCGGGCGAGGCGTTTACGCCCTTGGCGAAAAACTTGCCGCTCTTCTCGGCGGCGTCCATCGCGTCATGGTCAAACTGCGGGTGGAGGAGAGAATCCACATTGTCCGGTGTGACGCGCTGGACCGCTTGCTCTTTGGTGATCAAGCCTTCCTTCGCCATATCCACAGCGACCTTCACCGCAGATTTCGCCGTCCGTTTGCCGTTGCGCGTTTGAAGCATCCACAACTTTCCGCGCTCGATGGTGAACTCGACATCCTGCATATCTTTGTAGTGTTTCTCAAGACGCGCGGCGATGCCCATGAACTCTTTGTAGGCTTTCGGCATCTGGTCTTTCAGATGCTCGATCGGGTCTGCGTTACGGATGCCCGCCACCACGTCTTCGCCCTGCGCGTTGATGAGGTATTCGCCCATCATTTTCTTGTCGCCGGTGGACGGGTTGCGCGTGAACGCCACGCCTGTGGCAGAGTCATCGCCCATGTTGCCGAAGACCATCGTCACGATGTTGACCGCCGTGCCGAGATCGTCCGGGATGTTCGTCGCGCGACGATAGTCAATGGCGCGTTTACCCATCCACGATTCGAACACGGCTTTTATGGCGAACTCCATTTGCTTGTTCACATCCTGCGGGAAATCGAAACCGACTTGCTTCTTGAACACGACCTTGAAGACCGAAACCAATTCTTTCCAATCTTCGGCGGTCATTTCGGTGTCAGATTTATAACCTTTTTTGGCTTTATGCTCCGCCATCGGATGCTCAAAATGCTCGTCGTCGAGGTTGAAGACGGTCGCGCCGAACATTTCGATCAAACGCCGATACGAATCCCACGCAAAGCGCGGGTTATTCGTGAGTTTGACCATTCCCTCCACAACCTCGTCGTTCAAGCCGATGTTGAGGATGGTGTTCATCATGCCGGGCATCGAAAACTTCGCGCCGGAGCGGCATGAAACCAACAACGGATTCTTCGGGTCGCCAAATTTTTTGCCCGCGCGTTTCTCGGTCACCTTCATCGCGGCGAGTGCCTGCTTCCACATCCCCGGTGGAAATACCCCGGTTTTGCGGAACCAGTTACAGGCTTCGGTTGTGACCGTGAACCCCGGCGGAACCGGCACCCCGGCCCGCGTCATGTCGAATAATCCCGCGCCTTTTCCTCCAAGCAGGGCGCGTACATCCTCCCACGAGCCCGCATATTTTTCGGCTTTCGCCACTTCATCGAATAGATATACCCAGGTTGTCATTCATTCCTCCAAAATTTTTCTAAATCGGACACAGTTTACCACGAACGAATTAGAACAAAAGTAATGCGTACCGCCGCCGTTTGACACGTCCAACTGATAGCCTATTGCAAAGTGCCAACTCTGTCATTCTTCGATATAATGGGGGCTGACTGGACTCACTATGCCGATAAAAATACTTGTGATCGACGATGATACTGCTGTCACAGACCTGTTGTCGCTTTTGCTAAAATCGCAGGGCTTTGATGTGATGGCTACTAATAATAGTAACGACGGATTGAATTTTATCCGTGAAAACCAACCCGACCTGGTGGTGCTCGATCTGATGATGCCGGAGATGGACGGGTGGGAGGTTTGCAAATCGGTGCGCGCGTTTAGCCAGGTGCCGATCATCATCCTCTCCGCGCTGAACGACCCATCGATGATCGCCAGCGTACTGGACGCCGGCGCAGACGACTACCTCACCAAGCCGACTCCCAGCCGCGTGCTTGTGGCGCACATCAACCGCCTGATCAAACGGAACGGTATGAACGGCGCGCATGGACACAACTCGATGGGACAAGCGCCGCAAATGGCGACATCCTAACCCGCTTCTTTCCCAGTGGACGCCTGACACAGTCATCCCCGGCCTTCTCCGCCGGGGATGATTTTTTATGTAGTGCGAGATTTTGCTCTTTTCTAAATCAATCGAGCAAAATACCTAACCACTGAGACACGAAGACACAGAGAAAAGCAATTAAAAAACTCCGTGACTCAGTGTCTCCGTGGTTCAAAATGAAGTGGAGGGATTGCTCGGTTTAATTATTAATCTGCAATATCTCGCTCTATGCCAAACGCTTCAACGCCTCTGCCGTTTCTTTCACCGCCTCCATCATCGGCAAATGACCGACGCCTTTCAACTCCACAAAATGCGCGGCAGGCAGGGCAGATTTCATCTCACGCGCGCGGTCTACAGCTACCAACGAATCCGCATCGCCATGGATCACCACAACAGGAATGTTGAGATTCGCCAGCATTGACGATGTGTCCATGCGTTCAGCCATGGCTTTGAGCGCGCCGATGAATGCGGAGGGTTGTTGTCTCTGCATGATGGCGGTCACCGCGTTTTGATGTTCTTCGTTCGGCGTAAATTTAGGCTTCATCGCTTCGACCACGCCGTCGATGCCTTTCTCCGCCACCTCCGCCGCAGACTTGTAGCGTCCCTCTTTTCGGTCTGGCGGGTCGGCGAGTGTTTGCGTGGAAACAAGTCCCAGCCCGCTGACTCGTTCAGGGAAAAGTTTAACGAATGCCAGCGCGATGTATCCGCCCATCGAATGACCTGCAACCGCGGCTTTTTGTATCCCGAGATGATCAAGCAACCCCGCAATGTCCGATGCGAAATCATCCAGCGTGTATTGCGAGTCCACCGTTGACGATCCTCCAAACCCACGTAGATCGGGCATGACGAGGTCGAACGTCCCTTCAAGTTGCGGCGAGACGAAATCCCATGTGTGATGATCGAGGGGATACCCGTGTAGAAGTACAAGCGGAGTCCCTTTGCCGCGGCGTTCGTAAGCGAGCTCAATTCCGTTGACGTTTATTTTTTGCATTTTTTCTCCTTGCATACCCCTCTCCCTGAGGGAGAGGGTAGGGTGAGGGTGATGTCAGGGGCGGACGGCCGTCCGCCCCTACGAATTCATTTCCAATTCACCGCCACCTTCAATTTACTTCCCATTTTCGAATAATAATGCACAAACCCGTTATCGCGCCCAAATTCGTAGACGCGGCGGGTGATGTCCACGTCTGCTTTGCAGTATTCAGCGACTTTATCCAACTCGCCCTCACGGAACCATTTCACAGATTGCACACCATCGGCAGTTTTCGTCGCGCCGAGTGTCGCCTTCGCCAGCGAATCCAAACTGAGGCGAAATCCGAGTGTGCGATAAATATCCTGCAACATATCCGTCGAGCGGATGGAACGCAGGTTCTCGTTCGGCGCGTACGGCTTGAGAACTTCGTAATCGAAGCTGAGGATGTTGAATCCGATCACGCGGTCAGCGGATTTCAACTCGGCGACCAGAGCCGCCGCATCCGATTCCCAGTACACCGCAAAATCATTCCGCGCCGTGGACCACGTCACACCGCAAGCGAGCAACAACTTCGACGGTTCGCGCCCGCCGACTTCTTCAAATAGTTTTTGCGTTTCGAGATCGAAAAATACGATGTTCATATTGTTCCTAATCATGTCATGCTGAGCGGAGCGAAGCATCTCTCCTCTCGTTAGAAATCTTCTTGGGTCGAAAGAGATTCTTCGTCGCCGCTAAAGCGGATCCTCAGAATGACATGCAAATGGATGTATTAGCGACTTCAGTCGTTCGGTATGGGCGACAGAAGTCGCCACTACGAATTACGCAATTACAGTTCGCCACCATCAACCAATTTCCGCGCCAGCGACAGCGCCTCTTCACGCGTGGAAATTTCGCCGACTGCCTGACCTTCACGGATCGCTTCGAGCAATTGACCGATGATTCGCCCCCCGTCTAAATTGAGTTCTTTCATCAACTCGTGCCCGTCCAGCAGGCGCGGAGGAGCGACAGTCTCTTCGCGTTTTTCCCAATAGTTTTCAAGGAAAATTTTTGCGATGTCCAGCGCGGCGTTCCAGTTTTCCATCGTTTGGGTGTGGTCGCGTGTGCCGCGCAGGTCGGCGAGACCGAGCAGGATCAAATCCACGCCTGCTTCGCCCGCGTCGCGGAAGAATCGGTATATGGATTTACGCGCCGGCTCTTTCCTTTTTTCCTCTAACTGCATCGTGAAAAAATGAAAGCGCATGTGATTGAAAACGATTCTTTTGACGCGCTGAATTTCGTCGTTGCTGAGGTTGAACTTATGCCCGCGCATGGATGCGACCTTCGCGCCCTGCACGTCGTGATCGAAAAAGCGGATGCGCCCTGTGTATTCCACAGTTTTCGTGGCTGGCTTCTCGACATCGTGATACAACGCGGCGAAGAACAACGCGGCGCGGACGGAACGATCCGTGTTGAGCGAGTCAGTGAAGTGCGAGGCAAACCGCTCGCGATATTTTCCAAGCGCGGCGACGAGCGCGTTCAAAAACGAATCGTCCCCGCCTGAACCTGATTCAAACGCGGCGAGGATCGCTTCGAGATGACCGAGGACTTTCAGCGTGTGTTCCCACACATCGTACACATGCGGCGGAGATTGTTCGCATCCCTTCATGGCGGAGAGTTCGGGCATGAGATATGGGAATATGCCGAGCATCTCCAGCGCGCGCATGGACGAATCGGGTTTCGGTCCTTCGAGAATTTTGAACAACTCATCGCGCTGGCGTTCAGGCGAAATGTTCGGCAAGAGACTCGCGGCATCTTTCATAGCAGAACGCGTGACAAGATCAATTTTGAAGTCGAATGAGGCGGCAAGGCGGACTCCGCGCAAAATGCGGATCGGGTCGTCGGTCAATGAAGTGGGTGAGCAGGCGCGGATGATTTTCGCGCGGATGTCGTCCGCGCCGTTGAGAGGGTCAATGAGCGAATCTGTTTTTAGATCGTACGCGATGGCATTGATGGTGAAATCGCGGGCGTGAAGATCGTCTTCGAGGGCTTGTCCTGAGCCTGTTGAAGGATCTCCTCCGCGATAAGTTGCGAAATCGAGATAGGTGCGCGAATTGTCCGAGTCAATGACGATGACTCGTCCCGTGTCGCGTTCTTCGTCGAGGATCATGAAGTTGGCGTCGAGGGCGCGGGCGACACGTCGGGCTAGAGAAATGCCGCCCGAAGGCACGGCAAAATCAAAGTCCCGCGAGAGGCGGTTGAGGATCATGTCGCGTACGGCGCCGCCGACGAGGTAGATATCCTGATCGGGCAACGCGTCGCGGACTTTATCCAACAGAGGCGGATGCGAAAAATGGATCGGCATGTAAATGATTTCGAGTTTTTCTTTATGGCGGGTATTCTGCGCGGCGCGCAGGGCTTGCTCAGGCGTGCCACCCTGAGCGACGATCTTGCCGCGAATGCGCGCAACCCAACGACCCGCATAACTTGAATCTTCTTGCATGTCTTTCCCCAATCGTAAATCAAAAATCGTTAATCGTAAATCGCCAATCGTCAATCTGGTCTCGATACATCCCGTGATGCTTCGTCTTCGCTAGCGCTCCGCTCAGCACGCGGGACTACTCGACCACCATCAATCGGATGATTTGTATTTCTTCAAATCCACCACGCCAACGAACGGAAGGTTGCGATAGTATTCGTCGAGGTCGAGTCCGTAGCCGAACACGAATTTGTTTGGGATTTCAAACCCACGATAGTGAATCGGGACAGCTGTCTCGCGCCGTTCGGGCTTGTCTAGCAACGCGCAGACCTTGAGCGAGCGCGGCTGACGGACATGCAAAAGTTCAAGCACTGACGCGATCGTGTTCCCGCTGTCAACGATGTCTTCGACAAGCACCACATCTTTGTCGCGGATGTCCATTTGCAAGTCCATGGCGACACGCACCGCGCCGCTCGATTCGCGCTTGCCCGTGCCGTAGGACGAAACAGCCATGAAATCCATCATGTGCGGGGAGGTGATGTTGCGGCTGAGGTCAACGAGGAACGGCACGCCGCCGCGCAGGATGCACACGAGGAGCAGGTTGCCGTCGGGATAGTCCGCGCTGATCTCAGCGCCGAGTTCGGCGATTCGGGTTTGGAGTTTGGCGGCGTCAATTAATATTTCAGCGAGGATGTCTTTGTAATCTTGCATACCTGTTTACCTGTCTACTTGTTTCCCTGATTACTGATTACTTTTTATCTCGGCACCTCGTGATGCTCTCTACACCGCGCTTCATACATCTCCGACGCGCCGACGATGACAACGGGGTCGTCATATTTTGCAGGCTTGCCGTTGACCAGTCTCTGCGTGCGTGAGGCTTCGCCGCCGCAGACCATGCAGATCGCGTGGAGTTTGTCCACATCCTCGGCAATGGACATGAGGATCGGCATCGGACCGAACGGCTCGCCGCGGAAGTCGGTATCGAGTCCCGCCGCGATGACGCGGATGCCGCGTGAAGCCAACTCGCGCGAAACAGGGACAACCTCAGGGTCGAAGAACTGCGCCTCATCTATGCCGACGACGGTCGTGTCTGAATCTATTTTGCTGAGGATCTCGGTCGCTTTTTCGATGGGGACCGCGTCGAACTTCGAGCCAGCGTGCGAGGTGACCTTTTCCACCGCGTAGCGAATATCAATGGCGGGTTTGAACACCTGCACTTTTTGCTTGGCGATCGTAGCGCGGACGAGACGGCGGATCAACTCATCCGTCTTGCCGCTGAACATCGAACCGCAGACTACTTCAATAGAACCGTGAATATGCTTCATAATTTCCTTTTGAAATTTTCAACCCCCTCCCATCCTCCCCCAAATCCGACGAACTTCAGTCGGATTTGGGGGAGGTGCCCTTTAGGGCGGTGGGGGTTGGGGTTAAAAAATCAGGCATGGCGCGCTTCGCGCCATGCCTGTAAGTTTACCTGAGTTTATTCAATCCGCAAACAATTTGCTTGATTGTTCAGCAGATCATCTGATGAACAACGCGGGACTACGCCGCCGATTCAGGGAGTTCGTATCCCATCGTGCGGAGTTTCTTCTTCGCCGCTGTGAGCGACGCCTGACCGAAGCCAGCGATAGCCAACACCGCGTCGTTGCCGCCGTTCAACTTCTCAAGGAACTGACCGACGTTCGTAACGCCCGCCGCTTTCAGCGCTTCATTTGCGCGCGCCGCGAGTCCCAATTCTTCGATGGGGCGTTCGGGCGAACCTTTCAATTCTTCTTTCACCTTCTGTTGGTCAACATAGTTCTGACGGACGGTCAACTTCTTGTAGAAGCGGTCCACTTGACCTTCGATGTCGAGAAGGCGCGAAGCCTCGCCCGTGAAGAACGGATGGCAGTTCCCGCAAATGTCCACGCGGAATTCTTTTTTCGTCGAACCCGTTGTCCATGTGCGACCGCATGAAGCGCAGGTCACTTTGGCATCGGGATAATATGTAGGATGAATATCGGGCTTCATGTTACGCCTCCACCTGCGGTACAACGTTGACGCGTTTCTTGCCGCGCACAACATCGAACATCACAATGCCGTTCGCGGTCGCGAACAACGTGTCGTCCTTGCCTGCGTCCACGTTCAAGCCTGGGGCGATCTTCGTGCCGCGTTGGCGCACCAAGATGTTGCCCGAAAGCACGAACTGACCCGCGTAACGCTTCACGCCGAGTCGCTGCGCATTTGAATCTCGTCCGTTGCGGGTTGAGCCCGCGCCTGTTTTATGTGCCATGGTTACCTCTTACTTCTTTTTAGCGTCTGTCTTTTTGGATGGCGACTTGGCGGCTGCGGGCTTCTTCGCAGGAGTCTTTTTTGCGGATGGCTTCGCCGCTTCTTTCTCAGCCTTTGCCTGCTTCGCCGCTTTCGGCTTTTTCTCAGCCTCGACCACAACTTCGGCTTCAGCCTGCTTCTCGACCTTCGGCTCTTCAACCTTGCGTTTCTCGCCGGGCTTGCCGATGAAGTCCACCATCAACAACGTATACTGTTGGCGGTGTCCGCCGCGCACGCGGATGCGTTTCTTCGGTCGGTACTTGAAGCGGTCAATCTTCGGACCACGGATATGATCCATGACCGTGACCTTTACATTGATGTCGCTCAGGGTGGGGGTGCCGACCACGATCTCGTCGCCGTCTGCCATAAGCAAGACGCGGTCAAGGTCGAATTTATTTCCCGTTTCAACGGGCAGGCGATCCACTTCGATGGTTCGCCCTTCGACGGCACGGTACTGCTTGCCGCCGCTTTCAACGATTGCAAATCTCATTTTTTCTCCAGTCATTCACTTCGCCGTATACCTGCGGGTCTTCGTCTGCGCTATGCTTCGCTCAGACCTTATCCATCGCCTGCGAACGGGGAAGCTGGTAAGTTTACACACAACCGCCCCAGCGAATCCAACTGCTGAGGCAGAAGCGGGCAGATTATACATGCGGGTCGGGGATGTGTCAACAGATGGAATATGACATTGCGAGCCCTGATGGTTGAGTAGCCCTGAGCGGGGTTTGCGAAGGGCGTGTCGAAACCATCACGGCGAAGCAATCTCCAACACGTTGAGGGGGGATTGCTTCGTCGCGAAGGGCAAGAGCGCTCCTCGCAACGACATCCGCTTGTTAAACCGCACCAGCCGTCCCTGCGAGAGAAGCGGGTTTTTATCCCTTCGGCAGGATCGAAGTGAGAGTCCTCGTCACACTTTGCAACGCGCCAGCATGTCCCTTGATCTTGTTCACGTCGCCTGTCTTCAAGCCCGATTGCACTTCGGTGATGGTCTTCGATGTGGAGGCTTGATTGTCAATGATCTTTTGTGTGATGCTTTCGAGATTGATGAGCAATTGCAAAATATTTTTCGGGATGATCGGCAGACCCTTCGCGATGGGGAGCAAGCCGTCGAGGATGTTGTTGGCGATGCCGGCGTATTTCACCGTGAGCGTGTGAAGCGAGCCGATGGAGTTGGTGAGTTCGAGCGCGACCTCCTGGATCGAGTCGATCATGTTCTTGTGATCTTGGATCATCTTGCCGATGTCGTTCAGCGAGTCGGTGAGCTTATCTGAAAATTTCACGTACGACACGGGCTTGGATGGGACAACACCTGGTCTTGCTGTGGGTCTGATCGGGGTGGGCATGGGAATCTCCTTGAGTTTGAATTTTCGCAACTATACTTTAATTTGGAATTGAATACAACACATTCAAGGCATGTGACATTGTGGCTTGTGTTTTTGAATTTGACACTCTCTGCATTGACAAACCCTCGTGACTACTGTACCCTCGCCTCATGATAGGTCTTTCGCCGCTTCAACAACAGGTAGTTGATTCTCCCCTCGACTCGAAACTCTTCGTGTCAGGTCCCGCAGGGACGGGGAAAACTACCGCAGGCGTCGAGTGGATGCGTCACTTGCTCGCGCAAGGCGTGCCCGGCGAATCGATTCTCATGCTCACCCCGCAGAGGAGTTTGCAAGAACCGTATCTCGATCTGCTCTACAGCCCCGAACGACGCGCGGGCGGCGAGGTGACTCCCGCCACGATCGGCGGTTTGGCGCGGCGCATGTGTGACTTGTTCTGGCCCCTCGCGGGTGAAGCGGCGGGATTTGCAAACCCGAGCCAGCCGCCTGTTTTCCTCACGCTCGAAACCGCGCAATATTACATGGCGCATCTCGTCCGCCCTTTGTTAGATGAAGGTTATTTTGAATCGGTGACGATTGATCGCAATCGTTTGTATTCCCAAATTATTGACAACCTCAACAAAGCCGCCGTGATCGGATTTCCACATACCGACATTGGCTCAAAACTCGACTTATCGTATTTCGGCGACCCAGCTCAACGCCGTGTTTATCAAGATGCGCAAGAGTGCGCGAATCGCTTCCGCCAATATTGCCTCGACCATAATTTGCTCGATTTTTCCTTGCAACTCGAAGTCTTTGCAGAAACTTTATGGAAGCAGGATATTGTCAAAGATTACCTCACGAGAAATTATCGCCACCTGATCTACGACAACGTGGAAGAAGACGGTCCGCGCGCGCATGATATTGTTGCCGAATGGCTCGCAGACTTCCAATCCGCTTTACTAATTTACGACGAAGACGCAGGCTTCCGCTACTTCCTCGGCGCGGACGTGCAAACAGGTTGGGCATTGCGTGAGTTGTGTGATGAGCAGATTCAATTGCAAGAAAGTTTTGTGATGTCGGAGGATGTGGCGAATTTAAGTGCTGGGTTGGTTGATGAAATAGTTCCAGGTCAAACGTCGAATGTCGAAGGTCAATATTCTTCAGATGCTCTTACCATACTAAAGCGAATCGGTAGCGAAACTGATACCCCACGCTATTACCCTGAACTGCTTGACGCCGTTGTCAATGAAATCCAATCTCTAGTCCGCCGCCCTGAGTATGTCGAAGGGTCTAGTAATCTAGTCTCTCCTTCCCAAATCGTCATCCTCACCCCCTACCTCTCCGATGCCTTGCGATTTTCCATCACACACAGACTTGAAACAGCAAACATCCCCTGGCGCTCGCACAGACCGTCGCGCTCGCTTAAGGACGAGCCCGCTTCTCATGCGTTGATCACGCTTGCCGCGCTGGCGCATCCGCATTGGAATATCCACCCGCCGAAATTTGACGTGGCGTACGCGCTGATGCAATCCATTGATGGACTCGATCTCGTCCGCGCGCAACTCCTCACCGACATTGTCTATCGTCAACGCGACCTTCAACTTTCGACCTTTGACCAGATCAAGCCCGATGTTCAGGAGCGAATCACTTTTTCGGTTGGAAATCGCTATTCAACGCTTCGCAATTGGATCGAAGAATATCGTACCTCGGATGTTCTTCCGCTCGATCATTTCTTACGGAAATTATTTGGCGAAGTTTTATCGCAAGCAGGATTTGGTTATCACCGCAACTTCGACTCGGTCCGCGTGGCGGCGAGTTTGGTCGAGTCAGTGAAGAAGTTTCGTTTGGCTTTAGACCTAACAGGTACGCTTCGCGAAAACCTGTTAGGTCTTGGTAAAGAATACATCCAAATGCTGCAAGACGGAGTGATCGCCGCGTCGTATCTCGAGGGCTGGCAGAACGAAGACAAAGACGCGGTTCTCATCGCGCCCGCGCATACGTTCTTGATGATGAACCGTCCCGTCACGATTCAATTCTGGCTCGATGCTGGTTCTAGCGGATGGTACGAGAGATTGTCGCAACCGCTCACGCATCCGTATGTGTTGAGTCGGGGATGGCAGGAGGGACGTCAATGGACGGATGCTGATGATGTTCAATACAGTAAAGAGGCGATGGCGCGGCTGGTATCGGGATTGCTCCACCGCTGCCGCGAGCGCGTCTATTTGGGAATTTCTGAACTTGGCGAAAGCGGATTTGAGGGACGCGGCGAATTGTTGCGCGTGTTTCAAAAAGTTTTGTGAAAAGTAGGTGACAGTCATCTTCAAGATGACTGTCACCTTTGAGGAAAATAAATGAACAAAAAATTTTTGCTCGTTGCAATTTCGATCCTCCTGTTGGCTTGTACTGCGACTGGGACTCCGACAACTGTTCCACCTGTGGAGCCGAGTGCGACTTCGATCATCCCTCCCGCTGATTCAACTTTCACGCCTCCGCCTCCATCAACGGATGGACCGAGTCTTGCCAATTGCCCGTTGTTCCCTGCGAACAATTTCTGGAACGCTCGCGTGGATTCGCTTCCCATCCACCCGCAATCTGATTCGTGGATCGACAACATCGGACGCGACGAAGGCTTTCACATGGATTTCGGCTCGGGCGAGTGGGACGGGGGTCCGATCGGGATTCCATACAACGTCGTGGCTGGATCAACTGTCCCTGCGTATGAACCGGAGTTTTATTATCCCGATGAATCCGACGCGGGACCGTATCCGATTCCCGACAATCCGAATCGCGAGTGGGGGAGCGATCACCACATTTTGGTCGTGGACACGGAGGCTTGCGTGTTGTATGAAATGTACGACATGAGTTTCGATAATGGCGTGTGGAGCGGCGGCTCGGGCGCGATCTGGGATTTGAACTCGAATGCCCTGCGCCCCGACACGTGGACATCCGCTGACGCGGCGGGTTTGCCGATTTTGCCAGGGCTGGTTCGTTATGACGAAATTGTTGCTGGCGAAATTAACCACGCATTACGATTTACTGTTGAAGACACAGCGGGCTACATCTGGCCCGCGCGGCATCAGACCTCCGATCCGAAAAATGCAATCCCGCCGATGGGCGCGCGCTTCCGCTTGAAAGCGGATTACGATATTTCAAGTTTCCCGCCTGAGATGCAAGTTCTTTTGCAAGCGATGAAGACATATGGAGTCGTGTTGGCAGACAATGGCTCGAATTGGTACGTCAGCGGCGCGCCCGATGAACGCTGGGACAATGATATGTTGCACCTGCTCGATGTTTTGACGGGAGACGATTTTGTGGTGGTGGATACGTCTGTGTTAATGGTGGATGAGGATTCGGGGGAGGTTCGCCCATGAATTGCCCGCACGGGGATGAACCCCCGTGCTACACATACGAAGACGGCTGAAGCCGCCTTGAGATATACATGCCTTATTGGAAACTCTATTATCATTTTGTTTGGGGAACGAAAAATCGTTTGCCATTAATTGACTTGACTCTCGAACCTGAGCTATATCGCGTTATCGCGGCAAAGGCGCAGGGCATGGGTGGATTCGTCCATGCTGTCGGCGGGATGGAAGATCACGCTCATCTTGCTGTTTCTGTTCCGCCCAAAATAGCGCCTGCGAAATTCATCGGAGATGTGAAAGGGAATAGTTCGCATTACGTCAACCACGTGATCAAACCCGATTTCGAGTTTTACTGGCAGGATGAATATGGAGTCTTGTCCTTCGGTGAAAGAAATCTTGCTTCGGTGGTACGATATATTCACAACCAAAAACAACATCACGCAGACGGAACATATATAGCGGCGATGGAGAGGATGGATGAAACATAGGTTACGTGGACGGAGGTTGATCTTTGGCATTGTCCGCCGTGGGATAAATGTGTTGCACATGGCATGACACAGTCCGTGCCGTGTCCGCCCGACGATGAACCGTTGGGCTACGCCTACGAAGGCGGCTCAAGCCGCCTCGCCCGCGCCTAGTCCGCTTTAGCGGGCTTTGTATGAATAGCACGGTGGTTTATCACCGTGCGGGTTTGCGGGGTAGAATCAACCGAAGAAATCAGAATACCTCAATCAAGAAATTTTGACACTTGATACTTGATACCTGAAACCTGAACATATGACCCTCACCTTCACCCCTCGTCCCTCCCAACAACAAATCCTCCGCTACGATAGCGGACGGCTCGGCATTGCCGCCGTCCCTGGCGCGGGGAAGACGCACATTCTCTCCGCGTTGGCGGCGCAGATTATTCAAAGCGGTGCGTTGCAAGACGATCAGGAAGTGCTCATCGTCACGCTCGTCAACTCGGCGGTGGACAATTTCGAAGCGCGCATCAAACGTTTCTTCGACAACCCGTTGCAAGCCCTCTACAAATATCGCGTTCGCACATTGCATGGGCTGGCGCATGACATCGTCCGCGAAAAGCCTGCGAGCGTGGGACTCGAAAATCGTTTCAGCATCATTGACGAGCGTGAGGCGGGTTTCATTCGCAAAGAGTCGGTCAATGCGTGGCTGGCGAATCATTCATTGGATGAATACCTCGACCCCGCCCTCGATCAATCCAAAATGGATTGGGTCAAGCGCGATCAACTTCCCAATTTATTGGACTCCCTCGCCTTAGCTTTTATCCGCTCCTCGAAAGATCGCCTCTTGACTCCCGACAGCCTGCGCGCCAAACTCGACGCTTTGTCCACGCCCCTGCCTCTCGCCGAACTCGGCTACAGCATCTACGCGGACTATCAACGCGCCCTCGCCTACCGCGGCGCCGTGGACTTCGACGATCTGATTCGACTCGCATTGACCCTGCTAGAAAACGACGAAGAATATCTTGTGCGACTTCAATATCGTTATCCATATATTCTCGAAGATGAAGCGCAAGATTCGAGTTTGACGCAGGAGAGGATACTTTCTCTCTTAAGTGGCTCTCGCCCTGAGCGGAGCCGCAGCGATAGCGGAGGCGCAGACGAAGGGCAATTGACTGGCGACCCCGCGCTTCGTCTGCGGACTTCGCTTCGCTCGTCCTCCGCTCAGCGCGATGATGGTAACTGGGTCCGTGTGGGTGACCCGAACCAAGCCATCTTTGAGACATTTACAACTGCCTCGCCCGAACTCCTCCGCGCGTTTATTCAAAACAACCCAAGCATAGACATGCCCGAGTCGGGGCGGTCACAGCCATCCATTCTGACGTTGGCGAATCATCTCATTGACTGGGTAATGACGTCGCATCCCATCCCCGAAGCGCGGACGGCGTTGTCGGTGCCGCATATTGTCCCTGTGCCAGAGGATGACCCGCAGCAAAATCCGCCAGATAACCCTGAGGGAATTAAATTTATTAGTAAACGATATACGCCAGAGGAAGAACTCGAAGCGGTGGTCAAATCGGTGAAGGGATATGTTGACTCCATTTGGGGTTTTCCCGATGAAGACAAACCGACGATTGCGATCCTTGTCCCGCGTAACCAGCGCGGCGTGGATGTGGTCAATGCGTTGCGCCAAAAGGGAATCGAGCCGATTGAGTTAATTTCGAGTACAAGCGAGACACGGGCGGCGGCGGGATCATTGAGTTACTTGTTGGGCTATCTGGCGGATCCAAGTTCGGCGCGGAAGTTGTCGAAGGCGTATGAGGTGTGGCGCAGAGATATTTTTGGTGGCAACCGTAGGGGCGACCCGTCAAGGTCAAACGGTGATTCCGATGAGGGCATGGAGGGTCGCCCCTACATCGAGCAGATTCCAACCTTGTTGCGCAAGATGGTTGACGTGGAAAATTTTGTAGCGCCACAAAATGCCGACGACTGGCGATCAGCTATCGGTGCGAATGAAGCGGGGCAAGTCGTCGAGGAGTTGAGCGCGTTCCGAGTCGTCATCCAGAGATGGTTGAGCGCGGTGACGCTTCCGATTGATCAGTTGGTGTTGACGTTGGCGCAGGATGTGTTCACCGAGGCGCACGATCTGGCGCTGGCGCATAAACTTGCGTTGGTGTTGCGAAGCGCGGCGGACGATCACGCGGATTGGCGTCTGCCTGAGTTGACGGCGGAGCTGGCGGTGATCGCGAAGAACGAACGGCGCTTCATCGGGTTCTCGTCGGACGATTCGGGCTTTGACCCCGAACGCCATCGCGGACGGGTGGTGGTGACGACGATGCACAAGGCGAAGGGACTGGAATGGGACCGCGTGTATTTGATGTCGGTCAATAATTACGACTTCCCATCGAACATGCCGAACGACCGTTTTATTTCGGAGAAGTGGTTCGTGCGGAGCGGGTTGGACTTGTCGGCGGAGGCGTTGGCGCAGTTGGGCGCGTTGTGGTCTCGATACGTGCCGCCACGCTTCGACTTCGCTGCCGCTCCGCTCAGCGCGGGCGGCACTACTCGACCACCATCGAATGAATATGATTGGTACGAAGAAGGCGCGGCGACGATGCGCTCGCGGTTGGATTACGTGAAGGAACGTCTGCGCCTGTTCTACGTGGGCATCACGCGCGCGAAACGGGAGTTGATCGTCACATGGAATTCGGGCAGGCAAGGCGATGCGACGCCGAGTTTGCCGTTGAGTGAGTTGATGGGGTGGTGGGAGGGGAGATGACGTTTCGTTTTTTGATGTAAGACAGAAGTATAATGCTGAGTGCAGAGCAAATTTCAGAGAGACATTTATGAATGAAGTTGCCACTGAAACTAAAATGCGATTTACCACAATAACAAAGTGGATATTGTCTGGATTCATAGATTCCATATTTCTTGTGTTTTGGGTGTTAATTCAATGGGGAACACAAAGAGTTTTAGAAAACCTTCGGTTAGTAGGAATTGACAGAGTGGTGTTTTATGTTTTTCAGGTACTTTTTGCATTGTCAACTTTGGCTCCCGTGATTATTTTTATGTATAGTGATATTGCGACTATGATAATTAGAGCAAAAATTCAAATAAAAAACGAAAAGAAGAGAAAATAAATGGAACACGAAGATTTCTTGCTGCCCACAGAACATGAGTTAAGGGAATTCGCTAAGATATTTACCCAGCGAGTAAAAATCTTCACAGGTATTGCGTTATTTAGTGGGATTGTTTTCGCTGCTCTTGCAATGATGGGGGTTGCAGCAATGAGTAGCGATGCGCCACCAGCAGCTAATATGACTCTGATAGAAGTAATCAAAGAGCTTGGAAAAATATTTCTAAATTTGAGCTCCTATCTAAGTGCATTAATTGTTGCTTATGGCGTTTGGATATATGTTTTGTTATTCTTGGTCATATTCATGGAAACTGGTCTGGTCTTGACACCCTATTTGTCTGGGGAGTCTTTACTTTTTGCAACAGGGGTATTGGCAAAATCACATTCCCTAAATATTTGGCTTCTGCTTGTATTGTTTATCTTCGCGTCTATCATAGGTAATATTGTCAATTATTGGATAGGTCATTATTTGGGACATCAGGCTTACCGTATCAAGTGGATTAGGAAAGAATATTTTCATCGTTTACATGCCTTTTTTCAGAAGCACGGAGGAAAGATAATTTTCCTAGCTCGTTTCTTTCCTGTTCTTCGTACTTTCGCCCCATTTATTGCAGGTTCTGCTCTGATGTCATATGCTTATTTCATTACCTATAACGTTTTTGGCGGTATTGTTTGGGTGTTGCTTTTTACTTTAGCAGGGTATTTCTTTGGGAATTTCCATTTTGTTAGCAACAACTTTGATTTTGTATTTGTTATCATTGTTTTAATATCAATAATTCCAGTGATAGCTTTGCCTAATTTGTGGGGAGGAAGAAGAGCAGAGGCTGATAGATAAAAAATGGACTCAGGTGGGATGGGGAATGCGACCTCACCTAGATGGTGACGAATAAACGGCTTGTTGGTTTGACCTCACCCAGATAAACGTAATGGTCGGCGTGTTGGGTTGACCTCACCCAGATAAGCGTAATGATCGGCGTGTTGACTTGTCCCTCTCCTAAAGGAGAGGGTATGGGGTTGAATCCTTTTCTGTGGGATGGGGAAATTGAATCTCCAAGAAAATTTTGGTTTGATGAGCAAAGGCTTCTCCCTCGTAGGAGACGCGTACCCGAGCCCTTCGGCAGGCTCAGGATAAACTCCGCGAGTGGTAGACGGGAGAGGGGTTTGAATGAAGAGCGGCTGTACTTTCCGCGAGACCGTTTTCAAATCTGCAACTCGCATCCGAAATTATAGAATCTCATTCATCTTGTAGTACAATGTGCGTGAAAGAGTTTGACAATTTTGTTCCTGTCTGTTCCGTGGGGAAGGGATGGTCATCAAGTAACGAAATCTCGAAAACTCCAAACTGAGTCCGCTATATTTTTACTCTCTATGGAGACCCGCATGCGCAATCCGAAAACAAAATTCGACCTGCAATGGAAAGTGTTCCGCAGTCGTTCCACCGAATGGTGGAGTCTGCTGGCTGAGCACGACCTGAAAAAAATTGACAAGGCGGACGACAAACAGAATCGATTCGTCACCCTGCTTCAAGTGAAGTATGGATACACACGTCAACAGGCGCAGGAAGAGATTAACAACCGCTGGATGGCGTTTTACATGGCGAGAAAAGTCGCTGGGTAAAACTTACGGCTACAACAAAACGAAAGTGGTCTCGGATGTGCGTTCGAGACCACTTTTTGTTTCCAGTGGTAGAGGAAATTGGGTCTTATCATGTGGTCTTGCGAATCGGGCTTGCCAATTAAAAATGCCGTTATACTTCGGTCATGGAGCAAGCGGAACTTGCGATTGCCGCCGAAAGACTAGCCCGCCTCAGCGCGGACTTTCATGTAGCCGTCCTCCGCGATTGGGGGAGCGGGGAAGAAACCCCGGATGGCGCATGGCAAAATGGGTTGTGGTCGCTCGCCGAGTTAGACAGATTGCACGACTCGATCTCCCTGCTGGCGAATTCGTTTGGCGGAAGCGAAAGTTTCCTCAACAAGGTGGGAAGCGTAACAGTGAAGAAAGGCGAGATCGGTTCGCATGGAGGGGAAGCGCTGCACGGAAGAATTACGTTATCGAGCGCTAGTTCATTCAACGCGTGGACAGTTGTCCATGAATTCGCTCACATCTGGGATGAGAACAGCGGCTGGCAATTATCCCGCCAGCTCGAACGATACACCGGCGGGTACACATCTCGGTTTTTCTCGTGGGTGAAAAAATATTTGCGGCTTGCCGACTTGAATGGCTTTACCAAAGCGGAGGAGCCCGGCAAGCGCGGACGCAAACCCGGCTGTAACGCGCGCGGCTACTTCTACGGCGACAAACCCAGCGGCTCGAACTACTCCTTCAACCGCGTGGAGGATTTCGCCGAGTCGGTGGCGATGTATGTCGGCTGGGGAAACGACAACGCGCTAAGCGATCAAGCCCGCGCAAGAATCTCGCGCTACGAACTCGCGGACGGGGAGGTTGATCCGTTTTTTCGCACAAAAGATAACTGGGCGGAGTATGCAAAATACTTTGACCCCGAAGGCGGAGATTACTCCAAGACGAAGAGGTGGAGGTTTGTGGAGCATGAAATGACACGCGGCATTTGATTCGATTTTTGTAATCCTTTCGTCTTGTATGTATGGGGTTTTTCCTTTATCCTTGACTTCATCTAGCCTAAATCCATATTCCAAAATGGGAAGCATGCGCCGCAGAATCAGCGAAGACCGTATCCGCAAGCAAATGATCGACCCTTCGACTGGCTCAGGGCGGCGCCCGCAATTGGAAAAGGCGGGATGGTATTTGCGCGATTATTCCAAAGTGGGGACTGAAATTCCCGTAGATGGATACGATAAAGAACCCTGGAATTGATTGACGTGTTCATGCGCTCCAACCAAACGCGGCGGGTATAATCTAGTCACTAAAATTCAAAACCATAACCAATGACTGAACAACAAATCGAACAAGAACTGATTAGAAAACTGGGCGAGCCGAAACCCGTTTACCGCGCGGGTGTCGAGGCGTTGAGCGATCTCAAATACACCTATCGCCCTGATATTCGCGACCGCGCCGCGCTGGAGAAAAACTTCCGCGAGAAGTTTGAGGCGTTGAACCGCGTGACGTTGACGGATGGGGAATTTACACGCCTGCTGGATCAGATGGTGACCAGAGACGTATTTGAAGCCTCGCGCAATCTGCGTGAAAAGCATAGCTTTATCCGCGACGACGGCACGCCGCTGACCTTTACGCTGGTGAACATCAAGGATTGGTGCAAGAACATGTTTGAGGTGGTAAACCAATTGCGGATCAACACCGCCAACAGTTTTCACCGCTACGATGTGATTTTGTTGATCAACGGCGTGCCTGTGGTGCAGATCGAGTTGAAGGACTTGCCGATCAGCCCGCGCCGCGCCATGCAACAGATCGTGGATTACAAGACCGACCCTGGCAACGGCTACACCAACACGCTGTTATGCTTCATGCAACTTTTTATCGTGAGCAATCGCAGTGATACGCTGTACTTCGCCAATAACAATAACAAGCATTTTGCTTTCAATGCCGAAGAACGCTTTTTGCCCTTTTATCGCTTTGCAGACGAGAACAATAAAAAAATCACCCTGCTGGATGACTTTGCGGAGAAGTTCCTTGCCAAGTGCGTTTTGGGCGAGATGATCAGCCGTTACATGGTACTGCTCGAAGCCGAACGAAAACTGCTGATGATGCGCCCGTACCAGATTTACGCCGTGAAAGCGATCGTGGATTGCATTCACGACAACAGCGGCAACGGCTACATCTGGCATACGACGGGCAGTGGCAAAACGTTGACTTCTTTCAAGGCGTCCACGTTGTTGAAGGACAACCCCGATATTGAAAAAGTGCTGTTTGTTGTGGACCGCAAAGACCTCGATAAACAGACCCGCGAAGAGTTCAATAAGTTTCAGGCGGGTTGTGTGGAGCAAAACACAAACACCGCCGCGCTGGTGAAGAGATTGCTTTCGGATGATTATGCCGATAAGGTGATCGTGACGACCATTCAGAAGTTGGGGTTGGCTTTGGATGAAAGCAACAAGAATGTCATTGCGAGGAGCGAAGCGACGAAGCAATCCCCCAGCGATGAGGACACTTCGACTGCGCTCAGTGCAAGGATTGCTTCGCCGCAAAGAGCAAGAGCGCGGCTCGCAATGACAGGATACAGAGAACAACTCAAACCGTTGAGCGGGAAGCGCGTGGTCTTCATCTTTGATGAATGTCACCGCTCGCAGTTTGGAGATAATCACAAAGCGATCAAGGAATTCTTCCCCAAGGCGCAGTTGTTTGGTTTTACGGGCACGCCCATCTTCAAGGAAAACGCGAGTTATACCCAAGTGGAAGGTACGCAGGCTTCCTACAAAACGACCGCAGACTTGTTTCAAACGCAGTTGCACGCCTACACCATCACCAACGCCATCGAGGATGATACGGTACTGCGCTTCCATGTGGATTACTTCAAGCCTGAAGGCGAGCAGATCCCCAAAGCAGGCGAGGCGCTGACCAAGCAAGCCGTCATCGAAGCGATTTTGGATAAGCACAATGCCGTCAGCAACGGGCGCAAATTCAACGCGCTGTTGGCAACCGCTTCGATCAACGACGCGATCGAGTACCTGCGGCTTTTCAAACAGGTTCAGGAAAAAAAGCAGAGCGAAGACGAATCCTTCCAGTCGTTGAATATCGCCTGTGTGTTTTCACCGCCCGCGGATGGAGACCAGGACGTGCGGCAACTTCAGGAAGATTTGCCGCAGGAAAAAGCCGATAACGCCGTAGACCCAGACGGGAAGAAAACCGCGCTGAAAGCCATCATGGCGGACTATAACGAACGCTACGGTACAAATCACAGCATTGCATTCTTCGATTTGTACTATCAGGATGTGCAAAAGCGCATCAAAGACCAGCAGTTTGGATTGCCTCATGCCCAGCGTGTGGACTTGGTGATTGTGGTGGATATGCTCTTGACGGGCTTCGATTCCAAATACCTGAACACGCTGTATGTGGATAAGAACCTGAAACAGCACGGCTTGATTCAGGCGTTTTCGCGCACCAACCGCATTTTGAACGATTCTAAACCCGCAGGTAACATTCTGGATTTTCGTCAACAGGCTGAGGCGGTGGATGAAGCGATACAACTCTTTTCTGGCGAGTCGATCGAACGATCCAAAGAAATCTGGCTGGTGGATTCTGCGCCTGTGGTTATCAATAAATTGAAAGAAGCGGTCAGAAAACTGGATCTGTTCATGCAGTCGAACGGGTTGACGTGTGTTCCGCAGGATGTGCCCAACTTGAAAGGCGACCACGCGCGCGGCAGTTTCATCGAACGTTTCAAGGAAGTGCAAAAATATACGACCCAATTGGAGCAGTACACCGACCTGACCGCTGAGCACGTGGCGGAGGTGGAGCAGATGTTACCGCCAGATCAGTTGCAAGCCTTCCGCGCGGCGTATCTTGAAACCGCCTCACGCCTGAAAGAACGGCAGGACAAAGAGAAGCAGAACCCGCAGTTGCAACAACTAGATTTTGAGTTTGTGTTGTTCGCCTCGGTGACGATTGATTACGATTACATCATGAAACTGATCGCGCGTTATGCTGCTGGCACCTCTGGCAAACAGAGCATGACCCGCGAGCAGTTGATCGGGCTGATCGCTTCGGATGCCAAGTTTTTGGACGAGCGCGAAGATATGACCGAATATATCAACACGCTGGAAGTGGGCAAGACCAAAACCAGCGAAGCCGCCATCCGCGCGGGCTATGCCGCCTTCAAAGCGCAGAAGAACGCCCGCCAACTGGCAGAGATTGCCGCCAAGTTTGGGTTGGAACATAACGCCGTGAGCGCCTTTGTGGATGAGATCATCGAACGGC
>JAEURC010000036.1 GCA_016789025.1 Anaerolineales bacterium
CTGCTCGCGCAACGCGTCGGCAAATTTCGCGGCGCGTCTGCCTGCGAGATTCGGCTTGCCCTCTTCGTCGAACGATTGACCAACGACGATCAAGCCAACCTCATTTTCAGCGGCAAGGTTCGCCACTTGCGCCGCGTCGAGCAGACGCGACACATGCTCGATCACTTTGAACGGGCTGGCAATCGTCGCGGTCGGGTCGCTGAGCGCGAGACCGATCCGTTTTTCACCGTGGTCAACTGCTAGGATACGCATACATACTCCGTTGGTTGAGTAGGGCGAGGGCAAGTCGAGCCCGTATCGAAACCAACATGTTTCAAAAGAAATTTTGTCACAATAATTGCTTTACTTACTGGTGGTTTCGATACGTCCCGCGAACTGCACGCGGGACTACTCAACCACCAAATCAATTTGTAAGAACCTCAATCCGAAACGGCAGCAACGGAATCCATTTCCACCACATGGGGAACATCGAGATCACTGGCTCGCTTTCCCAATCGAACGACTCATCCAAACGCGAACGCGCTTCGTCAACGCTGAGTCCGCGGATCAAAGTTGTGATCTGCGCGGGGTCAACCGATTGAATGATCTGTCTTTCAGCCCTCAACTGCCAACGCGCAGAATTGTCTTCGCCTAACACGGGCAAGCCAACCGATTCCATTTTCATGTTGGATGATACGGACGCTGCGCGAAACCCAGAAGGGAGAGAAGCGTTGAGGGCAAGCGAGGCAAGTTGGGTCAGGTCTGAAGCGGAGGCGTACCGCGCGGAATATTCCACTTGCATGGTCAACGTCAACGTAGTGCCAGCCGCGCCTGCAGGCGGGTCAAATTCTTCCAACAAAATTTGCGAGATGGAAATCGTTTTATCGAAAAGAATATCGCCAGTCGCAACGTCGTTCAAAAATTTTATGCGCGCATCTTCGTCGAGCGACTTCATCAACAATTCTTTCGCGCGTGCGCGATCCGCATCGCTCGCTTGCACCGATGAACTTTCGCGCCCGCCCTCCGTCGGCTCGGGGTTCGTGACCGAAAGCGAAAGCCCAAGCGCGCCGCGAATGACGATCAACGAATCTTCGGGCAGGTTTCCGATCGCGCCGCTCTCAACCGCCTCGATGGGAATTTCAAGTTCTTTGCCAACGCCCGCCGCGATGATGCCGTCCTCGAGAGTCACAAATTGCACGAGCGCGTCACGCGCCGCCTCAACAATCGTGCCAGCGGGTATCGTCACCGCGTTCGACGTGAGATTGCGAAACACCACAATGCCAGTCGCTTTCGATTGCGGCACAACGCCTTCGCCCGTCACCACCACCGTTTGCGAACCGTCGAGAATGATTCGTTTTTCGCGCGCGGGAATATTGCCCGTGACAAAAACAGATTCGGTTGTTTCGCTCGCAGTCACAGGCAACACGATGCTTTGCGTTTCGGTGATCGGTTTCAATCGGATTTGCGCGCGCGGGATGAACAACGCGACGATGGAAAACACAGACATCACGCCGACGATGAACGCTCCCAACCTCGTGGCGGGATGCGCGCGCCACGCCTCTTCTCGGACTTGAACCTGCTCCCGCTTCTCGCGCAGATTCTTCGCTGGAGGCTTTCGCGTCAACCTCTTCGGCGGAGTCTGCGCCCACGCCGCTCGTTGCGCTTCAGCCGTTGATTCAAAAACAGGGATGCCCAACTCTTCCGCATCCGCGCGGACTCGCCTCGTGCGCGTCACCAATCCCAATTGCGCCCCAAGCGACGAGGCGTGTCGCTGTAGCACTTTCAAGTCCGCTTGGCGAAGCGTGATCTTCTCGAACTTGGGAGCCACCAACAAAATGCGCGGCGTCTTCGCCCACGACATCCTGTCGCGAACGGAGATCAGGTCGTCGTGTGATTCGAGGGTAATGATCTTGGTCTTCATTGGCACAAATTATAACTTGACCTGCGACTGCAACGCCCGCACAACAACACTCACAAAAAGAGACGGGCAAATTGCCCGTCTCTTTTCGACATCGCAGGTCGAACTATTGCGTAAACGCCATCCACACCACGATCCCATCGTCCACGCTGGTAACGGTAACAGTCAGGAATTTATCGCCTTGCGAGTAGACCAGCAATGCGCCCTGCTCATCCGACGTGGTCACCATCGGCGACCAGCCGGCATTCCCCAAATTGCTGTTGTAAAAGTCCGACGCTTCTTTTGCGGTGCCGGTGAACTTGAAACTGTAATTGTTCGCGTCGAACTCCTGCCCAGCCGTCGCCTGCGGCATGATCGGAATCCCGTTCCATTCGGACACCGGCGTTCCCTGCGGATCGAAATAATTTCCGATCTGCGCGATCTCGCTAGGCAGAGCCTCGAGCGTCGAGAACGGGATCGTGGTCGCCAAATTGCTTACATCCGTTACGATGGCTTGCGCGGTGCTTGCCGTATTTTTCACATCATTGATCGGGTTGGTAACCAGCGAACAAGCGAGCAGAAAAACGAGAACCATCGTAAACATTGAAACTTTAAATAGTCGTGACATTTGAACTCCTTTTGAGATAATCATAAACCTAAACGCTTTTCTATGAAGAGGGATGAATGTACTAAGAACTCCGGAGCGCGAACTTCCAGTCCGCGCTCCTCTGATTTACTTCAACTTTTCTTCGACGACTTTCGCAACCTTATTCAACGCCGCTTGGACATCACCCGCAAGACTCCCCTGCGCCATATTGGGACGTCCCCCGCCTTTGCCGCCGATACCGGTGATGAGATCGCCCGCTTTGAGTCCGCGCTTGACGAGGTCCTCGGTCAACACCGCGATGACAGTTGGTCCAGTTATCAGTACAGCGACTCCACTCTTCGGATATTTCTCGCGGAACTTGTCGGTGAGCATACGGAGCGTGTCCGCGTTGGAATCGGAAATCTCCGCCGCGAGGACATGAGCATCCTTCACCACTTGAAGATTGGAGACCAGAGATTGAAAGGATGAAAGCGCGGTTTGCGCCCGAAGATTCGCAAGTTCCTTTTTCAACTCGACAATCTCGCTGTGAGCGTTTTCCACTTTCTGAGGCACTTCGTCCACCGAAGTTTTCAACAACGCCGCGGATTGTTTCAACGTTTTGAACCTCTTGGAAATTAATTCATACGCGCCGCGACCCGTCACTGCTTCGATGCGCCGCACGTTCGCCGCGACAGAACCTTCGCTCACAATGAGGAACGCACCGACATCGGATGTCCGTTCGAGATGAGTGCCGCCGCAGAGTTCGTAGGAGTATTTAGAGCCTTTGGAGTCGGGCAGCTCGCTGTCTGCCGACGGCAAGCCGTCGGACTCCATAATTGAAATCGTCCGCACGGTCTCGCCATATTTTTCGCCAAACAACGCCATCGCGCCTTCTTTCTTGGCTTCATCCAACGACTTGGTCACTTTGACGACGGACATGTCCGCCGCCACCGCGTCGTTGACCATGTGTTCAATGCGTTCGAGTTGTTCGGAGGTCAACGCTTCGGGGTGATTGAAGTCAAAGCGCAGGCGGTCAGGCGCGACCAATGAGCCCGCCTGCGTGGCTTGATCGCTCAACACTTCGTGCAAGGCTTTGTGCAGTAAATGAGTGGCAGTGTGATTCCGCATGATGTCGTGGCGGCGGGTCAAGTCCACTTCGGCGATGGCTTTGTCGCCAACTTTAGGCTGACCGGCGATCACCGTGCCGACATGAACGATCACTCCCGCCGAGGCGCGGCGCATGGAAGTGATTTCAATCTCCCACGTTCCATCGGCAGTTGAACTGCCGATGGAACGAATGTACCCAGTATCATCCACCTGTCCGCCCGACTCAATGTAGAAACCGGTCTTGGGCAAAATCACTTGCACTTGATCGTCGAGTGCGGCAGAGTTCACACTTTCGCCATTGACGATCATAGCAAGGACTTCGCCCTCCACACGAGGGCTGGCATATGGATCGTTTTCAACGCCGTCTTTGCCGAGTTTCTTTTTCGATTGCAAATCCTTCAAAATCTCTGCGAAGAATTCCGCATCTTCGCCGCCGAGTTTGCCCATGGCTTTTCCGCCACCGGAGGCGAGCGCGTGTTTTTCTTTCGCTTCGTTGAATCCCGCTTCGTCTACGTCGAGTCCTTGCTCGCGGGCGATGTCGCGGGAGATTTCGAAAGGCAAGCCGTAGGTGGCATAGAGGTCGAAAGCCTTATGTCCATCCAATACGCGCTTCGTCTCCGCTCCGCTCCGCTCAGCGAGGAGGCTGGAGAGTAGAGTCTGCAGATGGCTAGTGCCAGCCTCCACCGTCCGCGCGAAGCGGATCTCTTCCCGAGTCAGGTTATCCAGAATAGCGGGCTGGGCTTTTTTGAGTTCGGGATAAAAATCTCCGTAATAGTTGATCACCGCTTGGGCGACTTTGGCGAGGAAGGGATCGTTCAACCCGACCTTCGAGCCGAAGCGCGCGGCGCGGCGGATGATCATGCGGGCGACGTAATTGCGACCCGCGTTGCCCGGCACAACTCCATCGGCGATGAGGAACGCGGCAGAACGCACGTGATCGCAGACAACGCGATACGGCGTGAAATTTGCGAGCATCTCTTTTTCGCTGTGACCGGTGAGGCTTCGCAACACGTCCAGCGAGTCGGCAAAGAGATCGGTCTTGTAATTCGAGTCCACGCCTTGCAACACGGAGACGATGCGCTCGAAGCCCATGCCAGTGTCCACATGTTTTTGCGGGAGCGGCTCGAGGCGGCCGTCGTCGAAAAGATTGTATTGGATAAAGACGTTGTTCCACAGTTCGAGATAGCGCGTACATTCGCCGTTCACGCCGCAGACGTGAGGCTTGTCGCGCAGGTTGTCGAACTCCTCGCCGCGATCCAAATGGATCTCGGAACACGGACCGCAGGGACCCGTCTCCGCCATTTGCCAGAAGTTATCTTTGCGGCCGAAAAATAAAATGTGCTCAGGGTTGATGCCGGGCTGCGCTCTCCAAGCGTCCGCCGCCTCGTCGTCACGCGGAACATTCCCCTTATCGTCTTCAAAGCAGGTGGCGTAAATTTTATCTTTGGGCAAACCCCATACTTCGGTAAGCAGTTGCCACGACCATGTGATGGCTTCCTTTTTGTAGTAATCGCCGAACGACCAGTTGCCGAGCATCTCAAAGAAGGTGTGATGCGTGTCGTCGCGTCCTACATCTTCGAGGTCGTTATGTTTGCCTGCCACGCGCATACACTTTTGCGAGTCTACGGCGCGGGTGTAGGGTTTTTTGTCGGTACCGATAAAGACATCCTTAAACTGAACCATGCCCGAGTTGGTGAAGAGAAGCGTGCTATCCCCGCCCGGGACGAGCGACATCGAAGGCACGGCGGTATGTCCGTGTTCGACGAAGAAGTCTATGAAGGTCTGGCGGATTTCGTTGCCGGTAAGTTTTTTGCTCATGAGAACTCCAAAATTTTGAAAATGACGGGCGAATTATACCAAGCGAGTGAAACAAAAGTCCCGAACCTGTTGGGTTCGGGACTTTGAACAATCTCGTTCGTCTCAAGCCGTGACAGGTTTATTGAACGCGCATTGCAGCGGCGGCTTGAGCGGCGGCAGAGAGAATGAAGTTGGTTTTCATTGGGCAAGATTATACAAGGCATGGCAGATTTTGGGGAGGGAGGTTGGCGATCGCGTTTTGGATTGCGCAAAGTCGAAAACCTCTTGAACGCGAATGCCGCAAATTAACAAGTTGAGAAACGTTCGACGTTGAGAAAGCCATGGCATTTCGGGAACTCCCAGTTGAAAAAAGCCGTCAAAATGACTATACTAAACCAATGAACCAGGTAGTTCCCGCCTCACTGGCAGAAAGGGAAAGGGTACGGAGGATGACCACATTCAAGAGATTTATCACATTGGGGGTCGCTACTTCATTAATTCTTTATGGTTGTATCACGCGCCCAACAGCAACACCAGAGGATATTACAGAGCCTGCAAACTTTTCAGGCGATATTCCATCGGTTGGCTTGGCGGTTGTGGCGGTCAATGGCACAACTGTGTTCAACACGGTTGGACAAACAATCAACTACTCTTATTCAGTGAAAAACACTGGTAACCCAACGCTTACCGGCCCCGTAACGGTTGCGGATAACAGAACGACTCCACCCGTTTGCGTGGCGGTTAATACCGTGGGGAATTTCGATAATAACCTCGACAAAGACGAGACTGTCACCTGCACATCGGCATACACCATTACGCAGAACGACCTCAACGCCGGTTCGGTGGCGAGTACCGCCACAGCGCAGGTCGGTGGAATCACCTCGAATACAGCCACCACCACCGTGCCAATGGCGGCAGTGAACAAGACGCTTACAGTGACAGTTACGCCAAGTACAACAACCTACAACGCGGCGGGGCAGATCATCACCTACTCGTATGGCGTAAAAAACACCGGCGCGGCTGCTATCGGCCCCGATCAATTCAAGGTGACCGACAGCAGGCAAACCGCGCCAATCAACTGCGACATTGCCAACCGCACGCTGGGTCCCGGCGAATCGATCTCATGCTCGGCGCAATACACCGTCACGCAAGCAGACCTGAGCGCGATAGACATCACGAATACGGTCACCGCCTCGGGCGGAGGCGTTACGTCACCAGCAATCACTAGCGTGGTCGCAAAAGGCGTCATCACCGGCGGCAATTACACCAAAGGCTCGAATATTTCACACACGGTGGTCAGCGGCGAATGGCTATATCAGATCGCTCGCTGTTATGGCGCGGATATCAACGCGACGCTTGCCGCCAACCCGCAGATTCCAAACCTGCATTACATCCTGCCCGCAATGACCGTGAACGTTCCCAACATCGGCTCAAAAGGGACGATCTTCGGACCTCCCTGCGCGGGATACTACGTGGCGCAAATTGGCGACACATGGGAAAACATCGCTACCAGATTCAATGCGGATGTAGTCGTTCTGAAAGCCGCAAACAGGACCATCGTCTCTCCCTCCCTGGGGAACTGCCTCAAGATCCCGTTGAATTCTGCCGGGGGAGCCACGCCGGCTCAAACCGCGATCACAGCCTGCCCCTCCACTTCACCGGTCACGCCCCAGCCCGGAACAGATATTCGCATCAACTTCCCCTCTGGGAGCACCGGCACAACCGTGGTTGGTTCGGTCACCGGCACAGCGAGTGTCCGCTATTTGCTGGCGGTTACACAAGGACAAACACTCACGGTAAAACTAACGGGTCCCGCGAACATTCTCACCATTGGCATCACCGCCGCAGGTGGAACCGTGCTCAAGGCGCAAGACGCCAACCCGACATTCACGGGAACCGTTCCCACCTCAGGCGACACCATCATCACTGTCACCGGTACCGATGCTTCCACCAAACAATTCTCGCTCGAAGTATCGGCGGTAACCCCGGCAACAACCTCCTTCGAACGCGTGGCAGACGTCAACACCGGACCTCCAAACTCCGACCCGGCGTTCCTCGCAAACTTCAACGGGCAGTTATTCTTCCGCGCCACAGGCAACAACAACGCCGGCGCCGAACTGTGGAGATATGATCCAACCACGAAACTTCCCACCATCGCCGACGATATTAACCCGGGTCCCACCGGCTCCGACCCTGCTTACCTCACCTCGTATAACGGCGCGTTATATTTCAGGGCAAACGGCGGCGACGGCAACGGCGCGGAACTCTGGCGCTGGAACGGCTCCGATTCCGGCAGGGTTGCCGAGATCAACGCCGGCGCGGCGGACGCAAACCCCGCTTACCTGACCGTGTTCAACAACTTCCTCTACTTCAGCGCGACAGGTTCGGATGGCAAAGGAAATGAACTATGGCGCACAGACGGCACTTCCACCCAGTTGATCGCAGACATCAACGGGTCGGGCGATTCGAACCCCTCGCATTTAGCGGTATTCAACAACGCCTTATATTTCAGCGCCGTCAGCACAGATGGCAAAGGCGTGGAGTTGTATAAGTTCGACGGCGTCACCGCCCCCGTCCGCGTGAGCGACATCAACCCCGAGGCGGGCAACGCCAACCCCGCCTACCTCGCGTCATTCAACAACGCCCTATATTTCAGCGCCATCAGCAACGACGCCAAAGGCATCGAGTTGTGGAAATACGATGGCACGAATAGCCCCGTCCGCGTGAGCGATATCAACCCCGAGGCTGGCGATGCCGCCCCATCCTTCCTCACCGTATTCAATGGCTCGTTATATTTCAGCGCCATCAGCAACGACGGGAAAGGAATTGAATTATGGAAGTTCGACGGCGCCTCCCCAAAACTCGTCGGCGATGTAAACCCGGCGGGCAACGACGGACCTGCGTATCTGGTCGTCTTCAACAACGAATTGCTCTTCCAGGCAAACGGCAACGATAACGCCGGCGTCGAACTCTGGAAACTCAAAGGACAATGAACCAATAAAACCGATCAAAAAGCCCTCGCAAACTCGAGGGCTTTTTTGATTCACTCCCCTTACGCAGAACGTCCCGAAGGTTTCCTTGAAAGTACCTTGTTGAGCCAAACCAACCTTCGGGACGGTGCGTAACATCAGTGATTCAAACGCAATGAGGTAAGCCATTAAGGAGTAATAACCAAACCCAAAAAAGCGTCGTAACGGCATGAAAAAATTACGCGCCGCCAATTTCATCCTCCTGATGGGATTCCTACTCTTGAGCTCCTGCGGGACGACAAACAACGCCTCCTCCCCAACCGCCACGCCCATTCCCCATCCGCTATCCATCGATGCCATGCGCGCGCGCGACTACCCCGGCAGCGACGTGGTGATTGAAACCACGCTCGACCCCGGCGTAAACTACAACCGCTACATCGTTTCCTATCTCTCCGAGGGACTCAAAATCTACGCGCTGATGACCGTGCCCAACGGAGAAAAACCCGCAAACGGCTGGCCCGTTGTCATCTTCAATCATGGCTACATCCCGCCCGATGTATATGTAACAACTGAACGCTACATCGCCTACGTGGACCTCATCGCCCGCAACGGATATATCGTCTTCCGCTCCGATTATCGCGGGCATGGAAATTCCGAAGGCAACGCTCTGGGCGGATACAGCCGACCCGATTACACCGTAGATATCTTGAACGCGGTCGCTTCGATGAAACGCTATCCCGGCGCCGACCCGAACCGCATCGGCATGTGGGGACATTCCATGGGCGGGTACATCACATTGCGCTCGATGGTCATCACGAAAGATATCAAAGCCGGCGTGATCTGGGCGGGCGTTGTCGGCTCTTACCCAGACCTTTTGTACAACTGGCGGCGCGGCACCGGCGCGTCTCCCGACTCATCGCCGCGCCCCGGCTCATGGCGTTCGACATTTGTAGAGCAATATGGCTCGCCGGAACAAAACCCCGAATTCTGGAACTCCATCTCGGCGAATTCATATCTGGCAGACATCTCCGGTCCCATTCAATTACATCACGGCACAAACGATACCGATGTGCCCCTGCTTTTTTCGGAAAACCTGTTCTTTCAGATGCTGGACGCTCAACAATACGTGGAGCTTTATAAATACGAGGGCGACAACCACAACATCTCGAATTATTTCAGTACGGCAATGCAAAGGACGATCGAGTTCTTCGACCGGTATTTGAAATGATGGAAGTATCTACGCCGAGAACAAAACCCGATCCATAAGCAAGCGCAAAGCGGACTTTGGGGCACAACCAGCGAGAGATTCAGGGGATATTGAGAAAGTTACATAGGAAGAATCGTTATCTTGATGCGCCGATGGGCATGTGCTATAAAAGGGAAATCTTTCACGGAGGTTTCGTCATGCGCCCGCCCAACCGCTTGAATTTCTTCAAGGGAATGATCGTTCTCGCTCTTGTTTCCATTGCGTGTGGAAACTTCACAGCCAGCCCTGTCACGTATCGCTACGATGACTTGCCCGTCCCCGGAAACGAAAGCGCGGCATTCTCAGAATATCGCGCCATCTCGCAATGGAACAAGCTGGGTATTGCCTATTTCTTCGTTAATGGCACAAGCGCGTTATCCGGCAACGAGGAGCAGGAGGTGGTACGACAGGCTTTTGCAGTGTGGGCGCAATCAACGCCGCTCACATTTACCGAAGTTGCCAGCAGTTCACAAGCGGACATTGTCATCGGCTGGGCAGAAGGCGAACACGGGGACGGCGATCCCTTTGATGGGTCGGGCGACGTGCTGGCTCACGCATCCTTCCCAAATCCCTATGAAGACCGTCAGGTATTCCTCCATTTCGACGATGCGGAACGCTGGGTAAACAGCGACACGCGCAACGTGGACTTGCTCACTGTTGCCGCGCACGAGATCGGTCACACCTTGGGGCTGGGTCACAGCAACGACTCGAACGCGTTGATGTACCCCAGTTACAGCGGACCGCATCGCTTTCTCGGGAACGACGATATCGCCGGCGCGCAAAGCCTGTACGGTGTGGCAAGCGCCCCACCGCCTGCGCCAGATGTCCCTGCGGAAGACGCGCCGCCTCCCAGCGCGGAGGATGATTCAGACCGGGATGGAATCTCCGACCGTGACGAGGTTCTCGTCACCGGCACCGATCCAAATAACGCAGATAGCGACAACGATGGATTGAACGACGGCGTGGAAGTTGTCAACCGCATGAATCCGCTGGATGCCGACATGGATCGCGATGGCGTGAACGACGGGCAGGAAGTTGCCGCCGGCACGAATCCGTTCTTCCCCGAGCAGGCAGACGTGTCGCCTGAACTGGAAGACGAAGTCAGCGATTTTTTAACCGAGGCAATCGAGTTGCAGATTCAGGCATATCGAAACAGCGACGCGTCGATCGCCTCTTCGATCATGGCAGGCGATATTCTTGAAAATCTTTTTGCAGAAATCGACGCGCTCAACCAACAGGGACTGGTGTCGATCTCGGAGGTCGATTATTACAATAGCTTCATCAATGATATTCGCGTGATCAGCAACGCTCATCTCGAGGTGGATACCTGCGAAGTGTGGACGATCACCGTCTATCGCCGCGCGGACGGGCAGGCAGTTTCAAGCGACGGTCCCATGCTGTTGCCGCAGACGATCACGATTCAAAAGCTCGACGCAGGCTGGTTCATCACCGCGGTGAATTTTTTTGACGCTCCCGCGTTTTGCAATTAAGGTTGAAAACTATACCGGTGCCGCAAAGTTCACTTTGTGTCTATGTTGCGCGCGGTTTGACGGAAACATATCCGCTCGCAAGGCAAACCTTGCAGTACTGCGATAGCGCAGGAAAGGCTCAGCTACGATGAATATTAATTTCAACAAACGCTCCACACAGGTCGCCACCATCGCGTTGATCCTCTTGCTGTTCGTGTGTGGCGCGGCGATCCTGCTTGGCATCTTGTTCCGGTCCAGAAATGCCAGCCCTTCCTCCGCAACCGACACGCTCACTTCCACCTCGACATCCGCGCCAGCGTTCTCAGAAACGCCAACCGCCCGACCCACCTTTTTCCCCACATCGACTCCACTCCCAACATTTACCATCGTGGTTCTGCCCCCCGGCACGATCAAAAAGCCGACGCGCACTTTCACAGCCGTGTCGGCAGCCACCCGCACAAAGCCGCCAAGCGGGCCAACTTCGACGCCGACGCTAACTAAAACCTCCACATCGACATCGAATGCATCATCGTCAAACACGCCTGGCGGTCCGACTCCAACCGATACGATCACGCCCGGCGGTCCTACTTTAACGCCGTCCATTACCAATTCACCGACGCTGACCTCAAATGCGCCGACCGCCACCTCAACGGCATCGGCAACATCCACGTCAACTGATGCGCCAACCCCGACGAACACAACCAGCGCGCCTGTTGGATCCGCCGTCTTCGCAGTGGGACCTGGCGGCGCGGATGTGATTCCTCACCAGATCGTGCGCGCTTCCAGTAATTTCCTCTATCTGTTTTCCAGCCAGGATTCGTCCTCGCTCTTGCGCGTGTATCGCACAAACAACGCCGGCTTCCCCAACTCTGCCAGCGACTTCGCCGCCCCGATCACCGTCAACGAATCCAGCAGTCTGCTTTCTGTGGATGCGGTCTACAACGGCGGGACGATCATCCACGTGTTGATCAACTTGCGCAACGGCGAGATCAAAGATTATCCGTTTGACACATCCACGAATTCGTTCAAGCCTGCCATCACGCTTGCTACAGACGGCGGATCGGTGAGCGGTTCTCCGTATGTGGGAACCAGCGGCATCAGTGGAATGATGGAGCCAGGCGGCACTCTGCACGTCGGCTATTGGACGAACAGCAACCATATTCTTCACCGCTCCTACACGTACAACAGCGGAGCGAACACACTCACTCCCACTGGCGACTTCACACAAGTGGATACGGCAGGCAACGCAAATCATCCCTCCCTTGCCATTTCGCCAGCGAACAACTCCCTCACCGTGGCGTGGATATCTCAGGCTGTCAACCCACCGCAAATCCTCACCCGCACCCGCCAATCGAATGGAACATGGGGTTCCATTGAAACCGCCAGCACATCTCCGGTGTGGACGAGCCCCTCCAATGGACTCAACATCGACCAAGGTCCGAGCCTGATCATCGACTCGTCCGGCACGAAACACATGGCATACATTCAGGAATTCGACGCGTCTGTCGGCGATTATGGGCGTATTCATTACGTGAGCAATAACGGCTCTGGCTGGGCGGATCAGCCTCTCGCGGCATTCACGCACGATCCAGCCGTCGCCATTAACAGCAGTGGGCAGATTTACATCATCGGACATGGGCATCCGCTCAATGCGACCTGCACATCCATGGACGATATTTGCACCATACGGAAAAACGGCGCAAGTTGGAATAACCCCGTTCTGTTTGCCTCGCCCCCAAGCGGATTCTCCTTCGACGCCAGCCCTTCCGTTAAATGGTCGGTCGTTGGATTCAACCGCGCGGACATCATCGAATTCGTCTTCTTCATGACTCCCTACGAAAGTCCCACGCTATATTACGGACGCTTCCCATAATGCAGAAACTCATTTCAGTCGTTGGCGCGAGCGGCGTGGGCAAAACGACGTTCGTCAACGCGCTGGCGAAAACTGGAAATTTTGCGACCGCGTTTGAACAGCATGACGAGCGTCCGTTTCAGTCGCTGTTCAAGCAGGACAAAAAATACGCGCTCGCCAACCAGATGGATTACCTGCTCTTGCGCGCCGAACAGGAAAAGCAATTGCGCACAGAGGATAAAACGGGATTAATGGATGGCGGACTCGATCTTGACTTTCACGGATTCACCCGCCTCTTTCATCACCGCGGCTTGCTCGCTAACCCTGAATTTGATCTATGCCTGCGGCTTTATTCGCTAGCCCGCGAAGCGCTCCCTCCACCCGATCTCATCATCGTGCTGAGCGCGCCGCAAAAAATAATCGAAGGGAGACTCGCCTCCCGCAGGCGAATCAACATCGCGTCCGCGAAAGACGCGGAATTGATGGACACGTTCATCCGCGAATGGCTCGAGTCCGTTCCGCCTGAAAAAATCCTGCGCATTGACGCATTCAATGAAGATGAAAATTACTCCGGCGCGGTGAGTCAAATTCTTGAATGGATCGAATCGAGTTAGTGGAATCTCGACCCGCGCGGCATGGAAATCGGTTCGTCGGCGATCGGCTCGGCAAGGATGAACAACCTGCCCCACGAGAGATTTCCTTCGGCGTTGATGCAGGTTTGCAAAGTCACACCGCCCGGACGGTTGAACACCTCAAAGAAGAGTTGCGTTGACGATAGCCGCTCGCCGGTCTCAAGGTCTACAAAATTACTGGTGACGCTGTTGGGGCTGAGCGCCTGAAAACGCATGAACTCGCGGATAATATACGTTTCAATTCGGCCGTCGCCATAAATTAGGTAAATCCATTGCCCCTCATTCAATGAAGAGAAACTTTCGCCGGCGAGATAATTGTGCGCCAGCAGACCGGTGGTGTCATATTGCGAAGCCGCGCCAAACTGCGTAACGATATCCGGTTGAATGGAAACAAAAGCGGGACTGCCCTCAGGCTGGGATACGACCGGAAAGGCGAACACCTCCGGCGCGTAGACGCCGCGTAATTCATCCGCTTCGCCGTTCGTCACCTGCCAGATGAATTCCTCCAGCGGCGGGACTTCGCTCCCATCCAACGCCCGCGCAGGCGACGGAAGGATGAGGAATATAACGGCAATAACCAAGAGCAGGCTTTGCAGACGCGCGCGTTGACGGTTCATGCAGGAAATTGTAGAAGGCTCGTTGCAATCTACAAATGCCCGGCGCGCGATTCTTGATTACAGTTATGAAATTTATCCGTTGGTACTGCGCTTGAGAAAGAAAAAAACGGATTCGAGAATTGTCATGTAGTACTTTTGGTCAAATTTGTGATTTAATATCCCCAACGGATAACTTTTCCCATGAGCGACACGACCATTATCGTCATCAGCATTCTTATCTTTCTCCTCATCCTGTTCGGTGGAACAGCGTGGCTGGTATTCGTCTATTTCCCCAAAAAGACTTTTTCGGTTGCCAACGAATTGGCTGAAGCGGTCAAGAACACACTGGGACTGACTCCGCAAGTGACCATCAACCAGAAGATCATCTACAAACGGACGAATGAAATCCTCCAATTGGCGATGATCGAGCAGGATTACGATGTCGAGTACGAGACCAGCGACAAACTGCTGGGAAGCGAAAAGCGGATCCATCTGCGCGGCATGTACCGAGCGAAGATCGGGTTCGACCTGCAAAAGGGATTCAACATCGAAGTCCATCGCGGAGGATTCCTCAAGCCGGGTCAAGTCACTTTGCATCTGCCCCGCGCCGAGATTCTCTCCGTTGAGCCGCTGGATATCCAAAAGACATCTTCTTCGGGGCTGATCAATTGGGTTCTGAACAAGGATATTGAAATCGCCACAAAGGAACTCAACGCCTTGGCGCTGGACAAAGCCTCCAAACTGGAAATGCTCGATGATGCAGAAAAACGGATCGAAAACCGATTGAACGAAGCGCTCTTGCCGAGATTGGTTAACTACCAACTCAAGCATGAGGTCAAGTTTCTCGAATTAGGAACTGGCATTTGAGGCATCCACCATGCGCAAGTCTCATTGTTTGATTCTGATCTGTGCAACGCTACTCGCCGCTTGTGGCTCACCCGCCAAGACAACCCCGTCCATGACGGACACAGCCGAGCCGTTAGCCCCTACGGCTATCCTCACATCAACACCAACACCCGCGCCAATATCAATTCCGATTTCCGAGACCTCACTGGAGCACTGCACGCGTATCCTGGGAAGCCATATTTCCGATTCAGGTGTTTTGAACATTCTGTATGCCAATGATCTAAAAGATGTGACGGTACTTTCCAAGTTCGGATATTCTGCTTCGCTCAACGGCGGACTCACCCGCTGGAGCGATGATACACAGCAGGCGATTCCTTATGAATTGCCAGAGAATGCACAAGGTCCGTTACTCTCGCCGAATGGTGAATTGATGGTCTTTCGACACGACAGCGATGAGAATCGCAGCGAGATCAGAGTAATGGATATAAACGGGCGGAACGAAAAAACCCTCGCCTCACTCGATCACGGTGAGATCGAAAAGCAATATTCTTCCGAGACGATAGCACTGTCCTATACTTATGAATGGATTCCGAACACCAGCAAGATTGTTTATTCTGTTGATGTCTATCTGGAAGACTCAGAGCTTGCCCCAAAGATCTATGATCAAGTTGCCGTAGTAGATGCTACATCGGGAAACACGTTTTTTCTGGATAACCCGGCAGAGATTCAATTTTACAAATTTTCACCGGATGGGTATCAGATGGCGGTACGGTCTGAACAGGAATTACGCGTACTAGCCACCGATGACGGGAAAACGCTCTTCAAGAACCCGGGGTTACCTACGAATGGTTTCGTTTTTTCGCCTGATTCAAGCTATCTTCTCGAATTTATTGCAGGAGGTATCCAAAGCACGGACACAAAAGATGGAAGCCGGCAATTGATCTCATTGGACTACACTGTGATGAATACAAGGGTGGACGGACCAGCGCTCTCATTCTCGCCAAATTACTTGTGGGCTGATGACACACATATTTTGCTTTCATCTTTAAATGCAGATGAACAATTTGTCTTTGCCGTCAATCAAGCTGATCCCGATTGGACGTTCACCATATTTCAGGTCGATATCTCTAACGGCACAATAGAAACGATACAAACCTTCAATGGGTTTCCCCTTGGTTCCGTTATTTCACCGAACCAACAGCGTGTGGCATTTTGGAAGTATGAAGGGAATCTACCCGATCAAAGCAGGGATTTGTATATCGCCGACTTTGTCAGCGGGGAGATCCTTGAGATAATTGAAACGGGAGAATTCAAAGGTTGGTTCCCGGACTCTGAACGATACTTGTTTGCAACAGGCATCGCCTATCCACCGCCCGGCAAAGGCGACCCTGGTGGGTCTACTGAGGTTGAGATCAAATATTATCTCGGTCAGATAGGCAAAGAATCCGTGCAGATCAACTGGGATTCGCCTGCGCTCGACATGGTAAAGAATGCGCAATGGGTAGACGCAAACCGCCTGCTGGGAGATTGCAAGATTTCTAAATTTGAGTAATACCTCCCTCTCCCGCCTCATCTACACGACATGAATAACCCACGAAAAATCTCTCAACTCATCAAACCACAGGTCACCATCGAGGGTGCGGGCGTACGCTTGCTCCGTTCGTTCGGTCCAAAGGTCAGCAACCTGTTCGACCCATTCTTGCTCTTCGACCACTTCGCCTTCAACGATCCCCTCGAAGGCCCGTTGCGCGGCTTCCCGTATCATCCGCATCGCGGCATCGAAACCGTCACCTATATGCTCGAAGGCTCCACCGCCCACCGCGACAGCCTCGGCAACGAAGGCACGATCGGTCCCGGCGACGTGCAATGGATGAGCTCCGGTCGCGGCATCCTCCACGAAGAAATGCCCCGTCGCGGCGCAAGCGGAAACATCTACGGCTTCCAACTTTGGGTCAACCTGCCCTCGCATCTCAAAATGTCTGAGCCGCGCTATCAGGAAGTGAACGCATCAACAATTCCAACGTTTGAAAAGGATGGAGTCAAGATACGCGTCGTCGCTGGGACAGTGGACGGAGTCAACGGACCCGTCGAAGACATCTCCGCCTCGCCTCTTTACATGGACGTGGAACTGGCTCCGGCATCCGTCTGGCGTTTCCCCATCCCCAGCGGACACACCGCAGTGGCGTACGTTTTCCACGGCGAAGGCGTGTTTGCCGATGAAACGATCAACGCAACACACATGCTAAAATTTTCAGAAGACGGCGATCACATCCAAGTCAAAACCGAAAACGACTCTGTCCGCTTCATGCTCATCGCAGGCGCGCCGTTCAAAGAACCCATCGTGCCGTACGGTCCGTTCGTGATGAACACCATCGAAGAGATTCAAGAAACGCTGAAAGAATTGCGTAACGGAACGTTTATCAAATAAAAAGGAGATAGACCTCACAGATCTCAGAGACCCGTGAGGTCTTTTTGTTAATATGACCCAAACTCTTTACGGCGACCGCCTCGGCAAGCAGGGGAAACTCCGCCTCGGGTGTTCAGCCATCATCTTTGACGAGAACAAGCGCGTCCTGCTTACGCGCCGAACGGACAATGGGCAATGGTGCTTGCCCGGCGGCGCAATCGACTCGGGCGAGAGCGCGGCTGAGGCTTGTATCCGCGAGGTGTGGGAGGAGACAGGCCTCCACGTCCGCGTGAAGCGTTTGGTCGGCGTGTACAGCGATCCGAATCAACTCGTCATTTATCCCGATGGGAATAAAGCTTTCGTCGTCGCGTTGTCGTTCGAGGCGGAGATCGTCGGTGGCGAACTTGGCTTGAGTAACGAGACGACCGATGCGGGGTTTTTCTCGGTAGCTGAAATGGACGCGATGACGATGCTTGGAAATCACAAGTTGCGCGTGGAAGATGCGCTGCTCAACCAGGCGGAAGCGTTCATCAAATGATCGCCACATTCAATGTCATTCTGAGCGAAGCGAAGAATCTAAGACGCTATCTTGATGCAGTGCAACTGCATCAAGAACTATAATCAAATGATCACGGAGGAAAAGATGCTGGATAAATTGAGCGCGACACTGAGGAAATTTGCAAGCGGCTGGCTGGTGTTGGTTTTTCTCGCGGGCGAAATATTTTTCAACGCAGTGATCTTGCCCGCGCAACAAGCCAAGATGGAAACGGGTCCGATCGACCTGCAACTTTTTTACACGCCTGAGAAGGTCTATTCGATGGTGGAGTCGTACGGCGAGGCGGGACGCTCGAATTATCGTCTCTTTGAATTGACAGGCGACATCATTTACCCCATCGTGTACACGTTGTTCTTTTCGCTGGCGATCACATGGTTGTTCCAACGCGGGTTTGCGTCCAACAGCACGATGCAAAAATACAACGTTGTCCCATTTGGAGCCTGGCTGTTTGACTTGTTTGAAAATCTCGGCATTGTGACGATGCTGTCGGTGTTTCCATCTACGCCTGCTTTGCTGGCATGGGTCACTGCGGTGTTCACATTCATCAAATGGATGTTCGCCATCGCCAGTATCGTGTTGATATTGACCGGCTTGGTGAAAGCCGCGATGAATGGGTTCAAGAAACAATCGTAGTAACGACTTAAGTCGTTACTACGATTTTCTCCACCACACCCCCGTACACTCAGGCAGGACGATCCATTCGTTCTGCCTGACTTTTTCTCCCAACTCATCGCCGAAGAAAAAACGCGACAACTCCTCGGCTTCCTCCAGTGACTCGAATTTGTAATCGGTGCGAATCCATTTGCTTTGAAATCCATTTGCATCCAACCATTGATACGCGGACTCGACATGCGCCAGCCGAATCGGATTCTCATTTCCCGTGCCAAGCGACTCGAAGAGGATGATCGTCCCATCCTTTCGTAGAACGCGTTTCATTTCAACCAGCCAATTGTCCAATTCTCTAATCCCCTTTTCTCGATTCCACACCGCGAGATAACTCACACTCCAGCCAGAGACGGCGAGGTCGGCAGAGTAATTTGTAATTGGTAATTGTCGGTGATCGGCAATCTCTACTTGCCAGTTGGAGAGTCCGCTTGCGACAAGTCTCTCGCGGCAGACGCGCAGCATCTCGCTCGAAATATCGAACGCGCGGATTGACTCTGCGCGAGACGCGAGTAAGAGAGTCAGTCGTCCCGTCCCCGCGCCGAGATCGAGGATGTCCAAGCTGTCGGGATCGATGATTTCTTCGATTGCCTTCAGAATATTTCCTTGATGATCTTCGCGCGCGATCAAGGCTTCATAGCGATCCCCATCGGTTTGGTAGATTTTTCTTTGTTGCGCGTCACTCATTCCACTTTTTTCCAATCGTAATTTTCCTTCAACACCTTCGCAGGGACTCCACCTACCAGCGCGTTGCTCACATCTAATTTTCCGCTGACCACGCTTCCCATCGCAACAAGCACGTTATCGCCAATCGAAGACCCTGGCGCAAAACGGACCGCGCTGCCAAGATAGCAATCGCTCCCGATTTCAATATCTCGATCTCGCACGCCGACGCCATGTGTCCAGAATTGCGAACCGATGCCCGCAACCCATGAACGGTCGCCGAGTTTGAATTCGCCAGCCACGTCGAAGTGATGACCCGACGTGATCAACGTGTCCGCGCCGACATCCAAAGTCCGCGCGTAGTTCATCGCTTTGTTGTCCTCCCGCAGTACCCAATATCCGCATGAAAAAACGTTTCGGTTTCCAATGGATGCGCCCTCCGCAATGTTGACTTTTATCGGCCCGATGAACTGATTGAGGAATCCGATTCTTGATCTCGAGAGGGAGAATTCGTCAACGGCGATGATCGTGCCGAATCCGATTCGGGAATGTTCAATTCGATAACCGAAAAGCAGACGATAGCCAAGAACGCGCAAGATGTTCAACGGTAGGATACTGACAAGGACGGCGAGAGCAACTTTGAAAATAGGCATGAGTAAAAACCTTCTCAAGAAGGGTGTGAGAATTGAATCGGCATGGTAGATTATACGGTATCACGGTTGAGGAGAGAACAAGCATGAACCCTGAAGATCAATTCGATTTCTGGCTCGGCGAATGGGATGTGGCGTGGGGTGAAGACGGCAAAGGCACGAACCGAATCAAACGAATCTTGGATGATAAGATCATTCAAGAAAACTTCGACGGCGGAGGCTTGCTCGGCTTGAGTTTCTCCGCATATGACACAGAGCGCGGTCTCTGGTGCCAGACGTGGGTGGACAACAACGGCACCTATCTCGATTTCACTGGGAAATATGAAGATGAAAAAATGACCCTAAGCCGCGACGCCATCGTCAAAGGCGAGGCGTGCAAACAGCGCATGGTTTGGCATAACATCAAGATGAATCAATTCGATTGGAATTGGGAACGCTCTGATGATGGCGGCAAAACCTGGCGCGTGGTGTGGCACATCAAATACACGCGCAAACTGTAAGGACGACGTTTCATCGCCCAAACATTGAAGAAAAAATTGCTCTGGGCGGGATCACCCCGCCGCTACTATAATCTGGGGTATGACACAACTTTCCACTTCCGCACAAAAAATTCAAGACCTGCTCAACTCGCTTGGATACAACTATGCCGTGGTCGAACACGCCGAGTCCACGCGTACGGCACAGGAAGCCGCTGATCGCGCGGGATGCGAACTCGGTCAGATCGTCAAGTCGCTCATCTTCAAGGGCAAAGAGTCGCACAAGCCGATCCTCGTCCTCACCAGCGGCGCGAATCGCGTGGACGAAAAACGCATCAGCGAATATGCGGGCGAAACTATCGGCAAAGCAGACGCCGATTTCGCGCGCGCCGTCACGGGCTTCGCCATCGGAGGCGTGCCTCCGATTGGACACACGCAAAAAATCGAAACGTATCTCGATGAAGATTTTCTGCAATATCAAACCATCTGGGCGGCGGCGGGGACTCCCAACGCGATCTTTGAATTAAAAACGGATGACCTGCAAAAGATGACGGATGGAAAAGTCTGCCGCGTCAAACCATGAAACAGATTCTCTTTGCGCTTCTCGCGCTGACCTTCAGCCTGCTCGCCTGTTCCCGAAACGTTCCCGCCTCCTCAGCAGACAAAACCGTCGTATTAACTCACAACAACATTGAGCGGACATACATTCTGCACGTCCCATCGTCATACGATGAAAGCAAGCCAACTCCGCTTGTGTTGGCATTTCACGGCGGCGGAGGCAACGCGGAAAACCAACGCCGCGTCAGCGGATTCAACGAACTCTCCGACGAAAACGGATTCATCGTCGCCTACCCCAACGGCACTGGCAGACTCGAAGACACGATCCTCACATGGAACGGCGGGAACTGCTGTGGCTATGCGGTTGCGAATAATATTGACGATGTTGGATTCGTCCGCGCGTTGGTTGCCGAACTTCAATCACAATACAACATTGACCCGAAACGAATCTACGCGACGGGATTCTCGAACGGCGGAATCATGTCGTATCGACTGGTGTGCGATGCGGCGGATATTTTCGCGGCAATCGGCGCGGTTTCAGGCACGCTGAATTACGACCAATGTGAGCCAAGCGAACCTGTTTCAATCATCCACTTTCACGGCACAGACGATACGCATCTCCCCTACAACGGCGGCAAGGGCGACGATTCGCTCACACAGGCTGACTACAAATCAGTGGATGAGACGATTGATTTTTGGCTGAATTTCGATCAATGCAACTTGACCGCGCAAAGCGAAAACTTTGATGATGTTCAACACGAAACCTATTCAGTTTGCGCGAACGGAGTTGGAGTAGAGTTATACGCCATCATTGGCGGCAAACACGCATGGCCCGGCAGTGATGGTCCCGCAGGCCCCAACGGCGATGAGCCATCCCAATCCATTTCGGCGAGCAAACTCATTTGGGAATTTTTCGCCGCGCATCCGAAACCGTAAATTTGGGATTGTCATGCTGAGCCGCGAGCCATAAACAGCGAGTGCGGCGAAGCATCTTTCCACTGACTGGAAATCTTCTTGGGGTAGCAGAGATTCTTCGCTATCGCTCAGAATGACAAAAGCTAGATAAAACTCCCTCCTGAGAATCAGCCATCCCGTCGAATGAAGCGAGGGGTTTCATCCGCAACTAATTTTTTGTTTGCATGGAAACATTCTTTGGCGTACAATCCAATCATCTTACCCAAGGAGGCTCAATGGCTACTACAATCCAAACCGAAACCCGCCCGATGACAGAGGAGGCGGACTTTTTGCAGATCAAATCCGTTGACCATGTGCATTTTTATGTGGGCAACGCCAAACACGCCATGTATTATTGGTGGAAGGCTTTCGGCTTCAAGCCCATTGCGTATTCGGGACTTGAAACAGGCAACCGCGACTTCGCTTCGTATGTGTTGGAATCGGGGCAGGCGCGGTTTGTTGTTTCTGCGCCGTATTCGCCGTCGAGCGCGCTCGCATCGCATCACTTGGTGCATGGCGACGGCGTGAAGATGATCGCGCTCGAAGTGGAGGACGTGGAAAAGGCATGGAAAGAAACCACTGCGCGCGGCGGCAAGTCGGGATGGACACCGCGCGAAGAGAAAGACGATTTCGGAATCTATCGCACGTCGGCAATTTACACATACGGCGAAACCCTGCACGTGTTCATTGATCGCGGCGATTACAAAGGCGTGTTCGCGCCGACGTATAAACCGATCAAATACGAAGCTGAGTCAACGGGGCTTGCGGCAATTGATCACATGGTGGGCAATGTGCAACTCGGCAAGATGAACACCTGGGTGAATTTTTATCATCAGGTGATGGGCTTCCGTCAACTGCTTCACTTCGACGATAAGGATATTTCAACCGAATATTCCGCGCTTATGTCGAAGGTGATGCAGAACGGCAACGGGCGCGTCAAGTTCCCAATCAATGAACCCGCCGAGGGCAAGCGCAAGAGTCAGATCGAAGAATATCTCGATTATTATCTTTCGCCAGGTGTGCAACACGTCGCCATCATCACAGGCGATATTCTCAAAACGGTTGACACTCTTCGCAGTCGCGGCGTGGAATTTTTGCGCGTGCCAGACACCTATTACGAAGCATTGCCCGACCGCGTGGGAAAGATCAAAGAGGATATGAAAGCCGTTCACGAACTCGGCATTCTCGTTGACCGCGACGATGAGGGCTACCTTCTGCAAATTTTCACGCGCCCGATCCAAGACCGCCCGACGATGTTCGTCGAGGTCATTCAACGTCACGGCGCGAAGGGATTCGGCAAAGGCAACTTCAAAGCGCTGTTCGAGTCAATTGAAGTGGAACAGGAACGACGAGGCAACCTCTAGTTGATAGTTGAAGGTCAAAGGTCGAAAGTCAACGACCTGCGACCTTCAACTTTTGAAATGGAACCATACACAATGAAATTTGCAACCGTATCAACGCTTCGCGCCACAACTCAGCCTGCCCTCGTCGTGGACGACCGCGTCCACACCCTGCCCTACCCCGATATGCTCGCGGTCATCGCCGCGGGAGCGGGAGCCGCATCGAAAAAAGCCGCGAAGGAATCGCTTGCTTTCGATGAAGTGAAATTCCTTTCGCCATTGAAGCCAAACACGTTACGCGACGGATACGCCTTCGAGCAACATGTGAAGACTGCGAATAAAAATCGCGGACGCGAAGTTCCCGAGGAGTGGTATCAGTTCCCCGTTTTCTATTTCACGAATCCCAACACGGCGTTCGGTCACGACGATACGATTCCGTATCCGCATTACACGAACGCGATGGATTACGAGTTGGAAATCGCCGCGATCATCGGCAAAGGCGGGATGAACATCAAAGCCGAAGACGCAGAGAAGCACATCTTCGGTTACACCATCTTCAACGATTGGTCTGCGCGAGACGTGCAACGCAAGGAAATGGTCGTGGGACTCGGTCCCGCTAAAGGCAAGGACTTCGCTTCCGCGTTTGGACCAGTCATCGTCACGCATGAAGCGCTTGCCGATAAGTCAACGGGACGCGCGGGCGTGTACGATCTCGAAATGGTCGCGCGAGTCAACGGCAAGGAATTATCCCGAGGCAATTGGAAAGATATGCACTGGTCGTTCGGCGAGATCATCGCCCGCGCATCCGATTCGGTCATGCTGAATCCTGGCGACGTGATCGGCTCGGGAACTGTCGGCACGGGTTGTTTGCTTGAGCTGACGAAGTTCCAAGGTCCGTGGTTGAACGAGGGCGATGTAGTTGAATTGGAAGTTGAGCGCATCGGTTTGTTACGAAACACTGTCGGCGCAAAAGGATAATTCATTGAACTCACTCAAACCATTTGTATGCGCGACAATTTTGTTGGCGCTTGGTTTAACTGCGTGCGGAACCGCAAGCGCGCCCACGCAAAATCCAGAACAACTCGAAACGGTCGTTGCGGCCACACTTCAAGCCTACACCGCCGAAGCGCCTGCTGGAGTGGAAGTCTCCTTCAATAACGTATCGTTCGTCATCCCCAACGGGCTCGCCAGCGGCGCAACACCGATCCTTGAGCCGGCAGTCGGCGGCGATACCGCCCCATGGGTAATGGCTCCTGAGCATATAGTTTTTACGCTGACCGGTTATAACGGAGCAGACCCAAACCATCCCATCCAGCCAACCATTTACGTATTCCCAACGCAAGCATTTGCGGAGGTCAGTCCGGGCGCGAGCCTGAGCATCCCGGAGTTGCAGGCGTTGCTCGCCAGCCCTTCCGCGCCGATCGATCTCGATTCGGCTCCGGGCGTACCATTCTTCAATGCCGGTCAAGATATGGTTGCCAACGGCGCGAGACTAAACTTCCAAAGCGGCTCGGGCCTTCGCATGATCTCGCACTTTTCGCAATTCCCCGGTCCGATCATTCGCACCGGACAGATCTACCACTATCAAGGCCTCACCAGCGACGGCAAATATTATGTGATCGCGATCCTGCCGGTTGTGTCTCCGCTTCAATCCACAGCGGATAACCCTTCGGCAGACGGGATCAATTTCCCCGATTACGCCTCCGCCGCCCCGGGTGAAATGGATGCGTATTACCTGGCGGTTGCGGATAAACTCAACGCGGCGGACCCATCTTCGTTCACGCCGGTTCTTTCTTCCTTAGACGCCTTGATCCAATCTATAACGATCTCGCCTTAGGAGAGTTGCCCACACCCATTCTTTCCGCAGCTCAACTGCGGACAGAACGAAATCGCTATGATCTTTCGGCAGTTGAACTGCCGAAAGATCGTCGAATACGCAATACGAAACACGGAGTACACCATGCCTTTCTATCAAAAACTCGGACGAATCCCGCACAAGCGGCACACGCAATTTAGAAAACCGAACGGCGAACTATATCGTGAAGAATTGATGGGCTTGGAGGGATTCTCATCGCTTCAATCCATCCTCTATCACAACTTCATCCCGCCGCGCGTCAAACACACCGAAGACCTCGGCTCGCGCCTGCCTGAAACGGTCGAGTTCGGTCCGATCCGTCACCGCGCCTTCAAAACAGCGGATGCGCCCCTCGGCGGCGATGCAGTCTCCGCGCGGATTCCACTTCTGGCGAACAAGGATGTCATCCTCGGCGTGGCGCGCGCGTCGAAAAGCATGGATTATTTTTATCGCAACGCGCAGGCATACGAAACGTGGTGGGTGCATGAAGGCAGTGGCGTGTTGAAATCTCAGTTCGGGAATCTCAAATTCCGCAAAGGTGATTACATCGTGATTCCCTTCGGAACCACGTGGCAAATGCACATTGACGGGAGCGAAGCGCGCTTCTTCACCATCGAGAACCCGTCGCAGATCGAGCCGCCGAAACGATACCGCAACAACTTTGGTCAGATGCTCGAACACGCGCCGTATTGCGAGCGCGACATCCGCACGCCCGAAGAATTGGAAACACACACCGAACGCGGCGAATTCGAAGTCCGCGTGAAAGTGCGAGACCGCTTATCGAAACACATTTTGGATTTTCACCCCTTCGACGTTGTCGGCTGGGACGGTTATCTCTACCCGTGGATCTTCAACATCGAGGACTTCGAGCCGATCACGGGACGAGTCCACCAGCCGCCGCCCGCGCATCAAACTTTCGACGGGCATAACTTCGTCGTGTGTTCGTTCGTCCCGCGCCTCTTCGACTATCACCCTCTCGCCATCCCCGCGCCGTACAATCACTCGAACGTCAACTCGGACGAGGTGATCTACTACGCGGAAGGCAACTTCATGTCGCGCAAAGGCATTGACCGCTGTGACATTTCCATGCACCCCTACGGCTTGGCTCACGGTCCGCAACCCGGCATGACCGAAGCCTCCATTGGAGCAAAGGAAACGAAAGAATTAGCCGTGATGGTGGACACGTTTTACCCATTAAGTCTCACCAAAGATGCGCTCGAATTCGAGAAGCCCGAATACCAATCCACTTGGATGGAAGGGACAGGAGAATAACATTGGAGGTCACGCTTGAAGCGTGACCTCCGTTTATAAACAGGCTTATGAAAACAACAACTTCCCCCAACGCAAACTTCAAGACCATTTCCACGCGCATTCAAAAAGAAATGAAGCGACTCCATGTCCCCGGCGTCGCCATCGGCATTTATCACAAAGGCAAAGAATGGACGGCTGGTTTCGGCGTCACGAGCGTTGAAAATCCTTTGCCTGTCAATTCTGACACGTTGATGCAAATCGGCTCGATCAGCAAAACGTTCACCGCCACGTTGTTGATGATTCTCGCGGAGCAGGGAAAAGTGAATCTCGACGCGCCTGTGCGGAAGTATCTCAAAGATTTCAAACTGAAGGATGAAAGCGTGGCGAAGAAAGTCACCATCCGTCACCTGCTCACCCACACGGGCGGATGGGTCGGCGATTACTTCAACAGTTTCGGCGATGGCAACGACGCGCTCGACAAAATGGTGAAAGACATCGCGCACCTCCCGCAAATTCAACCGTTGGGAAAAATCTGGTCGTATAACAACACGGGATTTAACGTTGCCTCGCGCGTGATCGAAGTGGTGACGAAAAAATCTTATGAACAGGCTTTGCAGGAAATGTTGCTCGACCCGCTTGGGTTGAACATGTCGTTTCTCTATCCGAGTGACATCCTCTTCACGCATCGCTTCGTGGTGGGTCACCAAAAAGTGAAGGGCAAGGTTGAGGTGGCGCGTCCGTGGGCGATTGGCAGAGCAGGCAACGGCGTGGGAGGAGTCGTCAGCACGGTCAAAGACTTGCTGAAGTACGCGCGCTTCCACATGGGCAGCGGCAACAGAATCGTCACCCGCAAAAGTCTCAAAGCGATGCGCGTCAAACAAGTCAGCGCGGGCGGACGCGGCGACATGGGCATCACGTGGTTCATCCGCTATGCCGATGTTCTCACCGTGTACGCGCACGGCGGCGCGACGAATGGTCAACAGGCGTATTTCTTTTACATCCCCGAAAAAGATTTCGCGCTCGCCGTCCTCACCAACAGTGACGAGGGCGGCGTGATCACCGCGCAAACGTTTGGCTGGGCGCTCGATCTTTACTTCGGCATCAAACTCAAATCGCCGAAGCCGATGAAAAATCCGCAGGACGGAAAAGAATTCGTCGGGCGATACAAGATCGGCACCGAATGTTTCGACATCACGACCAAAGGTAAACATCTCATCTATCATCACATCCCGCTTGGTGGATTCCCCACACCCGATGTGCCTCCAGGTCCCGCTTTGCCGCCAATGCGATTTGCGTTTTACGACAAAGACAACCTCATCGGCTTGGACGAACCCTACAACGGCGCGCTCGCCGACATCATCCGCGATGAAAAGGGACGCGTGAAATATTTCCGTGTGGGCGGGCGCGCGCACTTGAAAATTAGATGAGATACAAAGCCAAAATTGCAATCGCATCTTTCGCGGTGATCGCGGCGATACTTGCTTGCAATTTGCCCAACGCTCAACCGCCTTCGGATGAAAACCAAATGCCACCGGAGCTTCAAACCGCGCTCATGGAGGGTCTCCAAAACGGCGCGGACGTTCCCATCACCGCCACATTTTCGCCGATACCAAGTCTAACAAGCACAACAAATCCAAACGCGCCGACGGCAACCATCACGCCAACATATTCCGTGCCGATGCTCGTTGTGAAAGAACAGACGAATTGCCGCGCTGGACCTGGTCAAGACTACGCAGTGGTATTCACCTATTTGCCCAACGCCAAACTGGAGATCGTCGGCAATTATGGCGTCACAAATTACTGGCTGGTCAAATCGCCCGACAGCCCAACGGGCCAATGCTGGTTGTGGGGCGAGTTCGTCGAAGTAAGCGGCAGTTACTGGGTTGTGCCGAGCGTCACGCCGCCGCCCACAGCCACAAAGCCGCCACCCAATGCGCCGTCGTTTCAAAGTTGGGATTATTCTTGTGAATTCAACGGGGTCAGCGCCGAACTCACTGTGACGCTGACATGGTCAGACAAATCGGACAACGAGACCGGCTTCCGCCTCTATCGCAACGGGGAGTTGATTGCCGACCTCCCAGCGAACACCACCTCGTACGTGGACAAGTCCGCAGTGGACTCCGGGCAGACAGTGAGTTACCGCATCGAAGCATATAACGCAACAGGAATCGAAACCGATTCCACTAGCGCCTTCGGTTGTTAAACATGCGATAAGAAAACAGGTCTCGTGAGCAATTCACGAGACCTGTTCGATTCTATGAGATTGGAGAAACGTTACTCCTCTCCCAACGCCTCTTTCATCTTCTTCGTCTGTTTACCGCGATCATCAGTATTGAGAATCCTCTTGCGGATGCGATACGACTCAGGCGTGACTTCGAGCAGTTCATCGTCGGACAAATATTCCACCGCCTCATCCAGCGACATACGGCGCGGCGGCGTCAGGCGGATCTCCATATCCGCGCCAGCCGAGCGGATGTTGGTAAGATGTTTTTTCTTGCACACGTTGATCGGCATATCCTGCCCGCGCGTGTTCTCACCCACCACCATGCCTTCGTAAACCGAAACGCCGGGACCGATAAATAACGTGCCGCGTTCTTCGGCATTCTTCAGCGCGTACGCCGTGGAATCGCCCGCCTCCCATGCGACGAGTGAGCCTGTTTGCCGCGTGGACATCGCTCCCGCCATTTCATCGTACCCGTGGAAGATGCTGTGCATCACGCCCGCGCCGCGCGTGGAGGTGAGGAATTGATAACGAAAACCAAGCAAGCCGCGTGTGGGCGCGATGTAGACCATGCGCGTCATGCCCTGACCCGCGTCGTGCATTTCCATCATTTTGGCTCGCCGGCTTCCCAGCATTTCCACCACCGCCCCAACCGTTTCGTTGCTGGTCTCGATGTGCACTTCCTCGAACGGTTCGAGCAACATACCATCGTCCGCTTTGTGGAAGATCACTTCCGGGCGCGAAACTTGGAACTCATACCCTTCGCGCCGCATCGTTTCGATGAGAATGCCAAGATGTAATTCGCCGCGGCCCGAGACCAAAAAGTTTTCAGCCGAATCGGTTTCTTCCACGCGCAGGGATACGTTCGTGCGCAGTTCTTCAAATAAACGCTCGCGCAGTTTGCGAGAGGTGCTCCACGTGCCTTCCTGACCGGTGAACGGCGAGGTATTCACGCCAAACGTCATGCGGACGGTTGGCTCCTCCACTTTGATCGTCGGCAAGGCAATGGGGTTGGCTGGGTCGGCGAGAGTTTCGCCAATGGCGATCTCCTCCAAGCCTGCCAGCGAAACAATATCCCCGGCATTGGCGGCTTCGATCTCGATCTTGTTCAAACCCTGGAATGTGTAAAGGTATTTCGCCGATTCGGGTAAATTTCTTCCATCCATCGTTAATCGCGCAAGCCGTTGGCCGGCTTTGATTGTGCCGGAAAAAATTCTGCCCACTGCGGTCACGCCGCGATAGTCGTCGTAGCCCAGGGTGGTGACGAGCATTTGCAAGGGCGCGTCCGCGTCCACTTTGGGGGCGGGGATGTGATTCAAAATCACGTCGAATAAAGGTTGAAGGTCGGGACCAAGTTCAGTGGTCAGCCCGGCGCGTTGGTCGATCCCGATGGCGTAGACTACGGGGAATTCCGCCTGCTCGTCGGATGCGCCGAGTTCGATGAACAGGTCGAACGTCTCGTTGAGGACGCGTTCCGGTTCGGCATCTTTGCGATCCACTTTGTTGATGACGACCACGGCTTTGTGTCCCATTTGAAGCGCTTTCTTGAGCACGAAGCGCGTCTGCGGCATGGGACCTTCCGCCGCATCCACGAGGAGCAGGACGCCGTCCACCATATTCATCACGCGCTCGACCTCGCCGCCGAAATCCGCATGACCGGGCGTATCCACGATGTTGATCTTGATGGGCTTGCCGGTCTTGGGATCGTTGAGCGTGATGGCGGTGTTCTTGGCAAGGATGGTGATACCGCGCTCACGTTCGAGATCGTTGGAATCCATGACGCGTTCTTCCACATGCTGGTTGTCGCGGAAGGTATGTGACTGACGCAAGAGTCCGTCCACGAGGGTGGTCTTGCCGTGGTCAACGTGGGCGATGATGGCGATATTTCTTAGATCGGTTCGGGTGGTGAGCATAGGAGGAGAACTACTTTCGAGAGAATTAGAGAATTGGAGACTAGAGATTAGAGACTGGAGATTGGTAAGTGGTAATTAGTAAATGGTTTGGTAACTGCCGACAAAAAAGCCCCAGCCTGTGATGAGCGAGGGCTTTCGAGAGCCTTCCGAATTTCAGGACGTGCGGGCGGTATTGTATCAGAATGTTCGTAATTTGAGCAGGGAATGTTATAATCCGCGCCATGCGATACGAAAAGTCAGGCAGCGCCTTCCTCTGCATCGGTGTGCGTGGATTTGTGTCAACTCCACCTCCTCGAATCGCGCCTATTGCCTGAACGGATTTTTCATCCTTTCGCCGTGGCGCTAGCGTCACGGCATTTTTATTTAATTTCATCAGAGACCTCACAGGTCTCACAGACCTGTGAGGTCTGAACGATATAATTTGGAGCAACCATGATCTCGATCACAATTTCAAACGCCACCCTCATCCTCGGCTCACATGTCATCTTCCGCGACCTGAGTTGGGAGATCCAACACGACCAGAAGATCGGGTTGATCGGACCGAACGGCGCGGGAAAATCGTCGCTGTTGAAGTTGATCGTCGGCGAACATGCGCCCGAAAAAGGCGGAACGGTCATCCGCGCGAAGGGCGTGACAGTCGGCTACCTGCCTCAACATCCCGAATTTGAACCGAATCGAACGGCGATCTCGCTCGCGCTGGAGGGGAATCCGCGCGTGGCGGAGGTGGAAGCGGAACTGCATCGAGTCGAATCAAAACTTGCCGACCCCGAAGTGTATGGCGATTCCAAAAAATTGGAACGCGCGCTCGACGAGCAACACAAACTGCTCGAAGAATTCGAATCGCTCGGCGGCGCGAATTACGAATCGCGCGTCCGCGAGATATTGCGCGGACTTGGCTTGCCAGAATCGGATTTCGAGAAACCCGTCCATGCGCTGAGCGGAGGGCAGAAAAAGTTGATCGGGCTGGCGCGGCTGATGTTGGCGAAACCGTCTGTGCTGTTGTTGGACGAGCCTGATAATCATCTCGATATGCCCGGTAAAGCGTTCCTTGAAAAACTGATCAACGACTACGACGGCGCAGTCGTCATCATTTCACATGATCGTTACATTCTCGACGCGGCTGCGAGTCACATTGCCGAGATCGAAGATGGAAAGATCACAACATTCACGGGAAATTACACCGAATACATCGTGGACAAAGAAGAACGACTCGCACGGCAGGAGGAGTTGTTTCGAGTCCAGCAGCGCGAGATCGGGCGGCTGGAAACCGCCATCAAACGGTTTGCCATGTGGGCAAAGGTCTACGACAATGAGAAGATGGCGATCAAAGCGCGATCCATGCAGAAGCGGCTCGATAAGATGGATAAGATCGAAAAGCCCGTAACCGAACGCCGCAAAATGGATCTGGAACTCAACGGCTGGCGCGGGTCGAATCAGGTATTGGAGTTTGTGGAGGTGAGCAAAAGTTTTCTTCCTCACCCCAGCCCTCCAGCATCTCCCCGCTTCGACTTCGCGGCGCAAACATCACGCGCCGCTCCGCTCAGCGCGGAAAATATTTTGAATGATCTCAACTTCCTCATTCGGCACGGCGAGCGCGTGGGGTTGATCGGCGCGAACGGCGCGGGCAAGTCTGTGGCGCTGCGATTGATCCTCGGAAAGGAAACTCCGACCAGCGGCGAGATCAAGATCGGTCCGAGCGTGAAGATCGGATATTACGCGCAGGAGCATGAAACGCTGGACTTCGATCAATCCGTTTTGGATGCGGTGCGACTCGGCGGCAACATGAGCGAAGGACGCGCCGTCTCATTCCTGACCCGCTACCTGTTCACCTATCGTCAAGCGACTCAAAGGGTCGGCTCGCTCTCGGGCGGCGAGCGGAGTCGGCTTCAGTTGGCGTTACTCGTCCTCTCGGGAGCCAATTTCCTGTTGCTGGATGAACCGACGAACAATCTCGATATCGCCTCCGCCGAAGTGTTGGAGAACGCGCTCAACGATTTCAACGGGACAGTTCTTGTCATTTCGCATGACCGTTATTTTCTCGACCGAACCGTCAACCGCATCTTTGAGTTGAAAGATGCGCGCATCGCTGAATACACCGGCGGTTACAGCGATTACACGGAAGCCCTCGAAAGAAAAAAAGGGAAAGAATCATGACCACGCTAGAAACCGAGAGAGTGATCCTGAGAGAATTCACTGTAGCGGATGCCGAATTCATTCTCAAGTTGCTAAACGAACCGTCGTTCATCCAAAATATCGGCGATCGCGGCGTTCGAAGCGTTTTCGACGCGGAGGGATATCTCGAACGCGGTCCAATCGCCAGTTACGCTAAAAACGGATTCGGTCTACTGGCGGTGGTTTCGAAAGAGACCGGCAAAATGATGGGCATGTGCGGGTTGATCAAACGCGAGACGCTGGAGGATGTGGACATCGGGTACGCGTTCCTGCCGCAATTCTGGTCGCGCGGCTTTGCCGTAGAGGCGGCTCGGCGAGTCGTTGAGTTTGCCCAAGAGACGCTCGGGCTTACACGCATCGTCGCCATTGTAGACCCGAAGAACTCAGGCTCGATCCGCGTGCTCGAACGTATCGGCCTCGCATACGAAAAGATGATCAGGCTGTCTGCGGACGATATCGAATTAAAATTGTATGCCCGTCAATTAAGGCAAGAGTAAAGTAATTGACGAAACCAATAGCGGCTATGACAAAATCGAACCTGCTCCCCTATCTCGAAGCAACTTTTGCCGCCACTGTCTGGGGCGCGTCTTTCATTGCGACAAAAGTTGCACTGAACGATGTCTCCCCGATCACCATCGTATGGCTCCGCTTTGGGATGGGCTTGCTTGTGTTGGGCGCGGCGGTTGCGTTACGCAAACAATTTTCCATGCCGAAGAAAAACGAATGGGGCTATTTTGCATTGCTCGGCTTTTTGGGAATCACGTTTCATCAATGGCTGCAATCGAACGGTTTGCAAACCTCGGAGGCTGGCACAACCGCGTGGATCGTGGCGACGACCCCGGTCTTCATGGCGCTTCTCGGCTGGTTGATTCTCAAAGAAGGATTATCGCCCGTCAAGATTTTCGGCATCGCGCTGGCATTCTTCGGCGTTCTGCTTGTCGTTTCGGATGGAGACCTCGGCTCGATCTCGATTGGGAAGTTTGGCGCGCCGGGCGACTCGCTCATCCTCGTCAGCGCGATCAACTGGGCGGTCGTATCGGTCCTCTCGCGTCGCGGATTGAAAACGATATCCGCGAGCCTGTTCGTTTTTTACATGATGCTGTTTGGCTGGCTGTTCACGTCCGCGCTATTTATTGCGAACGGCTTATACACGGAAGTTCCCGCGTTAACTTTCAACGGCTGGCTCGGGGTCACTTTTCTTGGAGTCTTCTGTTCGGGGTTGGCATACATCGCATGGTATGACGCGCTACAAACGCTGACCACCGCAAGCACCGGCGCGTTTTTGTACATCGAGCCGCTCATCGCAATGATCGTCGCGTTCTTTGTGCTGGGCGAGGCGATCACGCCCGCGTCGCTGGTTGGCGGAGGAGTCATCCTTTTGGGCGTGTGGTTGGTAAATAAATGAAGCAGCGCGGGATGGCATCCCGCGCCACGCGTTGAAGGGTGGATAAAGTTGAGCGGCAGAGTCAAGCCTGCCTGTCGGGCGAAGCGATGTCCTGAGTTCATCGAAGGGCGGGTTCTTCATCCAAATAAAAATTGTGGGTGTATAATGCAATCACTATATTCCCACGAAACGGAGGAAAGACTCATGGCAAGCGTAACGTTCGATCACGTGTTCAAAAAGTATGGCGATGTGACCGCTGTGAATGACTTGAACATTCACATCGAGGACAAGGAATTCCTTGTGTTGGTTGGTCCGTCAGGATGCGGGAAGACCACCGCCCTGCGCTCGCTGGCTGGGTTGGAGGAAATCACGGGCGGCGAGATTTTGATCGGCGACCGCGTGGTGAACGATGTCGCCCCGAAAGACCGCGATATTGCCATGGTCTTTCAGTCGTACGCGCTGTACCCGCACCTTTCGGTGTACGATAATATGGCGTTCGGTTTGAAGCTGCGAAAATTCTCGAAGGATGAGATCAAGCGCCGCGTCGGTGAAGCTGCCGATATCCTCGGCATTCAAGATCTACTCGAGCGCAAGCCGCGTCAACTTTCAGGCGGACAGCGCCAGCGCGTGGCGGTTGGGCGCGCCATCGTGCGCGAGCCGAAGGTCTTCTTGTTCGACGAGCCGCTGTCGAACCTCGATGCCAAATTGCGCGTGCAGATGCGCTCTGAGATCAGCAAACTTCATCAGCGGTTGCAAACCACCTTCATCTATGTGACTCACGATCAAACCGAAGCCATGACGATGGCGACGCGTATCGCGGTCATCAACAAAGGTGTGTTGCAGCAACTGGACACGCCGCAAAACTTGTATGATCTCCCGAATAATCTTTTTGTGGCTGGTTTTATCGGCTCGCCCGCCATGAACTTCTTCCGCGGCAGATTGCGCAAAGATGGAGATAAATTGCTGGTGGATACGGGCGATTTTTCAGTAGCAATTCCCCCTTCAAGGTCAAAAGTATACGAAAACCACGCCGGCAAGGATGTCATTTTCGGCATTCGTCCTGAAAACATTCACGATGCCGATTTTGTGCCAGCCAACATCGATTCAGAAAAGGTCAATGTGAAAGTGGACGTGACCGAGTTGATGGGCAACGAAATATTCCTTTACTTGATGAGCGGACAGAATACGTTCGTCGCGCGCGTCGATCCACGCTCGAAATCGCGTGTGGGTCAGCAGGCGACAGTTGCGTTCGACATGGATAATTTCCACATTTTTGACGCAATGACCGAGCAGGCAATTCGCTAGCTCAGCCAAAAGAACCTAAGCAACCCCAAAAGACAGCCCACGCAAGGCGCGGGCTGTTTTTTTGCCATTAGATAGAACTGTTGAAAAACATGTATTTTGTTAAAACACTTGAAAAAATGGATGACCCGAGGTAATATTGCAGAGAATTCCTAGAGAAAAACACCGGACGAGCAAAACTTGAGCACATTTTACTGGCTTCCCACCGAACAGAATGTCAAGGGTTTCAACAAACACGCTGCGCTGGATCTGATCCGGTTCGCGGGGGGTGGTTTGTCGCGTACCGATTTGGCAGACAAAATGGGGTTGACGCGCGCGGCGATCAGTCTGATCGTGAACGATTTGCTAAGTTCGGGGGTTATTCAGGAAGCAGAGGTCCGCTCTGCCCCAAGCGGACGACCACCTGTCATATTAGAGATCAATCCACAAATCGGCGTGGTTGGCGGGGTAGATATCGGAGCCACTCACTGCTCGATCGCCATCGCCGATTTCACAGGGCGAATCCTCCAAGAGGTTGAATTTCCCTTCGATATCAAGGAGCATCCTTCAACCTGCATCAAGATAATCAACGATCACTTGATGCGATTATTGGATTCGCAGGGGCTTACAAAATCAGATCTTGCAGGGGTCGGCATCGGAGTACCGGGACCCGTAAATACGGAGGCGGGCATGGTGGTTTCACCGCCGATCATGCCCGGATGGGATCGTTTCCCGATCCGCGCTACTCTCGAGAAAATATGGGAGTGCCCGGTAACATTGAACAACGACGCGGAATTGGGAGCATTGGGCGAATGGGCATACGGCGCGGGGCGCGGCGAAAATAATATTGCATACATCAAGGTGGGAAGCGGTATCGGCGCAGGACTCATGCTCAACAAACAGATCTACGGGGGAACTACCGGCGCGGCTGGCGAGATCGGGCATATCACCATTGAAGAAAACGGACCCTTATGTAATTGCGGAAACCACGGCTGTCTTGAAGTGTTCGCCGGTGGACACGCGATCGCAAAAGAGGCGCAAGCCATCGTTCGATCCGGAAAAAGAACCATGCTCGCAGACCTCCCGCCTGAAAAGCTCAATGCGCGAGAAGTTGCAAATGCCGCGCGGCGAGGCGACCTGCACGCGCAAGAAATTTTGAGCCGCGCAGGCACACATATTGGCGTGGCAGTTGCAAGTTTAGTGAATCTCTTTAACCCCAGTATCATCATCATCGGCGGCGGGGTGGCGGAAGCGGGAGATATTTTGACCACCTCGATCCGCGACGCTGTACGCGAACGCGCAATGCGCGCATCGGAGCAAAGCGTTCGCATCACGACAGCCATGCTGGGCCGCCGTTCTATCTTGATCGGCGCGACCGTCCAGGCGATCAATGTAGCCGTTCACATTGCGGTGGAACAACGAAATTATTCGGCAAATGAACATGCACACGCTGAAGAATCTCTGGAAGTAAATTCACAATAGAAGGAGGTGATGTAAAAACTCGAACAACAATTTTCCCATTTGAGAAGTGATAAAATCCGAACCAATACAAATAAGGAGAAGAAGTAATGAAGAACAAATTCAATTTGCTGATCAGCCTGATCCTGATCTCAGCATTCATCCTGACCGCCTGCGGCGGCGGAAGCGGCTCGACAGCCACCGGCGAGGTGACTTTCTGGCACGCCTACGGCACCGGCTCGGCTGAAGAAGTGGCGTTGACCGCCATCCTCGAACAAGCCAAGGAAGATATGCCGAACGTAACCATCAACGTGTTACAGGTTCCGTTCAACGATATTTACAACAAATATCGCACCGATGTTGCTTCCGGCGGCGGACCAGACATGTTCATTGCCCCGAACGATTCACTCGGCGATGATGCCCGCGCTGGTTTACTTGCCGACATCACCGAACTTGCCAACGGCAAACTCGGCGATTACGGCGCTTTAGCCGTTGACGGCATGAGCGTGGAAGGCAAACTGTACGGCATTCCCGAATCGTTGAAGGCTGTCGCGCTTTGGTACAACAAGGATTTGGTCGCTACGCCTCCCGCGACGACTGACGAACTGAAGGCGCTGATGGAAGCCGGCACGCCGGTCTCTCTCAGTTACGGCTGTTACCACCACTACGGCTTCTTCGGCTCGTTCGGCGGAAAAGTCTTCGACGATAGCTGGAAAGTGGTTGCGGATCAAGGCGGCGTTGCGGATGCAATGTCATACCTCAACGATCTGTATCAGATCTCGGTCGCCAACGGCTGGCCCAAGAATGATGGCGATGGTCTCGCTCCGTTCACTGAAGGAAACATGGCGATCATCACCAACGGCAACTGGGCGATGGGCGATTACCGCAAAGCGCTCGGTGACAAACTCGGCGTAGCCCCGCTTCCCGCTGGACCTGGCGGCGCGGCAACCCCCCTCCTCGGCGTAGACGGTTTTTACTTCAACCCGAACAGCACCAATCTTGAATCGGCGCTTGAAGTGGCGTTGTACCTCACAGGTAAGGATGCCCAAACCGCCATGATGAATGAGGCGGGTCACGTCCCTGCCAACACTACGGTCGAAGTGACCGATCCTCTCATCCAAGGTTTGCTCGATGCGTTCGAGACGGCGTACGTTCGCCCGCAGGTTCCTCAATTGGGCAACTATTGGTCCAACTTCTGCGGCACCGACCAGGTCTTTGAAGCCGGCGTTCCCGCGGCGGACTGGGTTGCTGAAGCCACAACCAACGCGAACAAGTAAGTCGATTTGATAGTAATGAAAGTGAGCAGGGAAATTTCCCTGCTCACTTTCGTATTGAATTGTTGAGGAGAAACGACGATGGCATCTACCAGTATGATCGAACGAGCAAAGAAAAAGTCAGACTTTCGCAAAACGGTCACGCCGTATATGTATCTTGTTCCGGCGTTCCTCGTGATGGCTGTGATCACTTTTTATCCGTTGATCTATCAGGTCGTCGTATCCTTCACCGATTTCCAAACAAAAGATCTCCTTCGCGGACTTGCCTCCGAAAAACTGAACCAAGTGGGGGTTCAAAATTACGTAGACATTCTCGCCGGCGGACTCCCCGTTCAAAACTTTGATTTCTTCCGCGTGCTTACGTATAACTTATGGTGGGCGATCACAAATGTTGCCCTCCATGTGCCTGCGGGAATCGTCATCGCCGTCCTGCTCAACACCCCCGGCTTGTGGATGAAGCGCATTTATCGTTCTCTTTATATTCTGCCGGTCGTTATCCCTCCATTGGTTGTGGCTACGGTGTGGCGCAACATCTTTGACGAACAATACGGCGCGATGAATCAATTCCTCACCAGCGCCGCCATGCTATTCGGCTCCATTGACCCGGTCCGCATTCGCTGGCTGGAGGATTTTACGCCTCCCATCGCATGGCTCCTTCCAAACGGACCGCTCACCCTCGCTTACTACGCGATGATGATCGCCAACTTCTGGCTTGGCTGGCCCTTCATGACGTTAGTGGCAACCGGCGCGCTTCAAAGCATTCCCAAAGACCTATACGAAGCGGCATCCATTGACGGCGCATCTGCCTATCAACAATTCATGAATATCACGGTTCCGCTTCTGCGCCCCGCAATGATCCCCGCCACGATCTATGGCTTTACAACCTCATTCAATCTTTTTAGCTTTGTCTTTTTCATGACCGGCGGCGGACCTGCGCGCTCCACCGAGATCCTTGTCACATTCGCCTACGATCTTGTGAGAAACCTCCGGCTGTACGGAGCCGCGGCGGCGTTCTCGGTGATCGTATTCTTCGTCGCATTGATCATCTTCCTGATCACCAACCGCCTGACCAAAGCGACAGAAAACATCGTGGAGTGATTGACATGACCGCACATACAGAGTCCACTAAGAACCCCATCGTTCGTTTCCTGAACATGAACACCTCGCGCGAAGTAGGCGGGCGCGAACTTCCGCTGTGGCGTCAGATCCTATTACAAGTGTTGTGTCTCGTGATCGCGGCAGAAGTGTTGTTCCCGATCATGTACATCGTCACACTCTCTTTCAGTTCACGCGAGACCCGCCCAGCCAGTTTGGAATTGATCCCCACAGAGATTTCTTTCGCGGCATACAAACAAGTGATCGACCGCCCCACCGCCAACCCGATCACCTTCATCGAACTTTTGCGGAACAGCTTCCTGCTTTCCGTCGGAGTTGGCTTGGCGGCGCTGATGATCGCCGTCCTTGCGGCGTACGCGTTCTCGCGTTTCAAATTCAAATTGCGATCTGTGCTCATGGTGCTGGTCTTTGTTCCACTTCTCATGCCAGCCATCGGTCTCTCAACACCTCTATATCTTTTGATGAATAGTTTTCGCATTGCTGATTGCGGCGGCGCAATAGCCATTTCACCCTTTGCATCCTGCGCGGTGGGCTTGGGGAAGGTAATGTTCAACCTGCGCGATTCGCTCCTCGGCGTCGGTATCGCAATGATCTCGACCGCGTTACCGTTCGCCGTTTGGAATCTCAAAGGTTATCTCGACACCATTCCGAAAGAACTGGAAGAAGCCGCCGCAATAGACGGCGCAGACCCAAATCAGGTCTTCTTCCAGATCGTGTTGCCGCTTGCATTGCCGCAACTCGCCGTCACGTTCTTCCTCGGCTTCATCGGTCACTGGCAGGAATTCGCGTTGCCCTGGCTTTTCCTCACGCAACCCGAATCGTACACACTTTCGATGACGCTTTACAACATGACGGGTCAATACGCGAACAGCATCCCCTGGAATCGCTTCGCGGCGATGGCGATCATCGTCGCGTTGCCGGTGGCGATCACCTACATCGCGCTACAAAAACAGATCGTCAGCGGATTAACTTCGGGCGGCGTAAAAGGCTAACCGACAAATGGGCGGTCAACACAGATCGCCCAGATGTTTTTCTGGATATGAAAAAACTTTTCCTCTGGATCGCTCTCGCATCCATTCTACTTGGATGCGCTTCGCCTCTTTCCGACCCTCAACCTGCCTCACCTTCCCCAGCCGACTCGACCATCTGGTGGCGTAACGCGGTCTTCTACGAGATCTTCGTGCGCTCGTTTTACGACTCCAACGGAGACGGCATCGGCGACTTCAACGGCATCACCCAAAAATTGGATTACATCCAAAGCCTCGGCGTGAACGCGCTTTGGCTTATGCCGATCAATCCATCGCCTTCGTATCACGGCTACGATGTGACCGACTACTACGATGTGAATCCCGAATACGGAAGCATGGACGACTTCAAGAATCTGCTGGCAGAGGCGCACAACCGCGACATCCGCATCATTATTGACCTTGTCCTCAACCACACATCCAGCCAGCATCCATTCTTCGTGGATGCAAACAGCGGACCCGATTCACAACGCCGCGACTGGTACGTGTGGTCGAACGAAGCGGGGAATCAATGGCGCCAAGGCAACGGCGGATATTATTTCGGTTATTTCTGCGACTGCATGCCCGACCTGAACTACACGAACCCCGATGTGACAAAAGAAATGCTCGGCATGACAAGTTTTTGGCTCAACGATATTGGCGTGGACGGTTTTCGATTGGACGCGGCAAAGCATTTGATCGAAGAAGATGGCAAGCTCGAGAACACACCCGCCACGCACGAATGGTTCAAGGATTTTTACGCATACTATAAAAACGAAGAACCCGATGCGTACACCGTCGGCGAAGTGTATGGCGCGGGCGCGTTCATCGCCACCACGTACGAAGAACAGTTCGACCAAGTCTTCAACTTCGAACTCGCCAGCGGGATCTTGAACAGCGTCAACGGTGAATCGAACACGGGCATCACCAGCGCGTGGAAATTCACGCTCAGCGACATCACAGACGGCAACTACGCAACTTTTCTCACCAACCACGATCAAAATCGCGTGATGAGCGCGTTCAACGGAAATAAGCAAAAGGCAAAACTCGCCGCCGTTCTTTTGCTCACGTCGCCGGGGACTCCGTTCGTTTATTACGGCGAAGAGATCGGTATGGAAGGCAAAAAGCCCGACGAAGACATTCGACTGCCCATGCAATGGAACGCGGAAGAAAACTCGGGCTTCACAACTGGGATCCCTTGGCGCGCGCCTCATGCGGAATATCCGCAAGTCAATGTTGCGATGCAGGAGGGCGATCCGAACTCGCTCTTGAGCCTCTATCGCGCGCTGACGAAACTCCGCGCGGAACATTCCGCGTTGCGGATCGGCAGTATCACTTTGCTTGAAACGGGCGATACGGGGGTGTATGCTTTTCTGCGAAGCAACAGGGAAGAAAATATTCTAGTGCTGGTCAACCTCACAGACGCGCCGATCACAGACTACGCGTTGACTCTCAACGAAAGTATTCTGCCCAATGGAACCCCGTCGCTTGCATCTCTTTTGGATTCAACGCAAGCGTCTTCGCCAACAATTCGCAACGGCATATTCGCAGATTACCGACCTCTCGCTGAACTTCCCCCATATCAAGCCTATATCTTTCAATTGAAATGAATTTTTTAGGTATCTTGCAAAAGTCAATCGTAGGTCAGGCTTTTAGCCTGACGTCTTTCAAAAGGTTGGTGGATGGCGGGTTGAAAACCCGCCCTACAAGCCCTTTTGCAAGAGGATTATTCTCTGAAGAAAGACAGAAACAAAAAGTAAACCACTGTGATCAGCAACCCCAACGCGGATAATACCATCCCTACTGTTGCCATGCGGCTCTTTTCAACCTTCATGCTGATCCTGCCAAAGACCAGGCCCAACACGCTCGCGATCCCGCCGCAGATCGGAATGATCGCCGCGCACAAACTGATCAACCCCAGCGCGGCAGAAGCC
>JAEURC010000068.1 GCA_016789025.1 Anaerolineales bacterium
GTGATGGCGAATTTCAACTACTTCTGGAAGTTAAGCAAGAAAGACGGCTCGCACTTCATCGCCACCACCGATCCCAACACCTCGCTTGAAGCATTGGCGCGAAAAAATAAATTCAGAAAAATTTTCCTCGCCGATGAATTCGTCGGCGGACGCTACTCGGCATTGACCGACTTCGGGCTTGTCCCTGCCGCGCTGCTCGGCGTGGACTTGAATCATCTCCTCGACCGCGCCGATTGGATGCGTAGTCAATGCGGCGAACATGTCCCTGCGGCGCGTAACCCTGGCATGGCGCTCGGAGCCGTACTGGGCGAATCCGCTTTGGGTGGGCGAGACAAGTTGACCGTCGTGGCTGACGCGCCTTTGTCGCCATTCGCAAATTGGATCGAGCAGATTATCGCCGAGTCCAGCGGCAAGAACGGCAAAGGAATCCTGCCCGTGCCACTTGAACCGATTGGCGATGTGAAAGAGTATGGCGCTGACAGGATTTTTGTGTATCTGCGTCAAACAGGCGAGCATGATGACGCCGTGACAAAACTTCGCAACGCAGGTCATCCTGTCATCCAATTTCCACTTTCCACTTTCTACGATGTCGGCGCGGAAATTTTCCGCTGGGAAATCGCCACTGTCACCGCGTGTTCCATTTTGGGCGTGAACGCGTTCGATCAGCCGAATGTCGAGTCGAGCAAGAAGATCACGAAAGCGAAGATCGCCGAGTATCAAAAGAAAGGTAAATTGAAAGAGGGCAAGCCCGCGTGGAAGAAAGACGGCGTGAGCGTGTATTCGCCGACCGCCGTGACGGGCGCGTCGTTGGATGTGGTGTTGAGTAAATTTTTGAAGAAAGCCAAGTCTGGCGGCTATGTTGCGATCAACGCTTATCTGCCTCGCAATGACGACATGAATGTCGTCTTACAAAAAATGCGAGTCGCCATCCGCGCCAAGACTGGCAACGCAGTGACCGCTGGATTCGGTCCGCGCTTCCAACATTCCACGGGTCAATTCCATAAAGGCGGACCGAAGAACGCGCTGTTTTTAGTGATCACGGCTGACGCTGAGAAAGATATTGCAATCCCTACTGAAGGCTTAACGTTCGGCACGCTTATCCGCGCACAAGCGACGGGCGATTACGAAGCGTTGATCGAAGCAAAGCGAAAAGTGTTGCGCGTGCATCTGCCGTCGGTGGGAGATGTTAATGATCTATTCAAGGCGTTGGAATGAATCTAGCCAAACTCAAATGCGTCGCCTGCCGCGGCGGCGACCTAAGCCTGACCGATGCCGAGATCGCTGAACTTCTCCCTCAAGTCCCCGAATGGCAAACCGTGGCGCAAGATGGCATCTTGCGGCTACAACGCATTTTCAATTTCAAAAATTACGCTCAATCATTGGACTTCACCAACAAAGTCGCGGCAATTGCCGAAGAGGAAGATCATCATCCCCTGATCGTGCTTGAGTGGGGACGAGTGACCATCCAGTGGTGGACGCATGTAGTAAAAGGTTTGCACAAGAACGATTTCATCATGGCGGCAAAAACGGATGAATTGTTTTCGTAACACGACCCTTCGATAAACTCAGGGCAGGCATTTATGTCGTTGTGCGATGAGTTATTTTGACGATTCAATTTCCGCTCGTCCCCTCTTTTTCCTAAAAGCCGACTCGTTCAGTCGATGGAACATGTTCAATGCGAATGGTCGATTCCCCAGCCAGCCGAGGAAAGTGGCGGGGAGTTTTGTCAGTCCGCGCGGGGGATTGGGCAATGCCAGCGCCGACGAAAAATCCACGATGCGGTCGTCCAGTTGAAATTTGGCGCGGCTGAGTTGTTTTACTTGCGGGGCGGCTTGTAAAAATCCGCGCAGAGATTCTCGTTCGGCGGAAGTCATCCATTGCGGCAGGTCGGATGTCGCTTTGAAATTGCAGATCAGGGCGAGGTCTTGTAAAAGTTGTTTTTGTTCCAACGATAGCGCGTTTTCCTGTTCAATAAAATATGCCACATCGGGGTCAACAGCGACCAACGGCTGAAGCCACAAACGATTGATGGACGTGCGGATCGCGTTTCGCGTACCAGGCGTTGTGAAGTTGTATAACAATGTCGCGTCGCGCGGGTCTTCCCATTTATCTGAAACATCGGGACCAACGCGGAGCGCGTTGCATAAACCGAGCGAAGGGATGATCGGAGCGCCACACGCGAGGAAGTACGCGTCTGCGCCTATTGCATCGCGCATGATCTTCAAGGCTCCGCGATATGCTTCCTCGCGCGGCAAGTCCATAAAGCGTTTGCCTGGCAATGCGCCTGCGTAGAGAAAATCCAGCTTCAGGTAATCGAATCCCCACGCGCGGACTTGTTTTATCAACGCCGAAAGCCATTCGAGAACCGCAGGATGTGAAGTATCCAGCGCGTAGAGTTGTTCGCCCCAGTTGAATCCAGCGGAGACAAATTTTCCATTTTCACTTCGCAGAAACCAATCGGGATGTTCCTGAAATAAGCGCGATGATTCGACGGCGATCAACGGTGCGAGCCACAGCCCTGCCTTCCGCCCCGTGGATTTGATTTTTTCCGCCAGCGCGTTCATGCCCGATGGAAATTTTTCGTTCGCCTCCCAATCGCCGATGGAGAGTTGCCAGCCATCGTCCACTTGCAAAACGTCGAAGGGAAGATCGTTCAAGTCGTCGAAAATTCGATGGAGGATCGATTCGTCAATCGCCGTATATAGGCTGTACCATGAACACCACACGCGCGGCAAGGGCTTGCTCGATCTTTTACCAAATCGTTTGCCGAGTTCCGCCGCGTATTTGGCAAAAACGGATTTTTCATTTCCGCGAGCGATGAACCACTCGCACTCGTCCGCTTCGTGCTGACCCTTCGACACTCCCTTTGGTCGCAGGGCATCGCCTTCGAGTTGATTCTCGTTCAGCCAGACATGCGCGTCCAGTCCGAGAGAACCGAGCAGGAGGATGTCATCTTCGTCAAACTCCACCGCGCCGACCCATGAACTGTGCGGCGACTTGTCGTTCGCATAGTGCGGGTCGGTTTGCAGGGGATGAAGAATCGCGGGGCGTTGAACGGGGAGCGGAGTCGGCTCTGTCCATGCGGCGAGGGACCAGGATTGCCATCCGTGACGGTAGAAAAGCTGGGGTGGGTGAGGCAGGCTGAGGGTCAGATATGAAGCGTTGACGATTTGGGAGGAGCCAGCCTCAGGCGGCGAGTCCAGTTTGAGAGGGGGGGTCGGCATAGGTGTGATTATCCAATAAAAAGAGCGGATTGCCAATCCGCTCCACGAATCGTTGACGCTCAATTATTGTTGTGGCATAATTCGCGCACTAAAGGCCGTGAAGAGAAGAGTAGGTTTGTGAGTCTGTCAGCGAGTGTGGGCGCGGTGTGAGCCACATCAGCGAGCAAATCGAAGATCATCTCGGAGCCATTCCGCTGAAACCTTGAGCCTGACGAAGGGAGTAAGCGAATCGGAGTTATCCTCCGTTATCAAAGCAGGGCGATGTTTGTCGCCGATGAGTGTCCTATCTTCGATGGGAAATCAGAGTGGTACCGCGAGAATTCTCTCGTCTCTGGAAAGAGATGAGAGTTTTTGTTTTAACACTACCTCGTCATTGCGAGGAGGGTCGAAGACCCGACGAAGCAATCCCCAATACGGTGACGGAGATTGCTTCGTGGCGCGATGCGCCACTCGCAATGACGGAAAATGAATGGAGAAAATTATGTTTAAGCCAGTATCATCCAAACTCAACGTGACTTCGATGGAAGAAGCCATGATGAAATTTTGGAAACAACGCGATATTTTCAAGAAGACGACCGAACAGCGCGAAGGCGCGCCCGAGTATGTTTTCTATGAGGGTCCTCCAACCGCAAATGGCAAGCCTGGCGTACATCACGTGCTGGCGCGCGCATTCAAAGATATGTTCCCGCGCTACAAGATCATGCGCGGATTTCACGTCTCACGGCGCGGCGGCTGGGACACGCACGGTCTGCCCGTCGAGATCGAAGTGGAAAAGCAACTCGGCTTCAAGAACAAACAACAGATCGAAGAATACGGCATAGATAAATTCAACGAGCTGTGCAAAAAATCCGTGTTCACGTACATTCAAGATTGGGAGAAACTCACCGACCGCATCGCGTTTTGGGTTGATCTTGAAGATGCCTACGTGACCTATACCAACGACTACATCGAGTCGGTGTGGTGGATATTGAAAAACTTCTGGGATAAAGACCTGCTCTACAAGGGATACAAAGTTGTGCCGTATTGCCCGCGCTGCGGCACGCCTCTTTCGGACCATGAAGTTGCTCTCGGCTACGACGAAGCGACCGACCCTTCGGTCTTTGTGCGCATGCCGCTGGTGGATAAGCCCGATACGTCGCTCCTCGTGTGGACGACGACCCCATGGACGCTTCCGTCCAACGTCGCTGTTGCCGCGCACCCTGAAGAGGAATATGTCACGGTCGAGCGCGATCACGACGGCAAAAAAGAAAAGTTGATCCTCGTCAAATCGCTTGTGCAAAAAGTGTTCGGCGAAGAGGAAGTAAAAGTCGTTGACACATTCAAAGGCAAGAAGTTGAAGGATGTGAAATATCATCCGCTGTTCACGTTCCTCCCGCCCGACAAGCCCGCGCATTACGTTGTGCTGGGAGATTTCGTCACAACAGAGGATGGCTCGGGCTTGGTTCACATCGCGCCCGCGTTCGGTCAGGAAGATATGGACATGGCGAAGCAACATAACCTGCCTGTCCTGATGACCGTTCTCCCCGATGGGACGTTTGTCTCCGATGTGACGCCGTGGCGTGGAGTGTTCGTCAAAGACGCCGACCCGATGATCATCGAAGACCTGCGCGCGCGCGGACTTCTCTTCAAAGCGGGCGAGTACACACACACGTATCCGTTCTGTTGGCGATGCGGCACTCCGCTGTTGTATTACGCGCGCGAGTCGTGGTACATCCGCACGAGCGCGTTCCGCGACAAACTTGTCGCGTTGAATAACACCATCAATTGGGTTCCCGAACACACGCGCGAAGGTCGCTTCGGTAATTGGCTTTCCAATAATATTGACTGGGCGTTGAGCCGCGAGCGTTATTGGGGCACGCCGCTTCCGATCTGGGAGTGTGAGAACAAACATCGCGAAGGCGTTGGCTCGGTGAAGGAATTATCTGAAAAGGCTGGCAAGGACTTGAGCGAACTCGATCTCCATCGCCCGTATGTGGACCAAGTCCACTGGGATTGCGCCGAATGCGGCAAACAGATGAGCCGCGTCCCCGATCTGATTGATGTGTGGTTCGACTCGGGTTCGATGCCCGTCGCGCAGTGGCACTATCCGTTCGAGAACAAAGAAAAATTTGAGTCGCAATTCCCCGCTGATTACATCTGCGAAGCAGTTGACCAAACGCGTGGCTGGTTCTATTCGCTTCACGCCATCAGCACATTGTTGTTCGATAAAGTGTCGTTCAAAAATGTTCTGTGCCTCGGTTTGATCCTTGACGGCGATGGGCAGAAGATGTCGAAGAGCAAAGGCAACATCGTTGCGCCCTGGGACGTGCTGAATGTTCACGGCGCCGACGCCTTCCGCTGGTATCTCTACACGGCGACTCCGCCAGGGCAAGAGCGTCGCTTCTCTTCCGACTTGGTGGGCGAGGTCATACGCAACTTCACGCTCACGTTGTGGAACGTCTACTCGTTCTTCGTGACGTATGCGAATCTCGACAAACCTACCGTTACCACCATGCCGATAGCAACGAGCGATCTGGATCGCTGGCTGTTATCCGAATTGAATGTGCTAGTCCGCGATGTGACGGATGCGTACGAAAACTACGACGTGACCAACGCGACGCGTCCCGTCGAAGCGTTCGTGGAGAAACTTTCCACGTGGTATCTGCGACGTTCGCGCCGCCGCTTCTGGAAATCCGAATCGGATTCGGACAAGCAAGCCGCTTACTCGACGTTGTACACGGCTCTTGTCACCCTCTCGAAACTGGTCGCGCCCGCGATGCCTTTTCTCGCCGACGAGCTTTATCAAAACCTCGTCCGCTCCGTGGACGAGTCCGCGCCTGAGTCTGTGCATCTTGCTGAGTGGCCCCAAGCGATGCCTGAGATGATTGACGAGTCGCTCAACCGCGATATGGCGACCGTGATGAAACTCGTCTCGCTGGGACATTCCGCGCGGCAGAAAGCGAATCGCAAAGTCCGCCAGCCGTTGGCAGAAGCCGCGTTCTCGGTCGGCAACACGAACGAGCGCAAAGCCGTCGAGAATTATGCCGACTTGTTTACGGACGAGTTGAACGTGAAGAAAGTCCGCCTGCTGGATGCTTCGACGGAAGCTGTATCCCATACAGTCAAGCCTCTCCCCAAGCAGTTGGGACAAAAATACGGCAACAAATTCCCCGCGCTGCAAAAAGCGATCCTCGCCATGAACGCGGAAGAAGTTGCGAAGACGTTGATGTCTGGCGAGCCGCTGAAAGTGAGCCTCGAAGGAGTTGACTACGAAATTTTGTCCGAAGAGGTCGAAGTCAAGGCGCAGGCAAAAGAAGGATTCGCTGTCGCCGAAGATGGCGCGTACGTCGCCGCGCTCGTCACCGAGTTGACTCCCGAACTTGTGCAGGAAGGCTTGGCGCGTGAATTTGTTCGGCGCGTACAAGACCTCCGCAAGAGTGCTGACCTGGACGTGGCTGACAGGATAGAACTGTTCGTCGAAGCCTCGGCAGGCTTGAGGTCCGCGATCGAGGCGCACAGGGAGTACATCACCGCTGAAACGCTGGCGTCAAGTCTCACATTTGGGAGTCCGCCCAGCGGCGCATCCAACGTGGATGATTCGTTTGACGGCGAGACGGTCAAAGTTGGGTTAGTCAAAAAATAAGACAATTCGTGGAGCGGGATGGCATCCCGCTCGCCCACAAAATAATTTTGAAAGGCGTATCGAAAGATGCGCCTTTTCTTTTATAATTAGTAAACGACGAAGATTTGTAGTAACGACTTCAGTCGTTTAGAAGAACGACTGAAGTCGTTACTACGATTCGTATTATTTTCTTTGAGGTGACGCATGTTCGAGAGACTTCCGCTTTGGCTTCGTAAAACTTTGGCATGGAGCGTTCACTTATTTACCGCTACTGGCGCGGTGTGGGGATTTCTAACCCTGCTTGCGATCTGGGAATCGAATTTCAAACTCGCCATCGTGTACATCGTCATCGCCATGCTCGTGGACGGTTTCGACGGGATGTTGGCGCGTTTATTTCATGTGAAAGAATATGCCCAGGGAGTGGATGGCGGCTTGATGGACAACATCATTGACTACTTGAATTACGTGGTTGTCGCGGCGTTGTTGTTGATCCGCGTTCCAGACCTGATGCCCGAAGGTTTTGCGATGGCGGCAGCGATCTCGATCCTGCTGACTTCCGCGTATCAGTTCGCGCAGACCGATGCAAAAACTGATAACGATTCGTATTTCTTCAAAGGCTTTCCGTCGGTTTGGAATTTTCTCGTTGTGTACATGATGCTGCTTGGGCTGAACCCGTGGATCAACCTAGCATTGCTTGTGATTTGCAACATCCTCATCTTTCTGCCGGTCAAATATCTTTATCCATCACGCAACACCCGCTTGCGCCGCTTCACGCTTGGATTCACCTACCTTTACGCCGGGCTGGGCGTTTGGGCGCTGTTGCAATATCCCGAAGTGCCGAAATGGGTCGCGCCCGCGTCGTTTGTGTACGTGGCGTATTATGCCTTGCTGAGTTTCTTCCCAAAATTTGGAACGCCGAAAACCGCATAACGCGATGTTGATCGAAAGAATAACCGAAGTTTCCGATGAACTCTTCGCGGCATTCTCTCGTTTGATTCCCCAGTTGACGCTCGAAAAACTTCCGCCAACGCGCGACGAATTAATTTCCATCGTCAATTCTTCGGGCGCGTCGTTGTTGGTTGCGCGAGTTCCAGATGAAAACGGAGAGATCGCGGGAGCGTTGACCCTGATCGTCTATCGTGTTCCCACCGGGGCGCGAGCCGTCATTGAAGATGTTGTTGTGGATGAACAATATCGAAACAAAGGCATAGCCAAAGCGCTGATGACCCGCGCGATCGAATTGGCGCGCGAAGCGGGGGCGAGTAATATCTCGTTGACCTCGAACCCAAAACGCGAGGCGGCGAATTCACTCTATTTGAGTCTGGGGTTTCAACGACGCGAAACAAATTTATACATCATCCACCTGAAGTAAATTTATACGCCTGATATTGTTCGGGCGTATCCAAGTCGGCAAGAATCCCCTCGTCGTCAACCTCAACATAATTAATTTGATCCGCATGTGAGTTCAAAAAATCCCTCGGTGTTTGCGGCGCGCGCATCGCAAGGACTTCATCCCACAGCGATCTTTCCGCTAGCCACGGATGCCCCCTCCGCATGTGATAACTCGGAACCACAAGCGGACTCCCAGTTTCCTTGAACATTTCGCACACCCTCCGCACGCTTCCCTCGCGGACTTGAGGCTGGTCGCCCAGCGCGATCAACGCCGCCTTTGAACCTTTTCCCGCCAACTCGCGCAATCCGCATTGAATGGACGACAACATCTCACCTGTCGAAAAATTTTCGTTGAAAACGCTTCGCACAGGGCTACTTGCCTGCGCATCTGCAACTATTTTCTCGACCTCATCTCTCGCCGCACCCGTCACCACAACAATATCTTCAACCCACGCGTTTGCAAACACAGAGATGACATGTTCGAGCACGGTCGTCTTCTCCCACTTCAACAACATTTTCGGCTGACCCATCCGCTTTGATTCGCCCGCGGCAAGGATGATCGCAGAAATGGTCATAGCGTATCGTCTGCCAACAACCGCTGATAATGTTCGGGCGTGTCCACGTCAAGCAAGAGACGGTCGTCATGCCAGGGGAGATATTCAACTTTATGTTTATGGAAAATAGCGCGTCCGCCCGTGTCGCCTTCGAGAGTTAGCAAGTCGGCGAATGTTCCGCGATCAAAAAACACGGGATTCGCGCGGCGATCCATCACCATCGGCGCGACGATGGGATATAAACCCTCCGCGTGCTTTTCTGTCAACGCCTGCAAGATCGAAGTTGTGATTTGCGGTTGGTCAACGAGGAGGAAGATCGCCCCGCCGACCCCCTCCCAGCCTCCCCCAAATCCGACGAGAGGAGATTCTTGCAAGCCAGAATTTTCATGTCGGATTTGGGGGAGGTGCCCGAAGGGCGGAGGGGGTTGGTTTGCGAGGGAGAGTACCCCCTCCCTTATCGAACTCGCCTGCCCGCTTTTCCATTCTGTGTTCCTTACGATCTTCACATTCAAATCCTTCACCGCCGATTCAACCCGTTCCGCGTTTGCGCCTGTGACGACAACCACCGGCGAAAGTCCCACCTCCAACGCGCGTTTTGCCGCCACGCGTACAAACGGCTCGCCTTTCCATTCAAGCAATTGCTTTGGCTCGCCGTATCTCGAAGATTCTCCCGCCGCGAGAACGACTCCCGCGACAGGTTCGTGCGCCGCGAAGATTTTTCCCTGCTCCAAACTTGCGATAACGATGGAGTGATATTTTGAAAGCAACATCTTGGTCATTGCCCTCGCGCTTGCTTGTAGTTCGGGTGAGTCTGCTTGATTGAGTAAGATTGTCCGCCGCGCATGAGCAGG
>JAEURC010000082.1 GCA_016789025.1 Anaerolineales bacterium
AGCCGAATCTCGCAGGCAGACGCGCCGCGAAATTTGCCGACGCGTTGCGCGAGCAGACTCGAATCCCTGTTGAGTTGTTCGACGAATCGTTTAGCACACAAGACGCGCGCGCGGCTGCGATCGAAATAGGAGTCTCGCGCAAGAAACGCGCGGGTCATCACGATTCGTTGGCGGCGGTGGTGATATTGAGATCGTATATTGAATCTCATAAAAACCTCGGTGGTTGAGTAGCGCCGAAGGCGCGTATCGAAACCACCACGCCGTAAAGTACATTTGTAGCAAAATTACTTTGGTTACCTGCTGGTTTCGATACGTCCCGCGCACGCTTCGACTGCGCTAGCGCTCCGCTCAGCGCGGCGGGGCTACTCAACCAGCGGAAATATCTTCATGCGAAAAATCATCCCAATTCTCCTAATCCTCTTCATCCTCCTCTGCCTCCTCGTCGCCTTCATCACCATCCCCTCCGAAGCCGCGCGGATTTACGGTCCACCCGCGCCGTGGCTGACGATAATTCAGCGCGCGCAATATTCCGCGCGATTGCTGTGGTACGACGGCTTGCTCACGCGTCCACTGAACAATGATGCGAGCGAACGAAATTTCAAGATCGAGATGGGCCAGTCGGTGGATTCGATCGCGGCGAGTCTGCAAGATGCCGCGTTGATCCGCGATGCCGAATCGTTCCGCGACTATTTGGTGTATTCGGGATTGGACACGTCCATTCAAGCGGGCGAGTACAAACTCAGCGCGGCGATGTCGGCAATTGATATCGCGCGCGAGATTCAAGATGCAAGCGCCACCGAAGCGACGTTTACCATCCTCCCAGGCTGGCGGATGGAGGAGATCGCCGCTTCTCTCCCGACCTCAGGCTTGGCGATCTCACCCGACGAATTTCTCACCGCCGCGCGGACTCGTCGCGACGATTTCGATTTTCTCGCGGACGCAGACTCTGCCGAAGGATTCCTTTTCCCTGATTCGTACATTTTGTCGCGCAACACATCCGTCCACGAGTTGATGGATGAACTCCTCCGCAATTTTTCACTGCGGCTTACTCCCGAATTGACTCATGGATTTGAACAGCAAGGACTCACTGTCTATGAAGCCGTGACTCTCGCATCCATTGTGGAGCGTGAAGCCGTACAAGATGAAGAGAAGCCGATGATCGCTTCGGTCTATCTCAATCGTTTAAAAATCGGCATGAAACTCGACGCCGACCCGACGATCCAGTACGCGCTTGGGTTTGATTTCGCAAACGGAACCTGGTGGAAGAATCCGCTGAGTTTGAATGACCTGCAATTCGACTCGCCGTTCAATACATATCTCTACACAGGTTTGCCGCCCGCGCCGATCTCCAATCCCGATTTAGATTCTCTGCAAGCGGTCGCGTTTCCTGCCAGGTCGCAGTATTTCTTCTTCCGCGCCAAGTGCGACGGTTCGGGGTATCACAACTTTGCCGAAACCTTCGAGCAGCACGTTGCGAATGGATGTGAGTAAATTTTCAAGAATAAGGTAGAATCGACGAATAGGTAGACATGAGGACCATCTTTACAGAACGCAGAGGCAAAATAGAAGATATGGACAGGTCATTTGACCTGAAATTCTGGCAGTCACAGCCGCCCAAAGCGCGCTTTGATGCCGTTTGGGAGATGATCGTTCATTACATGAAGGTGAAGGGACAGGATGTTCGTCAACTCCGACTTCAGCGATCTGTTACGCATTTTCAACGACCACAACGTTAGGTACATGGTAATAGGCGGGTATGCAGTTGTTCAATATGCCGAACCGCGCTTTACCAAAGACCTCGACGTGTTGATCAGCACCGAGATTGCAAATGCGGAGGTGGTGTACAGGGCATTGCTTGCGTTTGGGGCTCCGTTATCTGGTTTGACGGCAAAAGATTTCACCGAGGATGGATTTTTCTTTCAAATGGGCGTACCGCCTGTACGGGTGGATATTCTGATGGGCATCCCTGGTATTCAATTTGAAGAATGTTGGAACAGGCGTATGGAAGTTGATTTCGATGGACTGAAAGTCATCTTCATCTCGAAACAAGACTTGATTGCTTCCAAACGTGCCGCAGGTCGTCCGCAAGATTTGATAGACGCGGATCTGTTGTCGCAGGAATAATCGCCTCGCTCTTTGCAAGCGGTCGCGTTCCCTGCCGAGACGCCGTACTACTTCTTCCGCGCCAAGTGCGACGGTTCGGGATATCACAACTTTGCCGAGACGTTCGAGGAGCATGTGGCAAATGGGTGTGAGTAATTGGGAGTATAATCAAAATCGTTGAATGTCGTAATCGAAATCAGGTGAACCATGAAATTCGATATATCCATCCCGAACCCCGTTTTTCAATCAGCGCAAAACCTCGCCAAGAAAATGGGCGTTTCATTGAGCGAGTTATATACCGCCGCGTTAAATGCGTATGTGACGGAACATGAAAAGGAAAACATCACAGAAGCGTTGGATCAGGTATATATCGAAGAAGCATCCATTCTCGAACCTGAACTGGTCAAAATGCAAGTTGTTTCGTTGGAACGGGAACAGTGGTAATTCAACGCGGGGAAATTTGGTGGGCAGACCTGCCCGAACCCACAGGCTCAGAACCTGGCTTTCGCCGCCCAGTCTTACTCATTCAGTCCGATGACTTCAATCGCAGTCGCATCGCTACTGCGATTGTTGTTGTCATCACATCCAATCTCAAATTAACAGGCGCTCCTGGAAATGTGTTTTTGCCTCAGAAGGCGTCAGGTCTGCCAAAAGACTCGGTTGTAAATATCTCGCAGGTCTTAACGGTGGATAAAAGTTTTCTGACAGAGAAAATTAGCGACTTGCCAAGTTATCTTCTCGAACAAGTTGAAGTGGGCTTACGTTTGGTTATGGGTCTTGGCTGAAGGATCGTTTGAATCAAATTTGCCAACCCGATGTTTTGTAACAACATCATTGCGTCTATCTACTGTTGGGGACACTTTGCAAGCGGTTACATGTAATCCGTTGCAACATTCTTGAGCCGAATCCTGTACGTATGGTATGAAAACTTTCAAGAACATTGTGTTGACGTTGTCCACTGGCTACATTTTCTTCCTCTTTTCCGAACTTTTATTTTGGGCGCGCAAACGTCCTGAGGATTCGCTGGGCGAATGGACGATCACCTGGCTGGCGTATTCGTTGATGGCGTTCGTCTTTCTCCTGATCGTCTCGTATTTCAAAGTCAACAACATCTGGGCGTTGTTCCTCGCGGGCGCGGTTTTCGGCTGGCTTGGCGAAGGGATCGTGGTTCAAACGACGTACGAGTCCCTGCCGCTCTCGATCTCGTTCACTGCCCTCGCGTGGCACGCGCTCATCACTGTTTGGATCGGATGGTACGGGATTCGACGAGCCCTCCACGCCTCGAATCCTTTTTCGACGTTGAAGCTGTCTCTAACCATCGGGCTTTGTTACGGCTTGTGGGCGATCATGTGGTGGCTCGAACCCGACGGGGGAGTTTCGTCAGTCGCTGAATTTGCGGCGTTTTCATTTGCCGCAGTGATTCTCGCCATCCCTGCGTATTGGCTGGCAGACTGGAGTTCATCCGAATCGTTTCATCCCAACCGTTGGGTAAGCGCTGTCATCGTGGGTATGTTCGCGTTGATGTTCTGCTTAATCGTCGTGCCAAGTGTGCCGCTTGCGATCATTATCCTGCCGATCTTGTTGGGGCTGGCATACCTCGGATTACGTTGGAATCGATCAAGCGAAGCGGATAGCTCGATGCTGAACAGTTTCAACGTCCCCGCCCCTGCATGGAAATATCTCTCGCTATTGGGCATCCCTGCGGCGGGTGTTACTTTTTATGCGCTTGCCATATCCCTGAATTTGCAGTGGCAAACGAATTGGGTCTTGTATCTCATCACAACCCCGCTCGGATTTATCCTGTTTGGAATCAGCCTGTATAAACTACGAAGGAGAAAATCAACCGCTCAGTTGTCAGGCTAATGACTATAATTGACATCAATGCGTTTTCGCCTGACGCAATCTCCGCTCAAAGAGGATGTCAAGATGTCAAAAACCACGGTCAACAACATCGAGTTGTATTTTGAATCTGCTGGAAGCGGGGAAACCGTTTTGTTCATTCATGGACTTGGCTCCAGCGCGCGCGACTGGGAGACGCAGATTCCCGCCTTTGCCAAACATTACCAAACGATAGCCTTCGACCTGCGCGGACACGGTCAATCGCAAAAACCGCAGGGACCGTACAGCATGTCGCTGTTTGCGAAGGACACCGCCGAATTAATTAAGTCGTTAGGGGTTGGCTCTGTCCACGTGGTGGGAATTTCGTTAGGCGGGATGATCGCCTTTCAACTTGCAGTGGATCATCCAGAACTGATCAAGAGCATGGTGATCGTTAATTCTGGACCTGAACTTGTCGTTCGGACACTCAAAGAACGCTGGCAGGTGTTCATGCGTTTTGCAATTGTCCGTTTGATGGGCATGCGTAAGATGGGCGAGGTGTTGAGTAAACGATTGTTCCCCAAAGATGGGCACGAGAATTTGCGCCAGCTTTTCGTCGCGCGTTGGGCGGAGAATGACATCCGCGCTTACCTGGACACGATGCGTGCCATCGTCGGTTGGAGTGTGGCGGATAAAATCAAAAATATCAAAATGCCCGTTTTGGTTGTCGCCGCGGATAAAGATTACACGCCCGTATCAGCCAAAGAAGCGTATATCCCTGCATTGGGGAATGCGCAACTGGTTGTCATCGAAGATTCTCGTCATGCCGTGCCCGTTGAGAAACCCGATGAATTTAATCGCATCGTGTTGGAGTTTTTGTCCAAACAGTAATCTGGTGTTCTGTAAACCTTTTTCACACTTTGCGATGTTTGAGGCAAAATTGTTTGCAAGGAGATGATATGAAGATAGATCTCAGGAAATCCGTTTTGCTTGCACTCTTTCTTGTTGCTTGCCAGCCAACTAACATGAATCAAGTTTCCCCAAAAATAACCCCTGTGTTTCCTTCCGTGCCAACAGAGGCAAGCATCATGACATCAACAACAGAAGTGAAACCCACTATTGCATCCACGCCTGTTGATCAGAACCCTAGAGTGATTGAATTGCCCAGATGGGTTAATTCCTCTTTTCCAGGTGGAATTCTGGCATTACCATACGGAGATGGCATACCTGATAAACCTTCTAGATTGGTGTTTGTCAACCCAGATGATGGCGAAAACTTCATAATTGAATTGCAAAAAGAGTTTTACTTTTATTCTTGGAGAGATAGTGAAAACATTGTGTTTCTCCATGAAGGGGATTGTGCTGGGTCACCAAAATATATCTCCGAGTTAAATATTTTCAGTGGCGCTCTTCGGATATATGAAAATAAAGGCGATCTACCAAAAAATATCTTGAATTGCCATCTTGATCTGGAATATGGAACTGTACGCTTGAATAATGGATATGAGGAATCAGCGCTCGAGTATATTGATCCTTTGATAAGGGAAGTATCCTTGCTTACCGATCCAAATGATGGCATTACAGATATTTCTATCGAATTATCCCAATATGATCGTTTTGTCGCAGTAGTACAGTTTGCTGGCGAAATTGAGATGCCAGAAACTCGAAAGCCTTTTTACGGAAACAGGGTTTCCCTATTCGATCTCAGAACTCGACGTTTGGTACTGCAATTTTCAGAGGAACAATCCATTTTGCCTGAAGTGTCCTTCATCGATGAAGTAACTCTTGCTTATATGAGGGAAAATACACCGTGTTTAATTCTGATTCTATCTCAAGTGAAAAAATGCGTTCATAACATCCCGAATCGATTTCCTGATTCAACTATAATTCTCAGCCAAAATAGCTATCAGGATGCTGGAAATCTTCGGTTTTTATACTTTTCGCAACAGAAAGGCGGATACTGCTCGTATGGATTGATTGATGGCGGGCTAGGATGTTTAGATGATCATTTTGCTGTTCTCCGTGATCAATTCATTATTAATTACTCATTGTCTTATTATGGACACTATGTCTTAATTGAATATGACAGTAAAGGATGTCCTGTAGGTTGGTGTGATTTTCCTGAAGATACCAAATTGGCATTGATTGATTTTAATGAAGGTGAGTTATTTGAGCTTGGATCTTCGAATTCTTACTACCTTTCGGAAAAGTTTAGACCATTCCAGCCTGATCCATGGTTGCCTTGGCATTAGTAATCTAATTACGAAACCCATCCCGTACCTCCAGCACAGGATGGGGAGCGGTCTGTTTTACTGAAACAAGATATAATCGCTGTTGCACAAAGGAGTTCAAGCAATGATCTACCCAACCTTGCGCGCTACGGTTCACAACGGCAGGATCGAATTGTTAGATGATATTCGATTGCCTGAGAACGCAGAAATATTAGTTACCATCATGGATGAAACACCGCTAGACTCGTTGACTCTTGGCGAGCATCTCGCGGCTGGATTGCAAGATATTCTTCTTGGAAGGGTCTCTCGCGTAAATTCCAACGACGAAATGGCTTCCCATCTCGACGCCGTGTTGGAAGACGCTTGATGAAGTATCATTTCATCTTCACAGACTGGTTCGACCGAAATTTGAAATCGCTGCGCAAACATAACCACAGTTTGCGTGGCGATTTTGAATCTTTCCTGCAAACGTTCGATGCTGAGGCGCATCCCATCATCCCGCGCACGGGCGGCGCACGTAAAGCCAGAATGTCTGCCAAGGGTCGCGGCAAGCGGGGAGGTTATCGTGTGGTGTATTATTTTGTTCTTGAAAACACAGTCTGGCTAATTACGATCTACGATAAAGTTCAAAAAGAAAATCTATCCCCCGAAGAAGAAAGAATCATACAAGGGTTGATTCAAAAGATTCAATCGCCCTAAATGGATGACTGTCACATTCATTTGTTATGGATTCCTAAACCCATCCCACACGTCCAGCGCGGGTTTGGGGGAGCGGTCAGGATTCAGAAAGCCGATGAACGCAAAATTTGACAAGCCTTCGGCGTCTTTGGGGTCGCGTCCCTGCTTTGCCATTTCTGCCGCGTATGAGTCCATGTTGAGGTCGGTGAGAATCGTGTTGACCCAAAACGCGAGGCGCGGACCGAGTTGGTCGTGAACTGCGTTGAGGAATATGACTTCGTCATCGGGCGAACCTTGCGCGAAGCCGACGGGCTGGGAGGAGAATCCGCTCTCCGCGATTGCGACAGGCTTCCCCGTCCGCGAGAGAAGCGGGGTGTAATAGTCCGCAGGGATTTCTGAGGCAGAGGGGAATACAAAATATGGATAGGTCGAGATCACCCACAAATCCAGATTTGGTTCGAACGCTTCGATCTGTTCCCAATTCGGGCTGAGTCGCGCGCGATTGCCCTCCTCAGGCTGGGGGAACATGTTGTTGAGGTCATCCCATTGAAACGTGACGAAGATTTTTGTTTCGGGCGCTTCGGCTTTGACGAGCGCGTAAATTTCGTTGTAGAGGCTGATGAAGTTGCCCGCGTCGTCGGGATACGCGTCCATGTAGGTGTTGATCTCGGAGGCGAGCCCGAGATAGCGCGGATGAAATGTGCGCACAACCCACAGCGCGTAATTGCGATACGCGCTTCGCACGTTCGGGTTTGCAAAGTTTGCCTCCCAGCCCGCAGGCAAGCCGATGAACTCGCGGCGGTTGAGTCCGTTGAGCGCGTCGATGACGAAGATGTGTTCAAGATTATTTTGATTCGCCAACTTTACTTGATTGATGAGATCGGTGCGCGTTTGCGATTCTGTTTCAGTTCCATTGACGAAATCTTCCCACGCGGTGTTTTGTTGGATCAATACGAAGTCGGCGTGTTGATCCATGTCTTTGTACAATTGGAAGATGCTGTCGAGAGTCGCTTCGGGCGGAGAGGGGAAGAATCCGTAGGCGGTTTTTCCTGAATCGAAAACGGAATCTTCGGGAGGCGGAGGAACGCCTCCGCCGTTGCAGGCGAGGGTGGCGAGGAGGAGGATGGTGAGGGTGAGGGTGAGTCGGTTCATTGTTTGATTTGATCGCTGGTTGAGTAGGCACGAGCGAAGCGAGTGTCGTATCGAAACCAGCAGGGAACATGCAAGCAGATTATTGCATGAATACTCGTGGTCTCGATACGTCCCGCGAACTGCACGCGGGACTACTCGACCACCGATATAAATTGATACAGAAGAGAGGTACAAAAAGTTGCGCGATTAACTTGCGATGGCGCGGAGAAATCCCAGGAACATGCACGTTCCGAGGATGCCGAGGATCAAGCCGACAATCGCAGTTGTGCGCGAACGGTCTTTGCCGAATAAGCCAGCCGCGCCAAGGATAGCGGCGAGAAAACCGAGGAACGCGCTCGCGCCTCCGCACACGAAGAGAGGCGTGCCAGCGAGTTGAATCCAGCGTTGGCTCATGCCTGTCCATGCGCAGAGTGCGATCCCGAACACAAGCGCGGAGGATGCAATGCCGAGGTACATGCTCGCGTTGCCGACGGGATTCGGTTTTTCAGGTGTGGGCGATTGAGACATGAGGATACTCCTGTAGAGGTACAGGGATGAGTCGTTGGAAGTTGCGAGAATGTACCGTGGGGCGGGATGCCATCCCGCCCCACGCGATTAATTGTTGGCTACAACATCAATGTAATCTTTTGCGACCGCTTCGCCGTCTGCCGCGCCGAGTAGTTCGAGTAGTTCGCTTAGCAGGTCGGCCTTGTTGTCGGCGTCCTTGCGGCTCCACGTGCGCGATTTGACTTCAAGGAAATGCCCGAGCGAAGGCGTGGTCATGTGGTCGAGGTTGATGTAGAACTCGGTGTCTTTGTATTTGATGTACCAGCGCAGGCGGTCCTTTTCGATCGTCACTTCCGATTTTGGTTTGAAGTATTCGCGATAGAAACGAAGCGAGTTGGTTGCAGGCGCAAGGAAGCGACTGCGCGAGAGCAACACTTCATGCTCGAAGTGTCCTTCGCGTTTTTGTCCCAGCAAGGTGAGCCGCGCGCGAGTTTGTGTGACCGTGTTTTTAGCGTCGTCCACGAAATCATCTTCTCGGTAGCGCAGGCGTCCTTGTGACTCATCGTCGAAGATGAAGTACGCGTCGTGTTGACGATAGTGACGTTCGTACAGGATGTCTATCTCGTCTCGCATCAATTCGCGGAGGACGCGGTCTGGGTCCGTGATTTTGACCTTGACTTGCACCTCGAACGATTCCTCTTCCATCGAGCCGCCGAGCGCGATGAGTTTCGACAACACTGATTGTTCGCGCTCGACGAGGAACGAGTCGATTTGCTTGGCGAGGTCTGCGGCTTGCGCGAGCAGTTCATCTTCTTTGAGAGTGAGCAATTGACGATCACGCATGACCCATTTGCCGTTGATCATCACATCGGTCACGTCGGTGGATTTGCTCGCGTACACGATCTGCGCGTACGCGTTATCTGCCGAGCGGCGGAAGGAAGGGGAGTTGTGCACGGGGCTGAGGTCAACGAGGATGAGGTCTGCGCGGCGGCTGGGGGTGAGCGAACCAGTTAGATGTCCGATGTGAAGCGCTTGGGCGCCGAGGCGAGTCGCCATCAATAAGGCTTGCGGCGCGGGGAGCGACGTCGGGTCATTCGTCACCGCTTTGGCGATGAAGGCGGCGAGGCGCACTTCTTCGAACATATCCAGATCGTTGTTCGAGGCAGGACCATCGGTGCCGATGCCGACGTTGAGTCCCGCATCGAGCATTTTCGTCACGGGCGCGAAGCCCGAAGCGAGTTTGAGATTCGACGATGGGTTGTGCGAAACGCCCGCACCCGCATGGTGAAGCGTGCGGATCTCGCCGATGTCGAGATGCACGCAATGCGCGGCGATGACCTTCGCTTCGAGCAAGCCTTGCTTCTTCACGTAGGGAATCACTGGCATGCCTTGTTCGTTGCGCATGTTGTCCACTTCGAACGATGTTTCGGCGAGATGCGTATGAAGCGGGATGTCGAACTCTTTGGCGAGGTCGGCGGTCTCGCGCAGAATGTCAGCTGTGGTTGTGTAAGGCGCGTGCGGCGCAATGGATGGGACGATGAGCGGATGACCTTTCCATTTTTTGATGTAGTCGCGCGCTTTTTCCATCGCATCTTCGTACGATGCCGCGTCGGGCGTCGGGAATTTCAAAATGGATTGCCCGCACACGCCGCGCATTCCCGCGTCTGCGGTTGCGGTGGCGACATCGTCTTCGTAAAAATACATGTCGTTGAATGTGGTCACGCCGCTTTTGATAAGTTCGGCGCAGGCGATGGATGTTCCCAATCGAACAAATTCTGGCGAGGCAAATTGACGTTCAACGGGCCACATATAGCCTTGCAGCCACACGTCGAGTCGCAGATCGTCGGCGATGCCGCGCAGGAGCGTCATCGGCACGTGTGTGTGCGCGTTGACCAGCCCTGGCATGAGAATTTTGCCTTTGCAGTCAATCGTCTCTTTGCCCGAGTATTCTTTTTTGATCTGGTCTTCGGGTCCCACCGCGACGATGCTGTCGCCTGTCACTGCGACCGCGCCGTGTTTGTGTTGGGTCATCGTTTCGTCCATGGTGAGGACATGGGCGTTGAGGAAGAGGATGTCTACTTGAGTCATAATTTCTCCTTTGTTCTTATCATACATCGGTGGTCGAGTAGGGCTGTTGGTTGAGTAGCGAGCGTATCGAAACCAAGCCCGTATCGAGACCACCAGTAACGAAAGTAATTCCTGTAACAAAATGTTTCTTGACACCTGTTGGTTTCGATACGGCGGACGAACACCGCCTACTCAACCAACAAAGATCTTACGGAATAAAATTCAAAAACGCTTTCAGTGCTTTCAGGTTCTGTGCGAAATCGGTGTTCTTGTGATCGCGCAACTCCATATCCACTGCCGCGCCGACGCCGTTCTCAACTGCCCAATCGGCAAGTGTGCCTGTGTAAACGCAACCCGTGTCCACTGGCGGGTATGGATAGCCTGTTGCCTTTGCCAATACTTTCGAAAGTTGTTTCGATTCTTCTGTCCATGGCACGCCGCCAGGGAAGACTCCCAACGCAGCGCTGTGATAACTGATTAATGCAGTGATGTTTTGCTCCTCGATGAAACTCATCACGGAGCGCGTTTCAGGTTCAGAACCGCCGTATAGACCGCCTGTGGTGGGACGATAGATCCAACAGCCGTCGCGATCCCAGTCGGCAGACCAGTTTTCACTGGGAAAGTTGCGGTTCAAATCCACGCCGTTGTTGTTGACGCGCCCATCCACGCCATGGGCGCGCGCTTCGCCATCGGGGTTTATGTTGCGGATGATGTACAGCGTCGCATCCGATGGGATTGCGCCCGGATCTTTGCTGAGGTGTTCGATCAACTCGTTCGCAAGCGCAATTGTATTCCATTCGTACCCGCCGTGAATGCCCGCCACGATCAAATATTCGCGCTCGCCGTTTCCGAATTTGTACGCTTCGATGGGGTAGCCCGCAACCGAATAACCGATGACGGTTGGCGCGGGTCCGTTGTTGAGCACAAACGGCGTCGATGTTTCAAAAACATACGGCGTGAAATTTGGAAATGCCGTAAGCGTCGGCAAAAAATACGTTGTCGGCGCGGCTTCTGATGTGGGGGCGAGCGCTGACGGTTGGCTGGGCGCCACCGCTTCCACTGTCTGGTTGGTGAAATAGAATGCTGCCCCGGCGAGCAGGCACAGCAATACCACTCCATTCACGATCCAAATTGAATACACCCAAACGCGCGCCGATGTGCCTCGTTTCATCCAGTGTTTTCCATTGCCCGCCGACGCATCCAATCGAGCGCGAGATTCACCGACCACATAGGCAGACTGCGCGCAGGCCCGCCATAGGTGACGTGGTGCGTCTTTTCACCTTCGGGCGTGATGAGCGCCATGTCTGCCGAACGATCTTCGAGGTTGACGAGGATTCCAAGCGCAACATCCGCCTGGGCGGACGCGCGCGCGTTGCGAAGAGTTTCGAGGAGATTTGGAGACTGGAGATTGGAGACTGAGGCTGTGTGCGGGATTTTTCGCGCGAGCAAGCCGTTCAAATTGGATTCCAGCCCGATCAGACCCCAGCCTCGGCTTGCCACGGCTTGGATGGCGGCGTCTTCCAACGTATCTTCATCGGCTCCGAAGACCACATCCCCGAGTCTCTTGCGGATGTCGTCCTCGATTCGCGCGATCATTTCATCCGCTTCGGCTTCGTTTTTTGCTTTCGTCGCGATGCGAATGTCCACCACACCCGTGTGCGCGGCAAGCCCGACAGTTGGGTTGCTCAATGTTTCGAGGTCGGCGATCTTTTCATCGATCAGTCCCTCGCCCAAACCGGCGCAATGCAAAATTTTTATTTTGATAAGTTCGTTGAGGTTGAATCGTTTTTGCAAATAAGGAACCACCGATTCGTGCAGGATGTGTTCCATTTCATTGGGAACGCCGGGGAGGGAGATGACAACACTTTCCATCACCCCCGCTTCGACTTCGCTGTCGCTCCGCTCAGCGCGTGAACTCTCCACTATAAAACACGGCGCGGTGCCGACGGGGTTTTTGATTCCTAACGCGCCTTTGGGAGCATACGCCTGCCGCTTTTGATTCTCGGATGGCTTGCGGCCGTAACGCGCGATATTTTCAACAACTTCTTCCCATAGGTCTTCACGGAATTCCAATTCGACTCCTGCGGCGCGCGCGACAGCTTCGCGGGTGGGGTCGTCGATTGTCGGGCCCAAGCCTCCCGTGGTGATGACGATCTCAGCGCGGTTCATCGAGTTGCGGATGGACTCTGCGATGCGCTCGACGTTGTCGCCGATGGTGATGGTGCGGAACAAGTCCACGCCCATGCCGCGCAAAACGCGCGCGATGTAACGCGTGTTCGTATCTACGATCTCGCCGAGAAGGATTTCTGTTCCGATGGTGATGATTTCTGCAGAGGGCATTTTTTTTATTAGCCACAGAGCGCGCAGAGACCTTTGAGTTTTTTATCTCAGAATCTCTGAGTTCTCTGTGGCTGATCTTTTAGAATTCTACTTCAACCCCAAGTTTCATGGCATGAGCATTCTCTAAAGCGGTTTGCGCGGCAACCGCATCTTGCACCGCGTTGCCGACGGATTTGAAGAAGGTGATTTCGTCGTCCGATTGCCTGCCTGATTTTAAACCTAAAATGATTTCGCCAAGTTCGGCATGGATGTTCGTTTCTGTAATCAGCCCCGCTCGCAGGGCTTTGACGATGTCGCCAGCCTCATCCATCACTGTTGCGCGCGAGTCCACGATGATTCTCGATCTTGCTACGGTTTCCAGAGGAAGTTCCTGCATCTCAGGCGTGTATGCGCCGATGGCGGAGATGTGCGTCCCTGCTTTTATGTCTTTATCCTCGAAGATAGGTTTCTTCGAGCCCGTCGCTGTGCAAACGATGTCTGCGTTTTCGATGGCTTCTTTGGGAGTCTGCGCCACGCGGATATCTTTCGGGATATTTCCCTGCCCAGCCATTTCTTTTGCGAACAATTCCGCTTTTGAAATGGTTGGATTGTAGATGAACGCGGCTTCAATGTTTCGCGCAGAACACGCGGCTTCGAGTTGAGTCTTCCCTTGCGGACCCGCGCCGAAGATGGCGACCACTTTGCTGTCTTTGCGCGCGAGCAGGTCAATTGCCGCGCCGCTTCCCGCTCCGGTGCGGATGGCGGTCAACGCGCTCCCTTCGAGCAATGCGATCGCGCGACCTGTTTCTGCGTCGAACACCAACACCGCGGCTTGGATGTAGGCGAGTCCGCGCGGAGGGTTGGATGGATACAACGACACGACTTTCACAGCGAGCGCTTCGGTGGATTCTTTTTTCATGTAGGCGGGCATGAACAGGCTGATCGCGTCGCGGCTGGGGATGGGGAGACGAGTCCGCAATGGCGCGACAGCCGTCCCGTCGGAAAGAGCCGCGTAGGCGTCCTTCATGGCGGCTATTGCAGTTTTCATCGGCAGGGCTTGTCTAACTTCGTTTGCGTTGAGGATGAGCATAGATTTATCTCCGCCGACGTTAGAGAACGTCGGCTACACAAGGCGGTAGCAAAAAGCGCAGAGGATGAGAAGTCTCCTCTGCGCTTTGGTTGTCCTTTCGGCGTTATTCCATTCCGAGGTAGGCTTTTTGCACGGTGGGATCCTTTTTGAGGGCTTCGGCGGAATCTTGCAACACGATCATGCCCGATTGCAACACATAGCCGCGATTGGCGATGGAGAGCGCCATGAGCGCATTTTGTTCCACAAGTAAAACAGTCACGCCTTCTTTGTTGATCTGTTGAATGGTTTCAAAGATCAACTCTACCAATACCGGCGCGAGACCCATCGATGGTTCGTCCATGAGCAGGAGGGTGGGGTGAGCCATGAGCGCGCGCCCGGTGGCGAGCATTTGTTGTTCGCCGCCCGAGAGCGTGCCGGCGATCTGGTTGCGGCGTTCCTTAAGGCGAGGGAACAAACCGAAGACGCGCTGAATATCCGTATCATATTCCGTTTTCGAGTTGCGGCTGTACGCGCCCATGTCGAGGTTTTCAGTAACGGTGAGGCGGGCGAAGATGCCGCGACCTTCGGGGACCATCGCGATCCCTTTGTAAACGATATCGTTTGCCTTGTGTCTGGCAATATCTTCGCCGTCGAGTTTGACCGTCCCGTTGCGCGGCTTGAGCAAGCCGGTGATCGTGCGCAGGGTGGTGGTCTTTCCCGCCCCGTTTGCGCCGATGAGCGTTACGATCTCGCCTTTGTCTACAGTGATCGAGATTCCTTTGAGCGCGTGAATGTTGCCATAGTATGTATGAATGTTGTCGAGTTCAAGCATTGTCATGGTGAAATTTTCCTCGCGGCTTAGTGACTAACTTGCCCGGCAGTGCCGCGACCGAGATAGGCTTCGATCACGCGTTGGTTGCCTTGAATGTCTTTTGGCGTACCCTCGGCGATCTTTTCGCCGTAATCGAGGACGGTGATCTTTTCCGAGATGCCCATGACCACGCGCATGTCATGTTCGATCAGGAGGATGGTGATTCCCAATTCGTCTCGCAGGTGGCGGATGAACTTCGTCATCTCTTCAGTTTCATTTGGATTCATGCCCGCGGTCGGTTCATCGAGCAGGAGCATTTTGGGTTTGCTCGCAAGCGCGCGCCCGATCTCAAGACGCCTCTGGTCTCCGTAGGGGAGGTTGCGCGCCAATAGGTCGCCTTTTTTTGCCAGTCCAATGAAGTTCAATAACCGTAGTGATTCTTCAACGGCGGCTTTCTCTTCGCGCTTGGTTGCCGCTGTTCCGAAGATGGGACCGAACAAAGTTGCTTTCATGAGCGGGTGTTGACCCACCAGCAGGTTTTCGATCGCGGTCAGGTTCGAGAACAGACGGATATTTTGATAGGTGCGCGAAATCCCTCGAATGTTGATCTGGTCGGAAGAAAGACCCAGAATCGAACGTCCGTTGAAAACGATATCGCCTTCTTCCGGCTTGTAGAAGCCGGTGATGCAGTTGAAGAATGTTGTCTTGCCGGCGCCGTTCGGTCCGATCACGCTGTAGATGGATTTTTCAGGGATCTCGATGGATAGTGTGTTGACCGCAGTCAGACCGCCAAAGCGTTTTGTCACTGTTTCTGCTGTAAGAATGTTTGCCATATTCGTATACCTGCCTAGTCGCCTGCGGCGTGGCTGAGATTTTCATCTTCGTGGAACTCGCGCTTGTGTACTGCTTCTGGCAGAAAGCCCTCCGGCTTGTTGAGCATCATAACGATAAGCAGGACGCCGAAGATCAAGAAACGGTATTCTGAAAATTCGCGTAACAATTCAGGTAAACCCGCCAGCAATAAGCCGCCCACAATCACGCCGGGCAGGCTTCCCATCCCGCCGACGATGATCAGCGCCAACACGTTGATCGAAGTGGTGAGTTGGAAACTATGCGGGTACACCGTGGAAAGTTTTGCGGCAAAGAGCGCACCGCTTAAGCCGCCAAATGCCGCACCCGTTGCAAAAGCAAGCAATTTTGTGGCAGTGAGGTTGATGCCCATGGCTTGCGCCACATCTTCATCCTCGCGGATCGCTTTCCAGGCGCGACCGATGCGCGAGTCGCGCAAGCGGTGTGCCACAAACAAAGCGACGAAACACGCCGCCAATATGACATAATATAACGATTGCGGCGAGTCCAAGACAATTCCGCCTATCGTAGGCGACGCGATCGACACAATGCCGAACGATCCGCCGAAATACGGTTTGAGGAAGTCTGAAAGGAACATGATGCGGATAATCTCGCCAAAGCCGAGCGTTATGATGGCGAGATAATCCCCGCGGATTTTAAGCACGGGGACGCCAAGGAGAATACCTGCGAGCGTGGCAACGATTACCGCAAAGGGGAGCGCTTCCCAAAACGTCCAGCGCATGTCAAAGAAGATTTCACCGCCGGTTGTGGTGAGCACGCCCATGGTAAACGCGCCCAGCGCGTAGAAAGCAACGTAGCCCAGATCGAGCAAGCCAGCGTATCCCACCACGATATTCAAGCCAAGCCCCATGAGAATGTAAAGTCCGATCGAGTTGGTCACATCGCTCAACACGGGACCTACAATTTGGGGCCAGATTAACAGGAATAACCCGAGCAACCCCCAGTTCACCCAACGACGTGTTCTTTTAGTCACTTCTGGTAATGCCTCGCGCCGCGCGCGCCGCGTTGCGCCATTCTTTGCGTCGTTATAAATTACGCCAGTCACAATCAGGATTACCACGATGGCTCCGATGATAGAAAGACCTTCCTGGCCGCGCCGTCCGAACATCCAACTTAGCGCCGATGTAACGAATGGGAAGGGAGTCAGCGTGATGCGGATCAAGTCTTGCAAAAGCGCCAGCAAAAGCACAACGGAAAGTGCTGAGGTGATGATCCGTTTCCAGAATGGCGTGGCGGCGTGAACGAGCGACGCGGCAAGGCTAACGACAGTGCCAATCAGGAGTATGACGATGTAGGCAAGCCCGATATTCGATATTTCAAAGGTCAGGATTTTGTAGAGCGCGGGGCTGGCATTTACTAAGACCGACCGCAGGTTGACGATCGCGCCAAGTATTAGGAAAAGAACGATCATGAGACTGGCTACAACGCCGGTGATAACGCCCGATGTAACCCGCGTGGAGATTGGCAACTGCTCATCGCGGGACGATGAATAGGCAAAACCGATGATGATGAGCAACAAGAGCGTTTCGCCCATCGATATCTGCCCGGCGATAATATCTCTTGCATGAAACGATTCGACCATTCCGATCAGCGCGGCAAGAATTGCAACGATGCCGCCGATCAAGCCCGACTTTATGGACTTGAGCCACCATAAGGTTGTATTTTCTTGTTCCATGAGATTCCTGCCTTTATGCCTTGGATCGAGAAAGTCGTTCGCCCAAAATGCCGCTTGGGCGGAATAGCAAGACAAGCACCAGCATCGAGAAAGCGATCACATCCTTCAACTGGTATGGAGCGGGGACGTTTAAGCCATCAAGGAAAAGGATGGGTCCAACGGATTCAAACAAACCGAGGAAGATGCCTCCGACCATTGCGCCGGGGATATTGCCGATGCCGCCCAGTACGGCGGCGGTAAAAGCTTTAATGCCCGGGAAGAAGCCCATGAAGAAATTAACCTGTCGGAAGGTGAGCGCGTACAAAATACCCGCCGCGCCCGCCAATGCCGCTCCCAATACAAAGGTGCGGACAATGATCGCATCCACGTTAATGCCCATCAACGCGGCGATGTCTTTATCCTCCGAGACGGCGCGCATTGCTTTACCCACCTTTGTATGTTGTACATATAAGTAAAGTCCCAGCATGAGCAATGCCGCTGATAGGATGACCACCACCTGGATGCGGGTAATGTTGAAATCGCCGAACGTGAAACTGCCCTTGAGCGCTTCAATCTCCGGATAGGCTTTGAACTGGTCGCCGTACAGACCCTTGAATACATACTTTAGAACTTCAGACGCGCCAATGGCGGTAATCAAGGGCACCAAGCGAGGCGCCCGTCGCAGCGGGCGGTAGGCGATCCGTTCCACAAGTACGCCAACAATGATCGATGTAACCATGCCAACGCCAAACAAGATCAATATTGCCACGAAAGTATTTGCTTCGAGGAATCCCGACTTTGCCATCGCCGCGGCGGCGAAATACGCGGTAAACGAACCTGCCATGAAAACTTCGCTGTGGGCAAAGTTGATCATGCGCAGGATACCGTAAACCAATGTGTAGCCCAGAGCGATGAGCGCATAGATGCTCCCCTGCGCGATACCGAACACAACAAAATCAAGCCATTGCCTTGTTGTGTAATTCCCCTCCGCCAGCGTTCTGAACGAACCGACCACGATCAAGCCAACCAACGCAACGCCAATGATACCGAGAGCAATATCCGTAAAATTTATACGGTTTAAGAATCTCTGCCTCATACGCTCTTCTCCTCAAAAAAGATGGTTTCTCTTCTGGCTAATTGATGCGCAATTATAGTGCATTTGTCAGAATCTAATAGGGTTTTGCGCACCGAAAACCGTCGGTATCGTTCCTGCCGGGAACGCCCAAAAACGGTTCGCCGGCTTCACTGCCCATGGCAAATTCATCGGTATGGGTGAAAACTAGAACCTATCTTAAAAATGTCGCCCTGAGCGACAGCGAAGGGTCTTTGCCTCTAAAGTAAGAGACTCTTCGATCGCAAACCTCGCTCCATCAGAGGGTGATATGGTGTTTTTGAGATAACTTGTAGTTCCATCCATCTCGTTTTGATGTTTGAACATTGCCAGTAAAGGAGTTGTGGGGCAATAGCTCGATACAAAAATAACAATTCACATGCGGGGTTGATATAAATGAGCCGGGCACATCGAAATGCGCCCGGCTGAAATTCATTTCGTACAACCTACACAGCCGAAAATCCTTACGGTTGCCAGATCGGTGTGGAGGTGGTGAGATTCTCACTGCCGTCAACCATGGCTTGCGAGATCTGGTACACAGCGAGCGCCTCACCGGTGGCGCAGTCGCCGTTGGCATCGCAACTGAGCGAACCGGTCAAGCCAGAGAAAGCCTTGGTTGCAAAAATGGCGTCGCGTAGTGCCTGGCGGCCGATATGCACGGTACCGTCTTCATCGACAACAGCCACTTTTTCGATCGCGGCGAAGAAGATATTCATCGCATCATAGGAGTGAGGACCGAAGCCAGAGGCGGGATCTTCGCCGAATTTTGCCTTGTAGCTAGCGAGGAAGTTGGCGCCAGCATCACCAGCGACATACGGGCTGGACAAGTACATCCCGACCGAGCAGGAGCCGGCGGTGCCGGCAAAGCCGGAGGTGAACAAACCGTCAGCGCCCATCAAGGCTGTATTTTCGAGACCGGAAACTTCACACTTCTGGGAAGCGAACGAGTTACCCTCAGGTTCGAAGATCGGGAAGTAGATGATTTCCGCGCCGCCGGCCGCAATGGTTGTCAACACCGGTTTGAAGTCGGTATCGCCAACGTTTACCGCCTCAGATGACGTGATGGTGCCGCCCAGTTCAGCGAATACGGACTCGAAGACCTTGCGCAAACCATCGGCGTAAGGAGAGCCATCATGAACGGTCGCGGCTTTCGTGAGGCCGAGTTCGTTGTAGGCATATTCCGCCGCGATGCGACCTTGGAACAAGTCGTTGTGAGCAGTGCGGAAGTAACCAACGTGATGATCGGGGTGATCGGGGTTGGTGAGATCGGGGTTGGTGTTGGATGAAGACATCATCACCATGCCGGCGTCAGCAACGAGCGGCATAGCCGAGCGGGCTTCGCTGGAGCAGGTCGTTCCGAGGATGGCGATCACTGTTGGGTCAGAAGCAACCTTTGTGCCGGCGGCTTGACCACCTTCTGCGCTGCAGAGGGAATCTTCGCCGTCGAATTGAATCGGGTGACCGAGCAATTGGCCGCCTTTTTCATCGATCGCCAGCTGGGCGCCATTCACATTTGTCGTTCCCAGTGAGGCAACCGGACCCGAAACAGCCTGAATGTAGGCGAAGTGAATGGGGTCGCCGGGGGCGATATCCACGCAGCCGATCGCGTCGGTACATTCAAACGCGGGGGCTTTGGGCGTACAAGCCACAAACACCAGGCTTGAGAGCACCAACACCGAGAGCAAAACTTGTAAGCGTTTCATTTTTACTTACTCCTCCGAAAATTATAGGTATTGAAAATTGTATCCTCAGGCGGATACGACAACCAGGCGGACTACGCTCTCTTCAGGCAGGTCGGCATCACCTCCTTGCAAGTGATCTTCAACGTCTGTTTAGAATAAAGCCGGAGAAAGGATTCTCGCGGCTGTAAACACTTTTTCTTAATTGTATTCTAATGGTAAAACAAATACGGAATCGGGTCAAGTGCGAGGTTGCGCCAGCTATTGGTTTTTGTCTTGCGGTTTATACAATAACTGTTCGCGGATTCGCAAGTCGGTATTGCGAATCTTCATTGCCAGATCGGCAGACAGGTTGTACATCAAGCGATACCCGAGTTGCGGATAGGTTTCGCACAGCATGATGAGCTTGTCACGAGGAATAATCAAGAGTCGTGTATCGTTTTGCGTAGCGCACGCGGAGGCAGATCGCAGTCCCTCGTCTACCAATGCTACTTCGCCGAAAGATTGCCCCCGTCGTAACGTGGCGATCACCTGGTTCTCGCGGCTCTCATCTTCCGCAGAAACTAATGCCGGATCAACAAAAATATCCACCTCTCCCTGGGTGATCACATATAACTCCTTGCTGGTTGAATTCTCTTTGAAAATCAAATCGTTCTTTTGGAATGTAGCTTCCTGGCAGAGATTCGCAACCAGTTCCAATTGAGTTGGCGTGAGTTGAAAAAAAATGTCGCTTTGCTTCAAAAACGTGACAATAGTCGGATTGGACATTTGCGCCTCATTGAATACTCTGCGAGGTAGTGTAGCATAAACAAGAGGGGAGCGCAACGCATCTTTTTACGGGTAGGTCTGATTCAACCACTCCAACGGATTCACCTGCACGCCGTTTACCCACACCTCCCAATGCAAGTGAGCGCCAGTGACGCGCCCGGTTTCGCCCACCAAGCCAATCACCTGTCCCTGCTCGACAAAATCACCCACGTGAACCAAGATCTCGGATTGATGCCAGAAGCCGCTATATACACCCCAACCATGGTCGATGATCGTCGCGTTGCCGCGGACGGTTAACGGCGCGGCAAACACCACGCGACCCGGAGCTGGCGCGAAGATCTGGAGTCCTTCGCCCCCCGAGAAATCCAGCCCGCTATGAAAGCCTTGAATCGTCTGGTCTGTTCCCGATCCATGATAGATACGCCGAGTGCCAAAATACGAAGTGAATTGATCCGCGTACACGGCAGGCGCTGTGAATTGCCCGTTCCAATTTCTGACAGGAGTGGATGGCGCCACCACGGAAAGGATGGTGTTGCTTTCCGGCTCTGTCACCAACGGGTCGATCGTCGCGGGATCTACAATGAGTTCTTCCTCAAAATAATTTCCCGAGGTTATAACCACCATTTGTTCAAATGACTGCGCGCTGCCATCCGGTAGGATTGTTTGGATTTTCAGGGGATACAAGCCCGGTTCCAGCAGAGCATGGATCCCCTGCAGTGCGATCTGATCGCCGTTTTCGCCGAAAAATTGCAGGGGTTTATCCACAAGTATTGCGAAAACGGGGGTGTCGCCTGCGGTGCGCACACGTATCACCTCGGTTGATCCTTGTTGGATGGGGAGGGGGGAAATGCTCGCGCTTAAGAACCCCGATGGTAGCCCGCTGGCGTTGGATGATAGTTGTCCGTCTATGGTGGGCGAATACAACACGTCACCGGGCAAAGCCGCCCAGGTCCCATCCAGTTTGTTAATGGATGACAAGGTCCATGAATCGCTTCCTTGTTTGATCGCCATTTCAAACAGTGATTCGGATGGGGCTGGCGAAAGTCTCGCGGAAAAGGATGTTTGGCCATCCTGAACGGGAAGGATTAAATTGATCCCCACATAAAGCTCGCTTGGGCTGATGAGGCGGTTTAGCCTCCTCAAGTTATCACTCGAAACTTGGGTTCTGCGTAAGAGACTCCGAAGCGAATCGCCAAATGTTACCACCTCAGTTTCCAGTTTGCCGGTCAATCCCTCCAACCCCGGAATGACAAGTTCCTGTCCAACCGCGAGACTGCCCGGGTCAATGGATGGGTTTGCTTCAATGAGATCGTTTACTGATAAGTTAAACCTGCCCGCAATGGCAAATAACGTGTCGCCGGGTTGCACGATGTAGACGGGCCCATCGGTTTGAGCGAAAACAGGGCGGGCTGCGGCAATAAAAACAAAAAGCGCGGCGAGACAAAAACGGATCAGGCGTTTAGGCATCTTTAAATTCCACAACATCTCCAATGGCGAAATCATCCCAACGATGCGGATGAATTTCAAGCACATACTTTGCCGGTTGTTTGGAAAAATAGGCGGGGCGCCATGAGCGTGCAAGGACTTTATCTACAACCTCCATGTTCGAGTCGATCCAAATCACAGTCAAGTCGAAAGAGACGAACAACATGTGGATGGAAGAGTCGAGGCGGGAGTTTCGGCCACCGACGAGAATCAGCCCCGCGTCGGGCGAGAGGCGGGGGCGAAAGGTGAATCCGCGTAGCTGGGTGAGGAAGGTGTCGCAATATGCGATGCGCGGGTGAGTATCTGCCGGCTTGGTTTTGTTGAGAACGTAAATTTGGCGGGGCATGAAATGAATAAAAAGATCGTTCTGGCACGGCGCGCGAGTTCACTCTTTGGGTTTGTTGAGAACTTTTTCCACGCTGGTGAGCAATTCTTGAGGGCTGAATGGTTTGGCGATGTAATCGTCTACTTTGGCGATGTGAAGCCCCAGCACGCGATCGATGCTTTGCGCTTTTGCCGTGACCACGATGACCGGCGTCTTCTTCATTTTTTCATCTGCTTTGATTTGCTGATATACTTCCCAGCCATCCATTTCGGGCATCATCAAGTCGAGCAAGATCAGGTCTGGGGAGTGCTCCCGAATCATCTTCAATCCATCTATGCCGCTGATAGCGCCTTTGACATCATATCCCCTGCGGCCCAGGATCAGCCGAATCAGATCGATCATTTCCGCTTCATCTTCAATACACAGTATTGATTTTGCTCTTGTGTTCATCGCCGAATCTCTGAAAGAGTTTACCATAAAGCAAAGGCTATGAAGATACTCTCATGGAATGTCAATGGTCTGCGGGCAACCCTTCGAAAAGGCGCGCTGGATTGGGTATGGAATCAAAAACCCGATGTGTTCTGCATGCAGGAGATCAAGGCGCGACCCGATCAATTGACGCCGGAGCAACGGGATTTTGCTGGCTACCATGCGATTTGGAACCCTGCGGAAAAGGCCGGCTACAGCGGGGTGGTTACTTTCACGAAGTCTCCCGCTCTTAAATCAAAATTGGGAATAGGTCGGCGGCGCTTCGATGTGGAAGGACGGATCATTTCCACCCTTCATCCTGGTTTCCGACTTTTGAATCTCTACGCGCCAAGCGGCACTCGCGGCAGGGAGCGCGTAGATTTTAAACTGGATTTTTACTCACACCTTCTAAAACTGTGTGATCGCCTGCATAAAAATGGAGAAGCGCTGATCCTCACTGGGGATTTCAACACAGCGCATACGTCATTGGATTTGAAGAACTCAAAATCGAACCAGAAAACCTCGGGGTTCTTGCCGGAAGAGCGGGCATGGATACAGAAATTCCTTGACCACGGATTTGTCGATATTTACCGTCACTTATATCCCGAGCGCATCCAATATACATGGTGGACGAATATACTCAATGCCCGTCAGCGTGGAGTGGGCTGGCGAATCGATTATTTCCTCGTTTCCAAACCCCTGATGTCTCGGGTTAAAGATGCCATCATCCATGATGGCATTCCCGGTTCTGATCATTGCCCGATCGAACTGGTTTTGGATTGACCGGGACTTTATTAGAGTTCCATATAAAGATTCCAGCGAGGCTGTTCCCAGCCTGCCCTCGTTGGTATAATCCCGCTCGGTATTATTTGGAGGCACAGTGAATCAAAGAAGTCAATCTTTTGTGGTTACCTTTATCGTAATTGCCGCCGTGGTGGCAATGGTATTCATGATGATTCAACGGGAGACCCCGTCTGATAATTCGCTTACCATCAACCAACTGGCGGATGATATTAAAGCGGGGAAGATTTCCCGCGTTGTGATTGACACCGATGACCGTTTACGCGTTATATACCGAAACGGCGATGAAAACGGGGTCGAATCATACAAAGAATCCGATTCTCCCCTGGTGACGCAACTGTTAGCCCTTGGGGTATCGCAGGAACAACTCGCGTCGAACAACGTTACGATCGAAGTCAAGCCGCCGTCACAGTGGGCGGGGCTGTTGAGCGGCGCGCTCTACATTTTGCCGGTCATATTCATGGCTGGCGTGTTGTGGTTCATCTTCCGACAGGCGCAAGGGTCGAACAACGCCGCCATGTCGTTCGGGAAATCCCGCGCGCGTATGTTCAGCGGCGAGCATCCCACCGTCACATTTCAGGATGTGGCTGGCGCGGAAGAATCCAAGCAGGAGTTGGCGGAAGTGGTCGAATTCCTGAAAGAACCGCAGAAGTTCATCCAATTGGGCGCGCGGATTCCGAAGGGCGTTCTGCTTGTTGGACCTCCCGGAACTGGCAAGACCCTTCTCGCAAAAGCCGTGTCCGGCGAAGCGGGAGTCCCGTTCTTCTCGATCTCCGGCTCTGAATTTGTCGAGATGTTCGTGGGCGTGGGCGCAAGCCGCGTGCGCGATCTGTTCGATCAGGCGAAGCGACATTCACCCTGCATCGTCTTTGTGGATGAAATTGACGCCGTCGGTCGCCAGCGCGGGGCGGGGTTGGGTGGCTCGCACGATGAGCGCGAACAAACCCTCAACCAGATGCTCGTGGAAATGGACGGCTTCGACACGGACACCAACGTCATCATCATCGCCGCGACCAACCGTCCCGATATTCTCGACCCGGCGCTTCTGCGTCCCGGGCGCTTCGACCGCCGCGTTACACTCGACCGCCCGGACATGAAAGGACGCGAGGCGATCCTCAAGGTTCATGTTAAGGGCAAGCCGTTGGATCCGAATGTGGATCTTGGGTCAATTGCGCGCGGCACGCCCGGCTTTGTTGGCGCGGATATCGAAAACCTTGTCAACGAAGGCGCCATCCTTGCCGCGCGTCGCAACAAAAAATCCATCGGACAATCCGAACTGGAAGAAGCCATCGAGCGCGTGGTGATGGGACCCGAGCGCAAGTCGCGTTTGATCTCAGACGAAGAGAAGCGCATCATCGCTTACCATGAGGCTGGTCACGCCGTGGTTGGCAACGCCATCGCCGAAGCGGACCCGGTCCAAAAAGTGACGATCGTCGGTCGCGGTCAGGCTGGCGGCGTCACCTGGTTTAGACCTGACGAAGATCGAATCCTTCACTCTCGCAAAAAGTTACTTGCGAACCTGGCATACGGCTTGGGCGGGCGCGTTGCCGAAGAGTTGATCTTCGACGACATCACCTCCGGCGCCTCTGGAGATATTGAGCAGGTCACACGCATGGCGCGGATGATGGTCACTCGGCTGGGCATGAGCAGTGAAATGGGTCCCATTTTATACGGACAAAAAGAGGAACTGATCTTCCTCGGGCGCGAAATTTCAGAACAGCGTGATTACTCGGAGGCTGTCGCTGAAAAGATCGATCAGGAAGTTCGCAAACTCGTAGACGATTCGTACAAACTGGCGAAGAAACTTCTCGTCAAATATCGCAAGGAATTGGATGCCGTTGCGAACAAACTTCTCGAAGTGGAATCGCTCACGCGAGATGAATTCGAAAAGATTTTCCCGCCGCCGTTCCCGAAGAAGAGCGGAACGCCGCAGATAGCGTAGCAAGTACGCAGGGAAACAAGTACACACGTAAACAGGTCGACACGGAAAAGAAGAAAAGAGTCTCGCATTACGCGAGACTCTTTCGATTTTCCTTGTGTACGTGTCTACTTGTCTACCTGTCTACCTGTTTACTTCGATCCCTCTTTATGCTGTCTCACTAACTCACGTCTTAAAATCTTCCCAACGGTTGTTTTCGGTAATTCATCTCGGAATTCAACGTGGGTTGGAACTTTATACGGTGCGAGGCTTTGTTTGCAGAACGCGCGGAGTTCCTCCTCGGTCAACGATTCGCCGGGCTTGAGAACAACCCACGCTTTGACCGTCTCGCCTCGGTTCGGGTCGGGGATGCCCGCCACGCCCACTTCCAACACTTTGGGATTCGATTGAATCGCTTCCTCCACCTCGCGGGGCCACACTTGGAAACCGCCCGGCTTGATGAGTTCCTTCTTGCGATCAACGATGAAGAAATAGCCGTCCTCATCCATGCGGACGATATCGCCGGTGTATAACCAAATTTTCCCGGTCTTATCGGCGCGGAGAGAGTTGGCTGTTTCTGTGGGCATGTTGTGATAGCCCTTCATCACCTGGGGTCCATGTAAGAGCAGTTCGCCAATTTCACCCTGCGGAAGATCCGTCTCGCCATCGTCGAGGCTCACTACCCGACATTCCATGTTTGGCAGAGGCATACCGATTGAGCCGGTCTTGTTCTCGCCGAGCAGGGGGTTGCAATGCGACGCCGTCGGCGCTTCGGAGAGTCCGTAGCCTTCGAATACTTTTCCGCCGGTTAGTTTTTCGAATTGATCTTTTGTTTCTCGCAGCAACGCGGCAGAACCTGAAACACACGCCTTGATGGATGAAAGATCGTATTTGCCAGCCTTCACATCGGGATGGTTGTTGATGCCATTGTACAACGCCGGCACGCCGGGGAAGATCGTCGCTTTGTATTTTTGGATGTTATCGAGAACGTCTTTCAGATCGCGCGGGTTGGGAACCATTACCATCGTGGCGCCGGTGGACATGGCGAAGTTCATTCCCGCCACCATGCCATAGACGTGAAAGAGCGGAATACCCATCAACACGATCTCTTTGCCCTCTTCGAGTCCGGTCATCCACGAACGGATCTGCAGGGTATTCGCCACGATGTTGCGATGCAAAGCTACCGCGCCTTTTGAGACCCCGGTCGTCCCGCCCGAATATTGGAATAGCGCCGTATCGTCGGGACCAGCTTGCACATTGGGTCGAGCCGCAGAATTGTATTTGGCGAGCAGGTCTTGCATCCACACATCGCCTTCGGGCAGATTCTTGTCTATGTGAAACCCGCCTTTCTTTTCGCGCAGTAATGTGAACAATACGCGGAGAACGGGCGGCAGAGTCTCTTTCAGATTCGTCACGATCACTTTTTTGATCTTCGTGTTGAGTTGAGCCTTCTTGATCGTGTTGTAGAAATTCGTCATCACGAACATTACCTCGATGCCCGCGTCGTTTGCCTGATGTTCGATCTCGTGCGGCGTATACAACGGATTCGTCGCAACCACCACGCCGCCCGCTTTGAGAATTCCGAAATACGCCATCACAAATTGTGGCGTGTTCGGCATGAAAATTCCCACGCGGTCGCCTTTTTTCACGCCCATATCCACCAACGCGGCGGCAATGTGATCGGAGAGTTCGTTCATCTCCTTATAAGTAATAACCGCGCCCTTAAAGATCGTGCAGGCGCGGTTCGGATATTTTCGCGCCGATTCGTCCAAAAAATGGAACAACGGCGCTTGAGGAATATCTATTGTGTGCGAAACCCCTTTATCGTAATGAGCGAGCCACGGTTTATCGTTCATGATGCCTCTCCTTTACTGCGGGATACTCTGAGTATATCAACGAAAATTTAAAAGTCAACCAACCGTCGGATGTTTTTTTCGATCTCGTCCGCGATTCCATCGTTGACTCGGAACCATAAAATATTCGGATCGGATTCTTTGAACCAATTCGCCTGCCTGCGGACATAAACTCGCGTCGCGCGACGGGTAAGCTGTTTCGCCTCCTCGACCGTGATTTGCCCTTCAAGCACTTGCACACATTCGCGATACCCGATCGCAGACATCGTCGGCAGGGAGGAGGAGTAGCCGCGCGCGAGCAAACTCTTCACTTCATCCATCAACCCGTTCGCATACATCACGTCGATGCGTTCATCCACTCTTCGATACAACTCCTCGCGCGGACGCGTCAGCCCGATCGTAATTAAATGATACGGTGATTCACCTTGCCCGCGTTGTTCTGAAAATTTTCTGCCGGTTGTCATAATGACCTCCAACGCGCGGATCGTGCGGCGAAAATTTCGCGGGTCAATTTTCTCCGCCGCGGCTGGGTCAAGTCCTTTGAGTTTGTCGTGTAGCCAAGTTATTCCGTATTCCTCTTTCTCCGTTTCCAATTCTTTCCGTAACTGTTCATTCGGCTCAACCTCCGGCGGCATCCATCCCTGCGTCACCGCGCGGATGTATTGTCCCGTGCCGCCGACTAGGAAGGGGAGTTTGCCTCGCGCGTGAATACCCGCGATTGCCCCGGTCGCTTTTTGTTGGAAGACAGCCAGACTCAAAATTTCATCGGGGTCCGCAATGTCAATCAGATGATGCGGAACGCGCGCCTGCTCCTCGCGCGATGACTTTGCCGTGCCAATATCCATGCCGCGATAGAAGAGACGCGAATCCGCTGAGACGATCTCGCCGTTCAATCGCTCGGCAAGTTGAATCGCGATCTCCGTTTTGCCAACAGCGGTGGGACCGACAATGAGGATTAAGGGCGGATGATTCCCCTCTCCCTTTGGGAGAGGGGTTAGGGGTGAGGGTGAGGTCTCAGATC
>JAEURC010000083.1 GCA_016789025.1 Anaerolineales bacterium
ATTGACCCGCGCACGGCAGAATTATCTCCATCCCTGTTTTTGGGCAATATACTTTTATTTTTCGCCGGTCTGACGTGGGCATTGTATTCCGTACTTGTGCGAAAGACGGCAAGAAATGTTGATCTGCTCGTCTCCAGCGCGATCATGCTGTTGGGAGGAATTCCATCGTCGGCGCTTCTCGGGTTTTACGAAATCAATTCGCAGGGGATCGGCGCGATCACACCGGGCATTATTGGCGGGATTCTCTACCTCGGCATCGTTTCGACAGCCGTCGCCATGTTCATGTGGAATTACGCGTTCAAAGAGTTGCCTGCCACGCTCGCCTCGCTGACTTTCTTCGCGCAACCTGTTGTGGGAACTTTACTCGGCTGGTTGTTTCTGGGAGAAAAAATAACGCCGCTGTTTCTACTCGGCGGCGCGTTAATCGGCATGGGGATTTGGATTTCAACGAGGGAAAAGTAAATCCTTTGACCACAAAGGCTTGTATTGAGCGATGCCGAAACGACACAAAGGTCGCAAAGGAACCAACCTTTACGCCTTAAACCTTTGTGTACTTCGTGTCCTTAGTGTTTAAAAATCTTTCAACCGCAAGTTAATTCTCCCCCACTGTATGCAACAACGCCATATTCGGCGGGCGCACATCGCCAACAGGATACCCGCACACCAACACAACCTGGTCACCGGCTTGCACCACATCCGAGCGCATCAACGCCGCATCCAGCAGATCGAGCATTTCTTCCAGTGAATGCGCGAACGCGATCAATTGCGGACGCACACCCCACAGGAAAGCAAGCCGTCGATACGTTACCTCGTCGGGAGTAAACGCCATTACCGGCACACGCGGACGAATCTTCGACATCAGCCAGGCGGTCCGTCCTTGCGTGGTGAAACACGCCACCGCCGTCACGTTCTTATCGTTTGCCAATGCCTGCGCGGCGCGCGCCATCGAAGCCGCGTCGGAATGTTCAAAGCCATTCACGCTTGGGTCCAGCCCCCACTCCACAAAATGCGACTCGGCTTCGCGGACGATACGATCCATCATCTGGACGGATTCAACGGGATATTTCCCAGACGCGGATTCAGCGGACAACATCACCGCGTCGGTCCCGTCAAAGACGGCATTCGCAACATCCGACGCCTCTGCCCGCGTGGGGAGCGGATTCGAGATCATCGACTCCAGCATTTGCGTGGCGGTGATCACAAGTTTGGCGCGCGCGTTCGCCGCGCGGATGATGTGCTTCTGCAACGCCGGCACGCGCTCCGGCGGGAGCTCCACGCCCAAGTCGCCGCGCGCTACCATCACGCCGTCCACGATCTCTAAAATCGCGTCAAGGTTATCAAGCGCTTCGGGTTTTTCCAATTTAGCGATGAGCATCGGCATGCGCTTGCCATTGGAAAATCGCTCCATCGCATAGCGCACTTTTTTCACATCCTCCGCGCTGCGCACAAATGAGATCGCAACCGCATCTACATTTTGCGAAATACCAAAAGCAAGATCAGCCTCATCTTTTTCGGTGAAGCCCGCAATTCGCAAACGCACGCCGGGAAGATTGATGCCCTTATGAGAAGACAACGGACCGCCAATCACCACATCCGCCGCCAACGCGTTACGCCCGATCACCGAGACAACTTCCAGCGTCAGGCGTCCATCGTCGAGCAGAAGCCGGTCTGCAGGCCGCACCGAATCGAAGAGTTGTCGAAAATCCACAGGGATTTTTTGCCCGCTATCTTCCGGGGGCGTAGACTCGGTCGCATAGAGGTAAACCCGTTCCCCGTCCGAAAGTTGAAGCGGAGCAGTCAGGTCGCCGACGCGAATCTTCGGTCCCTGTAAATCCTGCAAGATCCCAACAGGCACGCCAATTTTTTTCGAGACCTTGCGGATCAATTCAATGCGCGTCAAATGTTGTTCGTGCGTGCCGTGCGAGAAATTCATGCGCGCCACATTCATCCCCGCTTGAATGAGTTGCTCAAGTGTGTCTTCACTTTGGCTGGCGGGTCCCACGGTCGCTACAATTTTTACATTACGCGTCATATCATCCTCAATAAAATAAACTCACCGCAGGCAAGAACACCACGCCCTGCAGTGAGTTGCTGTCGTTTTGTGTCATTGCAAGCGACGCTCGCATCATCGCAATGACGGACTTAAATATAATGCAATTCGCCCGCCTGCTTTTCCAACTCGGCGCGGAAATCGGGATGAGCGATGCCGATCAACTGCGTTGCGCGTTGGCGAATGGATTTGCCGTACAAATCGGCGACACCGTATTCGGTCACCACGAATCGGACGTGATTACGGCTGGTCACCACGCCCGCGCCTTGCTTCAACATCCCGGCGATGCGGCTCACCAGTGTACCATCTTTCAGCATGGTCGTGCTTGGCAGGGCAATGACCGGCACCCCGCCCTTCGAACGCGACGCGCCGTAAATAAAATCCAATTGACCGCCCACGCCGCTGTACAACTTGGGTCCGATGCTGTCGGCGCAGACTTGCCCGGTGAGATCAACTTCAATGGCAGAGTTGATCGCCACCATGCGTTCGTTTTGCGCGATGATGAATGGGTCGTTGATGTATTCCGTGCGATGCAGTTCGATGAGTGGATTATCGTCCACCCAATCGTACAGTTTTTTCGTGCCGAGGATGAAGCCCGCGATGATCTTGCCAGGGTGCAGTGATTTGCGCGCCCCGGTCAACACGCCTTCGTTGACGAGGTCGATCACGCCATCCGAGAATAACTCGCTGTGCACGCCGAGGTCTTTTTTGTCGCGCAGGTATTTCAACACAGCATCGGGTATCGCGCCGATCCCCATTTGCATCGTCGCGCCGTCGGGGATGAGCTCCGCTATGAAACCCGCGATCTTTTGCACGATGGCGGGGTCGCCCTCGTCTGCCATTGGCATTTCCACAATGGGATAATCCACCGGCACGATATGGTTCAAGCGACTCACATGAATGAACGAATCGCCCAGCGTGCGCGGCATTTGCTGGTTCACTTCGGCAATGATGATCTTCGCCGTTTCCGCGGCAGATTTTGTCAAGCCGACTTCGACGCCCAAACTGCAAAAACCGTGTTCATCCGGCAGAGAAACGTGGATGAGCGCCGCGTCAAGCGGGAGAACGCCGCGCTTGAAAAGCAGGGGGAATTCCGAAAGAAGAACCGGGGTGAAATCTGCCTTGCCGCTTTGTACCGCTTTCCGCACGTTCGCGCTGATGAACATCGTGTTCACGCGCAGGTGACCCTCAAGTTCGGGTTTGGCATAATCGGCGGGACCGATCGTCAACGCCTGGCAAATTTCCACGTTCGAAAGATTCGGGGCGTAATCTGCCAATGCGCCGAGAAGTTTTTGCGGAACCGACACATTGCCCGTCAAAAAGATGCGGCTGTTAGACTTGACCGCCGTCACGGCTTCTTGCGCGGAGATGACGCGCGATTCGTAGATCTTTGTCCAATCCATGTTATCGCTCCTCGAGCAGGGTGAGATGAACAAGCCCGCCCCGATGCGTGTTGACTCCTTTTTCGAGCGCAGGGTCATTCGCAATCGCGGCATCGATCCCATCGTCAGCCATCCGAATCAAATAGGGCATGGCGGCATTGACGAACGCATGTGTCGCCGTGCGAGCCACAACACCGGGCATGTTTGGCACACAATAATGCATCACGCCTTCATCAACAAAGGTCGGCTGATCGTGCGTGGTTGGGCGCGAGGTCTCAAAACACCCGCCCTGATCAATGCTCACGTCGATGATCACTGACCGAGGCTTCATCGCGCGCACCATTTCGCGCGTGACCAGGACCGGCGTTCGGGCGCCAGTAATAAGCGCCGCGCCGACGACAACATCCGCGTAGGTGGTGGCGCGTTCAATATTTCGTTTCGTCGACATCATCGTGACGATGCCGGGAAATCTATCGAGAAATTTTTGCAATCCGTCGAGATCGTCGCTCATCACGGACACATGCGCGCCCAGCCCAAGAAACGCCTGCGTCGCGTGCGTGGCTACCACACCCGAACCCAGAATCAACACTTCGGCAGGCGGAACGCCGGGCGCTCCGCCGAGCAAAATTCCCTTGCCCCCCCAATTGTTTTGCAACAGCCTTGCCGCCACTTGCGCCGTCATACTTCCCGCGATCTGGCTGAACGGTCGCAACAGCGGCAGTGAACCGTCGGGTAATTGGATCTGTTCGTATGCGATGGATGTGATTTTCTTTTCTAGCAATGCATCCACTTTATCGCGCCGCGCCGAGGCGAGATGCAATAAACCCGCTATCGCCGCGCCGGGCTTGAGCCAATCCAGTTCGCTTTGCAACGGACGCGCGACTTTCAAAACCAGGTCTGCGCGGGCAAAGATTTCCTCCCCCGAGTAAATGATCCGCGCGCCAGCGGATTCGTACTCCCGGTCCTTGAACCCCGCCCCCACACCCGCATCTCTCTCGACGTATACCTGATGCCCATGTTGAGACAGAATCTCAGCCCCAGCGGGATTCAAACCAACTCGATATTCAAACGGACGCGTTTCTTTCGGTATGCCAACGATCATGTAGTTGCCTCCTTCAATGTGCTAATTATCGTCTCAGAAATAATCTGCGGAACGGTCACAAACGAATACGGCATGTGGACGCGTTCATACAGCCCATGCGCGTCATTCCCAAATGGACCGATGTTCACTACCGGGCAATTCAACGCGCGGATATCCACTAACGTTCTCTCAACCAAAGGATAATATAACTTTCCATTTCCATCATCCAGACCGAACAGCGGCATGTTATTTTTCAAAAAGCCAGCCTCAAAGCCTTCATCCAATCTCACATAGCTTAAGTCGGAAATGTATGGGTAGAAGCCACGGAACTGAATCTTCTCGTTTGATCGTCCCAGCGCAGACTTCACCGCAAGAGTAAGTTCATTTTCCTGTGGTCGCGCAGATGGGTAATATGGCGGCGAGAAAAATAAGATCACGGCAGGTCCGCTGATCTGTGCTACCTTCGTCAACTCAGCAACGATCATACGACTGAGTTGACGCCCATCTTGCGCTTCGGAGAAAAATTTCTCAGTCTTTTCTTTCAACATATCGTTGAAGGATATCTTTCTCGTCTGCATCTTCCACTGGCGAGCCGCGATTTCGTAAAGCCGATCATAACCCAGCACATTATCCAGCGCGCTTGAAATCCACTCTGGTGGAACTTGGGCTTGCCCACCTTGCGACGAAAAACTCTTGAACGATTCCTCCTGCCGCTTACTAACAGCCTCTAGCGATGCGCGAGCAATTTCTTTCATTTTGTGCATCGCCTGTCCGACTGTCATCTTGAGAGTCAACCAATTGAAGTAAACAAACGCTTCACCAGCCGTTTCCACGTTGTACGAAGGTTTGAGGTCGCGCATGTGCAAAGCGACCGGCGGAGGCGCAACTTCGGTAATCACCTCACCACCGAGCGATCCTTGCCATGTATCTATCCATTCGGGATTGAGGTTGATACGGCTGACCAGTTCCGCCGCGATGTGCGACGCGTCCACGCCGCGATAGATCTCGCCAACGTGAGTCCGCGCGCCGAGGATATAGAACGATGGGAGTAATTTCCCCACCGTGCCAGAGTAAATGTATCGCTGGTTCTCATCAGTATCACGCGGCGCGGTATAGTCAGTATTGATCACGCCGAGATAGTTCAGAGCTTCTTGTTCACGCAGTTTGAGCAGTTCGGGAACCGCCGCAAGGATGCCCGCCGATTCGGCTTCTTCATCCGGACAGGAGAGGAAGAGCAGGTTACCCGCGAGTTCGTCGATCCATCGTTTTCCGTTTTCCTGCTTACGTGCAAACTCACGCACGAGCGCAATATTGATCGCGACGCCCGATTTCATATCCACCGAACCGCGACCGAACATCCATTCGCCGCTTTGAAGCGCGATCAACGTGGACTTTTCTGATGCGGTCAGCGAATCCTTTCGTTCAACAGCCGCTCGCATGACCTTTGCCAACTCTTCTGGCTGGAAAGCAATGTTCGAGTCGCCAAAGCGGGCGAAATCTTCGATACCGACGGTGTCGAAGTGACTCATCAAAACGATCGTCCGTCCTGTGTTGTTCGGGTTGTCACTCTTCAACAAACACGCGACATTTTTTCGCCCATCATCCGTATCCCAGAAAGTTGGCGAGAGAGAATCAACTGCCAGCAACTCGTGGATTTTCTCCGCACAGCGATTCTCCGCCTCCACGTCCGGGCTGACGCTGGCAATGGAAACCAAGGCTTCAGTTATTACACGAACGGTATCGAACCAACGGGAGGAATGTTCGGTCATCGGTTGAATTGTACCGAAGTTTCGGCTTTGTCCAAGTTATGAATGTCCCCTAAAAATATAACTTTTATCAAGATAGAAAGGACTATCTCACATCCACGCCGGTTATACGCGCCAACAACTTGTGGAGGAGCGTGACAGGAAGCGCCAAAATCCCATGGACTGCCGCGCTCAAGCCGAAGATCACCGCTACCGAACTGAGAAAATCACTTAATGTGGGGGCAACATTGCTCAACATCCACGGACCCGCGCCGACGAGCAGGGCAACCACGAATAAAATGCTCACCGAAATGACCAGTTCCAACCACGCATGACGGTCCGATTGCGAGGGCATCATCATACTGCTGACCACGAAAGCCAGATACGCCCAGATGTAAAAGTTGTCCACCGTTGGCAGGGCGTTTATTCCCATCCAAAACATGCTCATCTGCCCGTTGCGTAACGTATCCCATAGCACGCGCATATCTAGCGCGTAAACAGCCACATAGGCGGTGAAGAGCGTCCCGGCGATCAGGGGCGCCGCGCCGATGAGTGAATCGCGCGCGATGTCCGAACGGGCAATCTCCACATAGCCCATTTGAAGCCGTCCATTTGGCAATGGACGCGGAAGAATCGAAAAGCGCCCGGTCGGCACGCGCAAGATCTTTGCCATCAGGTAGTGACTCGATTCGTGCAGGAATACGCCCGGCAGAAAGATCAACTGGAACAACCCGATCGCAAACCGCGCGCTTCGCGTTGCGATGAGAAAGACCGCTTGAAGCTCGCGATGCAAAAGCCGCTGAAGAAAGATCAGCGGCGCGAGCATCAAGATGAACCAGAGAAAACCTGTGAGTTGGGTCATACAAATTCCCCAGTCACGACCATAGACAATTGACTATGGTCCATCGTCTGTGGTCTATCGTCCCGATGCCGCTTTTACAATCGCGACGAACTCATCGGGCTTGAGGCTTGCGCCACCCACGAGCGCGCCGTCAATTTCGGGCTGGGAGAAAAATTCAGCCGCGTTAGATGCCGTCACCGAACCGCCATACAACACACGGATGGATTGAGCCGCATTTTCGTTGAAGACCTCGCTCAACGCGCGGCGGATTACCTGCTTCACCACCCCGTTGGCATTCTCCCCGCTGGAGGCTTTGCCCGTGCCGATCGCCCAGACCGGTTCATACGCAACGACAATGCGCGACGCGGAAGCAGAATCCACACTGGCAAACCCAAGCTTGATCTGGCGCGAAACAACCTCTCCCGTCCGACCTGATTCGTATTCATCCAGCGTCTCGCCTACGCAAACAATAGGAGTAAGTCCCGCCTTCATCGCGGCATGCAATTTCTTGTTAACATGCTCATCCGTTTCGCCGAAATACGCGCGCCGCTCCGAGTGACCGATGATCACGTAGCCGCAAAATTCTTTCACCATGTTCGGCGCGAGTTCGCCGGTGAACGCGCCCTTCCCCTCCCAGTGCATGTTCTGCGCGCCAAGTCCAATATCGGAACCGGTCAACATCGGCGCAATCACCGGCAACGATGTGGACGGCGGGCACAACACTTTTTCAACACCCGCGATCTCGCCCAACGGATTAAGCATCGTCGCCGCCAGTTCGCGCGCTTCCGCAGTTGTTTTATTCATCTTCCAATTACCGGCAACCAATGGTTTTCTCATGATGCTCCCTCAGGAAAGTTTTTTGATGATTTCCTCGGCAAATGCCCGCACCCAATCCGGCGCGCTCAAATCTGCCAATAAACCATTCGCGATCAAACGCGCTTTTTCGTTTTCACCGGTCACCGAATTCATCTCCGCCTCCAGCAAAAACGCCTCAGGCATATTCGGCGATAATCGCTTCACTTGATTAAGGAATGTGTTGGCGTCGTCGATATGACCGGAATAAAAGGCGTTACGCGCCTGCGCAACTAAGGCAATCGGCTGATCCACCTGCGCCACCTTGTCAAACGGCAAAACAGATGGGGCTTCCGTACGTTCAGCGCCTCTATAATACGATTCGTGGAAACCGTCCAAGAGATTACTCGGCACATTGCCGTCCAGTCCGTATGTTTTTCTCGCCTGGAAATATAACGCCGCCGCAGGCAACCAACCATCGATGGCAACAAACGCATCGCCAGCCTGAATATAAAACGCCTCGTTATCCGCGCCGGCAAGTTTGATCAATTCTGCCAGGGTATCATACGATGCGCCCGGCATTTCAGCCGACCACAACGCCAGGGCAAGGTCGAGCCGCGCTTGCAGATCACCGGGGTTATCTTTCACGCGTTGTTGCGCAACCAGCACTTCGGGCGGAAGATTCAATGGTTGGCTGGGCGTAACAGGTTGAAGCGGCGTTTGAACCGGCGGCCCGGCTTGTTTTGTCACAGTCGCAGGCACGGTTAACGTTGGGCTGGCAGTTGCGCGTCGATTCAAAAATGTTGTAAACAGACGATTCTGGCGCGCGACAAACAATGACCCCAAACAAATTGCGATTACCGCGATGAGTCCCACCCAGACGAACGAAGAACGCTTCTTCTCAACCTTTGAGGCTGGCGCGGCAACCTCAGCCTTTGCCGCCATTTTCGTCGGTTCGGCGGTGGACTTCATCCGTGTTTTATCGGCAGGCGATGGCTCCGTAGACTTGGCGATGGTAATCAACGTCCCCTGCATGGGCACGCCCGCCTCATTCCACGCGGATTTGAAAGCCGCAACCAGGTCGCCTACTGTTTCGTAGCGGTCAGCGCGTTCTTTGGCGAGCGCCTTCAACAACACGCGCTGCACAGGCTCCGGCACCTTCGGGTTAATCGATTGTGGAAGCGGCAGGGGCGTGTAAATGTGATCGTGGATAATGGAAAATGGCGTATCGGCGCTGAACGGAACCTGCCCCACCACCATTTCGTACAGCATCACAGCAAACGAATAAATATCAGTGCCCGCATCAAGATCTTTCTTCCCCATTGCCTGCTCGGGGGAAATATATTGCGGCGTGCCCATGATCATGTCTGAGGAGAGAGTTGACTCGCCCGATTGAGCAATGCGCGCCAAGCCGAAGTCTGCCAGATACATTTCGCCAGCAGGTGTGACCAACACATTCGAGGGCTTGATATCGCGGTGGAGGATTCCCTGTTTGTGGGCATATCCCAGCGCGGAGCCTACCGAGTCGACGACTTTTTCGATCTCTTGCGCCGTGAGCGGACCCTTATTCAACCGCGCTTTGAGCGTATCCCCCTCGATGAATTTCATTATGAGATACGGGCGTTTCTCATGTTCGGCATAATCGTACACCGGCACAATATGCGGGTGTTCGAGCTTTGCAACGACACGCGCCTCGCGTTGAAACCGCGCCGAAAATGTGGCGTCCTCGCCGAACGCCGCATGAAGGGCTTTGAGCGCCACATAACGATCCAGCGAGGCATGGTAGGCTTTGTACACGGTCGCCATACCGCCCTGCCCCAACTGCTCGATGATCTTGTATGGTCCGACGTTATCGCCGACGTTGAAAGACATTCAACTGCTCCGATGAGTCTTGATTGATGTCACCCTGAGAGAGCGCTTTCCAGCGACCGAAGGGTCTCATGGGCAGTGTCAAAGATTCTTCGCTTCGCTCAGAATGACATGGCAAAAAGTATAGATTCAATGCAACAAATTATAGCCGAGTGTTGTTAATTCAGGTTTACCGCTTTGTAAATTGTCGTGAAATTGAAATTCAAATCTGACAGTTCGCCGCTTCTGCCAGATTTGAATGATCGTTCAGTTAACTCTACGGAAGCAGTCGAATATTGAACACCACTCCCGTATCATCCGGTATGAACTCCACTTCAAATTCCTTCACATCACCTGAGGCACATCGAACGGGCCACTTTTCCACCCAAACCCCGCCCGATCCAGGTTGCTGAAGCACTTCAATATCAAGGCCCAACCCGGAAGGTTGCTGACATCCCGTACTAGCCGCGCCGAGTTTCACGAGATCCCAAACATCATTTTTGAGAATATCGTTCCCCAGCCCTCCATTAGGAGGAACGCCAGCATCAGGGTTCGATGAAGGTAGAAACTCCTCGGCTGGTTGCTGTTGAGGCGCATTGTTGGCGGCGCTGTTCGCAGTCAACGAATACAACGCCACAGCGCCGATCACCACACAACAACACAAAACGATCGCCGCGATCACAACAATGATAAGCGTTCTATTCGATCTTACTGGTGCATTTTCCAATTGTGTCTGGTTCTCCATTGCTCCTCCAAATATAAAAAGTTAAGAAAAAAGGGCAGAAGGAGATCGTCCTTCTGCCCAGCCTGAAGCCAATTCTACTTCATTTATCCTGTAACGCCGCGACGCCAGGCAACTCTTTCCCCTCCAAAAATTCAAGCGATGCGCCGCCGCCAGTGGACACGTGAGTCATCTGTTTTGCAACTCCCGCCTTCTTGACCGCGCTCGCCGAATCGCCGCCGCCGATCACGGTGACCGCCTTGGATTCTGCCAACATCCGCGCGAGGGCGAACGTCCCTTCGGCAAACTTCGGCATCTCGAAGACGCCCACGGGTCCATTCCAGACGATCAACCTGGCTCCGCTCAACGCGGCTTGATACACGCTGACGGTTTTCGGTCCCACGTCCAACATGCGCCAACCTGCGGGGATCTCCCCCACGCCAACGATTTGCGTATTCGCGTCTTCGGCAAATTTATCCGCGATGATCGCGTCTACCGGCAGGATCAATTTATCGGCAGACTTCGCCATGATCGCCTTCGCGGTTTCAAGAGAGGATTCTTCCACGAGGCTGTCTTGCATGTTCAGTCCCTGCGCGGCGAGGAAGGTGTTTGCCATGCCTCCGCCGATGATGAGTTTGTCGCATTTGGCGAGCAGAGTTTCAACGACGAGAATCTTGTCGCTGATCTTCGCGCCGCCGAGAATCGCAATGTAGGGATGTTCGGGATTCGCAACCGCGCGTCCGAGGTATTCAAGTTCCTGTTCCATCAAGAAGCCTGAGACGGCGGGGAGAAATCTCGCCACGCCTTCGGTCGAAGCATGAGCGCGATGCGCCGAGCCGAACGCGTCGTTCACATACACTTCGCCGAGCGACGCGAGTCGTTTGGCGAAATCGAGATCATTCTTCTCTTCTTCCGCGTGGAAGCGCGTGTTCTCGAGCAGTAACACTTCTCCGGGCTTCAAGTCCTTCGCCATCTTTTCCACTTCGAGTCCTACGCAATCGGGCGCCATTTGGACGGGACGCGCTAACAGGGTGGATAAAACTTCCGAAGCCGCACGCAGGCTGAATTGAGAATCGGAAGCGGATTTTGGTCGCCCCAAGTGACTCATCAGAATCAACGACGCGTTTTGATCCAACACATATTGCATCGTCGGCAATGCGGCACGGATGCGTTTATCGTCGGTCACTTTGCCGTCTGCCATCGGCACGTTGAAATCCACGCGCATCAGCACGCGTTTGTTTTTGATGTCTATGTCTTTGACTGTTTTTTTGTTCATGGGACTTCGCTTGTAAACAAGTACACACGAAAACAGGTAAACAAGTGATGTGGCTCGTCTCTACTTGTTTACCTGTCTACATGTTTACGTGTCTACCTGTCTACGTGTTTACGCTTTACAGACTTTTCGCCATCTTCGCCGCGAGATCGGCGGTGCGGCAGGCGTAGCCCCATTCGTTGTCGTACCATGCCACCACTTTGACCATGTTGCCGAGAACGATCGTATCCATGGCGCTGAAAACACTCGAGAATTGGGTGCCGCGCAGATCGGTAGAAACCAGAGCTTCATCGGTCACATCGAGGACGCCTTCCATGGGACCGCGCGAATACTCGACCATCGCTTCGCGGATCTCGTCGGCGGTGGCTTCTTTGTTCAACACGGCGGTGAAGTCAACAACAGAGACCGTGGGAGTGGGCACGCGAAATGCCATGCCGGTAAATTTGCCTTTGAGTTCGGGGATGACGAGACCCACCGCCTTTGCAGCGCCCGTTGCGGATGGGACGATGTTTTGCGCCGCGGCGCGCGCATCGCGCAGGTCTTTCGCGCCGAGGTCTTGCAGTTTCTGCGAGTTGGTATACGCGTGTATGGTCGTGAGAAAACCTTTGTCGATCCCGAATTTATCGTTAAGAACTTTGGCGACGGGAGCGAGTCCGTTCGTGGTGCAGGATGCGTTGGAAACAATGTTATGTTTCTTCGGGTCGTATTTATCGTCGTTGACGCCAAGCACGATGGTGATGTCTTCGTTCTTCGCGGGCGCAGAGATGATGACCTTCTTCGCGCCGCCCGATTCGATGTGTGCCTTTGCCTTCGTTGCATCGGTGAAAAAGCCAGTCGATTCGATCACGATGTCCACGCCCATGTCCTTCCATTTGATCGCGGCGGGGTCTTTCTCGGCGGTGACCTTGACGGTCTTGCCGTCAATGACGAGATTGCCATCTGTGACTTCAACAGTCCCTTCAAATTGACCATAAGTTGAGTCGTATTTCAATAAATGCGCGTTAGTCGCCGGGTCGAACAAGTCGTTCACCGCGACTACTTCGAGCTCGCCCGGGTGCCTTTGCTTGATGGTGCGGAACACGAGCCGTCCGATGCGTCCAAATCCGTTGATGCCGATTTTTACTGTCATTTTATTCCTCCGAAGATTGTTTTGTCAGTATTTCACGAAAGGTTATGCAACAGTTCGATTTGCGCGAAAAATCGCGCGGCAAGAACTTATTTTCGCGATCTACCGATTATTTGAATTTCCTACAGGAATTTTATCATAGAGGAAAGCGGTCGAAATTAAACGAGCCTGCAAACATGACAGTTTGAAGCGAAACGAGGATGAAAGTAACCGTCACACCAATGGGCTTGAGTATTCTTCCAACACATCGTTCAGCGCGGTTGCCAGTTTGGCTGAATCGTGCCGCCAGGGTTGCGTCTCGTGGATCAAGTCGGTGCAAAAGGCGCGCGAATCGGCTAGGATTTTCTCATCCGCCTTCACCCATTGCGAACCTTCGTTAAGCGCGCCCTCGTAATTACTGTTGCACAATACCACATCGAACAGATTATCTCCCACATGTTCCTCCAACGCGCGGATGTGATCGTAGCACGAGAACAAATCCGTTTCGCCGCTTTGCGTGGCAATGTTGCACACGTACACTTTGATGGCGCGGCTGGCACGGATGGCGCCAAGCAGATCCTGAACAAGCAGGTTAGGCAGAATGCTAGTGTACAAACTACCGGGGCCGATCACGATCATATCTGCATTGAGAATGGCTTTGAGAACAGGCGGGTACGCCGGCGCGTCGTTTGGTTCCAGCCAGATGCGGCTGACGCGCCCCGCCATCTGCGGGATGCGGCTCTCCCCCTCCACGCGAACTTGATTGACCGCGTGAGGCAATTGCATATCCGCGACCAATTTCACATCATGCAGTGTGGAGGGAAGGACGCGCCCGCTCACCGACAATACTTTTCCAGACTCTGCCACCGCGCCCTCGAAACTCCCGGTGATGTCTGCCAATGCGGTGATGAATAAATTTCCGAAGGAATGTCCGCTCAGATCGCCCGCGCCGCTAAAGCGATATTGGAACAACTGCGTGAGCATCTGCTCGTCGTTGGAGAGCGCGGCGAGACAGTTGCGGATATCGCCCGGCGGCAGAATCCCAAAGTCCGCGCGGAGGCGACCCGACGATCCGCCATCGTCTGCGACTGTGACCACTGCTGTCAAATTTCGCGTCCACGTTTTCAAGCCTCTAAGCAAGGATGCCAACCCGTGCCCGCCGCCGATGGCAACGATGCGCGGTCCGCGTTCGCGGCGTCGGTAGTTAGTCAGATCATCCAGCAAAATGCGACCAGACCGCAGGTATGGGCGAAGAAGCGAGCGGTTGAGCCGCACGATGCCGTAGCCGACCAGCCAAACGCCGATTCCCCCGAAGATCAAAATGCGGAATATGCGCGGCAGAAAACGAAGCGAGGCATATGAAAGAATCGAAAGGAGCGTTTCATTAGTCGAATCGGTTCGATAGAGATCAAGCAGGAGCATGGCAAAACCCACGCCCAACAGCGTGATTCCCGCCATGATAAAAAGAAACCAGCGCTTTACACCCAAGCCCGGCGCAAACCAGCGCGCGATCTCTCGAAACTCGTCAATCAAACGTGAGAGCCACGAATTTTTGTTGTTTGGCATGAAATGAGTCTAGCAGGGATGAGATGCGAAGTCAAACCCGACCCCCACCCGCCTTCGGCATCCTCCCCCAAATCCGACTGAAGTTCGGGAGGGCTGGGGAGGGGGTTGGGTTCAGTTATAATGACGAGCATGTCGCTCACAATCGCTGTAGACCTCGGCGGGACACATATCCGCACTGCATCATACAACTCCGAAAGCATCACACCGATCGCTCATTATCGCACGCGCACAAACGCGCATGAACCCGGCGTATTTGACCGCCTCGCGCAGGCAATCGGAAACGTGTGGAGTGATGATGTCACTTCAATGGGCGTTGCGTCGCCTGGTCCACTTGATCCGTACACTGGAACTATCCTCGCCACTCCAAACATCCCTGAGTGGCGAAATTTTCGGCTGGCGCAAAAACTCTCCGAGCGTTTCGGCGTGCCGGTGCATCTCGACAACGACGCGAACATGGCAGGCTTTGGCGAATGGACATTCGGCGCGGGCAAGGGGCATCACAACCTTGTTTATCTCACCATCAGCACGGGCGTCGGCGGCGGCGTGATCTGCAACGACGCGCTCCTGCAAGGTTTTCACGGGCTCGCCACCGAACTCGGTCACATGATCGTTGACCCGGACGGTCCGCCGTGCGGATGCGGCAAGAACGGACACGTGGAATCATTTTCATCAGGGACTGCCATCGCGCGATACACAACCGAGCAGATTCAAGCGGGACAAAAGACCTCGCTTCAACTCGACGGGGACCCTTCGTCTCCGCTTAGGGCAAACTTGACCGCTAAACAAATAGCGGAGGCGGCGCTTGCGGGCGACTCGCTCGCTATTTCAGCCTTTGCGCGCGCGGGATATTACCTCGGTATTGCCGTGGCAAATTACCTCGCCATCTTTGATCCGTCGATTGTGATCTTCGGCGGCGGCGTCTCTCAAGTAGGCGATTTGTTATTCAAGCCGTTTGAGGAAAGTTTACGCAAGCACACATTTCATCCGCATTATTTGGATAACTTAGTCATTGCCAAAGCCGCGCTCGGCGATGATGTGGGTCTGCTGGGCGCGCTCGCCTGGGCGCGCTTCAAACGAAGCAACGAAATGGCGAGGGTGGAATGAAAAGTCGTATCTGCATGACAGCTCCTTTGTGGCTGATCACAAAATGGTGGACTGCGGACAGGGACGGGGCAAAATTGTCCATTGGCGACTCAGGCTGACCCCGAGTCGGACGCGTTGCTTTTTATCCCTAAAAATTAACCGTAGTAACGACTTCAGCCGTTCACAAAGCGACTGAAGTCGCTACTACGCAATCAAGGAGTTCGTAATGAAAAAAATGAATCTGCCTGGCCCCAAAGCCAAGGCATTGCTCGAGCGTGACGCGAAGGTTATTTCGTCGTCGTATCCGCGCGCCTACCCGCTCGTGATGGATCACGGCAAGGGCGTGGAAGTGTGGGACGCAGATGGCAACCGCTTCATTGACATGATGGCAGGCATTGCCGTGCTGTCGACAGGACACTCACATCCGAGAGTCGTCAAAGCGGTGAAAGATGCCGCCGAAAATTTCCTGCATATTTCTTCCGATTTCTATCACGAAGGCTGGGTGCGCCTGAGCGAAAAGTTGGACGAGATCGCTCCGTTCGAAGAGGGCGCAAAAACATTTCTCACCAATTCAGGAACCGAGGCGGTCGAAACCGCCATCAAACTAGCGAAGTATCACACCAAGCGCCATAACTTCATCGGTTTCTTCGGCGCGTTTCACGGGCGCACGATGGGGTCGGTGTCGTTCACTGCCAGCAAGCCTCATTATCATCGCGGATTTTATCCGCTCATGCCTGGCGTGACGCACGTCCCATTCCCCGATGAGTATCGCCCGATCCTGCATCGCAAGATGGGAGAGGATTACGGCGAAACATGTGTGCGCTTTATCGAGGAAGAGATCATCGCGCATAACGTGCCCGGCGATGAAATTGCCGGCGTTCTGGTGGAGCCAATCCAGGGAGAGGGCGGTTACGTTGTTCCGCCGGACGGTTTCTTCCCCGCGCTTCGTAAGTTATGCGACAAATATGGCATTATGCTGATCGTAGACGAGGTGCAGAGCGGCATGGGACGCACCGGCAAATGGTGGGCTGTGGAACACTTCGGCATCGAGCCTGATATCGTGGTCTCCGCAAAAGGGATCGCATCCGGTCTGCCGCTGGGCGCGTGCATTGCGCGCGAATCGGTGATGACGTGGCCCAAAGGGACGCACGGCAACACCTACGGCGGCAACCCCATCGCGTGCGCCGCATCGCTCGCGACGATTGAACTGCTCGAAGAAAAATATCTCGCCAACGCGGCTGAGGTCGGTCAATACATGAAAGATGCGCTGGAAGAAATTCAGGCGCGGCACACTTCCATTGGCGATGTGCGCGGCAAGGGATTAATGATCGGCGTAGAATTCGTCAAAGACAAGAACACCAAAGAGCCGAACGAAGAGATCCGCAACATGATCGAACATACCTCGTTCGAATATGGCTTGCTCACGCTTGGATGCGGCAAGTCAACCATGCGCTTTGCTCCGCCGTTGTGCATCACCAATAAGGAAGCGGATGAAGGCTTGGAAATTTTCGAGCAAGCTGTGACGATGGCAGAGAAGGAACAGGGGCTGAGGTAAAGATCTACATCTGATCATAAGAATCATAACGGGACGAAGGTTTTGCCTTCGTCCCGTTTGAGTCTGACGCGTGTTGATACGAAGATCTCTACTCTTCCAAATCTGGCTAATCTTCTGGCAATGGAGCGCAAAAAGTTCCAGTAATCGTCCAGGTTTGTCCGTCTTCTGCCGAATCGTCAAAGTATCCACTAGACTCTAACCCTCCCACTCCTCAACGGTCATTTCACCGTTCTGGAAAAATTCTCCAAGATAGTAGGAGTTCCAAGAATACCAGAGTAATTCTCCCTCGCCGCATCCTGTAGCGGGCGCATCAGGCGTTTTCGGCTGAGGCACATGTACCATAATTACATTCCCCGCCACATACAACACCCCGTTCAGATCGGCATACTTACCCGGAACCCGGCAAACCACCTTGCCCGTTTCAGCATCCTTGAGTACGCACTCTACCGGGATATTTGTATGACCGGAAGACATGTGGGCGTTCTTCAATTCCTGTGGAGTGATCCCGGGCAAATGCAGAACAATACGCGAACTAGCCGCGCTGGCAGTCCCGACATTCACCGCCAACGCGGTGGCGATCACCACCGCAACCATTACGAACGAAAACCATTGCTTCATTGTTTTACCATCTCCTTTTCATAAAGATTGATAACGATACAGTACTTTAACGTATTTATTTTTGAACAACAATGGCGATGACAGACAGTTTTACAAAGGCACAAATAAAATGCAAAACGTAAAACTGTAACCTTTACGAACGCATCACATCTCCGCGGCGCATCACCAAAAAGGAAGTAAACGAAATCTTGGGAATCTTCAAGCAAGTTGTGACGATGGCAGAGAAGGAACAGGGGCTGAGGTAGAGTCGCAATCGGCTCAGGCAACAAAGAAAACCACAGGGTTCGCCGAGGTCTGAGTTTTTGCTCAAAAGACGCAGTGAACTCTATGGCACATAAGGCTTTTTATACGCCTATTCGATCACTCTTCTGCGGGTGAAGCGCCTCAAAATCTCGGAAATCGTTAGATGGTATAATTCCCGCCCGTATGCCTCAAGAACCTTCTCCTCAAAAATCACAAGTCTGCCCCACCTGCGGCACACGCTTGAGCGAAAATGCCACGCGTTGTCTCGTATGCGGAACCGAACTCACCGCCAAAGCCGCAACCAAAGCCAAGAAAGCCGAAACGGTCGTCCAAGCCAGCCGCATGCCGGAGATCACGCTCAGCCTGCCCGCCGCGCTTGCCGCCATTGTCATTGTGCTGGCGATCGGCGCGGTTGCAATCTATTTCCTGTTGCAATCTGGCGCGACCGGCGCATCGCTTGTAACGCCGACAGCCGAAGGCACAACTACCGCCACCGCCACGATCACCCCGACAGCGACAGAACTCCCTACAGACACGCCAATCCCCACCGAAACGCCATTGCCACCGTTCGATTACACTGTGCGCGAGGGCGAAACCTGCGGTGTGATCGCGGCAACGTTCAAAGTTTCAGTACAAAGTATCATTATCACCAATCAGTTATCGTCGGAATGTTTAATTTCAGTTGGGCAACCATTGAAAATTCCCTACCCAACGGCAACGCCCGCGCCGCCTCCTACCGATATTCCCAACGAAGCAACGCAAACCTTTCAAGCCTGCGAAACGGCGTTCTACACTGTGCAGGCAAATGACACCCTTTCGACGATCTCCCTCAATTACAACGTCCCTCAGGATGCGATCAAATTCTGGAATGGGCTATCCACCGACAATGTGCTCCTCGGGCAAAATCTATTGATTCCCTTATGCGCCCGATTCGCCACGCCGGGACCAACTCCTACTGCGACGCTTCCGCCTCCCTATCCCGCCCCAAGCCTGCTCCTCCCCGCCAACGGCGCGGCGTTCACCCTTGCCAACGATGTGGTAACTTTGCAATGGGCGTCTGTGGGAACCTTGCGCGATACCGAAAGATATCAAGTTATCATCGAAGATGTGACCACCGGCGAATTACGTATCACCGATTATGTGGCTGACACTAAGTACATCGTCCCAACTTCTTTCCGCCCGAACGATAATCTCGCACACTTGATCCAATGGTGGGTCACAACTGTCCGCCAGAACGGCGTGGACGAGCAAGGTCAACCCGTGTGGGTATCGGCTGGCGCGATCAGCGAGAAGCGCGGCTTTACATGGGTGGGAATCGCTGTGCAGGGAACGCCGAACCCGTAAAGTATTTTGCATCAACATCAAAAACGACTTCCACGCGGAAGTCGTTTTATTTTGCATCCTATTCGCTGATCTGAAATGCCGCTTCGCCCGCGTTGACCCACGCCTGCGCGGTATCTGCAATCGTCGCCCAACGAACAAAGGGATACGCATTCATGCGGTCAACAAAGGCGAGGATCGCATTGATATCATCGGTGGGCGACGTTGCAATTCGATACGTCTCAGGCTCGACCATGATGGTGTACCCAATGACGGGATACGGGTGTTGTCCTTGCGCGATTTCTGCGGCGAGCGATTCTACATCTGCCAGTTGGTGACTTCCTCCACCGAGTTTGATCAATTGACCAGCGGGGTCGTGAATTTCAAATTGCGAACTACTTGTTGGGCGGTAGAGACTCACGGAAAAATCATCACATCCATCTTTGTGACCAGGGCAGACTACTCCGCCCCAAATTACCATCGGCGACCATGAATAGCCTTGATACGAATAACTTGACTGCAAACCATCGAAGTCCTTGATCAAGAAACCGCTTATTACGCCCGTCGGTGTGACGCCCCACGAGGCGAGGATGTACGCAATTTTTCCAAAGTCATTCGGGCTGTGCGCGTGGTTATCCCATTGCACGCCCATCGCCGCAGAACGTTGGACGATCTCCTGGGCGTTATCCGCTTTTTCGAGCCAGCCAATGTCGCCGCCAATGGACCAGCGAATGCCTGCGTCAGTCGTCTGTTGAAGGAAGTTGAGGAAGGCTTCGGTGTCTGTGGGCCACGAATCGAATTTTGTTTCGATATGCATGGTGGCAGAGATGTAAAGCGTTGTGCCTGTCGTCGCAGGCGCGGAGGGAACTGTCAGCGGAGATTCGGTTGGGGAAACTGAATCAGGCTCAGGCTGAGTCTGAGGCGCAGACGGGGCGGAGACGCAGGCTGTCAGTAAAATTAATCCAATTGCGAGGGTGAAAAGTTTTTTCATGGGAAGTCCTTTTTAGTCGTGGTGCGGGATGGCATCCCGCACACCAATTGGCAGGCGGGATAACATCCCGCCCCACGAGATTCATTATTTCAACATTTCCAAAACCATTGGAATGTTGACTGGCGTGACGCGACTCGTTTGCGAAGCAACGTAGCGAACGGTTTGCTCATACAACGCCCACATCGCGTCTTGTTCGGCTTGTGTGAGCAAGGGCGCGGCGAGCGACGGATCCCAATTCGGGCGTTTGCCGCCATCCACATACACGGTGAGCCATGCGGATCGTGTTGCGAAGAAATCGTTATCGTGCATCTTCACGCCGACAAAGTACGGCGCGACGCCGCCCGACTCATGCGCTTGCGTGAGCGCGGATTCAAAACTCGTCATTGCATCCTGCCCGACGAATTCAAACAATTTGTAATCATAATGTTCGGGGCGGATCGGCAAACCTTTTTTCATGTCGCCGAGATTCAACGCGCGACCATGCACCACCGTCATCTGCGCGCCGAGATCGTTGAACACTTGCAAAACTGCGCTGTCAATTTCAGCCGAGTCCGCAATGGACGACGCCGCGTACGGCGCATACCCGATCACATCGGCAACATATTGATAGCCGCCCGCATCGTCCGTTGTTTGTCCCGTTACAGGATCAACCGCGCGCGTTTCGTAACGCATCACCGTTTGATACAACTCGTCGGCGCTCATCGCGCTCAAGCCGAGCCAATCGTAATTGTTGGCATATGGTCGCGGCGCGCGATAGTGATACGAGACCGCAACCACTGGCGACGTTTTCAATCGCGCCAACAGATCGGGATATTGCTCCGCGTAGATTCGCGCCATCACATCGGTGAGATAGACATCCACTGGCACGTTCAATTCTTCGTGCAGGTCAATGATGCGATTCAACACCGCGGCAGATTCGGCGGGATGCGAAAAATCCTGCACGTTGATCGAGAAGATGGCATAATCCTCCGTAACTGGAACGCTCGCTTCATTCGTGACTGGAGGCTGGGTCGCAGTTGCGGGAGGCGACTCGACCACTTCAGGGAAAGGTGACGCAATTTGAGTCGCAGGCGCATTACCCATGTTGCACGAACTAATAAGTAACACGAACACAACACAAAGGGAAAAAATTTTTATTGACATTTTGTAAATACCCAGCAACTACGGCGTAATGCCCGTAGCGTGCAACCAAGCTTCCATCGAGGAGTTCAACTTTACGCGCCTGGTAATGATCAGCCCCGCTGTCATGCCAGGGTCATACGAGCATGCGCCTGGACCCAGCGCGGGAAGGTCTGATGTCGTTACTTCCGCTCGTACGATCAAGTTGCCCTGCTCATCCCTTTTGAGCGCGGGCGGATCGAGAGACTCCACTTCGACAACTCTACAGCCATAATGGATAAAATCTCGCTCGGCGTTACTCCATGAATCTGGCGTGAGAATAGCGAGCAATTGACCATCCACGCCGAGGGAGAGATCCACTTGGGTCAAGCCGTTGCCGCCGAGTTGTTGCGCCTCTTCGCCGCCTGCCAATACGCCGACGTAACGCCATTTCATATCGTGAATGTCAGCCGCAGGTTCGGCGGCAAAAAGGATCAGGTCGCTATTTTCTACAGCGGCGACGCCAGACTCAAAAACGAGACAGCGGACGACGAGGAACAACTCTCCATTTTGAAAATGAAGCGCGGGCTCATTCCACATGGCGCACCGCGAGAGGCTGGGGTCGAGAGACGCCAAATTTAGATCGGCATTCCATTCGGGCGCGGTTTGATCCGTTGAAAGAATGGCGGTTTCAGCATCCGCCAGCGCGAGCGGGGAATCGGCTTGAGCGATCTGCAGGTGAAAACTATCGAAGGGACGCGCCTTGAACGCGCCTTTTTCGGGCAGGAAATAATCGAGACGAACGCCGTACCACGTTACGCCCGATTCGGTTTGCACGGGCAGAAGGTTGGCGACTTCGTGATCTATCGTTCCGTCTTCATTGTTTGTCGGATTTTTCGCGGCTTGCACTTCCCACAACACTCCCTGATATTGCCAGGACGCGCCGCCATCCTTACTGGATGCAAGATGGATCTCGACGCCAGGCGACGGGCGATCATTGTGCACAACATACAGATTCGGAGCAGAGTACGCCAGCCATAATTCTCCCGAGACGGGATCGCGTCGAACCGACGGGTCGGCGAATCCACGGAAGGGGCTTTCTTCTCCGCTGGGAAGGAGCGCAGGCGAGTCGCCCTCGATTTCAATTGGAGGACAATCGGGCGAGTTGGCTGTGCAGTCGAACTTAATCGTCTCAGCCGCCAGCGGCGGCGCGGCAGTAGGGGTTGCCTGGCTTTTGCAAGCAAGCGAAGCCGCCACAAGACTCATGAAAAACAGAACACGGGTTGAAGAATGGCGCATAATGAACTCCTTTACATTCATTTTACGAATCCGATTTACAACAATATTATCCCCATGTAAAATCCCTGTAATCGACAGAATAGCAAGGATGATTGATGGTTTTGTTTGGATAGTAACTAACTTCATGTCATGCTGAGCGCGTAGCGCGAAGCATCTGTACCCACCGCGAGCGAGACCCTTCGGTCGCTATCGCTCCCTCAGGGTGACATGACTAGAGGAATCACACATGGACATCCGCACGTACAACCGCGACGCATGGAACCGCGAAGTGGATTCGAACAACCGCTGGACTCAGCCCGTGACTCACGAGGTCATCGAGAAAGCGAAGCGCGGAGAATTTTCAGTTTTACTCACGGAAAATATCCCAACTCCCCATCGTTGGTTTCCACCCCTCAACGGCGCGGACGTGTTGTGCCTCGCCAGCGGAGGCGGTCAGCAGGGACCCATCTTCGCCGCGCTCGGCGCAAACGTGACCGTCTTCGACAACTCTCCCGCTCAACTCAAACAAGATTCAATCGTTGCCGAACGCGAAGGCGTGACCCTCAAAACTATCGAAGGCGACGCGGCGGATTTGTCCGCGTTTGCCGATGAATCGTTCGACTTGATCTTCAACCCTGTTTCGACGGTGTTCATGCAAGATGTTCGCATCGTGTGGAGGGAATGTTATCGCGTCCTCCGTCACGGCGGGATTTTGTTGACAGGCTCGATGAACCCCGTCCACTACATTTTCGACTTATTCAAAATGGACGAGAACATACTCGAAGTCGCGCACTCGATCCCCTATTCGGACGTGACTAGCCTCTCGAAAGAAGATTTGGACGAATATCTCGCAAAAGGTTTGCCCCTTGAATTCGGTCACTCGCTCACCGACCTGCTCGGCGGACAATGCGCGGCGGGATTCGTCATCACCGACCTGTACGAAGACGTGATGTCCGATTCGCCGCTGGCGAAATATCATCCCAACTACATTGCCACGCGGGCGGTGAAGAAATAAAAATCAGGGTCGCATTTCTGCGACCCTGATTCATTGATACGACTCTCTCTAATGCTTATGGCAGTTCGTTAGCTCGGTTCGTTCCCGGGGGGGAGACGGGGCTATTCGCCGCGAAGTAGCTGATGAGTTCGTCGAGGTCGATGCCGCCGCCGATGCGCAGGGACGGGTCGATATCGCTGAAGGTGCCGAAGTTATCGCCGCCGTCGGCAAGGAATTGGTTGACCGTCACCACGTACGTATCCGCAGGGTTGAGCGGAACGCCATTCAACATGATGTTCGAGACCGTGATCGACGTGCACGAGTTAACCGGCGCAGTAGTCGGGTTGTTGTCGTGATCCACCAAGCCAAAAGTCTTGGAGAGATCATAGGTGAACCCAACTGATACGCCAAGGTGCAGGAACGGACGGCTCGAGCCGGCTGGCTGGCACTGCTCTTCAAGCACAGACTGAACCTGAGCGCCGGTCATGGGCATCGTCATCAGAATGTTACTGAACGGCTGGAACGTGAACGCTTCCGAGTAGGTGACGATACCATCCACCGCCTCTGCGCCAGACTTGGCAAAGATCAAATCGGAGCGTATGCCGCCCGGGTTCATGAACGCGATTTGCGCGCCATTAGCCTGGGTTGCAAAGAGTTGGGCATCGGCGATCATATTACCGGCGTTCGATTCGGAACCGCGATCTTCGGCGGCTCCATTGAAAGCGCGGCGAATATCAGCCGTGATGGCGCCCACTTCCGCTTTACCGATCGGGTCGCTGATCACCTTCCACTTGCTGATGATGGCGGTTATGGCGGCATCAGCCGTCAATTGCGCGCGAACTACCGTATGATTGGTAGCCGAACTGAGGTCGCGGCGGATGTCGCCGGTACGGTGGTCAAGAACAAGGTTGATCTCGGAGACCACACGCCCAAACGAATACGCGCTCGTCACAATTCGAGGATTTCCATTCGGGTCGTTGAGCAGGCAGTTATATGGCAGGTGCGTGTGACCCGTCACCACCACATCAATGGCGGGATCGAGCAGATTGTTGATCTGCACCACAGGTCCGCTGATGCCTACACAAGCATTGACCGCGCCCGGAGGAGGCGTTTGCGAGCCGCCTTCGTGCATGAGCACCACGATCGCTTCTACGCCTTGCGCCTGCAATTCAGGAACGAGCGCGTTGGCGGTATCCGCTTCATCGAGGAAGGTCCAGCCATTGATACCGGATTGCGACACAAGCGTGTTGGTCGCCTCGAGGGTCATGCCGATGAAGCCGACTTTGACACCGTCGATCTCGTCGATCCAGTATGGGGGCAGGGCTGTATCGCCGGTCACATCGTTGACAACATTTGCGGCAAGCCAGTTGAAGTTTGCGCCGGGGTATGGGTCACTCGGGAAGTAACAACCATCCACTGGGTGACAACCGCCGTTTTGCATACGCAGGAGTTCGACCACACCTTCATCGAATTCGTGATTGCCGACGCTGGAGACATCCAGCCCCATGGCGTTCAATGTTTCGACAGACGGCTCATCGTGGAACATGCCGGAGAGGAAAGGCGAACCGCCGATCAAGTCGCCCGCCGCCACGGTCAGGCTGTTTGCGTGTCCGGTGCGGAGTTGGGTAAGTTTCGCGGAGAGGAATTCGCCGCCGCCAGCCGGGTCGCTACCCACGTTACCGGGTCCCGGGTTTCCAGAGGTCTCGAGGTACCCGTGATAGTCATTGAAAGCCAGCAATTGGAGGTCGACAAGCTGGTACGGAGGATCGATGATCGTCCCGCCGCCGAAATCATCGAGGATGGCTCCGCGCCCGCCGATGAACCACAGACCGACATATCCGCCTTTGGCATAATGAGGCCAGGCAGTGATATCTCGCGCGCCTAACAGGGTATCGTTCTGATAAACTTCGACAAACCCGTTGCCATAAGCGCGGGCGCTGAAAGTATCGCCGTCCGCGAAGGTGGCGGGCATATCATTGCCATATTTGACCCAGCCTTTGGGCCACTCCCACGTCCATACCTGTACAACATGATGATTCGCGTCATAAAGGACTTCGATGACGCCATCGCCCCAGGTGCGGTTGCTTTGCGCTTTGAGCAGGAGGTTTTGTTCGGTAGCGGTATCTTTTACATCGACAAAGGTGACATAGGCTTCCTGGTCGACGCCAAGAGCGGTCTTCCAGTAAATATCCGCATTCGACGCGCTGCTATTGACATACAACTGGTTGTTCAAGATGCGATACTTTGATCGGTTGCCAGACCAATTTCCGTTTAATACCCCGTTCGCCCGGTTGAAGTCGTCCAGCAAGCCCACGCCTGCCAGATTCGATGCCTGCGCCAATGATTGGGCTGGCATCAGGATCAATCCCACCAACAGTAATACAACAAACATACGAACTGATCGTTTCATACAATCTCCTCATGGTTGTCTCGTTAGATCGTTTGCCGTAGTTCAGAGCGCCCCTGAAAATATTTCCCAGCCACCTCCTTGAATGAACAGAAATCAAGTTCCTGGCACATTATAAAATATTCATTCTGAATTTCAAAGAATTAAAAGGTTACAAGCCGTGGTTTTCTCAAAGTGTGGGGCAACTCTTTGACGTGATGTCCGATTCGCCGCTGGCGAAATATCATCCCAACTACATTGCTACAAGGGCGGTGAAGATGTAGAATGAAGGCGAAGATAAATTTGCAAACACAATGAATCGTAAACTTCTAAAAAATATTGTAATTTTTGCAGTCCTTTGCCTTTGGACTTGGTTGTCCTTTATCTCGGGCAAAATCATGTCATCTATTGATGCCTCTATGGATGAAGTTGAACATGCTAGTTACAAACTTGAAAATTTAGTGACCGTCAGCCGATCTCCTGATTGGAAATATGGTAAAGGATTTTATACTGCGGTAGTCATTGCGATTCCAGAGAACGGGACTTCTTATAATGTTGTATGTAAAGTCCATGTTGGAAACGCCAATTATTTCGAGTATATTGAATTAGGTCAAACGAATTCGATTGCAGAAGCATTGGATAACTGGGGAGATATTCGGTGGACAGACGATTCGTTAATCATCGGTAAAGATGGACCTAACCAGAAAATCATAACTAGGGAACAAATCGAGAAACATC
>JAEURC010000021.1 GCA_016789025.1 Anaerolineales bacterium
CCTTGGTTGAGGAGGTGACGATCAACAGAAATCGAGAACTAAACGTTGTGATTCGCTTGGATTTACAAAAGATTCTCGATCAAGATGCAGGTTTGGAGAACCTTAGCCCTGCGGCATATTCCAGGCGGGGCGAAATTTATACCCATACACGATCATCCCTCGCTCGTCGCCGTCGTTGCGCATTTTGCGTGTCACCATTTCGACGGGCATGCCGATCTCGACGGCGTTGTTGTCCACGTCGGTGAGTTGGGCGGTGAGCATCGGACCTTCCTCTAACTTTACCAACGCCACAGTGTATGGCGCGTTGGCATCGAACCCAGCGGGAGCTTCATACACGGTTGTAAACGAATACACTTCGCCCTTGCCGCTGAAGGTGTACAGTTCTTTCGCTTCGTCGCCGCAGTTGGGGCACACGTCGCGCGGGGGAAAAATTTTCGCATCGCAGTGCGGGCATACCTCGCCGACCAGCCCGTAGCGTTGCTTCTTGAGTCTCCAGTGTCTTGGAATTTCCATGATTGCTTTCCTTTCGCAAGGATAATTCTATCCCGCTGGACTCTCAAAGACTCTCAAACTGGATTCTTTGCAGGGATGTTTGCTGGATGACGCGCCCGGTCAGCCCGACGGGACGCCTGATTCGCCAGCGGCGACCCAGCCATAAGGGAGAAGCGAAGCGCTGCGGCCGCAAACAAAAACAGCGCAGACGTGGTATCCGTCTGCGCTGTTGGTCCATCTGAATTTTCTTAGTCGAGCAATTCCTTCGGAATATTGCCGCCGTTCGCGGCGATCTTCTTGAGGACTTCTTTGTGAAGCCAGGTGTTCATCTTGGCTGAGTCGCCCATCAGGTCGGCGGGACAGCCGAGCTCGGTGGCGAGTTCTTTGCGCGCATCGAAACTGGATTCGAGATCGAGGAGTTTGAGCAGATCCACGATGGAGGTCTTCCAGTTGAGTTTGGCGGGGTTCGCCTGGGCGAGACCTTCAAGCTTCGCAACCACATCCACCTCAGAGATGGCTTTCGGCGCAATAGCCGCAGGACCTCGTAGAACTGCGTCATCCTTTTCCATTTCGCGCGGTTTGAATGACGGCGTGGCTACGGGTTTCGCGGCAGGAGCGGGTTTTGGCGCAACCGCGGCGGTGGCGCTTTTTGCGGGCTCCTCCTCTTTTTTACCGATACCCAGCTTGCTTAGGATTTTGCTGAAAAAACTCATAAGATATTCCTTTCGAATTTATTTAATGTTGTCAGGTGAATGTCACCTGCGCTTTCATTATAAACGAGAATGTGTCTGATAGATGTAACTAGTATTGCGAATTTTCGTCATTCCCGACTCGCGCCTCTTTTTCTAGTTAGAGTTGATTGATCAGTTTTCGGCAGTTCGTCGCCTCGATGTTCAAATAACTTATAATCAGTACTTCACGAAAGTTCAGGCGACAGTTGTACTGTCGCCTGATTGACACAGTGCAACTGCGTCAAGAACCGTTTTCGTGATCTACTGATAATCGTTCCCAATGAATATCCTGTTGATCAATCAAGCCTTTGTTTCGCCCGATGAGCCCGGGCATACGCGCCATTTCGAGTTGGCGAAATTTTTGCAATCGCGCGGACACGAACTCGTCATCGTCGCCAGCGATTTGAATTATCAAACGGGTCAGCGGACTGTCGTTCGTAAAGGAATCTTCACCGAGCAAATCATTGATGGCGTGCGGGTTTTACGCGCATATATTTATCCCGCCTTGCATCGCAGTTATTTTTGGCGCATCATTTCATTTTTCAGTTTCATGTTCAGTTCGGTGTGGACCGCGTTTCAAGTCCGCGATGTGGATTTGATCCTTGGCACAACGCCGCCGATCTTTCAAGCAGTCTCTGCGTGGTTCGTGGCATGGATTCGCCGCAAGCCGTTCCTGCTGGAAGTGCGCGACCTGTGGCCCGAGTTCGGCGTGAGCATGGGCGTGTTGAAGAATCCGCTGATGATCGGGTTGGGGCGTTGGCTGGAAAAATTTTTATACGCGCGCGCGACTCATATCTTGGTGAACTCGCCCGCGTACAAGGATTACATGATCGGTAAAGGCGTGCATGAGAGCAAAGTAACTTTTATTGCGTATGGAACTGATATTGAAATGTTCAACCCAAGCGTGGATGGCTCGTCCATTCGCGCGGAATTGGGTTTACGAGATAAGTTTGTCGTGTTGTATGCTGGCGCATTAGGGCAAGCGAATGACATTGACACCATCCTCCGCGCGGCGGAACGTTTGAAGTCGAACGACAAAATTCATTTTGTCCTGTTCGGCGATGGGAAAGAACGTCCGCGTTTGCAAAATGAAGCAGAGCGGATGAATCTCTCGAATGTCATCTTCGCTGGCGTGCGACCCAAAAAAGACATGCCGCGCGTCGTCGCCTCTGCGGATGTGTGTCTCGCCATCTTGCAGGATATTCCCATGTTCCGCACAACGTACCCGAACAAAGTCTTCGACTACATGGCAGCGGGACGCGCCACCGTGCTGGTCATTGACGGAATCACACGTCAGTTGATCGAAGACTCGTATGGTGGAGCGTACGTTCAACCAAATGATGATCAGCAGCTTTCCGAAACCATTCTTGATCTTTCAAAGAATCCTGATATTGTCAAACAAATGGGGCTCAATGCCCGCGAATATCTGGTGAAACATTTGGATCGGCGGGACAAGTTGAATGAAACGCTGGATTTACTGATGAGGTTGGTGAAGAAAACCTAAACCACAAAGGAACACCAAGGGTCACAAAGGAAAACCTTTGTGTTACTTCGTGACCCTTCGTGGTAAAAATTTCTCATGAAAATCTTCGTCACAGGCGCGACGGGATTCACAGGCTCGCGCGTTGTTCCACTCCTCCTCAAAAACGGATACGAAGTCCGCTGTCTTTACCGCGCCTCCAGCGACCGTTCGACTCTTTCCGATCCCAAAATCGAGTGGGCGCAGGGAGATTTATCCGATACTCAAAATTTGACTATCGCCATGCAAGGCACAGACGCCCTCGTCAACATCGCCTCGCTCGGCTTCGGTCACGCGGATTCGATCATCCGCGCCGCGAAAGATGCGGGCATCAAGCGCGCTCTCTTCATCAGCACAACCGCCATCTTCACGCAATTGAACGCCAAGAGCAAGAAAGTCCGCGTGGCGGCGGAACTTGCCATCGAAACGAGCGGACTGAAATACACCATCCTGCGCCCGACGATGATCTACGGCAGTCCGCGCGACCGCAATATGTGGCGGCTGATTCGCTTTATTCGTTTCTCGCCGATTATCCCTGTTTTCGGCGATGGGGAGTCTCTGCAACAACCCATTTACGTGGACGATGTCGCGCAAGCAGTGATGAGTTGCGTATCGAACGACAAGACGATTGACAAGAGTTACAACATCGCAGGGAAACATCCGCTGACGTATAACGATGTCATTGACACGATTGCCAGACAGATGAACAAGCGCGTGTGGAAACTTCACGTCCCCTCGAAGCCTGTTGTCGCCATGCTTTCTCTTTTTGAGCGTGTGCGGATTCCATTTCCCATCAAAGCGGAGCAAGTTCTACGGCTGAACGAAAATAAGGATTTCAGCTTTACCGAAGCGCAAAAGGATTTTGGGTTTAGTCCACTGGCGTTTGAGGAGGGGATAGAAAATGAGTTGTATAATTTAGCCTAATGGAACTTCCAAACAAATCCAAAGCGCATGTTCCGCTGGAGAAAATCACGGAATATCTGCTTTCTGAAACCCATGCGGTGGGAAATCCGAAAGCAAGATACTTTCGCTCGTATGGTTTCGACAATGAGAATGCGGGCGATCTGGTACAAGGATTGATAGCAATCGCCCAAAATTCTCCAGTGGAAAATTCCCAGAAGTCGGTGTTTGGTGTGAAATATGTATTGGACGGCGAACTGGAGACACCAAATGGTGTTATGATTTGGGTGAGGACAATCTGGATTATCGAGAACAACACAGAGATACCCCGCTTTGTGACGGCTTACCCAGCCGAGTAGGAGAACGAAGATGATCAAGGAACTGGATACCGTTGTACTTGCCAAAGACATAAAAGAACACCAACTTACACGCGGAGATGTGGGGGCGGTGGTGCATGTATACGAAGGCGACAAAGCCTTTGAAGTTGAGTTTGTGACAGGCGTTGGAAAGACCATTGCCGTCATAACCCTTCACGCGGGGGATATTCGTCCCATGCAACGCGCAGACATCCTCCACGTGCGCGAGTTTGCGCCAGCATAAAAGTCTGTAGAACTCGGAGATTTCACAAATCTCCGAGTTCTTTACTTACATACATCGAATCGCAAAGGGATTTTGAGTTTCGTCCGCTGGTGTTTGAGGAGGGAATAACAAACGAAGTCGAGGTTTTTCAATCGTAAAAATTATGGGTCAAGTTTGTCAATTACTTTGCGACTTTGTTTCATAAAATTAATCAATATCTTAATCTGATCGTCAAATGACTTAGTAAAAAAAGAAACTTCTTTGTCTGTTAATTTTAATTGGGCAAGCCAATATACAAGATGGGCAACCCTTGTTATCTCCCCATGCCCTAGATCAGGCGGGGGGTTTAATCTGCGCCTAATCGATGCATTTCTTATTGAATGGCGTCTCATGGGTGCTCTAAACAAGACCATGTCTGGTAAATTAATATCTATGAAAAAATCGTATCTAAATTCTATGTTGAATCCTATAGCAGTATATTCTTTCTTTAATCCCCAAGTTCTGTTAGAAAAACCAAAGCTATTATTTGGAAATGTACTTTCAATTGAAAAAGCCATAACATTTAACAATTTACGCAAGGGAATTAAGTATGGATCATCCCTGAGTTCGCTTGAGTGTTTCATTGGTCGAAAACTTAAGCTATCCTTGCCTTCTCGTTGGAGATATTTTCTTAGCGACGGTGAAACTCGTGTGGTTGCTGGTTCAAGTGCCAAATAACGATGATGAAGAAAACCTAGAAATTTGATAACTCTCATATGCGACTCTTTGGATTTTAAACAACTACTTGAATCTTCAAGCCACTTAGCAATCTGATACCATCGAATATAACAGTCGGCTCCTTTAGAAGATTTCATACGGTATTTTGAAATTAGCAAAAGAAGAGTCTTGTTATTACTACTGCGTTTTAAGGCACGTTTATACCGCTGGATTTGGCTTTTCTCCATACGCGCCTCAATCTTGTTTTCGATATAAATTAAATAGTTGGGCGCAACTATTTCAATATCTGGGCGTCCAAGGGAAGTGGCTACCTGCGTCCTTATTACTACTTCGTTGGGATTATAATCTTTCAAATTAAATTTGCGTTGAGTTAATAGATTAATTAGTCTCCATGCAAATTGACTCTCGTTTGCTACTAAGTACCTTAACAAAGATGCAAACGCTTCCGTAGTGTAATTTTCCTCTTGTCTTTTGGTCTTTTTGAAGTTAGTTATCAGTAAATTTTCATTCATGATTTCCCTCAGAAAGAATTTCTTTTAGGGTTAAGGATATGCACTTGGCTATTTTATTGGCCTCTTTGTTATCTTTTCTTAGTTCAGGACACAATTCAATGTGGAATGCTAACCAATTATTAGTGTTTATTGTTACGGCTTCTGATGCTTTGTAATATATCGTGTCATAATCGCCAGATATAGAATAATTTCTCTTGAAATGATGTTGCTTTGCATATTTTTGAAGTTTTTGAGCAAAATCCTTGGATATGGCCTGCCGATGTTTGCCTGAAGAGATTTCGATATCAGCTTTGGCGTTTTCCCCGCTATGCCCGTGGATCTCAACCAAAATCTGCGGCCTATTATGAGATAGCCAAGTTAAATAATCAGTATTTTCTTCCCTATTCTTTACACTTGGATCTGGTTTATTGATATCGAGAAAATAATTTGAGGCTATTATCAGCGAGCTTTTAAGGTTTGTTGCGATTGTGAGAGCTATATAACCAACAGACTCATCGGAGACTTTATGCCTTTCACAAGGTAAATTCGAAATACCTGCTGGCGCATGATGTATAGCAGATACTACTAGATTAGCCTGTTCGCCTGATTGAACAAGAAAGAAACTAATCCCCGATTCATTGAGAAGTTTGTTGAGTTGCATATCTGTCTCCATGAGAAAATAAGTTGATATTTAGTATAGCATGTGATTTGATATCAGAGGTCCGTTTGAACGGACTTTGTATGTATCCCGATGATTCATCGTCGGGCGGAACAAAGGGATGAGACAAAACCCATCGAAATAAAATCAATTCTCTAATTCTCCATTACAATCATCCTCAATGTCATCTCTCATAACATTCTCCATCTTAATCCTCCTCTCCTACCTCCTCATCTACCTCATCCGCCGTTACGCGGAGCGGCGACAGATCCTCGACCATCCCAACGAACGGAGTTCACACGTCACACCCACGCCACGCGGAGGAGGGGTGGCGATCGTCGTCCTCGTAGCGGGAGCAGGCTTATGGTCCGCGAGTGAGGCGGGTTTATATCCCGCGCTGATCTATCTCGTCTGCGGAGTCGTCATTGCATACCTCGGTTGGCGCGACGATGTTTCGTCGCTATCGCCAAAGATTCGCTTTGCAGTGCAGGGACTCGTCGCGGCGGTCTCGATCTATGGGCTGGGATATTTCAAAACGGTCACGATCCCGTTGTTCGGCGAATTGAATTTGGGCATCGTCGGAATCATCATCACGTTTTTATGGATCATCGGACTCACCAACGCCTACAACTTCATGGACGGCATTGACGGCATCGCGGGCGGCGTCGCGTTCGCGGGCGGGCTGGGTTGGATGATGCTCGCGTCGAACATGCAAAACGGTTTTGTGTTTGCGGTCGCGCTTGCCATCGCCGCGAGTAGTTTGGGTTTTCTCGCGCACAATTGGCATCCCGCAAAAATTTTCATGGGCGACGTTGCCAGCACGTTTCTCGGTTATACCTTTGCGGTTCTGCCGTTGCTCTCTGCCGATCAGGGCGGCGACGCGCTCATGCTCGGCACGCTCCTTATGTGGACGTTCATCATGGACGCGGGCGTCACGTTCATCCGCCGCGCGCTCAAACGCGAAAATGTTCTCGCCGCGCATCGCACGCATCTGTATCAACGACTCGTCATCGGCGGGTATCCGCATCACATCGTCAGCGCGTTGTATCTCATGCTCACGCTTCTCGCGGGCGTGCTGTCATTCGAATGGTCGCGCGGCAGTCAGTTCGCTCCGCCATTGATCGTCATCGGACTTCCGCTCATTTGGATTATCCTCTCGAGTCATGCAAAATCTTTAAACACGAAGGACACAAAGTACACAAAGGAAAACCTTAAGTCTTAATTCCGTTGTGACCTTCGTGTCCTTTGTGGTAAAAAAATGTTCAATCGGATAAAAAACTTCGCTTCTCTCTACCTTCAACTTGGTCCGCGTTGGTCAGCCTTTCGCGCCGCCTACGCCTTTCGCCTCCGCACGGGACTCATCCGTTTGCAGATGCCGATGGGCGAGTGGAGTGATTATAAGCGCCTCCTCGCTGAGCGGAGTGACGAACGCTCTTCTCGTCTCGCAGTCGAAGCGCGAAGATTGCCAGATAACATCTCATGGGATAAACAAAAAGCCATTGACGAAGCGGATCGCGTCCTCAACGGCGAAATAAAATACTTTGCACACGAGTGGATAAAAACAGGCTTTCCTCCCAATTGGTCTCACGATTATGTCACCCTGAGTGGCGCCCCGCGCCACGAAGGGTCTCCACCCTCGCAGTCAGAGACTCTTCGCTCCGCTCAGAGTGACATGAACAAACACTGGTCTCAAATTTCCGACGACTCCCCAACAGACATCAAATTCATCTGGGAGCCGAATCGCTTCGCCTTCGCCTACACCCTCGTCCGCGCTTATGTCGCCTCTCACGATGAAAAATACCCCGAAGCCTTCTGGACTCTCGTCGAAGATTGGGCAAAGCACAACCCTCCCAACACGGGACCTAACTGGATGGACGGACAAGAGATCGCCCTCCGCCTCATGGCATGGACGTTCGGCTTTTTCCAATTCTTTAATTCTCCCTCCTCCACTTCCGCCCGTAAAGCAAAATTTATTTTGCTGGTCGCCGCCCAAGCCGAGCGCGTCTACAAAAACATCGGCTACGCCATCTCCACGCGCAGTAACCACACCATCAGCGAAGCCTTTGGCTTATGGATGGTCGGTTTCCTCTTCCCTGAACTCAAACACGCCGAGAAATATCTCGCCCTCGGACGAAAACTCCTCGAACGATCCGCCGCCGAACAGATATTCCCCGATGGCGCTTACTCGATGTACTCCCTCAACTACCATCGCTTCATTCTTCACATTTACCTTTACATGATTCGACTTGGCGAACTCAACCAGTCTCCAGTCTCCAGTCTCATTTATCAACGAGTCGAATCTTCCATCGAATATCTCTCCCACCTCATCAATCCCGAAACAGGCGAGATGCCCGTCTACGGCTCGAACGACGGCGCGCTTGTATTGCCATTGAATAACTGCGACTTCACCGACTACCGTCCGCTGTTGCAGTTAGGCTGGTACATCACCAAAAAAGAATTCCTCTTCGAGTCTGGTCCATGGGATGAAGATATATTTTGGTTATGTGGTGGGGAAGCCCTCATCCCCAGCCCTTCTCCCAGCGGGAGAAAGGAGTCAGAATCCCCCTCTCCCAATGGGAGAGGGGTTAGGGGTGAGGGTGAATCTTTCCCTCACGGCGGAATCTACCTCCTCCGCTCCTCCAGCTCCCATGCCCTCATCCACTGCGCGGACTACACCTCCCGTCCCTCCCACGCCGACCAACTCCACATGGACTTGTGGATTCACGGTCACAACCTCGCCATTGACGCGGGAACCTATCTCTATAGCGGACAACCCCCTTGGCGCAACGGACTCGCACACACGTCCGTTCACAACACCGTCACTGTAGACGGCAAAGACCAAATGACCATGGTCAGTCGCTTCACATGGACGAATTGGTCACAGGGCAAAGTTCTCAAGCACGATGAAAATATTTGGCAAGGCGAGCACGATGGCTATAAGCCTGTATTTCATAAACGAGCCGTGATGGCTCTCGAAGGTGATCGCTGGCTTGTGATTGATAATCTCGTTGCGAACGAATCACATGATTACAAACTTCATTGGTTGCTTGCTGATTTTCCCTTTGAGCAAAAAGAAAATTTGATTTTGTTGTCGTTGGATGGAATGAAATACAAAATGCAAATTGGGAAGGTTGAAGGCAACGGAAGCTTCTCTCTCGTCCGCGCTGACCCCAACTCCACGCGTGGATGGCGTTCACGCTACTACGGTCACAAAGAACCAGCCATTTCTCTGATGCTCGAAGCGACTCAACCCCAAGTCACTTTTTGGAGTTTCTTCGGGTTAGAGGATGATGTTGTTGAAGTTGTGGGGGATGAATTGAAAATCAATTCAAAGATAATTCCGTTGGTTGAGCAATCTCACACGCGCTGAGCGGAGCGATAGCGAAGTCGAAGCGTCGCGGACATATTTAGGGCAACGGGAATCAAGAGCAATATTGGAACAAAAATTATTTCACGGCGTGGTGGTCTCGACTGCTTGCGCTCAATCACCAAAGCCCTCCAATCTCCAATCTCTAGTCTCCAATCTCTCCCCTCAATTACCATTTACCAATTACTTCTTTTCCTCATCTCTCAACTTCTCCGTAGCCCTAAAATACTTCAAATACCTCATCGAGTTCGCATCTTTCCCGAGTAGCAGATCAATCGCCTTGATGGAATTTCCCAACTTGATCGGGTCCGTAATGGACGTGGTCACGCCTGCCTGAATTGCCAGCGCAAGGAACGCGCTGTTCACGGCATGTCTGTCAGGCAGACCAAAGGACACATTGCTCGCGCCAAGACTGATATTGACGCCATATTCTTTCACGATCAATTCAATCGCCTTCAATGTGACCAGCCCTGCTTGGCTGTTATGCCCAACTGTCATCACCAGCGGATCAATGATGATATCGTCCGCAGAGATTCCCATCTTCGCCGCGTATTCGATAATTTTCCCCGCTGCGGCGAGACGTCCCTCTGCGGTGGGTGGGATACCCTCATTGCCGATTGCCATCCCGATCACCACCGCGCCGCGATCTTTGACGATAGGCAACACGGTTGCAAGTTGTTTGTCTTCGCCATTGACTGAGTTCACCAACGGCTTCCCAGGCGTGACCTTCAACCCCGCTTCCAAAATCTTCGGCTCGTTTGAATCAATGCACAGCGGAACGTCCGCCACCGCCAATATCGCTTCAACCACCTTCGGCATGATCGCCGCTTCATCAATCTGTGGATGCCCGACGTTCACATCCAGCACATCCGCACCCCAGGCGACCTGTCGCTTTGCTAAATGTTGAACATACTCAAAATTTTGGTCAACCAACGCTTGCCCCAACTTCTTGATTCCCGTCGGGTTGATCTTCTCACCGATGATAACAAACGGCTTGTCGTGACCGATGGTGACTGTTTTAGTATTGCTCTTCAAAATGGTGTGCATTGTTTTCCTCCAACGTAACGCGACATTCATGTCGCATGTGGTTTTGAGATCTTTAACCACCGAGACACAGAGTTACGGAGTTATCAAAAAGATTTTTTCTCAGTGTCTCCGTGACTCCGTGGTTCAACTTGCATTCGTCAGTATCCCAATTTTTTCTAAACAGTTGGCACGCCAAGTCCGCTTGAGCGGACTTCCATGAACTGAGGCAAGGGTGCTTGTGCTGAGCCTGACGAAGCATTAGCCCGCCGAATCAACCCTGCCTCCAAAACAATCCTCGGAATGACCTCATCCCAACCCACAGGCATCAAATGGATTCCATGTATGCCCTGCATCTCGTAGCCGCGTATCTTGCCGATAATCTCCAACGCGATCTGGATTCCCTCCTCCTGTGCGTTGCCTGCTCGGTCGGCAACTTCGATGCGATGCAACACATTCTTGGGCAAATACACCCCAGGGACTTCCGCCAGTTTCTGCGCCATCTTCAAACTCTTGATCGGAGTGACTCCAGCCAGAATATAAACCTTATCCAAAATATTTCTCTTTGCGAGTTCGTTCAGCCAGTTTTCCATGCCGTTCACATCGAAGATCAAATTCGTTTGGAAGAACTGCGCCCCCGCATTGACCTTCTTCTGCTCGCGCAATGCCTGGAATTTCACATTCGACGAAAACGGCGAAGCCGCCGTGCCTAAAAAGAACATCGGCGGATTCTTGATCTCGCGCCCATCGAGATATTTCCCTTCATCGCGCATTCGGCGTAAAACCCACAGCATTTGGATTGAATCCAAATCGTTGATTTCCATATTCCCACGCGGGCTTGGCGACATCTTCGCGCTGTCGCCTGTCACACATAAAACGTTTCGCACGCCCAGCGCCGTCGCGCCGATGATCTCGCTTTGCACACTTCCACGCGAGCGGTTGCGCGCCGACATTTGCAGAACGGGTTCCGCTCCCTGATTCATCGCCACCTGACTGCACGCCCACGAACTCATGCGCGGCATAGCGCCTTGATTGTCCGTGAAGTTGATCGCTGTCACCAATGACTTGACCATCTCGATATTGCGAATTAGTTTATCTGTCGAAGAGGAGATGGGAGGCGTTATCTCGGCGGTGACGACAAAATCGCCTGCGACCAGCCGTCCCTGAAGAGATGAAGCGGATTCAATGTAAGCAGGCGGATGATACTCCGAATCGCCTTTCCACCATGCGGGCTGGCGCACAGGACGGAAAATCCCATCAATGGTTTGCGCGCGCGTTTCAGCGGAGAGCAATCCAGTAAAAATTTTTTTCGCGCCGATGTTCCATGCGTTCTTGAAAATTGCGCCCCATGAATCTTTTCCCACTTTTTCCCAATCGAGCGGCGGCAAAACTTCGAGCAATAAATCTTCGCGCCCCCATGCAAACGAACGTTCGTAAATTTTGTACCAAACGCACGGGCGGCTTTTATCCACGTAACAAAATTCGGATGTCGAGCCGCCGCACGGACCGTTTCGCAAACCCTTCGGGCATTCCATCGGGCAGATCAACGCGGTCTCTGCGAGCAGGCAGTTCCCGCACATGCGGCACCCAAACAGCGGACCCTTCACGCTGTATTCGAGCACGCGCAACGCGCGCTCGCCGAACGTCTCTTTTTGAAATGGGGAATAGGCGGGTTGCCAGCGTCGTCCTGGAGTGAAGCCTGTCATTCGCGCTCCTTCGGATTATACATTATATATAATTTTCGACTGGCTGGATTTTACTCCCGACTCGCTAAAAATTGGAAGAGGCAAATTGTTACAGACATGGACCATCTCGCGCGATTTGCTAAGCAAATCGCGCGAGATGGTTGGTTTAACTGAGGGATCAATAGACTTTATCCGTAATAAGCCCAGAGTCTTCTTTGGGGACGCAGATGAACGCTGAGTTCGCTGATTCAGGAAGAAAAATCTGCGTTTGTCAGCGTGAATCAGCGTCCCGAATTAATTTCGGATAATGTCTAATAATTTGATTGCAGAATATACGGTTCGAGGATAGAAATTTTCTTTTTGTTCTTCGGAGTAATTCGTTAGGTCAAAAAGTTAATTGTCAATGACTCTTTTATAAAAACCTTCCGCGTTGCGCATATTATTCCCATACTCTGCCCGCATAGAAATGACATCTCGATTCAATCTTGCGGACTTCTCTCGCAGGGTTTTGTTTTCGATGGCTTCGATCAGCGCAGATGCGATAGATTGCGGGTCGTTGGAATCAAACAGTAAACCGTTCTCGTTCGGCGAGATCCACTCGCGGATGGACTCTAAATCGCCAGCGACGGGGAAACATCCGCACGCCATGCCTTCGAGCAGGGTGTTCGGCGTGCCGTCGTGAATGGATGGCGAGACCAGAATCTGCGCGCGGCGATAAACTTCCGCTGTCTGTTCATGAGGCACTAAACCAAGCAGTTCAACCGAATCTTCAATCCCTAATTCTCTAATTCTCCGAATTGCTTCTACTTCACCCGCCATCGAAGCGCACAGGAATTTTGCGTTAGGATGTTTTGCCAGAACGAGCGGGATAGATTTGAAGAACATATCGTTCCGCACATACGGACGAAACCCGCGCGGGTTCAAAATAATTGGCGCTTCGACAAGTTTCGCGGGCGGGCAAAAAATATCCGTGTGGATGCCGCCATTGCCCGGCGCGACGAGCGTGGGTTTCGCGGAATCGAATCCCCATTCTGTTGCTAAGCGAATATCGCGGTGACAATCGGAGTGGACTGCGTCTGCGCGTTGCATCGTTCGCCGCGTGTACTGTCGCATGAGCGGGGAGGAGGGCGCGTGAAGCGTGAAGTCGTTTCCCCAGGTGGAGATGATTAATCGCCCTGAGCGGAGCGGAGCAGAGACGGAGGGCGTATGCAGACCGTCAATTGCGTTCGCCGCGATCATCCCCTCATAAGGAATCCGCATGGCGTGGATGAGATCAGGTTGCGCTTCGCCAATGAACGCGCGGAGTTGTTTTGCCGCGCGGCGAATCGTCAGAGGGCCGAGCCATTGCCGAATGACTGTGCGCAGGCCCAAGGTCCGGGCTGAGGCGGCGCCGGGGCGCTGAGTCGCTTTCTTGAGTCCGCTAAACGCGACGGGGATGGTCTCCATCCGCGTGACGGGCAAAGCCAGCGATGCGGCGAATGTGGAGGCGATATAAATCTCATCGCCGCGCTCGACGAAATGTCGAATCCAATTAACCGCAATGGGCGAGCGCGCGTCTACTACGAAGAGGATTTTCATGTTTGCGATTATACGTCATTGCCCGAAGCGGCAAGACGGGGTATATTTACCGGGCATGGACAAAAAGAAGATCCTGGTTGTGGAAGACAATTTGGATAATTACGAACTCATCCGCGTGATTCTGGAGCATGGCGGGTATGACGCTTTTCAGGCTGTGACCGGGCGTGATGGCGTGGATGCGGCGCGATTGCAAAAGCCCGATCTGATCCTGATGGACTTGAGCCTGCCCGAGATGGATGGTTGGAACGCGGCGGAACGGATCAAGGCGGACCCCTCCACAAAGGATATTCCCATATACGCGCTCACCGCGCACACCCTGCCGCGCGACCGCTTCCGCGCCATACAGGCGGGTTGCGACGGCTACTTTACCAAGCCTCTCAATGTGGAAGGGTTTTTAGCGGAAGTGCGCAACGTGTTTCAGAAAAAGAAACAAAAGCGCCGCCCGAGGAAATTGATCTTTTAAAAGTAACAAATTGGGCGGTTTTGGGTCATGGATGGGATTGTGTAAGTTCACCGCCCAAAAACGCGTTGTTTGAAAGGCAAACAACCGTTCCGAAATAATTTCAAATAAGAGGTAAACCATGAAACAAATTTGTGTCGTCGGCGTTGGCTACGTGGGGCTTGTCACCGGAGCCTGTTTCGCCGACCTGGGCAACCGCGTGATCGCGCTCGATGTGGACGAGAAGCGCATCGCCAATCTTAACAACGGCATCATGCCGATCTATGAACCGGGGCTGGAGGAACTCGTCAAACGCAATGTGAAAGCGGGGCGATTAACCTTCACCACCTCGTATGCCGACGCGCTCAAAGGCGCGGAGTTCGCCTTCATCGCCGTCGGGACTCCCGAAGGCGTGGATGGCGCGGCGGATTTGCAATATGTGGAAGTCGCCGCCCGCTCGCTGGCGCAACACATGACTGCGCCGCTGATCGTGATCAACAAATCCACGGTTCCCATCGGGACGGGGGACTGGGTCGCCGATATTGTGAAGTCTGCCCAGCCCAAGCCGATCGACTTTGCCGTGGTGTCTTGCCCAGAGTTTTTGCGCGAAGGCTCCGCAATTGCAGATTTCATGTCGCCGCATCGCAACGTGATCGGCTCGCTCGATAAGGACGCCGCGAATAAAGTGGCGCAACTTCATCTTCCCCTGCGCGCTCCAATCGTTATCACTGACCTTCGTACCGCTGAAATGATCAAATATGCCAGCAACGCCTTCCTCGCCGCGAAGATTTCATTCATCAACGAACTCGCGGACGTGTGCGAGGCGTACGGCGCGGATGTGAAAGAAGTCGCCGCAGGCATGGGCTACGATGCCCGCATTGGGCGTTATTTCCTCGACGCTGGCCTGGGGTGGGGCGGTTCGTGCTTCCCGAAAGATGTGCAGGCGCTCGCGTTCATGGCGAAGCAAAAAGGACTCAACCCGCGCATCCTCAACGATGTGGTGGATGTGAACTATGACCGCCGGCGCGATGTTCCCAAACAAGTTGAACAATTGCTCGGAGGCAACCTGAAAGGCAAAACCGTGGGAATGCTCGGTTTGGCATTCAAAGAAAATACGGATGATATGCGCGATGCGCCATCTGTGGATATTTCCAACGCGTTGATCGCCGCGGGAGCGAAGGTCCGCGCGTATGATCCGGTCGCGCGCGAAGCCGCCGCGTCGCACATGCCCGCGGTTGAAATCGTTGCCGATGTGTACGAGATGGCGAAGGGATGCGATGCGCTGGTTGTCGTCACCCCATGGAACGAATTCAAGCAAATCGATCTTGAAAAAGTGAAAGGCTTGCTCAAGTCGCCGGTCATTTACGATGGGCGCAATATCTACGATCCTGCTCGTATGTACGAGATGGGCTTCACGTATCGCGCCATTGGCCGTCCCTCCAAAAACGGGCGAGGCTAGTAGCGACTTCGGTTGCTTTTTGCATAACGACTAAACTCGTTACTACTATAAAACGAGTCGGGTGGTCGGGTACAATATGCCCGCTACCCGACTTTTTATTTCGACTACGAAACCAACCGATTAAGCAACTTCATGACTAATACCCCTCCCGTCTGTGATTACGAAGGCTCCGATTATCAAGCGTCCTTTTGGGATAAAGGCGGACGCGAATATGAAGACCGCACGGAAGCCATTGCGCTCAAGCGACTCGTCCCTCCGCGCGGACGCCTCCTTCTTGAACTTGGGGCTGGCGCGGGACGCAACACAACGCGCTACACCGGTTTCGACCGCGTAGCGCTTCTCGATTATTCGCGCACCCAATTGGAGCAGGCGCAAGAGCGGCTCGGCAGATCAGACAGATATATCTATGTCGCGGCGGATGTGTACCGCCTCCCGTTCGTAGACGGCTTGTTCGACGCGGCGACGATGATCCGCGTTCTGCATCACATGGCAGACGCGCCGAAGGCGTTAGGGCAAGTGAAGAACGCGTTGAGGGCGAACGGCGTTTTCATTTTGGAATTTGCAAACAAGTTGAACCTGAAAGCCATCCTGCGTTATTGGCTTGGTAAGCAGGCGTGGAACCCTTTCACGCTTGAGCCTGTCGAGTTCGTGAAGTTGAACTTTGATTTCCATCCGAAGGCGGTACGAAATTGGTTGATGGAATTGGGTTTCTGTATTGAAAAAACGCTGACCCTCTCGCACTTCCGCATGGGATTATTGAAGCGAATCATCCCCATAAGCGTGTTGGTCTTTTTCGATTCTATTCTTCAATGGACGGGCGAGTGGGTCCAGGTCACGCCTTCGGTGTTTGTGAAAGCCAAACTCGTGGGGCGGGATGGCATCCCTCCATTTGGACAAGATGGAATCTTGTCCTACTTCAAATGCCCCGATTGCGGACAGCGCCCGCTTGTGGATAAAAAAGAATTTCTCGAATGTGGAAACTGTAAAAAGAAATGGGGAGTAAAAGATGGGATTTACGATTTCAGAGAATCAATAAAATAAGGATTTCTTTCATAACCCATGCTGTATCGCAATGACCGCCGCTTGCGTTCTGTCGGAGACTCCCAACTTCTCCAAGATCGCGCTGACGTGGTTGCGGACAGTCCCTTCGGATAAGTGCAATTGACCGGCGATGTCGCTGTTGTTGAAGCCCTTGGCGATCAAGCGCAATATGTCCAGTTCGCGGTCGGTGAGTTTTTCGGCAAGGATGGAGGCGGGTTGCTTTTGATTGCTGGCAATTTGATTCATTAGTTTGCCTGCCACGGCGGGGTCGAGGAAAGATTTCCCAGCCATCGTGCCGCGAATCGCTTCGATGATTTTCTGACGCGGCGTGTCTTTCAACAAATATCCCGACGCGCCGGCGCGGATCGCGTCGAAGACCCATTCGTCGTCATCGTACGTAGTTAGCACAAGAATTTTGATGCGGGGAAATCTCGCGTGAATGTCGCGCGTCGCCTCAATGCCGTTGACGCCGGGCATTTTCAAATCCATGAGGATCAGGTCGGGCTGTTTTTGTGCGGCGAGTTCCACCGCCTCCGCGCCATCGGATGCGGAGCCGACGACCAGCATGTCCTTTTCGAGGGTGAGGAGCATTTCAAGTCCGTCGCGGATGACTGCCTGATCGTCGCAGAGGAGAATTTTCATGAGATCTCAGTTAAGACCTGTGAGGTCTTTGTGATTATATTTCCAACATCACTTTCGTCCCCTCGCCTTTTGCGCTTTCCACTTTCAAAGTTCCACCGGCGAGTTCGGCGCGTTCGCGCATACCGATCAAGCCAAAGCGCCCCGATGCGCTTTTCGACGCGTCGAAGCCGATGCCGTTATCTTGAATCGTCAACATGGTGCGGTGATTGTGCGCAAGGTGGAGCGAGAATTTTTTCGCGCCCGAATGACTCGTGACGTTTTGAATCGCCTCCTGCGCCACGCGATAGATCGCCTGCTCGACGTCGGGGCTGAGGGAGGGCATGGGGGAGGGCAGACCAAGTTCAAGGTCCAGTTTGAAGCGAGAGGCCGCGCTTTCGGCGACGCGTTGGAGGGCGAGTCCGAGTCCCAAGTCCTCCAAATCTGAAGAGCGGAGGGATTTCAGCGCGCGGCGGGTTTCATCCACGCCTTTGCGTGTGGACTCGAGCGCGACATCGATCATCTCGCGCGTTTTGGCTTTATCAAGATCGAAATAGGCTTTGACGGTTTCCAGCGAGACGGACAGCGCGGTGAGGGAATGCGCCAGCGTGTCGTGCAGTTCGCGCGCCAGACGATTGCGTTCGCGACTCACGGTGAGTTGCTCCAGCGTGGACGCGTAGTGAGTCAGGTTCGCATTCGCCTCGCGTAGTGTTTCGCGCTGTTGACGGAGTTGCGAGACGAGCAAGTTGATGAAGATGCCGATGGCGATGAAACTGATGGTGCGGATGACCGCGATGAAAATGAAAACAAAAATATTCTGGAACTCGACCGCCTTGGTGAAGATGAGGATCAATTCAAAAACGGAGGTGGCGAGGCTGAAGCCGATCACGTGCGCGAGGCGATATTCCCAGGCGACGAGCGCGAGCGCGACGATCAGCACGGGCAGTTGACGAAGCGCCATACCCTCCGCATTCGCCAATGGACCCGGCGGGAAGCGCGGGACGATCCACGCGTTGATGAGGATGGGCGTGGCGGCGATGGCGAACAGTACGAGTGGGTAGTAGGCTTTGCCGAGTGTATTCTGAGCCCCTTTCCAAAATGCGGATGCCAGAACAGTGATCGCAATGGCAAGATTGGTGATGTAGTACAGGATAACGGGGAATAAACGGATGGCGGCTCGAGCGGGTGAATTGAACGGGGGCGGTTGAATCGGGCTGGTTTGTTGGATCAGGGGAACGTTTTGCGCGATCGCGCGTTGCACCTGCGGCAGGTACAGGACAAGATCCATCAGCAGCATGGCGAGCAGAAAACCGATCCAGATGCGCGCGGCGAGGCGCAGGATGCGGGTGGAATCGTTGGCGGCGGGCATGAGCGTATCTTATCACGGAGAGTGGATTTGCCCGTTGTGCTTCGCGTCATGATTTCGTTGGAGCGCATATGACACGCGTCATGGGTGGATCGGGGAAATGGTGATTCGCTTCACTCTGGCTTTTTGGCAGGAAACTATAAACTTGTGTGTATGAAGTTCGGAACGCGAAGTACGCCCATCGGCGGGTGTCGCGAATACATGAAGAACCATTCGCGCAATTCGCAACTTCGCGGCATTCGCGTTGAAAAGGAGAACCATGACCGCGTTATCGTTTGTGTCTTCCACAAAAGAACTTACCCGCTTCGCTCGCTTTCTCGCCGTGGGCGCGCTGGGCACCGCGCTCGATTTCAGCGTCCTTACCTTGCTCAAACTGGCAGGCTTGCCGACTCTGCTCGCCAATAGCGCATCCTTTACGGCAGGATTGCTCAACAACTTCACCCTGAATCGACTGTGGACGTTCGGCGATGCGATCCATTCCAACTGGAAGAAACAACTGACCCAGTATGCCGTTGTCAGTTTGATCGGGCTCACCTTCAACGACCTCATCGTGATTTCACTCGAAGGTTTGATGGGCGCGTGGATCGGTCAACCCGAATTTGGATATTTGCCTGCGAAAGTCATCGCTACGGGCGTGGTCGTGTTCTGGAATTATTTCGCAAATCGCGCGTGGACGTTCAGAGTCCGCTAATCTTCGCTAATCCACGCGAATAAAGAGATCAGTGAAGATTGGCGTAGATTAGCGGAATCATTTACTACCCAACAAAGGAATTTTCAATGACAACAACTACGCTTTCCTCGCAACCCTCGTTCTTGAAGAAAAACATCTTCTTCGGCGTCACAACCGCAACGATCCTGCTCATCGTCATCATGGCGCTGTCGTTCGGGTTGCACATCTACAACATCCAATCCATTGGCGACGCGAACGCGTATTACACGGCGGCGGTCGAGTCTATGTTGCAGTCGTGGCACAACTTCTTCTTCGTCGCGGCGGAGCCCGGCGGCTCGGTCACGATCGACAAACCGCCGCTGGGGCTATGGATCGAAGCGGTCTTCGCCTACTTCCTCGGCGTGAGCGGGTTTAGCGTGTCGCTTCCCAACATCCTCGCGGGCGTGTTCGGCATCCCCATCCTCTATCATCTCGTCAAAAAATACATGGGCGAACTTGCGGGACTCGTCGCCGCGCTCGTGATGGCATTCACGCCCGTCTACGTCGCCACCAATCGCAACAACACCATGGACGGCATGCTCGTTTTCTTTCTGCTCCTCGCGGCGTGGGCGTTCATCAAAGCGACTGAGTCCAATCAATTACGCTGGCTCTTGCTTGGCGCGTTTATCGTCGGTCTCGGTTTCAACATCAAAATGTTGCAGGCTTTTCTGCCGCTCCCCGCATTTTACGCGCTGTACTTTTTCGCCTCGAAAACAAACTGGCTTCGCAAAATTTTCAACCTCGCCATGGCAACGTTGCTCCTGGTTGCAGTTTCACTTTCCTGGGCGCTCGTTGTCGATTCGATTCCCGCAGACCAGCGTCCATATATCGGCTCGAGCGGCGACAACACAGTGATGGGATTGATCGCAGGTCACAACGGGACTTCGCGCCTCTTTGGCGGATTCTTCGGACGCGGGAATCAAGACGATGGTGGAACGCTTCCCTCTACCCTTCAGCCTGCCTCGCCCGCGGATGCATCCTCCCAGCCTCAACAGACTCCGCGCAACGGGCCGCCTCCGCAAGCCCTCGAAGCGTGCGCGGATCAAACACAAGGTTCATCGTGTTCGTTTACGCAACCGAACGGCAACACGATCAATGGCAATTGCATCACGCCTCCCAACACGGATCGACTCGCCTGCGCGCCGCAAGGGATGATTCCGCAAAACGGACAGCCTCCTGTCGGTCAACCAAACGATGGTGGATCCAACAACCAAGGCGGCACGCCGTTCAGTCAGGAAACAGGTTCGCCCGGAGTGTTCCGCTTCTTCACTCAACCGTTATCGAAGCAGATGTCGTGGTTACTGCCGTTCGCATTGATCAGCGTTGTGTTGGGCTTGTTCGCCGCGAAAATAAAACTGCCTCTCGAATCGAACGCGCACAAAGCCCTCATCCTCTGGGGCGGATGGTTGCTCACATGCGTCGCGTTCTTCAGCATGATCTCTGGAATCTTCCATGCCTACTATGCCATCATGCTCGTCCCACCGTTGGGCGCGCTGGTTGGAATTGGCTTCACTCAACTCTGGTCTTGGGGCAGGGATAGATCATGGGCTGGCGCGTTGCTGATCGTTGCGGCGGTTATCACGTTCGGTTTTCAGATCTTTGCCACGATTCAATACGGCGAGCAAACGATGTGGCTCTTCATCGCTGGCGCTTTATTGCTGTTAGGAAGCACATTGATGTTCTTCCAAAAGAAAGCGGCGTACCTTGCGCTCTTGACCGCGATGTTGATCGTTCCTGCCTATTGGACGGTGATGACGACGGCCTCGACCGCGAATCAAAATTTGCCAACCGCGTACACGGGCAGTATCGAACAAACTGGACCCGACGGCTTGGCTCGTCCGCAAGATGATGCGAATCGCGGCGCGAATGCAAATTCTGAATTGATCGACTATCTGCAAGCCAACACGCAGGATGTGAAGTATCTTGCGGCGGTCCCATCCTCGCAACAAGGTTCTACGATGGTGCTTGCCACCGGGCGTCCGGTGCTCTTCATGGGCGGTTTTAGCGGACAGGATGACGTGGTCAGCGCGGAGGATCTGGCGGAAATGGTTGCGGATGGCGAGTTGCGGTATATAGTGTACGGCGGCGACCGCGGCAACCAACAAGATATTGCCAACTGGGTGCAAGCCTCTTGCGAGATCGTTCCGGGGTTTGGCGAGGCGAACGCGCCTCAAGGGGCGAATCGGGTTGATGGACAGAATCAGCCTCAAGGTCCGGGAGGAGGCGGGCAGTCGTCAACGTTGTATCTGTGTCTGCCATAAATCTCTTGCAGGCAGATCACCTCCATAAGTTAGAAAACGACACTCCGTTCAATTTGAACGGAGTGTTTACTTTTTATGATTGGCTGGCAGAGGCTTCCAGTTTTTCCATGCGCCGCGAGCGTATCAATGAAGCGACGATGGATGTTGTGAGTATGGTTGCGATGACCCCAAGCGAGAGCCCAATGGGAATCTTGTATAAGTCTACGATCAGCATTTTGACGCCGACGAAGACCAATACCACCGAAAGCCCAAGTTTGAGGTAGTGGAATTTGTCCACGACGCCCGCCAGCAAAAAGTAGAGCGAGCGAAGTCCGAGGATGGCGAATACGTTCGAGGTGTACACGATGAAGGCGTTGTCGGTCACCGCGAAGATGGCGGGGATCGAGTCGACGGCGAAGATCAAGTCTGTGCTTTCAACCACCAATAGCACAATGAAGAGCGGCGTTGCGAACAGTTTTCCCGCGCGGCGGATGAAAAACTGATCGCCTTCGTAGGCATCGGCGACGGGGAAGATGCGCCGGAATAGCTTTAGCACAAAATTCTGGTCCGGGATTAAATCAGTATCCTTGTGCGAAGCCATGCGGAAGCCGGTGTAGATGAGGAACGCGCCGAACACATAGATGATCCAATGGAATTCATGAAGCAGAGCCGCGCCGATGGCGATCAACGTGCCGCGCATAATGAGCGCGCCGATAATGCCCCAGAATAGAACGCGATGCTGGTACGCGGCAGGCACTGCGAAAAAGGAAAACAACACGACAAATACAAAGATATTGTCGACGCTGAGGGATTTTTCAATCAGATACCCTGCGAGGAAAGCCAGCGCGGCTTCGCTGTTCGTGTACGAGCTTGTGGGGGAAATCGTTTGCCAAAAGAAATAGATCCCCAGATTGAAAAGTAGCGACAGGCTGATCCACACGACGCTCCAGATCGCCGCTTCTTTGACCGAGACGGCGTGCGACTTTCTGTGAAAGATGCCCAAATCTATGGCAAGCAATGCCAAGACGAAGAGATTAAATCCGATCCAGAGCCATATCGTTCCGTCCATTGTTCATTCTCCTGAAACCGACTGTGGAAAATAAAAAGCGAGACTCCACAGTCTTGAATGTGGATAGTCTCGCCAGTGGTGCGGATTCTGCACGTACGGCTGGCCGGGAACGTTCGTTCCGTCTTGACGACCAGCCGATGGCGCCTGATGGTTGCGTCATGCGGAATTCTTCCGCTTGTGTCGCAACCGGCGACATGGCTACTCCCTAACTTGCGCCCGATTGTATTGTATTTCTGGCATGAGTTCAATCAAAAAATAAACAGATTCTCATTTTTGAGTTTACAATTTCATAATGTTCACTTTGGCAGTCTGCATTCTTCGGTATAATGACTTTGACCACACGCGCCATCGTATCAAGAATGGAATAGGAGTATCTTATCCAGGACTTCTGTGAAGTTGTGGATTGCCGTTAAATTTTTATGCAGCAAAATTAAACGACCATAGGGAGTTGTCATGACAGACCAACACATGGAGATGGAGGGGAATAGTATGAAGGCGCGCCGTTTCATTGCCTTTATCGGATTCGCTCTTCTGCTCTTGAGTCAAATACTGATCGCCTCGCAACCTGTCAATGATGCTGTTGTTTTTCCGCCCTATACGGGGTTGGCGGTTGCAGGCGCGGTCTTGTTTTTAATAGGGCTGACAGTTCGCCCCACAGCGCTTTTGCAAAAACTTTCAGATCATGCTCTGTTACGCGATGGAGCGTTCTGGCATCTGTTTGCAATTACACTTTCCGTGCTGGCGGCATATGGGGCTACCTTGCCTCAGAGGAACTACATCCCTGTAATGTCCATTTGGTTCATGGGGGCGATTGGCTATCTGTTCGTGTTTGCCGATGGGGGCGTGTCGCTTGAAACACTCAAAGAGAAAATACGGAAAAACCATACCGAGATATTGTTGGTGCTGGTCATTGTGATCGTTGCTGTCACTGTGCGTTTTTATAACCTTGGACAGGTTCCCCGAGTCCTGGATGGGGATGAAGGCTTGGTTGGGCTTGCCGCCCAATCGACGGCTGAGGGGAGGTTGACCAACCCGTTTGCATTGTGGGAAAATTTTGGCGCCCTCTATCTTCAAGCCATCAACATCGCGCTCAGATCGTTTGGCGCAACTTCCTTTGCATTGCGGCTGATGCCTGCCATCGGAGGCGTGATTGCGATTCCCTCGTTATATCTGTTTGCCCGCCAGATCGGCGGACCCAGGATTGCGTTGATCGCGGCGGTTCTGTTGGCGATATCGCATACGCATATCAATTTCAGCCGTATCGCTTCCGTGGCTTATATCCATGGCACCTGGCTTGTGCCGCTTGAATTATATTTCCTCCTGAGCGGATTTGAGAAACGCCAGGCCTGGCGGACCGCGTTGAGCGGCATTCTGGTGGCGATCCATTTTTCAGTCTATTTGACGGCGCAGGTCATTATCGGTCTTGTATTGATCTATATGCTGGTTGCCCTCATTTTTTACCGGGCGTGGTTCAAAACGGTATTTCACATTGCTCTTGCGTTTTGGGGCGGCTTCTTGATCGCAATCCTACCAGAAGCGGTTTACATTTCACAAAACATGAACGAATTTCTGAATCGGTTGGCGCAGAATGGAACATTTCAATCCGGCTGGCTGGATGTCACCATCCAAAGCACGGGACAGTCGGCGGCGACCATTCTCTTTGGGCGCGTGGTTCATGCCTTTATGGCGCTTATTTATTACCCGGCGTTCGATTTCTATGGCTCCCCAGCGCCCATGCTAACCGTTGTTTCATCCGTGTTGTTTTTAATTGGGTTGGCTATTTCCTTGTTACGCACCCGTTTGCGCGAATATCTTCTCCTGAATGGTTATTTTTGGGGCGCAACTTTGTCCGTAGGTTTATTTGCCATTCCGCCTTCCGCGGATTCATACAGAATGTTGATGGCGTTTCCCTCGGCGTTGATCATGTGCGCCATTGGGCTTGATCAGGCGCTTGAAATATTTGGGATAGGGTGGGGGAATGCAAAAAAGGTGTATGCCGCTTCCGTATCTGTGGTTCTCCTCAGTTTGCTGGTACTCAACATGTGGACCTATTTTGGCGATTTTGCCGGACAATGCCGTTTTGGAGGCAATCTGGCGGGACGTTTTGCATCGTATCTGGGTTCCTATGTGAGAACCGTTGAGAGCGAGTCGTCGGTGTATTTATTGAGCGATGGTCAATTTTTTTACGGGAGTCACGCCTCCACAGACTTTCTCAGCCAGCTCAGGCCGATCATCAACCATCCCGATCCGATCGATTCGCTCCATGCGATCAATGGCGAAACGATCATTGCCAACCCGGATCGAATCAAAGAATTGGAGGAGTGGGTGCGGCTTAACCCCGGGGGAGAAGTTCATTATGTCTATGATTGCAAAAATACCATCTTGATGGCATATCAAGTTCCCTAGCGAGGACCATTGGACCCGCGTGAATATGAACTCATGTACCGCGTCGAAGATGAACACTGGTGGTATCGCGGCATGGCGTCTATTACGCGGGCGATCTTCGACCGTTGCTACGGCGCTTCTTCACAACTTCGCATCTTGGATGCGGGATGCGGGACCGGTTCCGCCATGGCGACGCTTTTGCCTCGATACGGTTGCGTGACCGGCGTGGACGTCCATCCTCTCGCCTTGCAGTTTTGCCGCAAACGCGGGCTGACTCGTATCGCCTGCGCTTCGATTCTCGACCTTCCATTTGCTTCCGCTCAATTCGACCTGGTGACCAGCTTCGACGTTCTCTACGAAAAGGCGGTTGATAGCGACCTCGCGGCGCTTCGTGAATTCGTCCGCGTTCTTGTCCCCGGCGGGCGGGTTTTTCTCCGCCTGCCTGCGTATGACTGGCTTCGCGGGCGGCACGACGATATGGTGCATACGAAAAAAAGATATACCGCCAAAGAGGTCGCGCGTTTGTTCCTTCAAAGCGGATTGATCGTCGAGCATATTTCATTCGCCAACATGTTCTTATTTCCCATTGCCTTGTTGAAGAGATTCAGCGAGAGGTTGCTTGGATTTCGAGATGGGTATTCCGATCTCAATGCGAGCGCGGGTCTGTTCGATGCGATGTTTGAGAAAATCTTGAAGAGTGAAGCGACTCTAATCGCCAGAAACAGCCTGCCCTTCGGTTTGAGCGTGATCACAATCGGGCGAAAGGAGGCAAGCGCGTGACAATGAATCCCGCGCGCGGACGAGTTTCCAGTGTCAGCGCGGTTTTCCCGGCGTACAACGACGGCGGCTCGATTGCGAGCATGGTCAGCGCGGCGTGTATCGCGTTGCGTCAGGTGACTGACGATTATGAAGTGGTGGTGGTGAACGACGGGAGTTCGGACTACACGGCGATCGTGTTGGATGAATTGAAGAATAAATATCCCGAGTTGAACGTCATTCATCATCCTGCAAATCGGGGATACGGCGCGGCGCTGCGGACGGGTTTCAACGCGGCGAAAAAAGATTGGGTGTTTTACACAGACGGAGATTCGCAATACAACCCGCTCGAATTAACTTTGCTTGTGGATGCCCTGCGCGATGGCGCGGACGCGGCGAACGGATACAAACTCACGCGCAACGATTCGTTACTTCGAATCATCATCGGACGCGCGTATCACACTCTCGTAAAAATATTTTTTCGCATTCGCATCCGAGATGTGGATTGCGACTTCCGTTTAATTCCCCGTAGGATTCTCAACGAGATCGAATTGGAAAGCGTCAGCGGGGCGATCTGCCTTGAAATGGTGAAGAAGATCGAAGATGCGGGTTACATATTTGCTGAGGTACCCGTCAATCACTATTCGCGCAAGTACGGAATTTCTCAATTCTTCGTCCCCTGGCGGATCATCCGCTCTTTGCGGCAGTTGGCTGGGCTGTATTGGAAACTCGTGATTCAAAAAAATCGCAAACGGGCTTGAAGTGTCATGGCGTTATCTGTTGCATGGAATATTTACTATCTTGATGATCCATGAGTCAATCTGGCTCTCAACCTGGTTGAAAATGAATTACAAGCGGGGTTATATCCAATCTTCCACTTCCATCTAGAATTTCATAATAACAATCGTTATACTGCCGCAATGACTCAACTTAGGAATTGTGGCATGTTTATTCCTCTTAAACATGTTCGTGCATTGCGCTTCATTCAATTTTTATTCCTCCTCGCCCTGACCGTTTCATTCACTCCCCTCGCTCGCGCCCAAACGCCGCCCGTCTGGGATTCCGCCCAGCAGATGCGCGACCTTGCCTTTCAGGCGCAAAGCGAGTTATACGCCGCCGCGCGCGCCAGCGACCCCGCCGCAAATTATCAAACCGCCGCGAGTTTGCTGGATGACGCCGCGAAAATTTACGCGGCGAGTTTACAGCCCGCTTATAAAAAATCCGCGCCCACAGCGGACGCGCTGGTATTGGATTCATTGACTCGCGCGCGAACCGCCGCATTGGATGGCAACGCCTCCGCCTTAGCCGCCGCGCGCGGACGCCTCTGGACCGCGCTCTTGCAGGGTAGCCAAACCCTGACTTTATCCACGCTTGAAGCGGGCGACACTGCCTCCGCCGCCGAATGGCTGAAATTGCGCGAATACCGCGAATCGACGCGCGTCAGCGCAGTGGACGATCCGTCTGCGAAGGCGCTGGCTGACGTGGAACAGAATCAACTATCGGCGGAGTCGGCGGCGGAGATTATCGCCAACGATTTGCGCGACTCCTACTTCTTCCGCCTGCGCGATGCGCTGACTCAAATCAACGACGCCGTCGAAAAAGATTTCGCCACCCGCGCCGCAGAATGGGCGGGACAATCGGCGGGCTATTTCTCCATCCTGCAAGCCGATATGACCGAAAAACTTGGCGCGGACGAAACTGCCGCATTAAGCGAATCGTTTGCCGCGCTCGAATCTGCCGCGTTGAACGAAGATTGGGTGGAAGTGAAAACGCAGGCGAATGACATTCACGCGGCGTTGACGAATTATCAACCCGTTGAACTCACGCCCGCCGAAATTTCCAAACGCGGGCAGTTGCTCTACCTCTTCACCGATTTGATTTATGTGGAATATAAAAACGGCGTGCGCGATGGGAAAATTACCATCGCCATCGAATATCAGGAAGCCGTCACCTTTCACGCGCAGGCGCTGGCGGTCTTTGAAGAACTGCGTCCCTTCATTGCCGAAGCGGACCCAAACGCCGCCGCGCACCTTGAAACGATTTTTGGCGAACTCAAAACCGCCATCCTCAACTATGCCGAACCGAGCGAAGTAAAAACTTTGGTGGATGAAGCGCTGGGCATCGTCCAAACCACCTTGCAAGTCAGCGCCGATTCAAGCGACACCTCCGCTTCATTCACCATTCTGGATACATTGCTCAATGAAATGTTGAACGCCGTCCGCATGGGGAATTATGCGGACGCCGAACGCACGCGCATCGAAGCCTATGCCATTTACGAAAGCGGACCCGAACAACGGCTGGCGCATCGCGCTCCCGTCCTTTCGCGCGAGCTGGAAGGTTTGTTCTGGGAAGGCACGGAAGGGCAGAAGGGCTTGTCCACGTTGATTGCCGAAAAAGCCCCCGCCGAAGAAATTGCCGCCAGCGTGAACCAGCTCAACGTCAAGTTAAACGAAGCGGAAGATTTTCTCTCCGTCGGCATGAGCGGATGGTTAGCAGTCATCAACAGCCTGGTCATCATCCTGCGCGAAGGTTTGGAAGCGGTCTTGATCCTCGGCGCGATCCTCGGGTATTTGAGCGCCACCAACAGCCCGCGTAAATTCAGCGCGTGGGTGTATCTCGGCGCGGCTTTTGCCATTGCGTTGAGCGTTCTGCTTTGGTGGGCGGCGCAAAGCCTCATCACCGTCACCGTCGCGCAACGCGAAGTGATCGAAGGCGTCAGCAGTTTGCTGGCGGTGGTTGTGTTGTTTTACGTCACCAACTGGCTGTTTGAAAAAGTGTATGTGGTGGATTGGATCGCCTACGTCAAGGAACAGGTGGGCAAGGCGCTCAACTCAGGTTCGGCGCTGGCGTTGGCGGGCTTGGGATTCACGGTCGTCTTCCGCGAAGGCTTTGAAACCGTTTTGTTTTATCAAGCCCTCGCTTTCGACGCGCAAGCCAGCTCGATCTGGCTCGGCTTCATCATCGGCGCGGTCATCATCTTTGCGATTGCGTACGCCATCCTCAAGTTGAGCAAGCGCCTGCCGCTCAAACCGTTCTTCGCGGTGACGGGTTTATTGCTCATGTTTTTGGCGTTCAACCTGACGGGCGCGGGCGTGCGCGGCTTGCAGGAAGCGGGTCTCGTTTCCGCGCACTTGCTCGCGTGGATTCCTGAAAACTTAATCCTCATGGAACTCTTCGGCGTGTACCCCACGCTCGAAACCACGCTCGCGCAAATTTTATTTTTGCTATTGCTGATTGCGACATTCAGTTACAGCGTTTGGCGCAAGAAAAAGAAAAGCGCCCTCATCACACAACCCAAAGGAGTTTCGTAATACATGAAGAAAAATTGGATCACATCCCTGACTGGGATTCTGACCCTCAGCCTGATTCTCGCTTCTTGCGCGCCTCAAGCCGCGCCGACGGTTGATTCGGCTTCGACGGACATTCCCGCCGCCCAAGCCGACCTCAGCGCGGTGAAAGCCTACGCGGTGGACCAAGCGTCCCGTATGCAAGAAGCGACAGCGTCCCTGCGCGCGGGCGCGGAGAAATATTACGCCGCCATCGAACAAATCAAAGCCGATCATCCCGATTCAAATCCCTATGAATATTTATGGGCGAATCATCCCGAAGCCGCGAAAACCCTGCTCGACAAAATGCGCGCCGACTGGCTCGAAGCCCACACGCATTACGAATTGAACGAAGGCATCATCGCGGGCGTTCCCGCGCTGGCGTATTACGACGGCTGGCTGGATGCGGGCGCGTCCGCTTCCGAAGACCCCGAAGCGATTCAATGGACGTTGAAACTCGCCGACGGCACAACGCTCGAAAGCCCTGGCAATTTCTTCCATACGCTCACCGAACCCATCCTGTATGGCACGGTTGAAAAATATGTGGGGCTGGCTGTGGACTTGAACGGCGACGGAAGCCTCGGCTTGGGCGAAGCCCTGCCCGAAGGGGAGATTTTGCTCGCCTCCGCGCAAGGCTTGGATATCGCCGCCCAACAAACGCTGGACGCCGTCAACGCCTGGGAGCCGACTCTCGAAGACGCTTTCATGGCGATGATTACGATGATCCCGACCATGAACGAATATTTTGAACAATGGAAACTGTCCACCTTCGTCTCTGGCAACAACTTTGAAGGGACGGGCTTCATCGCCGCCAGCCGCTTGCTGGACGTGACGGGCATTTTGCAAGGCTTGGACTTAACGTATGATAATATCCGCCCTGTCGTCGCCAACGCCGACCCCGCCCTCGATACGCAAATTGACGCGGGCTTCGCCGATTTGGTGAAATACGTCAACGATTTGTTCGATAAGGAAAAGGCTGGCACGGTCTTCACGCCCGAAGAAGCGGACGCCTTCGGCACGGAAGCGCAGGATAAAGCCACCGCGCTCGCCGCGCTTGTGGCGCAAGCCGCCGCCAAAGCGAACATTCCGCTCAACCTCGAAGCGGAAGGCTGGTCGCCAGACGCGCCGCCCGTGATTGAAGTGACCGTCCCCGCGCCCGCGCCGATAGAATAGTTATTTTAAACACGGATTTCACTGATTTTCACGGAGAAGAACTTTTATAAAAAGGATCTCTCTACCGTACATGGCGCTCTTTTTACCGCTAAGAGCGCGAAGAACGCAAAGATTTAAAGGTTTTCTTGGCGCACTTTGCGGGCTTCGCGGTGCATATGTACGGTAATAAAAAAAGGATTTTTTCCGCGTGTTCCGTGAAACTTGTGCTGAGCCTGTCGAAGTATCCGTGTACAAAAGAAAGTTTTTTGACTCTTTGTGGTGAATAGATTTTATGATTACAAACACAACCGCCCAAGCCCAAACCTCCAGCCGAACTTCCGTTCGCGCGCCCGCCGCGCAAGCCGTGCGCGATTATCTTCTGCCGTTCATGGTCTGTTTCGCCGTCGCCCTCGTCAGCGGATTGTTCTACTACCTCGTCCCGCGCTCGTGGAACTGGTTCGCCTCGCAAGCCGCATTGTGGATTCACCTCATCACTGGCATTCTTGGATTCTTTTATCTGATCCCGTATGTGTTGTCGCATTACAAGAAGAAAGGCGAATCCGCCATCAACCTGATTTTCGTCTGGCGTGCTTTTCGCCGCAACGAAAACGAATCGGATTGGTCGTATCAACAGCGGGTGTACGGTCACATCCTTAACTGGATTATGGCTCTGCTTGGGCTAAGCGGATTCGTCCTGCTCATCCCCAGCCTGCTGTGGATGGGCGGCGTGGTCTGGATGGCGGGCTATCCCGCGTATCAAATCGCCAACCTCGGGCATTTAGGGTTTGCGCTTTTGGCGCTCACGTTCATCGGCTTTCATGTTGCCCGTCGAAGGAAACGCGCCAGTTCACAATGAGCAAGCCGACTTACGCGCACCGTCCCGAAGGTTGGCTTGGCGCAACAAGGCGCTTTCAAAGAAACCTTCGGGACGTTCTGTGTAAGGTGAATTAACTGATGAGAAGTAAACCGATTCGTTATTTATTCATTGGGGGAGCGTTGACTCTGATCGCCTTTATAGCCGCCGTGTTTCTTTTACCTAAACCGCAAGGCACGGGGTTAACGGTCGGCGAAGATGTTCCGTTTTATTCCATGCCCTGGAACGATAATCCCTTCGCGCCTGGCAACCTGCACACCGCCGATGGCAAAATGCTCGACGCGAAACATATTCCCACCGCCGAGTTCTGCGCCCAATGCCACGACAAAGAATACCGCGAGTGGGTCAGTTCCATTCACTCGGTCACAGGTCCAGATATTTTGTACGAGACTGCCATCAGCAACAATGAAGTGGCGCACAAGAATCGCCTCGGCACGGAAAAGATTCGCTGGTGCGATTCATGTCACGAGCCTGTCAACTTGTTGATGGGTGAAATCAATCCGCTGGCGGTCGTCGGTCCCAGCGAAGCGACGGCGGAAGGCACAACCTGCATCATTTGTCACACCGCCGTCCAAGCCGATCCGCTGGGCGGCAATGGCGGGCTGACGCTCAATATCAACAACCTCAATAACTATAACGAAGCGCTGATCATGGCGGCGCCTTCCGAACACGCCGTGAGTATGCAAGCCAAAACGCATAACCCGCTGATGGGCAGTTCCGATTTTTGCGGCGCGTGCCATACCGAAATTCGCCCCGTCGAAATTAATGGCGGCGAACCCATGCTCCTGCAAAACACATACAAGGAATGGCAGGAAAGCGAATACGCCGAAAAAAATATCCAATGTCAGGATTGCCACATGCACCCTGATCCAGCGGCGTATATTTCCCAGTTAAACGAATCAGGTCAAATTCCCGAACGAATCGTTTCGCATCGTTTTGTCGGCGTGAATTATCTGCTCACCGATTCCAACCTGCCATCCAATCTGGTGACGTTTTTGCGCGGCGGGCTTCCGCCTGGCGATATTTCCACCGATGAATGGAAAGCGGATTTGCTGGAACAGAACCGCCTCATTCGTGACCTGTTACAGGCGGCGGCGACTTTGAGCGTTTCCGCGCCTGAGAGCGTTTCGCCCAATTCCGAAGCGACGCTCAACGTGACCATCGCCAACACGGGCGCGGGTCACAACCTGCCGACGGGCGCGCTCGATCAACGTCACATGTGGCTCGAAGTCAAAGTGACCGACGCGGCGGGCAAGGTTATTTATCATAGCGGCGCGTTCGACGATAAGACAGGCAAGATAGACCCCAACGCCGTGATTTACATCAAAGTCCTCAAAGATAAAAACGGCGAAGTGATCAACGAACACATCCTCTTCAACGCTGAAAGTTATACCTACACCCGCAACCCCATCCCCGCCAACGCCAGCGATACGCTTCCCTACGCCTTCACCGTCCCCGCCGACGCGCAAGGTCCGCTCACGGTTGAGACCACGCTCTGGTATCGCCTCGCCTTGCAAGAGTTCGTCACCTATAGTTTGAATCTGGATGTGATCATTCCGCCCGTGATGATGGAGCGGGCAGTTGCGGAGATAGAAATAAAATAATCAGTAGTTCACGAAAGTTCAGGCGACAGTTGCACTGTCGCCTGCCTTGACGCAGTGCAACTGCGTCAAGAACTTGTCTTCGTGACCTACTGATAATAGACCTCTTACAAAAGTCATTTTTGCCACAGAGCGCGCGGAGAGTTTGAGTTTTTTCCCAGAGAACTCTGCGGTCTCTGTGGCAAAGAAAAATTTAGCCCATCCTTTTAGCCGCTTCTTCAATCGCCTTCCTGGCTCGCATGTCGCAGGTTGTGATAGATCGTGAAATACAGCATCTCGCGGATCGTCAACTTGCCGATCAACGGGTGGGGGAGCAGATAGCCATCCAGATCATCCTCGCTCCATTTTTCGGCAACCGAAACTAAATCCGCGCTGGCGTTTGAAAATTGTTTCAGTAACTCTTGCTTATTCGTTTCAGGATTGTCGGGAGTTTTCTGGTCGGGCAGGAATTTGCCCGAAGCGACTCCGCCCGCGGCGAGCGTGTCTTTGTACACCTGACAAATCGCCTCATAACTACGGGACGGCTGATTCGGCGACCCGAACATGGTCCGCAGTGTGAACTTCGGCAACTTCAGCGCCTTCGCAATCGGCTTGTGCGATCTGATGAGATGATCCAAATTATCCGACGCAGACCACACTTCACCCTCGCGCTGGAAAAATTTGTCCGCTGAAATTTCAGCAAACCAATTGACGACGCGCTGGTTGGACTCTTTTAACTTGGAAAGCAACTCAGGCTTGTTCGTGTTCGACATCATATCTTCTCCACAACCCAAAAATGGGATATTCCGAGGATCTTCAAAGGCGTCTTCTCTAGAAATTGCAATAGGGTGCGAAGAAGTTTTCCAAAGATTCCAAACCGCGCAATGATGTTATCGTACGCGCCGAAGATGACGGTCTGTTCGATGAATTTCACGGGCAAGCCGTCGAATAATTTTTGCAGATCGCGTTTTGCGTAGACGCGCACATGCGGGGCGAGTTTGTCGCGCAGTTTGCGCGGCAGATAATTGACGAACAACTTGTTTCCGAAATAATATTTGCCCTTCCAGTAGATTCCATGCGTTTCGACGGGATAGCCGCGATTTGGGCAGAACAGGATAAGCCGTCCGCTTGGTTTCAACACGCGAATCATTTCTTGAATCGCCGCGCGGTCGTCTTGCACGTGTTCGATCACCTCGTGGCTGAGGATCAGGTCGAAAGCGCCGCCCTGAGCCTGCCGAAGGGTCGCGGAAAGAAGCGGAAGAAATTCCCCAGCCGCATTCAGGATGAGGGGCGAGCGAGTCCGCGCTTCGCGGGCGCGGTCGAAGTCGTATTCCAACCCGATGACGGTTCCTCCAAAAGGGGAGAGATGTTCAACGTACATGCCGACGCCGCATCCGTTTTCAAGGATTTGTCCTTTGACGCGTTCGCCCGCAAATTTCACGATCATGTCGAGCCGCCGCTGTTGACCGGCTCGCCACACATACGAAGGCTCGCCGCGCAGAGCCGCTTTATCAAGGTTGCGAGAAATCATGGCGTGAATTATATCTTGCATGTTTTTATCCATCGTGCTAAAATGCCGTTGTAAGTCGAACTTAGAAGCACGCACTGGAAAGTGGGCTCACCCCCACTTTTTTGTTTGAAATACGCAGTGCCGCAACATTAAATGGAAATTGAGTTCTAATTCAAGTTGCAAAATCGCCTGAAGTTTCATTTTGGAATAAATCAGCGGTAGGAGAAATTGGAGTACCACGCATGTCAAAGAACGAAATTGCCTTGGCGTTCAACGAAGTCTTGGAAGAAAAACAGTTATCCAAGGAGATCATCCTTGGGGCGATCGAGTCTGCGATGGCGTCTGCCTATCGCAAAGCTGTCAACGCGTCCACTGCCCAGCATGTGGAGGCGAAAATCGACCTCGAGACCGGCAAGGTATTGGTGTTCGCCGAAAAAGAAGTTGTTGAAGATATCATCGAACCCAAGACCGAAGTGTTGCTCGACGAAGCGCGGCAAGTGAACCCCGAGGCGCAACTCGGCGACATGGTGATCGTGGAAACCACTCCGAAAGATTTCGGTCGCGTCGCCGCGCAAACCGCCCGTCAGGTGATTCAACAACGCATTCGCGAGGCGGAACGCTCCAATCAAATGCAATATTTTGAACGACAGATTGGCGAGATCGTCAGCGGCATAGTGCAAGCCACCAATGCTCAGGCAACCACCGTCGGGCTGGATATGAAAGCCGAGGGAATGTTACCCGCCAACCAGCGTATCCCCGGTGAGCGCTTCAAAGTGCATGATCGCGTCCGCGCGGTAGTGCTCGAAGTGAAAGACGGCTCGCGCGGACCGCAGATCATACTCTCGCGCGGGCATCGCAACTTCCTGCGACGCCTGTTGGAGAATGAAGTACCCGAAATTTATCACGGCATTGTTGAGATCCGCGCCATCTCGCGCGAACCCGGCGCGCGCGCCAAAGTTGCGGTAATGGCAACCCAGGCTGGCGTCGACCCGGTGGGCGCGTGCGTGGGCATCAAAGGCGTGCGCATTCAAGCCATCGTCAAAGAATTGCACGATGAGAAGATCGATATCATTCAATGGGATCAAGACCCCGTTGTGTACATCTCGAAAGCCATCAGCCCGGCGCGTGTGACCGGCGTCTATGTCTCCGATGCGGACGGCAACAAGACCGCCACCGTGGTTGTGCAGGAAGACCAACTGAGTCTCGCCATCGGTCGCGATGGGCAGAACGCCCGCCTTGCTGCCAAACTGACCGGCTGGCGCATCGATATCAAGTCGCTCACAGAAGCCGCCGGCGACGCCTTGCAAAAACTTCAGAGTGACGCCGAACTTTCCACGCTCATACCCAACGCAGTCGAGGCAATTCCCAGCATCGAAGAAAGCCTCGCCAAAAAAGCGGAGAATCGTCCGCTCACACCGGAGGAATTCACCGCCCTCGCGCAATTTGTCGACCGTGTGGAGCGCCGCACCATTCAGATCAAAGAAGAAGCCGCCCGCGCCGAAGGGGCGGTGGCAGACGCACATTCCGATATTCCCACCGCGGCATTTGGTATGCCCCTTGAGAAAGCCGGCATCAAAGAGCACACTTTCAATATCCTCGTCGAGGCTGGTTACGATACGGTTGGAAGCCTCATGGCAACCTTGAAAGCGGATTCAAACCGCGTGCTCGGACTCGCCGGCATCGGACCGAAAGCCATGCAAAATATCGAGGAAGCCCTTGCGGCGATTCAATTCCCCGAAACGCTTCCCGCCGAAGGGACAACTGCTTCGCCCGTGGAGGCGGCATCCCTCCCTGTGGAAGACCAAACCATCGCGCTGACAGAGATTCCCCCAGTGGAAAAACCAATATCCACTAAGAAAGAAGCGAGAAAGGTCGTCGAAGAAGATGAAGATGAACACGCCAAAGACGGCGTCTCATTGGATGAACTCTTCTCAATGAAGCCGGAGATCTTCCAAACCGCGGGCGGAGACGATGAGTCCGCAGATAAGAAGAAGGGCAAGAAAGTCAAGAAGAAGAGCGTCGAGTTGGTATTGGACGAAGAACGCGGCGAAGTTGTGGGTCGCAAGAAACACAAGCGCGGCGGCGATGATTTTGGCGAGGAAGAGTAATTTCTGGTGAATGTTCGCAATGCAGTTCAATTGTATTGCGAACACAATGTCAAGGAGCATGTCGAACAAACCTGTTCAACGCCTGAAGCATGTGCCCCAGCGGACGTGTGTCGGCTGTCGTGAAATCCTGCCCAAACGGACGATGATCCGCATCGTGCGCGCGGCAGACGGCGTGAAAGTAGACCGATCCGGTAAACTCGCCGGGCGGGGCGCTTACCTGCATGACCGACGCGAATGTTGGGAGCGAGGCTTGAAGGGCGCCCTGGCGCATGCGTTGAAGACAACGATCGCAGATAATGACCGCACAGCGTTGGAAGACTTTATGAACACCCTGCCTGCTGAAAGCGCAGACGGGGAACGGTGACCCACCCAATGTGAATCGTTAACTCGCTGGGTTGCCGCTGTTGAAGGTGTAACAAGCAAGGCGTCACATTGCCGATGGCTTTTTGGCGTTTTGAGAATTGGAGGCAGTCCCATGAGTACCAATGGAAACAAGAAGATCGAATTGCCGGTCAGCATTGTGGTGCGAGACCTGGCGCAGAAGATCGAGAAAAGCCCAATCGACCTGATCAAAAAATTGATGACGAACGGCGTGATGGCGACCATTAATCAGTCGGTGGATTTCGACACCGCCGCGATCGTGGTGGCTGAGTATGGCTTTGAAGCGACCCCTGAAGTTGTGGAAGAAATAAAAACCGAGACCGGCGAAGTTCCCCTCTGGCGGCGGATGATCGCGGGGGAGGATTCTTCGCAGTTGAAGCTGCGTCCGCCTGTGGTGACCATTCTCGGTCATGTCGATCACGGCAAAACCAGCCTGCTTGATGCGATCCGCCAGACGGATGTGGCTTCGGGCGAGGCGGGCGGCATCACCCAGCACATCGGCGCTTATCAAGTTGAAAAGAAAGGCCGCCCCATTACGTTCCTCGATACGCCCGGTCATGCGGCGTTTACGCAGATGCGCGCGCGGGGGGCGCAAGGCGCGGATATTGTCGTGCTGGTCGTCGCGGCGGACGATGGGGTCATGCCGCAGACGCGCGAAGCAATTGCCCATGCGAAAGCCGCGCGCGTTCCGATCATGGTGGCGCTCAACAAGATCGACAAAGCCAACGCCAACCCAGACCGCGTCAAACAACAACTTGCCGAACAGGAACTCGTCCCGGATGATTGGGGCGGCAACACGATGGTGATCCCCGTCTCTGCCAAGCAGAAGCAGGGCATCGACGATCTGCTGGAAGGCATTTTGCTCGTGGCGGATAACACCGAGATCAAGGCAAACCCCAATGGCAAGGTGATTGGCACGGTGATCGAAGCAGAAGTAGACAAGACAAAGGGCGTGATAGCCACGCTGCTTATTCAAAACGGAACGCTCGAAATGGGAGATGTGGTCGTGGCGGGCATCGCGCATGGGAAATTGCGCGCGCTTTCCGATTACAAAGGCAAGCCCGTGAAGAAGGCTGGACCCTCGACCCCAGTCTCAGTGATGGGCTTGAGCGATGTGCCGTCTGCCGGCGATTTGTTTGAAGTTGTCGACTCGGACAAAGAAGCGCGTGTCATCGTCGCTGAACGAGTCGAAGCCGCAAAGGCGCAAGCGCAATCCAAAAAGAAAGTGTCGTTGGAGGACTTGTTTGCCAACGTGCAGGCGGGCGAAGCGAAGGAATTGAACCTGATCGTCAAAGCCGATGTGCAGGGGTCGCTCGACCCGGTCATATCCGAGTTGAACAAACTTGGCGAGGGTGAGATCGGCATCAAAGTCATTTACGCCGAGACCGGCAATATCGGCGAGAACGACGTGATGCTGGCTTCTTCTTCCAAGGCGATCATGATCGGCTTCAACGTGCAGGCGGAAGTTTCCGCGCGGCGGCTTGCCGACAAAGAAGGCGTAGACATCCGCTTATACGAGATCATCTATCGCATGACCGAGGATATCGAGAAAGCCCTCAAAGGTATGCTCGAACCCGAAGTCAAAGAGAAAGTCATCGGTCGCGCGCAAGTGTTGCAAGTGTTCACCGCCTCAAAATTTGGACGTGTGGCTGGTTGCCGCGTGACCGACGGCGAACTGCGCCGCAACGCGAAGGTCAAACTTTATCGCGGGACCGACCTCGTCTACGAAGGCGACATGGGTTCGCTTCGTCATGAGAAAGACGATGTGAAAGAGGTCAAGCAGGGCTACGAATGCGGCGTCGGCTTCAAAGGCTTCAGCGACATTCAATCCGGTGATCAGTTGATCTGTTACGTATTGGAAAAATCGTAAATGGACTGTGGTTTCGATATGCCTTTCGCCGCAATCGTTCAGGGCCACTCAACCACCAATCGTCAATCGTAAGTCTAAAATCGTAAATCGTTATGCCTTCAGGAATTCGACTTCAACGTATCGCGGATCGCATCCGCCAGGAACTTTCGGATATGCTCATCCGTGAGATCAGCGACCCGCGCCTGCAACAGATCTTCATCACCGACGTAAAAGTAGATAGAGAACTTGCCTACGCGGATGTCTACGTCTCTGCCCTCGAAGGGACTTCGCGCTCGAAAGACGTTCTCGCCGGACTTGAGTCTGCTTCCGGTTTCCTGCGGCGGACTCTCGCCTCGCGCGTCGAACTGCGCGCCTTTCCGCGCCTGCGCTTCCACTGGGATGTGACGCCGGAGAACGCCGACCACATCGAGAAGATTCTGGCTGGGTTGCGAGCGAAGAAATAAACTGAATTTTCGTGAGATGTGGGGCGGGATGTTATCCCGCCTTGCCGTGAGTTCGCGGGATGCCATCCCGCGCCACGTTACAGCTATTGAAAGGGCAACGGAACAGAATGAATCAGGAAATATCAGGGGCGATCAAAAAACGATTGGAGATCGCAAATCACATTGTTATCGCGTCTCATGTGCGCCCGGATGGCGATGCCATCGGGTCTCTACTTGGTTTAGGGTTGGCGCTCAAGGACGCCGGTAAACAAGTTCAAATGACGCTCGTAGACGGTGTGTCCTCCTCGTTCAAATATCTGGAAGGGAGCGAGTTGATCGTCAAAGAACCGCAAGGAGAATACGATACCTTCATCACTGTCGATTGCGCCGATTTCAAGCGTGTGGGGAAGGCCTTTGAAAATTTCGGCGCGCCTGATATCAATATCGATCATCACAAAACCAACGAGAAATTTGGCAAATTGAACCTGATCGAAGAGGACGAGGTGGCAACCGCCGCCATCCTCACTAATTATCTGCCCGAATGGGGATACAAGATCACCAAACCGATTGCCACGGCGTTATTAACTGGGATCGTTACCGATACGCTTGGCTTTCGCACGCCAAACACGAACCCCTCCGCGATGCGATTGTGCGCCACGTTGATGGAAACGGGCGCGGATATGTCTGATCTGTACATGCGCTCATTAGTGCATAAAACTTTCCCTGCGGCGCGATATTGGGGGGCTGGGCTTTCCGCTCTGGAGCAAAAGCAAGGGATCGTCTGGGCAACCCTAACCGTCGAAGACCGTAAACGAGCCGGGTACGGCGGAAACGACGATGCCGATTTGATTAATATAATCTCAGCAATTACCGGAAATGGAAACAAAGTGGGTATGATATTCGTCGAACAAAACGACAATCATGTCAAGATTTCTTGGCGCGCGCTGGACCCGACGGTGGATGTTTCTAAGGTTGCAAAACACTTCAACGGAGGCGGTCATGCCGCCGCAGCCGGGGCAGACATCCCCGGCGCATTAAGCGAGGTTCAGCCCGTAGTACTAAAGTCAACTCGTGAAATACTCGACCTTGATTAAAATAGTTATGCGTTACTGCCATCGATAAATTAATGGAGGAAAAATGAACAAACAAACAGATAGCCAGACAATGAAGAACGCCATCTCCGGCGTCTTAGTGGTGGACAAGCCCGTCGGCATGACCTCGCACGATGTAGTCCAAGCGATACGAAACGGAACAGGCTTGCGCCGCGCAGGGCATACCGGCACGCTTGACCCGCGCGCTTCCGGCGTGTTGGTGATTCTGGTAGGTCCCGCCGTTCGGTTGAGCGAATATGTTTCGGCGTCCGATAAACGCTATCAGGCGATCATCCGCATGGGCGGCAAGACCGACACCTTTGACGCGGAAGGGAGGGTGACGCCGTCTGCCCAGCCGGTGAACGTCACCGAAGCGCAATTTGAAGAAGCGCTGAAAACGTTTGTGGGCGAGATCGAGCAAACCCCGCCGCCGTATTCCGCCGTCAAAGTGCAGGGACGCAAAGCGTATGAAATGGCGCGGCAGGGCGAGCCAGTAGACCTTACTCCGCGCAAGATCACGGTGCATCATCTCGAAGTATTGGAATGGACTCCGCCCGAAGTTGTGATCGACGTGCATTGCTCTTCCGGCACGTATGTCCGCTCGTTGGCAAACGACCTCGGTGAAAAATTGGGATGTGGCGCGTACCTTGTGGGTTTACGCCGCACCAAAAGCGGACGTTTCTCTCTGCGCGACGCAACCCCGCTTCGCAAATTGCAAGAGGCGTTCACGGCGGGTAATTGGTATCAATATCTCATCCCTGCCGCAGAAGCGTTGGGCGATTGGCCCGCCATCGAACTCAGCCCCGATGAAGTCGAAGGCGTGCGGCATGGTCACCGCGTGAAAGCCGCGGAAGACGCCGTTCTTGGAAACAAAGTGCGCGGCGTCAGCACGCAGGGCGAGTTGGTCGCGTTGATGGAATGTATCACGGGTGAAGACGGCGCGCTCGCCTGGCAGCCGAAGAAAGTATTCTTCACGAACGACGCCTGAGTCTCCCACGATTAGAAAGTTAACTGTTATCATTCCAGCGCCTCAGTGGCGCTGGAATTTTCATTTGTATTGTCATGCTGAGCGTAGCGAAGCATCTCTAATGCCACGACAGAGACCCTTCGTCGCAACCATCGCTCCTCAGGGTGACATCCCCAACGTTTTATGAATCATTATCGCTCCCTCGACGAAATCAACCTCCCGTGTTCCTGGCTTACCGTCGGCGTCTTCGACGGCGTACATCGCGGACATCAACAGATCATTCATCGTCTTGTTGAAGGCGCGCATGAAAAGAATCTGCCAGCGGTTGTGATCACGTTCGATCCGCATCCATCCAAAGTGTTCGGGCGCGGCGAGATCAAATTGTTGACTCTCCCCGACGAACGAGCCGAAATTCTCGGCGATATGGGCGTGGATGTGGTCATCACGCATCCGTTCAACAGGGATGTGGCGAATCTCACCGCCTTCGACTTCATGCAACGCCTCAAATCCCACATCGGGCTGGATCGCCTCATCCTCGGCTATGATTCCGCGCTGGGAAAAGACCGCGAAGGCAACATCCCGCGTCTGACGGAGATCGGTGGGGAGTTGGGATACGCTGTCGAAACCGTACCAGCCGTCAGTGACGAGAGCGGCGTGATCTCATCCACAGCGATCCGAAAATTGATCGCGGTTGGGAAAGTCGAAGAAGCCGCAAAGTTGATGGGACGTCCGTATCGTTTGCAGGGAATCGTGATTCGCGGCGACCAGCGCGGGCGCACGATCGGATTCCCCACAGCGAATTTAGATTACTCGGTAGATAAATTGATTCCCGCTGGCGGAATTTATGCTTGCTGGGCGTATCTAGGCGACCAAAAACACAAAGCCGCAGTCAACATCGGCACCAACCCAACCTTCACGCCCGATAAAAAAACAATGAGCGTGGAAGCGTACCTGCTCGATTTTGACCGCGATATTTACGATGAGACTTTGCAACTTGAATTCGTATCGCGCCTGCGCGATGAACTGACATTCGACTCGGTGGATGCGTTGGTAACGCAGATCTCGAAGGATGTTGAAGTGGTAAGGCAAACTCTTGATGAGGACTGATACCTCTTTGTAATTGACTTTCAGCTCAATTTGTTGTACATTGACCCTGTAAATCTACCTCGGAAGGGAAATGACATGACACAGCCATTTGATTCCTCACCACAGCCAGTCCAACCGCCTGCTCAAGATCCAACAGGAGAGATGTATCGCGTGCAGGCGGCGCTTGCCGACCTGGTCCGCCGAATGAAGAGCGGCGCGAATAATTTCTATTGGATCGCCGCTCTGTCGGTCATTAATTCCGCCATGCTTCAATTTGGCGGGGGAATGTATTTTGTCGTAGGTTTGGCTGGAACTCTATTTGTGGACTCGATATTTGTTGGAATGGCTGAAGTGATGCCAGAATCCGCGCTGATCGTAAAAGTGATCGGCTTGGTCGTCAGCGCGATTGTCGCGGGAATTTTCGCGCTCTTCGGCGTATTTGCCAACCGCGCGATGAAGTGGGCGTTCATCGTTGGCATGATCTTCTATGCGATCGATACGCTTTTGATGCTCGCTTTTCAAGAGTGGATGGGTCTGGTCTTTCACGTGTTTTTCCTTTTTGGCTTGTTCGGCGGATTGAGCGCGTTGAATAAATTGGAGAAACTCGCCCCGAAAAAACCATCGAGCCCGACAGATTTTCCAACGAACATCGGCACTCCCTAAAACTTGGGCGGTCGTTTGACCGCCCTTTTCATTGTTACAACGTACCCGTATGGGTATAATCCGCCAGATTTTGGTAGAACGAGATAGTATCTTGTTCTACATGAGGAGACCTTCATGCCCGAACGTGAAATTTATTTGTTATCGCCGCGCGCGCTCAGCCCTGAAACCATCGCGGTCGCTTTTGCGAAAACATCGCGCTCGCCCGAATCGTTCCGCGATATTGCCGCCGAACTCAGCGACGAAAAATCGGCGCAGTTCCACGAGAAGTGGGTGGTCGGTTACGGTCATGCCTCGGTGGCGGAACATGCGGTTCTGCACATCGCCTTCGAGAACGTTTCGCGCATCGCCATCGAGAGCATCGAGTCGAATCGACTCGCTTCGTACACCGAAAAATCCACGCGCTATCAAAGATGGGGACAGGATGATTTCACGATTCCTCCCGAGTTGATCGGACATCCATTGCACGATGAGTTTGTGGATACGATTCGCCTCCTTTTCAAAGCCTATGCTGATTCGCTCGACCCCGTGCGGACTCTCATCCTCGACCGCTTCCCGCGCCGCGAGAACGAAAAAGATGAGGCGTGGGATCGCCGCATCCGCTCGAAGTACGTGGACGTGTGCCGCTTCCTCCTTCCCGCCGCCGCGCTGGCAAACGTTGGCATGACCGCGAATGCGCGCGTCATCGAAAACACGATTCGCAAAATGCTTTCGCACGAACTTGCCGAAGTGCGCGAGATCGGCGCAAAGGTCAAAGAAGTTTCCAAAGCCGAGACTCCCACGCTTGTGAAATATGCGGATGAGGTTCCATATTTGGTTGAGACGATAAGAGAATTGGGAGAATTAGAGATTAGAGATTGGAAAGTGGAAAGTAGGAATTGGTGTGATTTGATTGATTATGACAAGGAGGGGGAGAAGAAGGTGTTAGCGGCGGTGTTGTATCGCTTGGGTGAAATGGCTTATGCAGACGCTTTATCTCATATTGAGTCATTGAGCGAAGAATCAAAAAGCAAACTCGCTGAATCTTTGCTTGGACGATTAGGCAAGTTCGATGTCCCTCTGCGTGAACTTGAATATTCCTCCTACACTTTCGATCTCGTCATGGATCAGGGCGCGTATGCCGAGTTCAAACGTCACCGCATGATGACGCAGACGCCGCAGAGACTGACGACGCGGCTGGGGTACGCGACCCCGCTGTTGATAAGCGAGGCAGGCTTCAAGTCCGCGTATGAGGCGGCGATGGAGTCCGCTTCAGTGATGTTTGAGAAGTTATACGCGTTCAATCCCGCTGTCGCGCAATACGTTGTCCCCAACGGATTCAATCGCCGCGTGTTGGCGCAGTTCAATTTGCGCGAGGCATTCGCGTTTTGTCAATTACGCTCCGCCGCGAACGCGCACTTTTCGATTCGACGTGTGGCGCAGAAAATTTACGAAGAGATGGCGCGAGTCCATCCGCTGTTGACGAAATATATGAAGTTGCACGAAGAGACGTGGCAGGGAGTTGAAGAGGGACACTTTAAAGGTGTGTGAGAAATTTTACGTAGTGCCGACTTACCCTAAAGGGTGCTTCGCGAAGTCGGCACTACGTGTTTGTGCGGGTCTTTCACAACGAAAATCAAAACCACCGCCGCGATAATTCCAATGATCGTCGCCAGCCCAAATGTCGATCCAAAACCGTATGTGTCGATCAGCCATCCGCCAAGGATTGGCGCGGTGACCGTGGCAGGCGTGATCAACGTGTTCGATAAGCCGATGTATGTGGGGCGTTCGGTCTCTGAGCCGAAACCCACGGTGAATGTGATGCCGATGGTCCACACGGAAACATTACCAAACCCCGAAAGGATGAACGCGGGATACAACCATGCGATCGTCGGCGCATACCACGCGATGATCGAACTCAACACTGCGGCAACCGCGCCCACGATCAACATCGTGCGATGACCGATCTTATCTCCGAGCCAGCCCATGCCCGCATTTGCAATCGTTTGCGTGAGTGTGAGCGCGGCGGTAAGATAGCCTGCCGTGATCGAATCCATTTCGAAGCGGCGCAAACCCAGCAGGATGTAAAAACCAAATCCCATCGTTGCGAACATCATCAAGAAGCGCGTAACGAGGAACCAGTTGAAATTCCTGTCTTTTTTCAGGATGCGCTTCGCGTCTTCCCAAAAGTGAGGCTGTTCCTCCGAAACGACCTTTGCATCATCTCGAAGTTCACGCGATCGAGAGAGGGCGAAGTACGAGGCGACAAACGCAACGCTCGCGATAAAAAAACTGATCGCAAAATTATTCGGGAAGTCAACTTCATCGAGTAAGTATCCCGCGCCGATGGCGGCGATGCTGATCGCCAGATTCACCAGCCCGCCTTGCATCCCGAAAAATGTGCCGCGCGATTCTGGCGGGATGATCTTCGAGATAAGACTCGTCCATGGGTTGGCTGTGAATCCGCCGCCGAGTCCCTGCCATGCCAGCGCAAGAAACGTAACGAACAAAGCGATTTCGACTCCGATGACGGGAATCGAAACCGCGATGATCGCCAACACGAGGAACGGAATCCGTTCGTGGATCGTGTTGCGCAAGACGATGGGTTTGTATTCCCGCGCGCGCGCGATCTGACTCGCGTTGAAAAGTTGAGGCAGTTGCCAGCCGATCGTATGGAACGCAGGCGCCAGTCCGATAAGGATCGCCGAGTCGGTTAGTTGTGTGACGAAGAGGGGGATGATCGTCGCAAAGGAGGCGAATCCGAGCGCGAGCCCGAAGAAAGCGCCATCCATCAAATTGGTGGTCACGTTGTAGCGCAAATGTGCGCGGATGTATTTTTCCATGTTGGAGAGGGGGAGCATGGCGCAATTCTACCTTGAGCTGTTTGTGGTTTGTAAAAAAGAACAAACCCGGCATTGCTACCGGGTTTGTTGATTCAATGCGATCTCTTTTACTTGGTCTTTTTTGCGGGTGTCTCAGTTGTTGATGTGGTTTCTGCAACGGCAGAAGATGCGCTCTGCCCTTTTACCTTGCCAAGATATTCAGGCAATTCCACGCCCGCCATTTCAGAGATCTCCTGAAGCGGAGGCAAGCTCTTGAACAGATTCGAAATGAAGTTCGATGTGGATGAACCTCCGCCATTCGTGCCGCCTGAATCCCAAACCGTGATGCGGTCGATCTTGAGATTACTGATGGCTTCCACCTGGCGGGCAACAAGTTCTTCCATCTTTTCGATCATTAACAATGTGGATGCCGCTTGCGCGTCGCCGCCTACGCTCTCTACCAATTTGCGATAGCCGTCCGCTTTTGATTCAAGCAATTTCAATGTGCCCTCCGCTTCCGCCATATATTTTGCAAGGATGCCGTCCGCTTCACCCTTTGCATTACGGCGGATGCGCTCCGCTTCGGCTTCCGCGGCGATTTCGATCTTATTCTTCTCGATCTCTTGCTTGACAACTTCTTCCGCGCGTAAACGTTCCTGCTCTGCTTTGTACAGCGCCTGTTGGATGGCTACCTGCGCTTCGTATCGCGCGACTTCAGCCTGCCTCAACGCCGCCGCGCGTTTGACCTCCAATTCAGCGTTGTACTCCGCAATGCTCGCCTTCGACGCGTTCTCGCCCTTCACTGCCAGCGCCTCTTGCTCCTGCACGAAGATGCGCTGGCTTGCTTCCGCGGTCTTCTTTCCTTTTTCAGAATCGGCACTTGCTTTGGCGCGCTGGATTTCAAGGTCTGCGTTGTATTGGGCAATGTTGGCGTTAGCAGTGTTTTCGCCTTGCACAGCGGATGCTTCTTGTTCCTGCACGCGCTTACGCTGGTTTGCGTCTGCCGTTTTGCGACCGATCTCTGCCTCTGCCATGGCTTCGGCAACTTTGATCTCCTGCTCGCGAATGGCATTGGATTCGCCGATCGCGCCCAATTTCGTTTGCTCTGCCACATCCACCTTTGCCTGGTTGATGGCTTCTGCGGCGGCTTTCTTGCCGATGCTGGCAATGTAATCAGATGCATCGGTGATGTCGGTGATGTTCACGTTGATCAACTGCAGACCGATCTTGTTCAACTCAGGCTCCACGTTACGGCGGATCGAGTCGAGGAAACTTTCGCGGTCCTGGTTGATCTGTTCGATCGTCAACGAAGCGACCGTGAGACGCAGTTGACCGAAGATGATCTCCTTCGCCATCTCTTCGATTATGTTTTGCGGCAAGCGCAGGATCCTTTCTGCCGCGTTGCTCATGATCTCAGAGGCGGTACTCACGCCCACTGTAAATGTGCTTGGCACATTGATGCGGATGTTCTGCAGAGACAACGCGTTTTCAAGCGGAATACTGATGGTGATGGGGGTGAGGCTCAGATAGGCAAAGTCCTGAATGAGGGGCCACACAAACGCGCCGCCGCCGTGCATGGTCTTGCTCGAGCGTCCCTTCTCTACGCGCCCGTAAATGACCAACACTTTGTCCGATGGACAGCGCTTATAGCGACTCGCCATAAAAGCAATAGTGGAGAAAACCAGCACAACCAGAGCCACGAGGGCTAGAACACCAAATGTTGCGGAACTCATTTCATTCTCCTTTGACTACTTGATTTTTTCGACAACCAAAGTATTGCCGCCCGTTACACCAGTCACGCGAATTTTTTCCCCGACGGTGATCGAGTCTTTATTTTTTGCGCTCGCATCGAAGATCTTGAGCGCGCCTTGCGCAATGAGCTGAACTTGTCCTGTTCCATTTTTCGGAATGGTTAAATATACGGTTCCTTCCACCCCCACCGTATTTTGAATATTGATTGTTCCCTCGGTTTGTAACCGCTTCATCTGGGAAAAGATCACGCTGGTGATCGCAACGGTGATAAACCCCGCCAACATGCCGCCAGCCACGGTCAATAAAATGGGGAGATTTGCTCTTAGCAACGCCAAACCTACCAAGCCGAACATCATAAAAAATGAGGTCAAGCTTTGTATGGATAGCAGCTTGAAACTGAAATCGGCGTCATGCGCGCCACTTCCTGCATCCTCCAGCGCAGTATCCAGAGCATCGTCACTGACGCCGCCGCCGATTAACATCATGCCCAGGCGGAGAAGAAATAACGTCCCTCCGACAATGGCAGACACCCAATAAATGACCTCGATCCAAGTTAGCCCGAACATGATTGTCCCTTTCTTTGCGGTTGTTCGTCTGATTATACCCGCTCAGATATACGCAAAGCGTGCTCTCAGGTTTCAGAAATACTCTTGCGGTTCTTGACAAAACTTGTCCTATTCGGCTACAATGAAAAACGAACAATCGTTCATTTTTACTATTGGAGACGCCATGCCCAAAGACAAACTCAAAAAAGGCGAAGCCACGCGCCTCGCCATCGAAGATGCGGCGATTGAACTCTTTCTCAAACAGGGCTACGCTGCCACGTCCATGCGCCAGATCGCGGATGAAGTTGGGCTGGCGCTGGGCGGAATCTACAACCACTTTTCCAGCAAGGATGAGATCTTCGAAGGCATCATCGTTGACAAGCATCCGTACAAGCAGATCCTGCCTGCCGTCCTTGCGGCGGAAGGGGATACCGCGGAAGACTTTTACAAGAACGCGGCGCACATCGTCATCTCTGAGATGGGGAAGCGTCCTGAATTTATGAACCTGATGTTCGTCGAGATGGTCGAATTCAAAGGCAAGCACGGCGCGGTGTTGTTGAAAGAGATCGCGCCGAAGATATTGCCTGTTTTTGAGCGCGTGGTCAAATCGAGAAAAAACCTGCGCGTGACCAACCCAGCCTTGCTCATGCGCTCGTTTATCGGTCTGGTTGTTTCGTATCTGATGACAGAAATGATCATCTCCAATTCGATCGTGAGCAAACTCATGCCGAAAAATTCCGAAGACGCCTATATTGATATTTTCCTGCACGGTATTCTCAAACCGTCGGAGTAGGTCAGTGTCACGTCCCATGTATCACGTTCCACGTAACCTAACACCTGAAACTTGGAACTTGAAACTCACACCTGAACTGATAACTGCTCACTAATAACTGATCACTTCCTCACTGGAGCCCCATGAACACCCGCCTCCTCTCCATCATCCGCAAGGAATTCATCCAAATCTTTCGCGACCCGCGCACGCTGGCGATGATCGTCGTCATCCCGATCATGCAGTTGTTCCTGCTTGGGTACTCCGCCACCAACGACGTGCGCAACGTTCCGCTTGCCGTGCTAGACCGAAGTCAGAGCGTGGAATCGCGCGCCCTGCTTGATTCGTATCGCGCGGCCGATTATTTCCATGTCGCCTATGCGGTTGATTCCGAGGCGGAGATCGAAGACCTGATCCTTGCTGGCAAAGCGCGCGCGGCGGTCATCATCCCGCCCGATTACGCCCAACGACTCGCCGAGGGAGACGCGCAGATCGCGTTCATCCTCGACGGCTCAGACCCAACCAGCGCATCCACCGCGCTTGCCGCCTCGCAATTGATCGGACAGGCGCACGCCTCGAAAATTCTTTTGCAAAAGTTTGAACTCAGCGGCATGAACCTGCGCATCCAGCCGCCCGTCGAAGTCCGCACGACGGTTTGGTTCAACCCCGACCTCATCAGCGCGCACTTCATGATCCCCGGCGTGATCGGCATGATCCTGTATGCGATCGCCGCCATCCTCACCGCCACGTCCGTTGTGCGCGAACGCGAGCGCGGCACTATCGAGCAACTGATCGTCACGCCCATCCGACCCTGGGAATTGATCGTCGGCAAACTTACGCCGTATGTCGTGTTGGGATTCTTCAACACCATCGAAGTCCTCGCGGTGGGGCATTGGTGGTTTGGAGTTCCGATTCGCGGCAATCTCGGACTCATCATTTTGCTTTCAGGCGTGTTCCTCGTGACGGGCTTGGGCATTGGTCTGCTCGCGTCCACGATCGCCAACACGCAACAAGAAGCCATGCTCACCGTTTGGATGACTCTCCTGCCGAGCATTTTCCTCTCTGGCTTTTTCTTTCCGCTCGAAGCCATGCCGAAAGTTTTGCAATGGCTTTCCTACTTGATGCCGTTGCGATATTACCTCGTCATCATCCGCGCGTTACTGCTCAAAGGCGTGGGACTCGACAAGATTAAATTCGACGTGATCGCCATGACTCTTTTTGCGATTGGCATCATGACCCTTGCCGCCCTGAGATTTAGAAAACGACTCGATTAAAGGAGTTCACCATGCACAAACCGCCTCTCGCTGTTCGCATCATCGTTATATTGATCGTTCTTTCCACCATCGGATATTACGCGTTCCGCTCGCTCGCGCCCGATAAAAATACTCAACTCAAAGCCTCAGGCACGATCGAGTCGGTGATCGTGAACGTCTCGCCTGAGATGGCTGGCAAGGTGAAAGAAGTTCTTGTGGATGAAGGTCAGCCTGTCAAGACGGGAGACCCGCTTCTTTCTCTCGACGGGGGACTGCTGACCGCCCAACGAGCCGTCGCGTCCGCCCAGATTGATTCGGCTAACGCCGCCCTCAACACTGCCGCCGCCGCGTACGCCTCCGCGCAACAGCAATATGACTTGACCCTCAACAACGCGCTTGCGCAAGAACAATCCACGCGGACAAGCGATTGGCGTGTCACGAATCTATCGGAGTTCGATCAGCCAAGTTGGTACTTCTCGAAAACGGAGCGACTCGCCGCCGCGCAAGCGGATGTGGATGCGACTCTCGCCGCATTGAAAGATGCCCAAGAGAATCTAAACGACATCCAACAAAGCGCTGGCGGTTCGCGTTTCCTCGATCTGGAAGCGACTCTCTCGAAAACGCGAGTCGCTTATCAAAATGCCAAGGCGGCTTACGATAAAACTGTCGGCGCGTCGAACGGACAGGATTTACGCGACGCGGCGCAGATCGTCCTCGACGACGCCGATCTCGCGCTGGACGACGCGCAATCCGCGTACGACGACGCCCTCTCCACCGATGACGCGGCGGACGTTCTCGAAGCGCGCGCCAAAGTTGCGGTTGCGCAAGAAATTTACGATACCGCTGTTGATAACTTGCGCTCCCTGCAAACAGGCGCGGACTCGCAACAGGTGATCACCGCAAGCAAGGCTCTCGAACAATCCAAAGCCGCAGTCGCGCAAGCGCAAGCCACCGTCAACACCGCGCAAGCCAATCTCGATCTCATTGACACGCAGATTGCCAAACTCACCATCTACGCGCCGATGGATGGAATCATCCTCACGCGCAATGTGGAACCCGGCGAATTTGTCCAACCCGGTTCGGTCGCGCTTGCAATGGCGAACTTGAATGAAATGACCATTACCGTTTACGTTCCTGAAAATCGCCTCAACGAAATCAAACTCGGACAACAAGCCTCCGTCACCATTGACGTTGCCTCAGGCGAAAGTCCCGTCTTCACCGCCGAAATCATCCACATCGCCGACCAAGCCGAGTTCACCCCGCGCAACGTGCAGACAGTTGAGGGACGCAGTTCAACAGTTTATGCCGTAAAGTTGAAGGTTACTGACTCACAAGGCTGGTTGAAGATCGGTATGCCTGCGGATGTGGTTTTCAAATAAGATCACAGGTCGAAGGTTGCAAGTCAAAGGTCAAATTCTACGTGCTGAAAAAATAATTACAAAGGAGAAAACGAAATGGCTGGTATTACTCGCTTTGAAGAAATTGAGGCTTGGAAGACTGCTAGGCAGTTGACCAACATGATTTATGGACTGGGCAATCAGGCTGGCTTTAATCGTGATTTCGGCTTACGCGATCAGATTCGTCGAGCGGGTGTTTCCGTGATGAGCAACATCGCCGAAGGTTTTGAAAGCCGCACCGATATTCAGTTCATCAATTTTCTCGGAATAGCAAAAGCATCCGCAGGCGAAGCGAGGGCGCAACTCTATGTGGCTCTCGACCAAAATTACATTGCTGAAGAACAATTCAAAGACGCTTATGCCTTGACTCAGACCTGTGCTCGTCAAATTTCAAAATTCATCGCGTATCTTGAATCCAACCCGCGTAAACGCCGCATTTCTGATGACGAAGCAGACTACGAAGTTTAACACTCACCTGACTTTCGACCTTCGACTTTCGACTAAACAAAATTCAACCTACCAATGAATAACCTCCTTGTCTCCGCATCCAACCTCAAAAAACACTTCGGCGATACCCACGCCGTTGACGATGTTTCCCTGCAAATCAAAGCAGGCGAGATCTACGGTCTCGTCGGCGCGGATGGGGCGGGGAAGACGACGACGATACGTCTCCTCGTCGGCGCACTCAAAGCGGACGCGGGCGAGGCGGTCATTTGCGGTTACGACATCAGCAAACAAACCGAACAAGCCCGAGCGCAATTCGGATATCTCTCACAACGATTTTCCCTCTACGAAGATCTGACCGTGCTAGAAAACATCCGCTTCTTTGCCGAAGCGCGCGGATTGAAATCCAATGAGTGGCTTCCGCGCTCGCTGGAGATTCTTGAATTCGTAGGTCTCGAAAAATTCAAAGACCGCCGCGCGGGTCAACTCTCTGGAGGGATGAAACAAAAATTGGGATTAGCGTCCGCATTGGTGACACGACCAAGAGTGTTGTTACTCGATGAGCCAACGACTGGCGTTGACCCTGTGACACGTCAAGACTTTTGGCAGTTGGTGATCAAGTTGGTGTCTACTTCCTCGCTGAGCGGAACGAGCGGAGCGAGTGAAGTCGAAGCGAGCGTTGCAAGTCGTCCTTCGACTACGGACTTCGCAACGAGCGCTCAGTCCTCCGCTCAGGATGGAGTTGCTGTTTTAATATCCACTCCTTATATGGACGAAGCCTCGCGTTGTCATCGAGTCGGATTCATGAAAGCGGGAAAAATCATCGCGGAAGACACGCCGTCGAATCTGCGCGCGCGGCTCAACAACCGCGTGCTTGAATTGCGCGGCTCGCCGATCAATCTTTTGCGTCATGTCGCGCACAACGATCAGGATGTTGAAGATGTGCAGGCGTTCGGCGATCGCTTGCACATCCGCGTGGGGGAGAAAAAGGCTGACGATGTGCTAGGCAGGTTGAAGTCCGCGATACGAAGCGAGGGCGGTCGCGTGGATGAACTCCGCGCGGTGAGTCCCGTTCTCGAAGATGTGTTTATCGCGCTGTCGGAGTCGAACAATGAGTGATGCGGTTATCCGAGTCGAAAATCTCACGCGGCGCTTTGGCGAATTCGTCGCGGTGGATCACGTCAACTTTGAAGTGGGCGCGGGTGAAGTCGTTGGCTATCTCGGTCCGAACGGATCGGGCAAGACGACGACGATCCGCATGTTGCTGGGTCTGCTCGAGCCGAGCGACGGCAGCGCGACCGTGTTGGGATTCGACGCGTTCAAACAAAGCGAGCAGGTGCGGGCGCGCGCGGGATACATGTCGCAAAAATTTGCGATCTATGACGATCTGACCGTGCTGGAAAATTTGACGTTTTACGGCGGCGTCTATGGGATTCGCGACAAAACCCGCATCACGCGGACGTTGGACCTGGTCGGCTTGCGCGGGCATGACTCTACACTGACGCGGACTCTCTCGGCGGGCTGGCGTCAGCGACTCGCGTTGGGAATCGCGTTGGTGCATGAACCGAAATTATTGTTCCTCGATGAACCGACATCGGGCGTTGACCCCACCGCCCGCCGCGCGTTCTGGGATTTGATCTACGGACTCGCCGAAAGCGGCGTGACAATTTTAGTGACCACGCACTACATGGACGAAGCCGAATACTGCGAACGCGTCGGCATCATGCGCGATGGAAAATTGCTCGCGATGGATACGCCCTCGAACTTGAAAAAGAATATCATCGCGGGCGACGTGTGGGAAGTCTACGCCGATCCACTGGAAAAAGGTTTGGAAGTGTTGCCCAATGTGGAAGGCGTGCTAAGCGTCTCGTTGGCGGGGGATCATTTGAGGACGATCGTGGAAAGAGGAAAGAAGAAAGAAGACTTAGTGAAGGGATTGAGGATGTTGACAGTGAAGGATGTCGTTGCGGGCGAGCCGACGTTGGAGGATGTGTTTATTTCGCTGGCGAGATGAGGATGATCAGATTAATTTGTCATACAAATTCTTGACAAATCCTCCAAACGACCTATACTAGGAGAAGGATGGAACCATTGTGATGTTGTCTATTCGAGGATGGGTTGGAAATGACTGATAAGGCCCCTTCACTTAAACAATTCGAAGATTTCGACTTTCGTGAACTGCCCATTGGCGTCTATATGACAGCGCTTGATGGGCGGTTTGTTGTTGCAAATCGAATTGTTCGCGAGATGTTGGGTCTGCCTCTCGAAGGGAGGGTAGAAGCAAATATTATCAATTATTATGCCAACCCTGCTGATCGTGATGTGGCAATCGCAGAGGCAAAAGCTCTTTCTAAACAGGGCATGCACTCGGATCGCGGAATCTTGCATTTGAAGGTTATGGATCGGAACTTGTATGTGGAAGATTATTGCAAGATTATGCAAGATGAGAATGGTCTTGTTATTGGATTTGTAGGCTGTATGGTGGATATCACAAAATCCTTTGAAGCTGGACAACATGAAAGAGAACTGCGTGAACGGGTCGATGAACTGCGGTTTGATATCGGGCGAATTTTGCATGCAAACACCACGACCCTTGTAATGGTAAAGCAGACTCTGGATGCAGTGGTTGAGGCATTTGAGCCGAAACCCTATGCAGATATGCCGGTTCCGCTTGCTGATGAGGTTGAAACTATGCTGACAGAGTATGCGAATTTATTGGCAAATGCCATCGAGAGATTAACTCGAAGCGCTGATGAGAAGCGCCGCCTACAAGCATTGGCGGTTTCTGACTGGGACAAATTGCACAATTATGTGTCTTTTTTGCGAGAATTCAAAGAACGAATTCCTACTCCTGAATCGTTCCCTGCAACCTTGAGAAAATTAGCGAATAGCGTCGGGCTTATCTATTCAGGAATTGTTCCCGGTAATCTGCCGCGTGAGCCAGTACGTGAAGTCCAAAACACGGCATGGCACTTGGAGCGGTTTGCGAATCTTGTTGAAGTGCTAGAAACCCGTGCTACTGTAATCCAAATGGATTACACCATCCATAGCCTGCGTGAATTTGTTACATCGGATAAGCGTGAGCCAGTCCTTTTTGTGAGACTGAACGTCAAGTTGCTGATTGAGGAATCCGCTAAACGAATGGCTGAATATGCCCGCAGTCTGAAGATTGATATTGATCGCAGAGATGTGGAAGATGTGAGCATAAGAGGCAGCGAGAGGGACATGTTGCGTGCTTTGACGAATATGCTACATAATGCCATAAAATATTCTTGGCGTCGTGACCCTGAGCGGACAAAGCCGGCATGGGTATCCATTCGAACCTCTGTGAAAGACAAATGGTTGTACATTGAGTTTGAGAATTGGGGCGTGCCAATTAAGCGTGAAGAGATTGAACGTGGAAAAGTGTTTGAACTCGGTTACCGCGGAGAACTATCGAAAGATCGCGGTCGTCTTGGAACTGGTATTGGACTGACAGATACCCGCCGCGTGGTGGAAGCCCATGGCGGGAAAGTCGAAATAGAGAGTCATCCGGCGTTTCGAGGTTCCCAGAATGAAAAGAGTGGGCAGTATTATCATCAACCTTTTCTTACCCGGGTCACCATCATTTTGCCTTTCGCAGATGTTGGAAAATAACTTTTTGGGAGGTCGAACTGTGAAGACTAGAGTTTTATGGGTAGAAGACAGCGCGCGTTTGGAGTTACGTAACCTCACGGGGCCAATTTATATCAGTGGCGAGTACGATATGAATCTTGCCGAAGATGCGACAAGCGCAGTAAGTTATCTGCAGTCAAAAGAGTACGACGCAATCATTCTGGATATGCGCCTGCCGCCCGGTATTGATGATTTTTGGATTAAGATTTATCAAGAGAGGGGCGAGGATAAAGCAGACGCCCGCTTGGGTTTGGAACTCGCAAATTGGATGTTCAGCGGGCGCCCTGATTATGCTTTTACGCCTCCCGGTTGGATCGAACGATATCACGTGGGTGTGTTTACCGTTGAAAATGATACCAACCTTCATGTTCGACTAAACGAGTTGGGAATCAATGTGTTCCAGCACAAGGCAGCTGGCCTTGTGGATACCATTCTGATTGATATCATCACAAGGATCAGGGAAGAACAGCCCGTCTTTAGGAACAGGAATGGTGGGTAGATGGAAATTCCGTTTGATGGAATACTAACCCTTCTGATTTTCCTTGTCGGCATTCCTGCTTTAGTTTTGCAGTTGATTTCAGCGGCAGAACGCCGGGCAGCTATGAAGAAAGGCGGATTGGATGTTCAATCTTCCCTGAAGATTGCGTTATTTGTAATAGGGATCGGATTGATATTGCAATTCGGGTATGCTTATTGGGGAAAAGGAAATGACATTAAGTCGATTGTTCAGCAGGCAATATGGTTAATTGTTTTTGTTCCTTTAATCGTTCTGGCGTTACGGGTTGCAAAAAGAATACCAGAACAATACGGTCGTCGTGAGAAAATTGTCGAAAAGTTGACCTTAGGTATCTTGGATGGGCTGGAGAAAAAGATACGTATTGGTGGTGGTCCGTTTTCTGACCTTGCCAACCTAGGCAAGCAATGTGATCCTGGTCAGGAACGGGAAATGGTGGTCATCGCCTATAAAAATATCGTCAAGGCGGTGATTGCTCATCCTGCCTATAAAGGCGATTCCTTCGAGATGTTAATTGACGAACTAGTGCATATGCTGGCATCAGATCCGGAGTCCAAGGATTTGAACAATTACGAAATTGCCATCAAGATACTTTCTGCCATTTTATCCGCAAAGCCACAAATGGAATCTGGTTATGACAGGCGACGTGCAATCCACGCCGTCAGTAAGTTGGGGCAGACATTGATTGTAAATTTTAAATCTGTGGAGAGGGATAACATCATCTTGGAATATATTGACTCATTGGAGCTCGCCTTACCCAGGCAAGAAATGTTAACGGAAGTTAGCCAGGCATTATTTGAGATTGGCGTATGCGCTGCCGGGGAAAGCCACGACTTTGTCTATGTTGCGATCCTTGATAAAATGACTGCGCTTGCTGAAGCACGCTCGCCACTACCTTCCGAATTTACCACCGACTTCTTTGGCCTTCTAGCTCATTTTTGGGTTGAAGATGGAAGCCGTAAAAATCTTGCGCGGGAAAAGTTTGACGATGTCAAAAAATTTTTACCTGGACCCATTATCCCAATTCTAGAAACTGCGCGGACGCATCTGATCAAAACAATGTATTTCGATGAGGCAGATAAGTTGTTCCAAGTAGCGGAGGATTTCAGGATGCTGGAGAAAGAGTTAAAGAAACCTAATTCGCATAAGAAGAAAAAATGAGACGACCTAGCCGGGTCGTCTCTTCGATTATTCTTTATTACTGCGTCACTTGCGTCTGCTCAGGGACAACCAGCGCCATGATCAGGTAGACCAGCACGATCCCGCCGAAGCCTGTGAAGAAAGCTAGCACAGTGAGCAAGCGGACAATGGTTGGGTCAATGCCGAGGTATTCGCCCAAGCCTGCACACACGCCCGCGATCATGCGGTTGGACGCGCTTCGAGTCAGTTGTTTGTAGTTGGGGTTCATGTTTGCACTCCTTTCGTTGAGTAGGTGACTGTCACTTCAAAAGTGACAGCCACCTTTTTCTAGGGAGATATACGCAGGAGGGAATGAATGGTTGCAGAGGCGGCGAGCGTAGTACACAAGTAGACAGGTAGTCACGTAGACAAAAAAACTGTTTACCTGTTTACTTGTTTCCGTGTTTACTTGTACTTCCTACTCTCTAAATAATTCGCCACTGCCGCCCAGAGCAAAGCGAGTCCGATCGCGGCATAGACAAGCGCCTGCAACCCCAGCCAATTGAACTGGGATATTCCGAACGCAGTAAACAAAATACCGACCACGCCGTAAAAGATTGTGTTCCGCAAATAATCCGAGCCGACGCGTTTGGATTGCAGGATGTTCCTCTGCATCAACGCCTCCATCGTGCGGACTTGTTCCTCGTGCAGATTTTTACACGCGAGCGAATCTCCCGCGTGCGCGGCGCAATCGGGGCAGAGTCCGCGCTGGCAGTATTTGCAGAGGGCGATGGCTGGTTTATCGGGGTGGTAATAGCAGTTCATGGTGGATGTATACAGGTAAACAAGTAAACACGTGTGTACGTGTCTACCTGTTTACGTGTTTCCTTTCCTCAACGGATGCCTCACCACCGTCTTCAACTTCGCGGGGTTCGCCTTGCGCGGATCGCCGAGATAGATCTCGTGATGCAAGCCGTTCGGTCCGACGTTATCGCGGTAGCCGTTTTTAGTGGCGAGGGCGAGCATGATCTCGATGGTGGCGGGTTCGGTGGCGTACGGTCCGATGTGCATCATTTGGACGCAGATGCCTTCTTCAAAGTGACTCAACCGCAATTTCGATAAAATAGGCGAGTCGCCTTTCTTCTTGCGAACTTGTTCCAAGCCATCGGCAAAAATATCTTTGGTGATGATATTGGGTTGCAATATCATCAACGTGAACGACCAATTATCTTTCTTGCCCACGTCAACGTTGACATCCTGTATGCCCCACAATCCTTCCAATGGCATGACGGGATAATCAAACGCGTTCGTTTTGCGTTTCTTGAGCATGAACTTGAGCGTGTATGAAATGCTGTACAAGGCTTGCGTCGCTTCGGCGAAGGCGGGCGAGTTGCCTGGCTCTTTTCCTTTTTCGATCACGCCGTCTATCATCGCGAATTGCAAGCGCGGCACGTTGACGATCTCCGCTTTCTTCGCGGAGGGCGCATACAAATATTTCAATTCCTTTTTCAGATCAAGAGTCTTCACGGCATTCTCCTTTTCATTATGTCATTCTGAGGAGCGGAGCGACGAAGAATCTCCTTGCCCCATGAGGGTTTCCAGTGGGAGGAGAGATTCTTCGTTTCGCTCAGAATGACATGGGTGTTATAGGTTTTTATGTATTCTTCTGAATAACATTATCGCCATACTTTTCTCTCAACACATCCACCGCCTCTTGCAGTTTGCGCGATTTCTCGTTGTCCACATCCCACAAGCCGAGTTGACGGATCGGCGCGCCGAGTCCGCTCACGCCGACGCCGATGAGTCGCACAAGTTGATTCGACTTGCGGACCGACCTCAACAACTCCAGCGCGGCTTTTGTGATTTCATCTTCCTGGTCGGTGCGATGATTCAAAGTTTTCTGTCGCGTCAATGTGGTGAAATCGGGCCAGCGAATCTTCAACTTGATCGTCGAGCCAGCCAGTTCATTTTTTCGCAACTGCCGCGCCACCTCCGCCGATTGCTCGCGCACGGTTTTCTCCAACATTTTATCGTCGCGCACATCGCGCGAAAACGTGATCTCCTGGCTGATGGATTTCGTCTCGCGCTCAGTGACGACAGGTCGCGCGTCAATCCCTTTTGCATGACGCGACAACTCGCGCCCATTCTCGCCGAACAAACGGATCAGATCCTCTTCGCGCCACCTCGCAATATCGCCAATTGTGTGGATGCCCAACTCGGCGAGTCGCTTCGACGTTTTCGGACCGACTCCCCACAACATATCCGCAGGCAGTGGATTCAAGAACGCCGCTTCCTCTCCAGACGGGACAACTGTCACAGCATTGGGCGGCTCAGTTCGCCCGTCGGCTTTGATGCGTTTCAGCGCGAGCGCTTTGCCAACTTCGGTAGCGATCTTCGCCACAAGTTTGTTCGACGCGATCCCAATCGAGCAGGGGAGATGCAGTTCGTCGCGGATGCGAGTCTGAAGTCCGCGGGCGATGCGTTGTGAGTCGTCTTGAATATCTGAAATGTCGAGGAACGCCTCGTCAATCGAAATTTGTTCCACCAGCGCGGTGAGGTCGTGGAGTCTCTGCATCACTTGTTTCGATACGTCGCTGTAGGCGCGATGATGCCCCGAAACGATGATCAGCCCTGGGTTGAGTCGAAGCGCCTGACTCATCGGCATCGCGCTTCGCACGCCGTTCCGCCTCGCCGCGTAGGAACAGGATGCGACGACCCCTCGTTCTTCGGGTCTGCCGCCAACCGCGAAAGCCTTGCCGCGAAGCTCGGGGTTGCGAGTCTCTTCCACGGAGCAGAAGAAGGCGTCGAGGTCGAGGTGGAGAATTGTTCTCGGCATGGATGTATTATAAGAGGAGAAAAGAGTCATCTAGCCGATATTGAAGATTTGTTAAAGAAAAGTTATACTAGGGGCGTATAGTCACTGAGGAACTTTTCGACGTTTCTATCGTCGTAGTCAATTGGAACAAGAGGAGAAGCCTATGAAAACCCGATTCCATGCACTTTCCATCATGGTGGTGTTCGCATTGATGTTGTCGCTCCTGCCAGCCGCCGCAACCGCGTCGTCTGTAGCGGCGGCGCAATCATGCACCGACAAGGCGCAGTTTATCGCTGATGAAACTGTTCCCGATGGTACCCGCTTTGATGCTGGCGCGGCATTTACCAAAGTGTGGACGTTAAGAAACGTCGGCACCTGCACATGGACAACCTCCTATTCGCTGGTATTCGATACCGGAGAGAAGATGGGCGCGACTACATCCAGCAATTTTGCGAATAATATTGCTCCGGGTCAGATCATTGATGTCACCGTGAATATGACCGCGCCAAACGCGGCAGGTCATTACATAGGCTACTGGAAATTCAAGAACGCTTCCGGGGCGTTGTTTGGAATCGGCGTGAACGCCAACAAAGCCTGGTGGGTCGAGATCAATGTGATTGGTTCTTCAACCGCTAACGTTGTGTATGATTTCACCGCGAAAGCCAGTGAAGCAACCTGGTCGAGCGGCGCGGGCGGGCTTTCGTTCCCGGGCGCCGATGGCGATGTGAAAGGCTTTGCCATCAAGAAAGATAAGCCGAAGTTTGAATCAGGCGTCGAGATGGCGCAGGCAGGCTTGTTGTTTGCCCCGCAAAATCTCACCAACGGATTCATTCAAGCGCGTTACCCCGCCTTCAAAGTGGAAAGCGGAGATAAGTTCCAAACCCGCGTGGGATGTGAATTCAACGCGACATCGTGCTATGTTGCCTATCGGCTCGATTACGAAGTGGGAAGCACGATCCGCACATTCTGGACATTCCGCGAACGCTATGAGGGATTGACCTACGACGCCAACATCGACCTCTCTCCGCTCGCGGGGCAGGAAGTCAAATTCATTCTGTATGTTTCCGCATATGGCTCGCCCGTTGGCGATCGCGCCCTATGGGGTAACCCGGTCATCGTCCGAAAAGGAAGCGCGCCTCCCCCAACCGCGACCGGCACGCTTGCCACCTCCACGCCAACGAAAACTCCCGCCCCGGTCACGCAAACCGTCCAGCCATCCTCGTGCGATAAAGTTCAGTTCGTCGCCGATGTGACTGTATCCGACGGCACAACCTTTGCGCCCGGTCAGACGTTTACCAAAACATGGCGCTTGAAGAACGTTGGCGCGTGCGCGTGGACAACTGCATACCAAATGGTATTCTTCAGCGGCGAACAAATGGGCGCGCCGACTGCCGCGGCATTCTCGCGCACGGTGGAAGTGGGGCAGACCATCGACATTTCTGTGCCGATGATCGCGCCCTCTGCCGCAGGTTCCTACCGCGGTTATTGGATGTTCAAAAACGCCAGCGGCGCCTTGTTCGGAATCGGCGCGCAAGCGAACAAACCCTGGTGGGTGGATATCAAAGTTTCGGGTCCCACCGTCACGCCGGGCGGACCAAGTAAAACGCCCACCTCCGCGACATCAACAGCCACAGCGGGATCAACGGTCACGCCCAGCCCTAACACTGCCTACGATTTTGCAACGAACGCCTGCGCCGGTACCTGGTTCAGCGGCGCTGGGCAATTGCAATGCCCTGGCGCCGACGGCGATGCAAAAGGATTTGTGTTGAAACTTTCCAGCGCAAAACTTGAAACTGGCGCAACCGACAACCGCCCGAGCATCCTCACCTTCCCTCAAAATGTTTCAAGCGGATACGTTCAAGGCTTCTTCCCCGCCTTCAAAGTACAAAGCGGAGACCGCTTCCGCGCGACTATCGGATGCGAAGGCGGCTCGACCCTCTGCTACGTTGCCTACCGCCTGGATTTTCAAACCGGGAGCGACCCGATCGCCACCTTGTGGGGCCCGTTCCTCGAACGCTACGAAGGGCAAATGTACAACGTGGATATCGACCTCTCGGCTCTCGCCGGTAAAGATGTGAAATTCATTCTCACCGCGCTGGCAGTGGGTCCCGCCACCGGCGACCGCGCTTTGTGGGTGGGTCCGCATATTTATCGCGCCACCGGCGGCGGAGGCGCCTTGCCCGACCTTGCCATCAATTCCCTGAGCGTTTCATTCCCGAACCCGAGTTGTTTCAATCCCGGTGAAGCGTTGGGCTTGCGCGTCAGTGTAACCAACAGCGGTCAGGCGGCTGTCGGAAATTTTGTTGTGCAATCGGGGAGCGCCCAACAAACTGTCAACGGTTTGGCGGTGGGGGAATCCAAATCCGTATTCTTCACAAGTTTTGCCAACCCCGCCACAGTGACAGTTGATCCGGGCAATACAGTCGCTGAAAGCAATGAACAAAATAATTCGCGCGCCGAAACTCTGCCAACCCCAACGCCTCCATTGCCATGCGCAGGCACGCCAACATTTACATCCACCCCCAACCCGCCGACCCCAACTCCAACCCCAACATCAAACGGCTGGAACCGTTTCCAAAACGATAAATATAAATTTTTTGTATTGGTTCCGCCCGACGCCTCGGCTGGCATGAGCGAAAACTCCGGTCGCGCCGATCTACAATTTGCCCCGAACACCAACCTGCGCGAAAAATACCTCGCCATCACCGTCACTGAAAATGCCGCCTCGTGTAAATATGCCAGCGGGTCTGCCGTCTCCTCGACGAACGTCACGATCAACGGCGTGCAATTCCTCAAAGAGAGCGGCTCGGAAGGCGCGGCGGGAAGCTTCTTCGATTGGGTCAGTTACTCCACCGTGAGCAACAACGCGTGCATCAACCTCGCCTTTGTGCTCAAATCGGTAAACCCCGGCAACCTGCCCACGCCCCCGCCGGTCTTCGACAAGAACGTCGAGTCGGCGATCTTCGACTTGATCATCAACACCTTTGGATTTTTCCAATAGGATGCATCGCCTCTTTTCCCACGAGAAGCCTGGTCCGCCCGACCGGGCTTTTCTCTAGCCTCAACGTGATTCACCGTCCCGCAGGTTTCATCGAATCAAATTTGTGCTGGTGAAAAACCTGCGGAACGTTTTACTTATGTCCCTCAACCGTTCCACCATCCTGCTCGCCGACGACGACCCAACCATTGCGGATAGCCTCGCGCCGTTCCTCGAACGCGCCGGCTTTCATGTGTTGGTCGTATCCGATGGCATAACCGCGCTGGATAAAGCGCAGGCGCATCACCCCGAACTGATCATCCTCGATGTGCTCATGCCTCGCATGGACGGACGCGAAACCCTACGCCGCTTACGAAAACTGAATATCTGGACCCCAACGATCCTGCTCACGCAAGTCGGCGAAGCCTCCGAACGCGCGCTTGCCCTCGAAGAAGGCGCAGACGATTACCTCAACAAGCCGTTCGATCCGCATGAATTATTGGCGCGCATCCGCGCGGTGTTGCGGCGGGCGCGCCCCGGCGAACGATCATTATCCACAGCCTGGTTGCTCACTGCCGGCGAACTTGTGTTGGATCGCCGCGCGCGTCGCGCCACCCTCGCCGGTGAAACCGTCGAACTCACACCCAAAGCGCTCGCTGTGTTGGAATATTTGATGACTCACCCCGATGAAGCCATTTCACGCGAACGCCTGTTGGATGTGGTCTGGGGTTGGGAATATCCCACAGGCACGCGCACCGTCGACACGCGCATGGCGGAACTCCGCCGCGCATTGGACGATGACCCCTCCGAGCCGCGCTTCATCGAAACAATTCCCAGCGAAGGCTACCGCTTCATCGCCTCCGTTCATGGAGAAGGGTAAATGCGGCGACTTTCAGGAAAATGGTCAAGGTACGCCAAACTGACACTGCCGCTCTGGGTGGGGCTGATCCTCGCCGGACTGGCGTGGTTTCTGCTGCCGTTTGCGCCTCCCACGCTCACAACGATCGACATAGGCATCTTCGGTTTGGTACTTGGGTTGTCGATTCGCAACACGGCAGTATTCGCGTTCCTGTTGGGCTTTTTTATCACCGGCGTAATTTTATTTGTTCGCTATTGGGATAAACGACGCGCGGACGAGGCGCACACCCTCTACGCCGATTTTGTGGAGGATGCGCAACAAAAACGCCGGCATTTTTTGAGGCGGCTCGATCACGAGATAAAAAACCCGCTAACCGGGTTACGCGCCGCGCTCGTTAACTTGCGCGAGGCGCAAGCGGCAGATGAACGTTCGCAAGCCGGGCAAAACGCGGATAAGGCGGTCGAACGCCTCACGCGCCTGCTAACCGATCTGCGAAAACTCGCCGACCTGGATGAGCGCCCCATAGAGCGGTACGCGGTCAATGTGCCGGATCTGCTCGAAGATGTGGTGGATGCGGCGCGAGCAATCCCAGCCTATGAGGGGCGGAGCATCAGCCTGCTGATTCCCAAAATCCCATCGCCGTTTCCCATGCTCACCGGTGACCGCGACTTGCTCGTGCTCGCGGTGTATAACCTCGTCGAGAACGCGCTCAAGTTCACATCCGCGAATGATTCGGTGGAGGTGCGCGCGATGGAGGATGGCAGGGCAATCGTCATCGAAGTGGCTGATTCGGGAGCCGGCATCGCATTCGATGATTTGTCGAAGATATTCGATGAGTTGTATCGCGGGACGAATGCGCGGAGCACGGAGGGGAGCGGGCTGGGGCTTGCTCTTGTCAATCGTATAGCCATTTTACATGGCGGAGGATGCGGAGTGCGCTCCAGCCAAACGGAACCGCGAGGAACGGTTTTCTCGCTCCGTTTGCCGCGACGATAAACATCCAACGCAAGAAGGGTATTTAATAGATGTCACAAAACTGTGACATCTTTGCGACAGGCTTGTAACATCGGGGGAGTATGATAAACGTATGAAAACTTACCCCGATACCGAAACCATGTTGATTGCCACTGCCCAACGCGGCGATCTGGACGCGTTCAACCTGCTTGTGTTGAAGTATCAGGATATGATGTATCGTGTTTCCTTGCGTGTCACACACAACGAACTCAGCGCCGAGGATGCCACCCAAAACGCGTTGATCCAGGCTTTCAATAGCCTGCGGTCGTTTCGCGGCGGGTCGTTCAAAAGTTGGCTGGCGCGGGTGGCGATTAATGCCAGTTATGATGAACTGCGACGCGAAAAACGTCATATTGCCATGCCGCTTGAGCAATTTAACAATGAGGGCGAGGAGATCGAATCTCCAACCTGGATGATGGATCTTTCTGCAGGTCCGCAGGAGTTGGCTGAATCCTCGGAGGTGCAGGCAGCGCTCCAACGTTGCATCCGCGCCCTAACGCCAGATTATCGCCTGATGGTGATTCTCGTAGATATTGAGGGGATGTCGTATGAAGAGGCGGCACAGGTGACGCGCGTGCCGGTGGGAACGGTGAAGAGCCGCCTCGCTCGCGCTCGAATGCAATTGCGGTCAGCCTTGAAGAAGTTTGAAGACCTGTTACCCTCAGCCTACCGGGTCGAGATACCCAGTTTTTCTCATGCCTGATCCAAATACTGACGGGGTTAGTTGCGCGGAGCATACACTCCGCGCAATTTTTGTCGCTAAAATAAAAGCGACGATGGGAAAGAAGCCGTTTAGGGAATTACAGGAATATCACACTGGCAACTTGTGTAATTCCAAGTTCCGCCGAATTGAATACAGGAGTTGAGGTCTCCCATACTGGGGGTACAGCTGGCGGGCGTTTCCCCTTTCTCAACTTTTGGAGGCGCGATGAAAGGACAAAGACCCGGTTCGCTCCCATTGGGTTCGAATCCCACCGCCATGCGGCAGGAGTTATCCAGTTCGAATACTGATTTGATTGGGTAGAAATTTGGCAAACCCGGGTCTGCCGCGCCTGCTTGATCATGAGTGTAATGATCGCTAAAATCGAATAAGGATGGGTCAAGGGTTCCGTGACCTGCCCACATATCGACCATGTACAAACTTGGATTACCGATCAGAGTTCGCTTGATCGCGATTTCAACTGTGTTCGCGTCGTTGGGTGATACGCGAATCCATGCGCTGTCTGGGTCGTTTCCCTTTCCGCTATCAAATAGGTTGGCTTCAAACCCGTCACCGCCGGGAGCGCCTTTGTCGGATACCATGGCTGTCAGGTTGCCCACATCGCGATTCGCATCCTGATACGCTTGCACTCCATCCGTTGTCCAATCGGCGGAGGGTGGATTCAATGCAAGAACAAGATAATCGCCCTTGCCGTTAACATCCGTATCCAGTTGCATGGCAAAACGATAGGGAGACACATTCACGGCTGATCGGTCGACCACTTTAATCGTGCCATAGAGCCATGTTTCATCCTGGAAGACGAACGTGTCCACAATATCGAGTTCGGGGAAGTACGTATCCATTGTATTGGCATTGAAGGGACGCTCGAAGCGTTCGAAGGTGAACCTGTCTCCGCCATTGGATTTTTTCTCGTTCGCCGTCACCGACGAATCGTAATCGCCTGCATGACCGCTTCGATTTCCGGGTAGATTCACGGGAATTATTGTATGTTGGATGCCAATTTCGGTCGGCGGAGGAACCGGTGTGTCTGTGACGGGCGGGATCTGCGTTGCCGGCAGATCGACAAGAGTCGCCTCGGTGGGCGTTGCCTGACTGGGTGCGTTACATGCCAGAATTGTCGCGATGGTTACGAATAAGATCAGGATGGTTTTGTGATTGTGTCGTTTCATGGCTGTTTACCTCGAATTGCGATTGCTCCTTTGTGAAGAAAATGTTGCGAAGTATGTCAGCCATGACACGGCAAGCGATCCTCCGTTACTCCCCCAATTGGGTGGAATAAAATTCCCGATCGAATCAAGCCGATTGGCGGGCTTGATATTTTTTACTCGCAATCGGGCAATTCAAACGCTAAAGCATTGCTGAAGCGTTCGAAGTTTTCCTGATCGGATGCGGGAAATACGACCAGGGTTTCTCGAATATGGTGTCGATCGAGAATTTCCGACCAAAAACGACCCTGATAGTCGATCCCTTCGTCGCTGAATGCCAACTCATACAACCGCAGATCGCCGGTTTGGCATTCATCCAGAAATGTATATTTGTCGTAATACTGGAAAATGATCGCGAAATTTTCTGGGGAATAATATTCGTCGAGAGCAGAGCTTGTGACATCGCAGAAAATGACCGTATCGAAGTTGATCACTGAGTTCAAGGCTTGGCTTTTTCTTGTGACCGTAATCCGAAACTCCGCTACCGTGTAGCTCTGGTCCCAATCCCCATTGGCAAACTCTGATTCTTGATAGCGCCGGGCCTGTTCCACTTCCGCGTCGCTTGGCATGGTATTTGGGCAGTTCTGGGGCGCGTTCGATTCTTGTTCCGGGATGGCTGGACCGCGCAGAGCGTTGCATGCGAGCGTCAGAAGAACCGCGCTGATAAGGAACGCTTGGATGTTTTTCATGCAATCATCCTTTCTGTCATTCCGATGGATGGTACAAAACAGGGATGCGGATTGGTCTCGCATCCCTGTTGGTGTTGTTACTTCCCCAACTTCTTCTTGAACGCTTCCGTCAACGCGGGGACGATTTGAAACAAGTCGCCGACCACGCCATAGCGGGCAACTTTAAAGATCGGCGCATCGGGATCTTTGTTGATCGCAACGACCATCTTCGCCGAGCGGATTCCCGCGAGATGTTGGATCGCGCCTGAGATTCCGCACGCGATGTATAGATCAGGCGCGACGACTTTACCCGTCTGCCCAACTTGATTCGAATAGGGGATGTAGCCGCCGTCCACTGCCGCGCGAGATGCGCCGACCGCGCCGCCAAGTGTGGATGCAAGATCGCCGACCAATTTGAATCCTTGATGCGCGCGCCAAATTTCGGCTTGCTTGTCATCGAGTCCAGCAGGTGGCTGGAGCGAAGGATTATTTGACACGCCGCGTCCGCCCGAGACGATGATGCCTGCGTCGTTGAGACTCACGCCAACATCTGCGACGCTGTAGCCTTCGACAGTTGTGAGCGCGTCGGTCTTTGCTTCAACTTTTGTGATCGTTCCACTTTTGCCAGCAACCTTTTCTGGCTTCGGAAACGCGCGTCCGCGTAACGTGATGAGTTGTGGTTTCGCGGACGCGGTCACTTTTTCAAATAACTTTGCTTCGTAGATCGGTCGCGTGACGACAAACGAATCGCCGTTCACTTCAACGGCTGTCGCGTCGGTGATGACGTTGGTGTTCAAGTCCACTGCCGACATGGCGGCGAACTCGCGGGTGCGAGTCGTTGTGGGGAACAGGATCAGGTCGGGAGTCCGAGAAGAAACGAGCGCTGAAAGAGTCGAAGCGTACGTCTCGGCGCGAAAATCCAAAAGCGCGGGGTCGTCTGCGACGAGGACATCATCCGCGCCATGTTCCAACGCGGCTTTTGCAACATCATCAACATTCGAACCAAACACAATCGCGGTCGTGGTGAGCGGAGACGAACCACCGAAACTTTTTGCGAGTCCCAACGCCTCCCACGATGTAGCTTGCGCTTCGCCTTTGAAGTGATCAACGTAAACAAAAATTTTCATAACACTTTCTCCGCGATGAGTTTATCGGCGAGTTTGTCGGCGATCTCGGCGGGGCTTTCGCCCGAAATAATTTCAACGGATGTTTCGCGCGCGGGCGGGTTCATCAACTCGCTGCGTTTGATGATCGCATCGGGCGCGGCGATTCCCAGATCGCTCAGCGACCACACGGGGATCTCGGCTTTCGACGCTTTGCGAATTCCCATGAACGACGGATAGCGCGGCTCGCCGATGCTTTGAACAACGCTGATGACTGCGGGAAGATTCGCTTTGACGGTTTGCCTGCCCTCTTCAATGACTCGCTCGACGCGAACGGTTCTTTCCTCGACTTTGATCTGCCCCGCCAATCCCAGCAGTGACCACCCCAAAGCGCGCGCCGTTTGAGCGGATGTGAGTCCTGAACCGTTATCGAGCGTTTGCCGTCCGAACACGACCATGTCCACGCCGCCGATCTTTTGAATCGCCGCCGCAAGGACTCGCGCCGCGCCAACCGTGTCGAGATTATTTAACGCGGAGTCCGAAACGAGAATCGCGTCGTCCGCGCCCATGGCAAGCGCGTGCTTCAACGCCTCCTTCGCGGACTCGGGTCCGATGCACAGCGCGGTGACTGTCGAGCCGCTGACGGCTTCTCGTTGTTGAAGCGCGCCTTCGACCGCGTACTCGTCAAATGGGTTGATGACCAGCGGCGCGTCTCCTGTGTTGATCTGCCCGCCCTCGGCTTTCACTTTCGCCTCCGAGTCTGGGACTTGTTTGATACATGCGATGATTTTCAATGTGATACTCCTTGTGAAACATTCGATAATATTTCTTGATCAATCATTTTTAATGCATTTTCAATATTTTCTAAAGCTGAGTTTATGCTTTCGTGCATTCTCGTAAAAAGGCGTTTTTCATGTAACTGAATATATTGTGTCCATTCCCCAGAGTCTCCGTACTGAACACTTGCATCAAGTACAAATCTTGTGTACATGTTTTCTGAGCGATTGACCACATAGAAAGAATCATAGGTTTGAGCCATGACATGAAGCATGTTTATATCTTGTATCCATTGCAACTCGCCACCATCCGAAAATGTGCTCCAAAGTTCGGTTTTTAACTGATATAACAGTTCATATTCCCTTCTCTCGAAAAAGAAAATATCCTTTTTGCTTTCATGTATTCCTTCGAGTAAGCTTTTATTCCAAACCAACTCGTCTTTTATAAGTTGTAGAATTTTCGCTCTTCTGGCGCTGGCTTCAATTTGTATATTTCTTTGTTTATTAGATTCAGATGCTTTTTGTTGGCTTCTATTAATCCAAAGTGCTATTGGAATGCCGAAAAACGCGCCAGCAAACGTGGCAAGCGAGTTTAATAAGAGGTTTTTCCAAAATTCTAAATCAAACATGACTTTAGCACCTTACTAAAAATAATTTACTCCGTCATTGCGAGGAGGGTCGTAGACCCGACGAAGCAATCTCCGACCTTGTTAGCCTTTCCACGCCGTCTTGGGGATTGCTTCGTCGCTCACTACCGTTCGCTCCTCGCAATGACGGGTGGTGGTGAGGGGCGGCGGCGATTGTTTCAGGCAAAGAACTCCTCGTACAAATCTTTCCACTCGGGATTCTTGTTGTTTACCAAGTCAATCTTCTTTTGCCTCGAACCGCCTTTGATTTGTTTCTCTCTGGCAATCGCTTCGGACATGGTGGCAAACTCTTCGTAGTACACAAGTTTGGTCACATTATATCGGCTTGTAAAACCCGCGACAATTTTATCTTTATGTTCGTGAGCTCTCTTGAAAAGATTGCTTGTGACGCCTGTGTAAAGAACTTTGTTGTACTGATTCGTCATAATGTACACGCAGGGATGAAGTTCTCGTTTCATTATTCTACAAAGTTCCCGTCATTGCGAGGAAGCCCGAAGGGCTGACGAAGCAATCTCCCTCACGGTGTTGGGGATTGCTTCGGGCGGACGAGCGCCACCCTCGCAATGACGGAAGGTGGTTATTTCACTACAAACGTCATCGCCATAAACAGCAGATATGCCAGTCCGCCTGCCGCGGCGATCAAATTTGCTATTCCATTGAGCGATGGATTAATCCCTCGCAGGAAGAAACTTATTGCCAGCAGAACCCACGTCAACGTGTGCCCCCAGCGGATGACGAAATAGCGGAAGCCAGCGCTCGCGGTTACGGCTTTGTGGGGCCAGACGTACGCGAAGATGACCGCGATGACGAGCGAGATCGTTGTCCATGCGAAGTAGGGGATATTGAGAAAGCCTTGGATCATTGAATACTCGTAAAACTGATCAACTTCCCGGTTCTCAGATCCAATTCACAGGCGTGACCGTGCACTGTGTAGGCGGAAAATGTCTCGCCATCATCGTTGAGTTTGACGCGCGAAAAGCACGTGTTTCCTTCCGGGGTTTCGGCTTTCCAGAGGATCTTTCCGTTTGGGGCAACCAGATACATGTTGGATTCGCCGCGCGGGTATCCGCTCGAACTTTCCAGCACGAGAACGCCCGTAGTCAACTGGATGGTCTTGTCGATCTTTGTGTAGCGAGGTTGAATATCCATTTTGGCTGTTGCGCCGATTATACCTTGTGGCTTTAGAGCCTACCGCCGATTTTCATTGTTAGACCCTAACAGAAATACTGCTGGATGTGCGCCTGTTGTTCGAAATAAGCATCGCTGTCAAATGAGAACACAGGCATTTCTTGCTCTTGAAAATTTCAGAAGTCTTTTTTCCCCATGATATACTTGCGCGAAATGTAAGACAATTTCATATCGGCGAGGAGGAAGGGAAGATGGCAGACTCTATTCCGCAAGTTAAATCCACGAAGCGGGAACGCATGGCGTGGTACTTGTACGATTTTGGAAATTCCGCATACGCTTCGGTCGTTCTTCTGGCAGTTTACTCGGCATACTTCAAGAATCAAGTGGTGGGCGGCGCGGAAGGTTCACGCTTATGGGGCTTGAGTATTTCCATTGCGATGATCATTGTCGCCATTGCCGCGCCGATCATGGGGGCGATTGCCGATTATTCGGGCGCGAAGAAAAAATTCCTGTTCTTCTTTACGGCGCTCTCGGTCGTGTTCACCGCTTTATTATTCTTCACCCAAAAAGGGACGATCGCTCTGGCGGTCCTCTTCTTCCTTTTATCGGAACTTGGCTATCGCGCCGCGCAAATTTTCTACGACGCGCTCCTGCCAGAGATCGCCGCTCCCGAAGAGACGGGTCGCATCGCAGGGACGGGCTGGGCGATCGGCTCCGCGGGCGGCATCGTCATCCTGCTCCTCATCCTCCCGCCGATCTTGATGACCGACAGCGACCTGCTCGTGGTGCGTAGCACGCTGATCGTCACCGCGATCTTTTTTGCGCTGGCATCCATTCCAATTTTCCGCTGGTTGAAGGAACGCGCCCAGCCGCAAGCCTTGCCCGCAGGCGAGAACTACATCAGCCTTGCGTTCAAACAACTGAGCGGAACGATCAAAGCCGCGCGCGGATTCAAAGAGTTCCTCAAGTTCATGCTTGCTTATCTGATCTATAACGAAGGCGTCATCATCGCGCTCGACTTCGCCGCGATTCTTGGAGCCGTGTTGTTCGGCTTGGAGCAGACGGGCTTGATCATCTTCTTCATTGTTGTGCAAGCCACGAATGTAGTCGGCGCGTTGCTCTTTGGCAATTTGCAAGACCGCATCGGCGGCAAAAAAGCGTTGACGATTTCCATCTTCCTGATGGCGGCTTGTATCGGCGCGATGTACTTCGCGCAGAATCAGACTCACTTCTTTATCATCGGCGCGTTCATCGGCGCGGCGATGGCGGGCGTGCAATCCGTCAGCCGCGCGATCGTTGCCACGTTCAGCCCGCCTGGTAAGAGCGGCGAGTTCTTCGGCTTCTTCGCGCTGACGGGACGCACCTCCTCGTTCATCGGTCCCGCCATCTTCGGCTGGCTCGCGGCGGAATTGACTCTCTGGTATCAGTCGCAGGGACAGGCGGCGTTGGTGGCTGAACAATCGGGTCATCGGCTCGCGCTTCTTTCGATTGCCGTGTTCCTGTTCGTTGGCTGGGTGTTGATGTTGCGCGTCAACGAAACGAAAGCCCGCGAAATGGCGACGCTTTCAACGAACTCTGCGGAGTAATGCCAATTCATAATTGGACGCGGATATTAAAAATCTCCGTGTAAATCTGCGCTCGTCAGCGTCCAATAAAATGATATGACCCCAAAAACCATCATCATCACTGGAGCCGCCAGCGGAATCGGCAAACACTGGGCGGAAGTTCTCTCGAAAAAAATCGGCGAGTATCAATTGGTACTCGCCGATTCAAATATAGATGGACTGCGCTCCGCGTTTGCGCCCAATGAACGACTCGTTCTTCACGCGCTGGATATTCGCTCGCCCGAACAATGGCAAACGCTCATCGAAGATACGCTTCAGCGCTTCGGGCGCATTGACTATCTGTTCAACATCGCGGGCGCGAATCGTCCGCTGTTTTTGCGCGACCAACCTCTCGACGCGATTGACCGCGTGATTGACATCAACCTCAAAGGCGCGTTGATCGGCATGAAACTCGTCGGCGAAGTAATGCTCAAACAACAGGCGGGTCATATCGTCAACGTCGCTTCGCTGGCGGGAGTCTCGCCCACGCCAGGCAACGCGCTGTATTCGGCGGCGAAGGGCGGCTTGCGAAACGCTTCGATTGCGGCGGCGATTGAATGGCGTAAACTGGGAGTCGCGGTCACAGTCATTTCGCCCGATCTGGTGGATACGCCCGTGCTGACCGAACGCCTCGACTCGGCGGGGGAGGAAGCCGCGCTTGCCTTTAGCGGCGCCACGCTGACAGTTTTCGACTTGGAGCGCGCCTTCTGGAAAGCCATGCGCGATCAGCCGCTCGAACTCAACCTCCCGCGTTGGCGCGGCTGGCTGACGAAGTTGAATCACGCCAACCCGTCGCTCATGCTCTGGCTGTACGATTCCATGAAGCGGCGCGGCATGAAGCGCTTGAATCAACTTCGCAGAGAAAGAAACCCGTAACGCAAAGTTCACTTTGCGTATTTTGACGCCGATGGCGCTCCCGTGCGCGTTAGAGAACGCGCATTACGCAGATCAGATATGAACACAACTCGTTATCAAAAAATCTTCATCACTGGCGCGTTGGGCTTCGTTGGGCGCGCGCTTGCGGAGCGGTATCGCGCTCTGAGTTCGCAAACCTGCGGCTTGGACGTTCGCGCCGATTCTGCTTTGAACATCGTCGCGGGCGATGTTTCCAAACCTGAAGATTGGCAGTCCGCGATGGACGGATGCGACCTCGTCATCCACACCGCCGCGATTGTGACGAACAACGTATCAAAAGAAGAAGCGTGGCGGGTGAACGTGTTGGGCACGCGCCGCGTGTTGGATGCGGCGATTCGAGCGGGGGCGAAACGCTTCCTCCACATTTCATCGCTCGCCGCCATGCGCTTCAACGTGGAAGATCACGCCGACGAGTCCGCGCCGATTATGCCGACGGGCAACCCGTATGTGGATACGAAGATCGCCAGCGAGCATGTCGTCCTTGCGGCGCACGCGAAAGGCGAGATGATTTGCACCATCATTCGTCCCGCCGATATTTACGGACCAGGCTCGCGCCCGTGGACGTTGATTCCCGTGCAGATGATTCAAAAGGGATTATTTCTCCTGCCCGCGCATGGACAGGGAATCTTCCGCGCCATTTACATTGACGACCTCGTGAACGGCATCATGCTTGCCGCTGAAAAAGACGAAGGCGCGGGGCAGATTTTCATCCTCGGCGGCGAAGAGACCATCACCTGCGAAACTTTCTTCGGTCATTATTATCGTATGCTGGGGCAGGGCAATCCGCGCGTGATGAGTACGGCGTCCGCGATTGCGATTGCGGAGATTGGGCGCGTCATCTTCCAACTGCTCGGCAAGCCCACCGAACTTGGACGCGGCGCGATGGAAATGCTCTCGAAGAAAAACACCGTCTCGAATCACAAAGCGCATGAGTTGTTGGGCTGGTATCCGCAAGTGAATTTGGAGGAAGGGATGCGAAGGACGGAAGTTTGGCTGCGGGAACGGAAGATTTTGAAATAGCGTTGGTGGTCGAGTAGCCCTGAGCGATAGCGAAGGGCGTATCGAGACCACCGTATCATAAAAATATTTTCAATGACAGGTGGTCTCGATACAGGCGGAAAGAACATCCGCCTTACTCGACCACCGAACATATAATACTTGGAGGATCATCTATGACCGAAATAACCGTTGGAGAACTACTAGCAAAATGTTTGCAAGCCGAGGGCATCGAGATGATGTTCGGCATCATTGACGGGGCGCACATCCCGTTCAGCGCTCACGCCGCGCGATATGGCATCCGTCACATCAACTGCCGACATGAAGAAGGCGCGGTTCATTTGGCGGAGGGCTACACGCGCACGAACGGCAAGCCGAGCGCCGTCATTGGCTCGCCAGGACCTGGCGCGGCGAATATGCTGGCGGGCGTTTCCAGCGCCTACGCGGAAGGACATCCCATCCTTGCGATTGCCTGCACGCGCAGGCGTCTCACCACCGACCCTGAGCGGGGCGGCGCGTGGCAGGCGACCGACCTTGTCGAGATGGCGAAACCCATCACGAAATACAGCGCGTTGATCCGTCAGCCTGAGCGACTGCCCGAAATGGTGCGTTCCGCTTTTCGCGCCGCGCTGACGGGCAGACCTGGTCCCGCGTTCATCGCCATTCCCGATGAATTGATGAGCGTGAAAATTGATGCGGAGAAAGTCCCTGTGTATCCATCTTCGCAGTATCGCAAAATTGATATGGGTGCGGGCGACCCAGATTGGATCGAGCAAGCGGCAGAGCTACTGGCGAATTCCAAAAAGCCATATCTGCACGCGGGCAAGGGCGTGTTGTGGGCGGACGCGTCCGCTGAATTTTTGGAGTTGGGAAATTATCTCGCCGCTGGCATGGGTTCGAGCATGGGCGCGCGCGGCGCTGTCCCCGAAGACCACCCGCATTATTTTTTCCTGTTTGATATGCAAGCCACGTCGCTGGCGCGCAACGAAGCGGATGTCGTCCTCGTGGTTGGCTCGCGGCTCGGCGAGTATGACGGTTGGGGCTCGCCTCCAGCGTGGGGAATGCCCGAGAAACAGAAAACAATTCAAATTGATTCTGATCCGAATTCCATCGGCTTGAATCGCCCTGTGGATGTGGGCATCGTGGCGGACGCGAAATCGGCGCTGAAGGCGATCCTATCCAAAGTCAAAGCAAAGACCACCGCCCGAAGCGAAATGCCAGACCTGGCGCGTTACCGCGAGTTGACGCAGGAGACGATGACGAACGGGATGCAGTTTTTGATGGCGCAACCCGCGCGCGGACTCAACCCTGGGCAGATGGTTTTCAACGCGCGTAGTTTTTTCCCGCGCCACGCCGTGACGGTTTTGGATGGCGGCAATACCACGTTGTGGGGCGTGGCGTTCAATCAAATTTACGAGCCGCGCAGTTTTTTGTATTCGGTGAAGATGGGCTTTCTCGGCACAGGCATTCCGTTTGCGATTGGCGCGAAACTTGCCGCGCCTGAGCGCCCCGTCTATTGCATCACGGGCGACGGCGCGGCGGGCTTCAACATCATGGAGATGGAAACCGCCGTCCGCGAAAATGCGCCGATCATTGTGTTGGTGGCGGTGGACGACGGTTGGGGCATGGAACGCTCGGCGCACAACTTTGGCGGCATTCCAACGGAACAACAACAAGGCGTGAATCTCTCAAGCGAGACGCGCTACGATTTGATCGCGCAGGGGCTGGGATGCTACGCCGAAAAAGTCGATTCAGTGGAGGACTTGCCCGCCTCTCTCCAACGGGCGGCTGATTCGGGCAAACCAGCCTTGCTCCACGTGACGGTGGATTCCGCCATCAATGCCGACCCGCCAGGTTATAAGCAGTTCCGCTATGTGCGGACGTTGTGAGCGGATAGCGTCAACGGATTTGGAAGCGGGTAAGCGGATGCGCGAAATGAAAATAATCTATGGGGTCAATTAAACAAAATAGCCCGACGCGCTTTTCATTTCGCATCGGGCTAGGGGATGTGGGCGCCGTCTGTCATGGTTTTTTCTCGACACCCATGTTGCTCAACTCGTCTGAATTGATGTTCGAGACGAGCAAATCCGCGGCCGCGAGAGCCGCGAACAGGAGCAAACAGATTGCAACTGCGGCGATGAACATGGCTACTCCTTTCTTGTATGCTTGATTAAACCTCTTTTTATTTTAAAGGTTCCATCCCCTAACGGTACTGTAATGGACGCGCATTTCGATTGTGCAAAGTGTGATCTTCGGACGACGATCGTTGGAATTTTGTTCCGTTCCTTATACGCTCTCAATCCTCGTAACGTTTCGCGCAAATTTTCATTCCACTTGCGTTGACAAAACCCGCCTTTGAGATAAAATTCACCCGCAAGTAAGCCGAAGTGGCGGAACTGGCAGACGCGCCACGTTCAGGGCGTGGTGAGAGCAATCTCTTGAGGGTTCAAATCCCTCCTTCGGCACTGTAGCAGGTTGAAATCCGCTGAGAGGCGGGTTTTTTGTTACCCTTTCCCGTCCTACGGGCACCCTCCCCAAATTCCGATTGAAGTTCGTCGGAATTTGGGGAGGGTTGGGGTGGGGCAGTGGTATAATCAGAGAAAAATCAGGCAGATCTTTCATTAGTTAAGACGCGGAGTCACAGAAATTCGTCCTTCGTGTCTTTTTTATGCCGAAATCCCTTTTTACGAGAGAAACATGGCAGAAGAAACCACCCAGGCTGGAAACATCGAACAAGTAGACATAGACGCCCAGATGCGCTCGGCGTACCTCGATTACGCCATGAGCGTCATCGTGGCGCGCGCCCTCCCCGATGCTCGCGACGGGCTGAAACCCGTCCATCGGCGTATTTTGTATGCGATGCAGGAGTTGGGGATCCGCTCGAATTCCTCTTACAAGAAGTCTGCTCGTATCGTGGGTGAAGTGCTGGGTAAATTCCATCCGCACGGCGATTCGGCGGTGTATGAAACGATGGCTCGCATGGCGCAGGATTTTTCCATGCGATACCTGCTCGTTGACGGGCAGGGCAACTTCGGCTCGATTGACGGCGACGCGCCCGCGGCGATGCGTTATACCGAAGCCCGCCTGCAAAAATTGGCGGAAGAACTGCTCGCCGATCTCGACAAAGACACGGTGGATTTCGGTCCGAACTTCGACGATTCTCTCGAAGAGCCGCTTGTTCTGCCCGCGCGGGTGCCGAACATGCTCCTCAACGGGACCTCGGGTATTGCGGTCGGCATGGCGACGAACATCCCTCCGCACAACCTGCGCGAACTGGTCAATGCCATCAACTACCTGATTGATAATCACGATAGGATGGACGACATTCCTGTCGAAGATTTAATGAAGTTTGTGCAAGGACCAGACTTCCCAACAGGCGGCATCATCGTCGGGCGCGAGGGGATCGAATCCACGTACGGCACTGGCAGAGGGCGGATCGTCGTTCGCGGCTTGGCGCACATCGAAGAGGGGAAGGGCGGCAGGCACGAGATCATCGTCACCGAGATTCCTTATCAGGTCAACAAAACGACATTGATCGAACGCATCGCCGAGTTGGTGCGCGACGATAAGATTGACCAAATCTCCGACCTGCGTGATGAATCCGATCAGCGCGGCATGAGCATCGTCATCGAACTCAAGCGCGGAGCGCAGCCGAAGAAGGTGTTGAACCAGCTTTACAAATACACTTCCTTGCAAACGACTTTCGGCGCGCAAGTGCTGGCCCTTGTGGATGGCGAGCCGCGCACGCTTCCACTCAAACGCGCGTTGCAAATTTTCATCGAGCATCGGCAGGTGGTTATTGTACGCCGTACGAATTTTGAGTTGGCAAAAGCTCGCGCGAGGCAACACATCCTCGATGGTTACTTGATCGCGCTGAACAATTTGGATGCGGTCATCAAGACCATTCGCGAATCGCAAGATGCCGATGTTGCCAAGACCAATTTGATCAAACGCTTCAAGCTGAGCGACTTGCAAGCGCAAGCGATCCTCGACATGCAGTTGCGCCGCCTCGCCGCGCTCGAACGTTGGAAGATCGAAGAGGAACACAAACAAGTTGCCGAGCAGATCGCCTACCTCGAAGATCTGCTTGCTCATCCAAAGAAAATCCTGACGCTCATCCAAACGGACTTGAACGAACTCGCCGAAAAATACGGCGATGACCGCCGCACGCGCATCGCCGCCGAAGCAAAAGAATCACTCACCGAAGCCGATCTCGTACAAGACGAAGCGGTTCTCATCAGCCTCACCGAACGCGGTTATATCAAGCGCGTAGCGGCATCGGCGTTTCGCTCGCAGAGTCGCGGCGGACGCGGCGTAAAGGGCTTTGAAACCAAAGAGGAAGACGAAGTTGTCGCGCTTATCCCTGCGCGAAGCCTCGACTCGATGTTGTTCTTCTCAGACAAAGGCAAAGTGTACAGCGAGAAGGTCTATCAAATCCCCGACGCGGATCGAACCGCCAAAGGGATTCCGCTCGTCAACGTGTTGGCGTTGAACGGCGATGAACGCATCACAGCCGCGATCGCCGTCTCGGATTTTTCGGCGCATGGATTTTGCATCCTCGCCACCGCGCGCGGCAAAGTGAAGCGCGTGGTGATGGAAGAATTCGCCTCCGTCCGACCTTCGGGCTTGATCGCGGTCAACTTAGAGGACGGCGACCATCTCGGCTGGGCGCGCGTCACCAGCGGCAAAGACGACGTGATCTTCGTCACTCAAAATGGACAAGCCCTGCGCTACAACGAGTCCAAGATACGTTCGATGGGACGTCAAGCCGCGGGCGTAACGGCGATCAAACTCAAGAAAGATGACGCGGTCACCAGCATGGATGTGGTCGAAAAGGATGGGTCGCTGTTGGTTGTCACCAGTGGCGGATTTGGCAAGCAGACTCCGTTGAAAGAATACTCGCCTAAAGGACGCGCTACAGGCGGCATCGCCACGATTGACCACAAAGCGATCAAAGAGATTGGGAAGATCGTTTCTGCCCGCGTCGTGCAAAGTGATGACGATCTTACGATCATGACCGCGAACGGTCAGACGATTCGCATCAAAAATAAAACGGTAAAGACCGCAGGGCGTGCGACCAAGGGCGTCCACCTCATCAAGCCGCAGGAGGGCGATTACGTCGCGTCTGTGGCGCGCATCTCTGCGGAAGATATGAAAAAAGCGGGCGCGTCGATGATGGAAGATGAAAAACCTGATCCTCAACAACAGTTGATGTGAGAGGTGTGGGCTAGTAAAAAATCCCGGGAGTATCTCCCGGGATTTTTTGTCTGACAACTCTTATCTCTTTCCATTTCTGGCGGAGAGATCTTTACCACAAAGGATTTCAAATTTTGATTTGAATGCCTTCGCGGTCCTTTATAGCCGACGAATCGTTATTTGATACGACCAAAATCGTTAAAACACAGCCATCTTACCGAGGAGCAACATCGCCAGCGTGCCGAGCAGGCAAACGATGAAGAACAACATCATGGAAAGGAAAAACCGCTGGACGCCGTTCATGCCCAAGAAACGCGACCCGCGCCCGCGCTTGCGGGGAGACGGCGCGGCGATTGAATCCATGGGCTTGGATGCCGGTTCTTTATACAGATCGTTGGTTTCCTCCTCATAGAACGGGGAGTCGGATGCCGATTCTCGTAAATTATCGAACATAGTCACCTGTTAATAAGTATACCTGTGAATGGACGCAGGCTTACATCGCCAAATTGTACTGTCACGGATTTGTTATTGTCGTCGCGCACTCGCAGACTGCCATCAGAAAGAATTCCTTCCAGCCTGCCAACCATGGTTTTGCCGGCGCCCATTTCCACACGAACCTGTTTGCCCCGAAAGGCGAGCGCCGTTCCCCACTGATTCATCAGATCATCCGAACCTAATTCGGGGCGCAGGGATACAAAAGCGGCGAGAATATCGCGCAAAATTCCTTCGCGCGCCACTTCGCGCTCCAACGCGCTTTCGAGGCTGGTGCCGGGAAAGCGCAACACATCGGTGTCGGGAACTGCGCGTTTAAGAACATTCAATCCGATGCCGATCACCACGCATTTTATATCATCCCCAGCCCACACCAGTTCGATCAATACACCCGCGATCTTGCGGTTGTTTAACAAGATATCGTTGGGCCATTTGATCTGGGGATTCAAACCGAAGTTTTGAAGCGGTTTGCAAATGGAGAGGGCGGCTAACCCGACAAACCTTGAAAGAAAGGGTCTTTCAGCGGCTGTTGGGCGCAGGATCAAACTGAATGCAAGAGCCGTGCCGGCAGGCGTGAACCACGGACGATCCATCCTGCCGCGTCCCATCGTTTGCTCATCCGAGATAACAACGGAAAAGTCCGGCGCGCCTTTGTTTGCCCACGCCAGCGCCTCATCGTTCGTCGAACCGATGGAACTGAAATACTTGATTTCTCCGAGTCCCATATTTGAAAGAAGGGAATGAAGCGATGCTTGGTTCATCAAATTCTCTATGGAAGCACAAACCACGGACTGATCGAACCGCCGCCCTGGCGCACTTCAAAATGCAAGTGCGCGCCCTGAGAATTGCCGGTGTTACCTGACGCGCCGATCCATTGACCGGCGCTCACGCTTTGGCACGGCGATACGCCAATGGTGCTTAAGTGGGCGTACACTGTTGAATATCCGTTGCCGTGATCGATTTGAATCACATTGCCGTAACCGTAGTTGTACCCACCCTGCGCCATGGTTACTACGCCGCTGTCTGCCGCGTAGACCGGCGCGCCCTCGCCAGCCGCAATATCAATACCGAGATGCCCGCTCCAATAATCGTTACCGGAGAGGGAATGCGCATCGGCGGGCCACACAAAACCTCCGCTACCGACTGCGCCACCAGGACAGGCGCTTTGACTGGTTGGGGAACTACCCGTCCCTGAATTACCTGTGCCTACTGTCGGCACAAGCCATTGCACAAATTCACGCGATCCGCCGGGCACCATCACCCATGAGCCGGAGGTGATCTTGGGGTCGGTCAGATCGATATCGTTGCCGGGATAATTGATGATATCGTCGATGTTGGCGTCAAACTCGGTGGCAACCGATTGCAAGGTATCATTCGCCTTCCACTGGTAATAAATTCCATTCGTTGGGGGAATGCTCAAAACCTGCCCCGGCTTCAGGCTGTGTGGATCATCCTGCAACACATCGTAGTTTGCCCATAACACGGTCTCTGGTTCCACATTATACGATTTCGAAATGGCAAAGATCGAATCGCCTCGTGAGACGCGATATTCAACCGGCTTGTACCGAGGCTTATCGGCGGGAATGTTTGTCTTCAGTTGGATGTCTCTGGAGATGGACGCAAACGGGTCGGACCCGAGTAAGGCTGGCATCGCCACCTTCGCCGGTTCCTCCTGTGGAGCGATTGTCGGAGCCGGAGCCATCGGTTGTTGCGGAGTGTGAGCTTGTTTCCACGCCAGCGCGCCGAAGATCATCCCGGCCGCCAGAACGAGCGTCACGCTCCAACTGATAACGGAGAATTTATTCTCTTTGAGAAACGAAATCGCATTCGACATTTCTGAGTGTGCAGATCGTTACGAATCCCTGCCGAGGTTTTCGAGGAACTCCTGATTGTTGCGCGCCCTATCCAGCCGGGTGACGATCGCCTCGGTTGCGACAGATTGATCCATGCCGGCGCCTTGCGGTTGGGGCGAAGTCATCTGGATGTACATACGTCGCATGAGCCAAACCCGTTGAAGGATATCGGGACCCAACAAAAGATCCTCGCGACGCGTGGAAGAGCGTTCGATATCCACGGCGGGGAAGATGCGTCGTTCCTGAAGTTTGCGCGAGAGATGCAATTCCATATTGCCGGTGCCTTTGAATTCTTCGTAGACTACATCGTCGAGGCGCGAGCCGGTGTCTACCAAACAGGTTGCGATGATGGTCAACGAACCGCCTTCCTCGATGTTGCGCGCCGCGCCGAAAAATCGCTTGGGCGGGTACAACGCCGAAGGATCCATACCGCCGGAGAGGGTGCGTCCGCTGGGGTTGACGACCAGGTTGTACGCGCGAGCGAGGCGGGTGATCGAGTCCATTAAGATTACCACGTGGCGGCCGATCTCCACGAGGCGCTTAGCGCGCTCTAAGGCGAGTTCTGCGGTGCGCACGTGTGATGTGACCGGCTCGTCGAAGGTGGAAGCGACCACTTCGGCATCCACCGAGCGATCCATATCGGTCACTTCTTCGGGGCGTTCACCGATGAGGGCGACGATCAAGTGCACATCGGGATATTTTGTTGAGATCGAATTCGCGAGTTGTTTGAGGATGGTTGTTTTTCCCGCCTTGGGAGGAGATACGATCAAACCGCGTTGACCACGCCCGATGGGGGCGATCAGGTTGATCAAACGCGGGGCGAGCGTGTCGTGATCGGTTTCGAGGTCAAAACGTTTATCTGGGAAGATCGGGGTGAGGTTTTCGAACACAGGTCTTCGGGATGCTTCTTCAGGATCAAGCCCGTTGATGGATTCCACCTTGAGTAAACCAAAATGCCGTTCGCTTTCTCGCGGCGGGCGCACCTGCCCAATGACGAGGTCGCCAGCCCTTAGATCGTGCCGCCGTAACTGTGCCTGCGAGACGTACACGTCCTGGTCGCTGATCCGGTAATTCGTGGCTCGCAGGAAGCCGATGCCCTCGCTCATGATCTCGAGGATGCCGCCGCGCAGTTCGATACCTTCTTTTTGCGCTTCTGCCTCGCGGATCATCATGGCGAGCGTCTCTTTCTTGAGGCGGTTCGAATTGGGAATGTTCAGCGATTTTCCCAACGCTCGTAGTTTTGAGAGAGGTTCGTTTTCTAATTCAAGTATCTTCATGTTTCTTTTCTCTAAGTGGGATTTTTGTTAGCAGGGAACGCCCATGCGCGCCGGAGTTCGGCGCTGGATCGGGAGACTCCCTTAGTTTGTAGGTGAATTTGGATTTTCTATCAAGATGTTGCCGGGCGTGTCACCCGCGCAGGCTGAATAACCAAGCATTCTGATGACACATAGGTATGCTGTAAAGTAACTGGGGATGTGCCGTGATTATAGCACGGTAGAATTTGCAAGGCAAGCGGTTTGCTACTTTTCGAGGCGAACTTTCAAGTTTGTGAGCACAGCGCGCTGGCTACGATTTGCCTCATTATAGACAAGGTTTTCAATCAATCTGTTTACCTTCTCAAACTGGACTTTCTGTATAAGGTGTGTTTTGCCGTTTTCCACCTCATGGAATTCGTAATGGAAGGCGATGCGGGTTCCCAATTTGCCATATAAACGAATGGTTAGCTCCTGTTTGGGATGGGTGAGGTGAATGACGAGGTAGATACGGCTTCGAAAGACAGGAAGCCCAGCCCAGCGATAAGTCTCTACCGTGTAGAATGGGCGTAATACCACGCCTTCGGTATCTTTTTGTTCCTTGAGCACATCTATCGTCGTAAGCCGCGGACGAAGCCCGATCATGTTGATCGGTTCGGCAAGTTGGTCGAAAACTTCGTTCCGCGGCCGGTTTATGAAAATGTTGAGTTCAAAAGAGCGCATTACTCAATTCTAACTCCGATTGGGTAGTTGGCAAGTGGCGAAGAATTGCAATGTTATAATCTCGGAAAATCAGCGTTTGAGGTATGAATGATTAACCCTATTATTTTTTCGATTGGTAATTTTTCCCTGCACTGGTATGGCTTGATCGTGATGGCAGGCGTGATCGTTGGGGCGTTGCTTGCCGAGCGGGAATTGATCCGGCGCGGCGGCAATGGCGATGTGATCTGGGATGTACTGGTAGGTTGGGTCGACATTGGACCCAAAATGAAGTTTCCGTTTGGTACTTTCCAGTTCGGCTTGCCGCTTGGCGTGTTGCCTGTCGGTATCGTTGGCGCGCGGCTGTGGTATGTAATGAATGCCACGATCGGCGGAAGCCGAATCTATATGGATAACCCTTCCGAAATCCTGCGGGTTTGGAATGGCGGTTTGCATATCTTTGGCGGTTTTCTATTCGGCGCGATCGCGTTGTTTTGGTTGTTGCGCAGATATAACGTCGACCATTGGCTGGTGCTGGATTCGATCGGTCCCGCCATGTTGATTGGACAGGGCATCGGACGGCTCGGCAATTTCGTCAACCAGGAATTATACGGTCCTGCCACCACGCTCCCGTGGGGGTTGAAGATATCAACTCAATATTCCTATCAGACCCCGGTTGAAATGCGCGATCAACCGATAGACGCTGTGATCAATTACTTGGAGACCACCCGTTTCCATCCGACATTTGCTTACGAGATGCTCTGGAACTTCGCCGCGGCGGGATTCTTATTATGGCTGTCTCGCCGATATGAAAAGGAACTCAAGCCCGGAACGATGTTTGCAGGCTGGCTCTTACTTGCCGGCATTGGTCGCACATGGATTGAACTCTTCCGCCCCGACCAGCCCAAGATCGGCGACACGGGAATCAGCTATTCGATGGTGGTTGCCGCGCTGATGGCGGTTGCCGGCGCGATCCTGTTGATGATCCGTTACAATGCCATTAACTTTCCCGGCGCCGAAAACTGGGAGGATGAGTATCAGATCAAGGCTATGGGTGCGGAAGCCAAGGCGGCAGGCACGATAAAAACAGTCCCTGCCATGGAAGATGAAACACCGGTAGTAAAAACTGCCAGCCGAAAAAAAACGAAGACAGAACCCCCGCTTCGTAAGCCAAAAACGAGCCGCAAGGAAAAATAAATAAATCAGGTCAGGCAAAACGCCTGACCTGATTTCATTCAATCGAAGTGACTGTCACAACTTGAGAGCGCCTCATTGACGCTTCTTCTTCGCGCTTGTCGAAACCGAAGCGTTCAAAGATATCCGCGTACATTTTGACGATCTTCTCGCGGGTGAATCCCATCTCCTCGTACGAGTAGGTGTGGTCACTACGGTGGGCGAGAGTGTCTTTTACCGCTTCGTCCACGATCTTGTCTAACCCCGGCTTATCGGGGTAGCCGAACTGCTCGTAAAATCCGCGGATGACCTGCTCAGGGCGTTGAATCAGATCGTCATAATTGAGAACCAGATATCTGGGGGAAAGATGCGAGTCGATATATTGAAGGGGGTAACGGTACCAGTGTTGGGTCAGGTCGGTGATTTCATCCAGATATTGATATTTGGTGAATCCACCGGTAAATACGCCGCGCGAGTAGTTGATCCATGATACCGTGGAGGGGAGCATGTCAAGCGGATTGCGGGCGAGGTAGATAATGCGCGCGTCGGGGAAGAACTCGATCAGCGTTTCGATCTTGGCGCTGAATGCGGGAGCCTTCGCTACATAGTATTGTTTACCGGTGGCGTACATGTGCCGCTGTAGCATGGATTTATAGAACGCCATGATCTTTCGTTTGCGCTCAGGCGACAAGGCTTCGTCGAAGTGTTGGTAGTTGGGAAACTCATCCATAAAAGGGAAAAGAAAGGTGGCCCATAACGAATCCCAGGCGTGCATCAGGATGTTTTCATCCTCTTCGGGTTGGAAGAATGAGATGGGATGGATCTTGATCTGTCCCAGTGTGCGGCGGTCGAACGCATAGAGCGCGCGGTGGAGGTACCCGCCAAGCTTCTTATCGAGCCGTGAGACGAACTGTGTGAACTTCTTTTGGGTGACCGACGGCGTCAGGTAAATATCCCATGTGGTGAGGCTGGTGAATGTAGCCGTATCGCGCGAGAGCAGACGGTGCAAAAAGGTGGAGCCACTGCGCATGTTGCCGATGATAAAGAGCGGCTTCTCAATGGGATGTGTTTTGTATCCGGGAAAGAAGATGTCGTCGAGGCTAAAACAGAGCCAGATGAAAAGCGACCCGAGGGGCCAAACCAGATAAAAGAGGGTCAGAAAGATCAGCCGTTTTTTGTTTAGCGGGGCAGGTGTATTTTTTGAAGCAAAGAATGAACGATAGAACGTGCGCCAGAACAGGCGGAGGTTGTAGTGCATGAAAGGCATCCTTGAGTAGCGCCAACTTAGGTTGGCATTACATGTTTACAATAAAAAAGCCCGCGAAGGGCTTTCTCTTCCCCATTCTATCAGGGTTTAAGGTAATGCGCATCGATTCAACGGATGTGGTCCATTTCTGCCTCACCCAAAAGTCCCATGTGTTGCGCAATCGTTTTGCAACTTCGCGGCAACTTTACTGCAACGCGGGATTCGTAACCTCGGTCATACAATAGAAGCAGAACATATTCATTGTATTGATATGTCACGTTTAGTGTGAGGAGAAAAACCATGAAATTAAAACGTCGGTTTCAAGTCTTTGTTTTGATCGCATTACTGTTCAGCACGTTTGGAAGCGGACAGGTTGTATCTGCGAGTTCCCCCGCCGCTGTTCCACAGGACCCCATTGTCATCAACCGCAACCTGAATATCTGGGATGCCACTTTCATCGGATACGTGTCATCTGTCATCCATGAAAAATGGCGACTCGAACTGACCGAAGCGCACACCTTCGAGGTGAAAGCAAATACGGCGGCTGGAGACCTGGTGCCCCTGCTCATCTTGCAAGATGTGAACGGCGTTGAAATCACACGCGGCGTCAGCTCGTTCATTACGGCCCAATCAGCGGGCACGTTCTATGTGCAAGTTCAGCCTGATTCAGGCGCCGGGTTTTACTTCATGACCCTGCGGGATGTGGTCAGTACCGGTCCCTCTGTCTCCACGGTTGTTACGCCCACGAGTGTGAACGTGGGTGAGGTTGCCGTTGTTACTGTGAGTTTGAATAACGTCCCTGCGGAAGGATACACCAGCGCGGAGTTCACTTGTAACTTTGATGCCAGCCTCGTCAGCGTGGGAATGCCGGTCGTCACCAATCTTTTTGGAGCCGACCCTGTTGTTGCTATGAACACACCTCAGCCCGGCGCGCTCATCGTGGCGATTGCAGGAAGTAATGGCAACAAAGCTGTCACCAGTGGAGCAGTCTTTACCTTTAACGTAACCGCGTTGCAGGCAGGTGAAACTGCTATCGAATGTACTGTGCGCGTTTCGCAAGGGAATAACACGCTGACTTCCCTCCCATCCACTGGGATGAATCTGACTGTGAATGGAAGCGGCCCCACCGCCACATCTACCCCGGCGCCCGGTGATACCCCAACTGCCACATCACAGCCAGGTGAAACAGCCACGCCAACTTCTCAACCCGGTGAGACCGCCACGCCAACGTCACAGCCCGGTGAAACCGCTACACCGACGTTCACCTCCACCCCGGCTGAGTCGGCCACACCGACCGCTTCCTCCACACCGGCTGAATCGCCAACGCCTACCGCCACGTTCACGCCTGAAAGTTCGCCAACCCCCACAACTTCCCCGGATGGCACGCTCGCAGGACAGGTCATCGCAGGCAAGCAGGTCATTGTGACTCTGTTCTCCGGTAATGTGGCGGTCACTTCAGTCAACGCCAACCCGGATGGCACGTTTAACCTGGTTGCGCCGGCGGGCAATTACACGGTGATTGCCACTGCAAGCGGTTTCCTCTCCGCGCAAGGTTCTGCCAACATCCTGCCGGGGAACACGACCACGAAACCGACCATCACCTTGCTGGCTGGCGACATTGATGGAAACAATGTGATCGATCAATTCGACGCATTGACCATAGGCATGAGCTACAACACCGCCACTCCTGCCGCCGCCGACTTGAACAACGACGGCGTCATCAACGTGTTGGACCTCGAACTGCTGGCGCAAAACTATCGCGACACGGGCCCCACAACTTGGGAATAATCGGATAATGAATTCCGGGCGCGCGGTAGCGCGCCCGGAATTTTGGAGCATGCAGTGAAACGAATTATCCCCTTATTTTTGGCGATCCTTGTCGCGTTGATCGGCATTCACCACGCGTATGCCCAAGGCGCGGAAACCATCTGGCTGAGCGCTATCAACACATCCTATAAAACAGGCGAGACTGTTCTCGTCACGGTCAATGCCTCATCCGCTACGCCCGTTCAGGGATTCACGTTCCAAATCCGCTACGATCCGGAATGCCTGCGCCCAGTCAATGCCTCCAGCCCGATCGCGGGAATGAATGGCTTGCAACTTCCGCAACTCACCGGTCTGGTAGATGGCTCGTATGCCAGTACCACGCCTCAAACGATTAACGGGGCGCTGGCGGAGGTGAGATTTACCTCCCTGCAAGGATGTGAAACCAGCCTGTATCTGGAAAGCGCCGCGCTGGCGATCCGCAACGCCGAAGGGTTTGCCGCGCCTTTGTTGAGCGTTCTGGTCGGTGAGCGGAATGTCTCCTTGTTCATCGACAAAGAAGTCGTAACGCAAGCCACTCCGCAAGATAGCGGTTCGATGCTGGCGCTCGAGCCGCCAGAACCCGAAAGTGGAACCTCGATCGGATACATCGTGGTTATCCTTGTGATTCTGATCGCGGTGGGCTTGTTCGGCGTCTACCGCGTATTGCGAAAACCATCATGATGTTGGGGTTACCGATTCGGCCGATCGAAAGGCGAATCAAACCGCCCCGTGGAAAGATGCGAGGAGAAATGTCCAATAAGATTCTTCGCGCCATATTTTTGATAATGTTACTGACCTCGCTTCTATCGCAGGGTCAGCCTGTTCGCGCCGCGCCGCCGCTCCCGCCAGTGGATATGTTCCAACTGCCGTGGGAGTTGGGCAAGGCGTGGGTCGCGTATGATGGGTTTGGGCGTCACGCCACCAGTTCGCACAACCCCGCCAACGGTGGAGCGGTTGATTTTGCGCCGCACACAAAAATGAAAAAAGGCGAGAACACCTCCAACGCCTGGGTGACCGCCGCCGCCGATGGTACGGTGGTGGCGATTTCCAAATGCCATTTGATCATTGCTCACAGCGGCGGCTGGACGACTGAATACCAGCATCTCGCAAATTTTCAGGTGAAGTTGGGCAACGCGGTGACGCGCAATCAACGACTGGCAGTGATCGCAAATGCTTCAGTTCAACAGCCCGTGTGCCTCGGCAGTGAAGACCAGGATACGCCGCATTTGCATTTTTCACTACGCCCCAACATGGTCGGTGCGACGTTCGCGGGCTGGGAGTTCAAATATAACTCACTGTTCAAAACTACAACCTTTGTCAAGAACGGTAACAGCCTTGGCTTGTTCGTACCCCTCTTGAATGTGATGGAAACATCCACCACGCCAACGCCGATACCGGCAACTTCAACGCCTACAACTTCCACAACATCAACCCCAACGCTGATTCCCACGGCGACCAGCACCGCGTTATCGGGTCCGTATATTTCCACATCGGTGAACACATCGAATGTGACAGTGGGCGACACCGCGCTGGTCACTGTCTATTTGAACAACGTGCCTGTTGATGGATACGCCAGCGCGGAAATTACCTGCGCGTATAACGCGACTCTGATCGAAGCGAGCAATATCACCTTTACGAATCTTTTCGGCGCCGACCCCGCCACGACGATCTTTGGTCCGCAAGGCGGAAGTTTCATCGCCGCCATCGCTGGCAAAAAAGGCAACAAAGCGACCACAAGCGGCGCGGTCTTTACCTTCACCGCGCGAGGTTTACAAGCGGGACTGACCGCCATTGACTGCACCGCGCGCATTTCGCAAGGCAACGGCGCGTTGACGAGTATTCCCTATGTTGGGACGAGCATCACGGTTCTTGGATCATCCACACCGACGCTGCCGGTCACTTCGACGGTTGCGCCTGCCTCGCCCACTTCAACATTGATCCCCACTTCGACCTTTCCCTCCGCGACCCCGACAGTGATCTCGACCCCGCTCGGTCCCGGTGATTTGGTGCCATCCCTGTCTTTTGTTCCAGTCGTCTCTGGTCTTTCGCAACCGGTGTTTGTAACGAACGCGGGTGATGGCTCTGGGCGATTGTTTGTGTTAGAGAGAGTTGGGCGCGTTCGAGTGATCACCAACACGGGTAGTCTGCTTCCAACTTCTTTTTTAGACATCACCTCGATCGTGGGTTCATCGGGAAGTGAAGAAGGCCTGCTGGGACTCGCCTTTCACCCCAACTACGAATCCAACGGATTGTTTTTTGTCGCATACACCGATACGTCTGGCAATCTCGTTCTTGCAAAGTATTCTGTTTCCTCAGACCCAAATGTAGCGAACCCTGCCAGCGCGGCGACGGTGTTGACCATTCCGCATCCGGGCAACGCGAATCACAACGGCGGGATGCTCGCGTTCGGCAGTGACGGATATCTGTACTGGTCAACGGGCGATGGCGGAGGCGGGGGCGATGTTCCCAACAACGCGCAGAACACAAATGCCCTCCTGGGAAAAATTCTTCGTTTGGATGTGAACACGGGCAGTCCGTATTCGATCCCCTCGGATAATCCTTTTGTCGGCGTCTCAGGCGCGCGCGGCGAAATTTGGGATTATGGCTTTCGCAACCCGTGGCGGTTTTCATTTGACCGCGCAACTCAAGATATGTATATCGGCGATGTGGGGCAGGGCAGTCGCGAAGAAATTGACTTTGAATCCACCTCATCCTCTGGCGGCTTGAATTATGGTTGGCGCGTGATAGAGGGCAGTCTATGCTTCAACCCCTCCAGCGGATGCGACACCAGCGGAAAAGTTTTCCCAGTGGCAGAATATGACAATACGGGAGTGACCTGCTCCGTGACCGGCGGATACGTCTATCGCGGCTCGCAGTCGGCGCCGATGACGGGCATCTATTTCTACGGCGACTATTGCAGTGGAGAAATTTGGGGACTCTTGCAACAGTCGCCCGGCGTTTGGGATTCCGATCTCATTGTAGATACCTCATTCTTCATCTCCTCGTTCGGAGAAGATGAAGCGGGCGAACTGTATCTCACCGATTATTCAAGCGGCACGGTGCAGAAGATCGCGGGTCCGAACGCGCCGTTGCCAACGCCGACATTTACTTCCATCCCAGCTGGGTCACCGACACCGACATTCACATCAGTTCCTGCTGGGTCGCCAACCCCGACCGTTACGGATATTCCCATACAAACGTTTACATCGTCTCCGCCTACAGCCACAGCAGGTCCGGGCGCGGCAGTCACGGGACAAGTGATCGCCTCGAAAGTTGTCACCGTGCGGTTGTATGATCTGAGCGATAATTTTGTGGCGTCGGTCAACGCGAACCCGGATGGGACGTTCAGGCTCGATGCCCCGGCGGGAACATACAACATCGTCGCCACGGCGAACGGATTCCTCCGCATTCAAGGACAGGTCACTTTGTCCGATGGAGAAACGCACGCGATGCCTGTCATCGCTTTGCTGGCTGGCGACATTGACGACGACGGCTCCATTGACCAATTCGACGCCATGACCATTGGCTTCAGCTACGGAACGTCTGAGCCACCCGGCGCAGACTTGAACAACGATGGCATCATCAATATTCTGGATTTGGAAGCGCTGGCGAAGAATTACCGCAAGACCGGTCCGATCCTGTGGGAATGATGCGCGAAAACTGAACGAGTAGAGAAAAGCCCCCGAGGGTGAACCAGCCCGAAGGGGTTTTTGATTCGCAGTCTTTCGTCAAAATGGAATACAATCAATTCAGAATCCAATTCAAGGAGCGTACCGTGGCGGCTCAAAAATATTTCCAGTGGCAGAACGACATTTTGCTCAAAGATATTTACCCGATGAGGCTCGTCAAACTGCGCGACGTTCTGGTCTTCTTCAAGGAAGCCGATCTGTGGGCGGAGTATAAAAACAAAGACATCTCGGCGCTGACCGCAGACGTGGCGGAATATAAACGAGGGATGGAAGCCGCGCGCAAAGCGGAGATCGATAATTACTCGAAACTCAAAACGTATTTCCTCGCCAAAGATGTGAGCGGCGCGTTTGCCAAATACAAACCCGTCGAACCCGAGGCGATGGCGCTCATTCAAAAAAATCACGATCTCTTTATCGCGTCGTGGCCCAAGGATATCCGCGGGGAACGGGGATTCATCCAAAGCCGAATCGAATCGTTCAAATTGCAGTTGGGATTCGTGCGCGACCGGGCGCGTTACCTCCAGCGCCAGCTCGATGGGATGCTCCCCGAGCATCCGAACCGCCCGAAGGTGCAGGCGGAATACAAACTCAAAAGCGAATCGTCCATCCCGATGTTGTTGGAGGAGATGGAAAAACTGCGCGAGTTCGACCTGTGTTACGACAAACTCGGCGCGCCGAAACTGGAATGGTACAAACTCACCAAAGCCGACCCGAACTTTAAAACGCCCGAAGAGGAATTTTTGCGGAGTTACGATTCGAAAACGCCCGTCACCGTGAAAGACATTGCGCGTTTGAAAACGGAGCAATACGCCAAGACCCTCGAAGGCAAGGATCAATATCAACTGCTGGCGGATATCCGCGCGAGGTTCGAGAAGGAGCCGAAGCGTTTCCCGGTCTGGCTTCAATACATGATCGTCCACTTTTCGGGGATGCGCTACAAATCGGCGCATGGATCGTGGGCAGACCCGAAGGATTTGCTCGTGCGCCTGCGCGTGGAGGAAGTGAAGAAAGCACAAGCGGCTCTGTCCGACGGGGAGGTGGAAGCGCGTTGTAAGGAGAAGATTGCCCAGTACGAAGGGGCGGGGGTGAACAAGCCCGGGCTGGCGAAGGCAACTGAAACAGTCTGGAAGGACCGCATTGCGCTGCACATGCAGGGAGTCAAAGCCCGCGGACCGCAATCCCGCCGCATCGGTTTGGACGGCTTGGCGGAAGCGGAAGCCAAATACGAATTCATGACCATGACGACCGATCAGGCGTTGGCGAAGTTGGAGGCGATGAAGGGTCAATTCCCCGCGTGGGCGTGGAAGATGATCGTATTGCTCACGCCGTTGCGAGTCAATTACGTCACCGCGCCGGGCTGGGAAACTTTTTCTGCCGAGGAAGACAAGATTCGATTTGCCGATAAAACTTTTTATCCGCTCCTCAGCAAGTGGGCGACGGATAACACCGGCATGTGGCGACCCGAACACGGGCAGAGCCACGAACTGATCGTCTCGCGCGCGGTGTGCAATGAGACCGCCGAGCACCTGCAACACATCCGTGGACATTTGCCGCCCGGCGGATTGACTGAAAACGCGGCGCGTTATTTCAAATTGTTCAAAGCGAAGACCTCGGGCGTTACGTTTATCCGCCCGACGGGAGCGGAACATTACACACAGGGCGCGAGCATCTTTTGGCTGAGATTTGTCGGCGGCGAGCCGAGTCCATGGCAGATCGCCAAAGGTGTGGAAGATGCGAATGGGCAAGGTCTGCTGGGGAACTTTGTCGGGAAGAAGCAAAAAGATCGAAGTGGAAAGAACGCGCCTGCTGTTTCTTCGTGGCAATACAAAATGGGCGAGCCGATCACGCGGAACCGCACCACAGTAGACGCTAACAAGAAACCGATCCCCGAACATCAATGGCTGAGGTGGATCCACGAAGCGACGGTAGTTGAGGTCGTTGATACCGCCGACGGCACGTATGTGTACACCTTTGAAACCTCCCTGCCCGATGATTTCCGCGGCACATCCTGCCTCGGCGTCTTCCGCAACTCGCTCCGCTGGAATCTCGACGACGGCACAGAGGATCTCTACAACCGTTCGTTCGTCGGCTTTGTGCCGGAAGGTCAGGTTCCGACCGAACACATGAAGACGATGATGGATTGGAATAAGATTTTGGCGAAATAAGCGATAATAGAATTTTAACCCTTGGAGTTAACAGGGTTTTATTCTGGTTTATAATTGAATTATGAGAAAGGATAAAGCAATGACAAAAGAGTTTAGCGTTGTAATTGAAAAAGACTCTGACGGTTATTACGTTGCAAGTGTGCCTGAACTGCAAGGCTGCCATACTCAGGCAAAGTCGCTGGATAAATTGATGATGCGGATTCGAGAAGCGATTGAATTATGTCTTGAGGTGGAAAAGGATTATCCAAGAAACCAGTTTGTAGGCGTACAACGAATCGCTGTTGAGGTTTGATGGCGAAGCTGGCGCGGCTCACGGGGCAACAGGTTATTGTCGCTTTGAGAAAGGCGGGTTTTGAAGTATTGCGGATCAAAGGAAGCCACCATTTTTTGCGACACCCCGATGGGAGAAGCACGGTGGTGCCAGTTCATCGAAGTGAAATAATCGGTCCCGGCTTGATGTTGAAAATTCTTCGCGATTGCGAATTGGAACGAGAAGAGTTCATGTCCTTTATCAAATAAAGTTTGTTCAAGAGAAGTTTCGTACTCGTTCTGAATTTCCCCTGCAACTTTTCCCCACCGACTCCTGTACTACAATTCAGCCATGACCGCGCCCACCGACCGCGACCTGATCGTCCGCGCCCGTCGCGGTGACGGCGACGCGTTCAGTGAACTCGTCACGCGTTATCAGATCAACGTGTTCAACGTCTGCTACCGCATTTTGCACGAGCGCGGCGAAGCCGAAGACCTCGCGCAAGACACGTTCATGCGCGCGTATAATCGCCTCGAACAATTCGATCTCGAGCGCGAGTTCGGTCCGTGGGTGAGGCGCGTCGCGGCGAACTTGTGCCTCAATCATCTCGAGTCGCAAAAAGTCTCCGCGCCGCTCGACGAGGATCGGGATGCCGATGAAAGTCAACGACCTGAGAAGCAGGTTGAGGCGCGAGAACGAAGCGAGCAGATCCGCGGCGCGCTCGCGTCGTTGCCCGCGCATTATCGCGTCGTCGTCGAACTCAGGCATTATCAAGAATTGTCGTACGATGAAATCGCGGCTGAGTTAAAAATCCCATTGAGCGACGTGAAGAGTCATCTCTTCCGCGCCCGCAAATTGTTGGCGGAGAAACTCCATGCACCTGACTGACGAACAGTTGAACGAATATCTTGATAACGAAATCCCAGACCGCGCGGACATCGAATCGCATCTCGCCTCATGCGCGGATTGCGCGGCGCGTCTCACCGTGCTTCAATCTTTATTCGCCGAGTTGGATTCCCTCCCCGACATAGCTTTATCCACCAACCTCGCCGTCCGCTTCGCCTCGACGGGACAACTGGTTCCCCAACTCCCACGCTGGCTCACGCTGACAGCGACTCTCCAAGCCGCGCTCGCATTGATCGCTCTTGTCGCCGCCGCGCCGTTTGTGATGAATCTCTTGCCTGCGATTGAAACGCCATCGTTCACCGAAATATTTTTCCGAATCCAATCGCAGTGGCTTAACCTCTTCACAACAATTACCAATTACCAATTACCCAATTTACCAACATTGCCGCCTCTTCAAATCCCGACCCTCACCCTTTCCCTCGCCCTCGCTGGCGCATCCCTGCTCTGGCTGGTGGGGAATGGGTTGCTGTTGAGGAAGCAAATTCGATAATTGCGTAGGACGCGCGCCATAGGCGTCTAACGCGTCCGTTGGCGTTAGAGAACGCCAACTACACGCGAAATTCAGGAGACCATACATGACCGAAATCATCCGTGTAGCACTGCTCGTCACATTACTCGCCGTTGCCTTCGCTTGTTACTTTCTTGTCGTCAGCGCGTTCTTCAACAAGCGCGTCTTGAAAACCCTCAACGTGGCGAAGCAACTCCCCGCGCGTTCTCTTGGAATCGGATTTGTCAACTTCCTTTTCTTCGGCACGATTGCAGTTGTGTTGTTGGGAATTGCCGATAGTGTCGGGAATGGTGTGATCAAATTCATCGTAACGATCCCGTCGTTATTACTTGCAACTGTTCTGACGATCTTCCTCAGCCTTGGTCTCTCTGCGATGGTCAGCCTGCTCGGTGAGCGCATCTTTCCCGATCTTCCAACATGGAAAAAATCATTTTGGGGAACGGTGATCCTCACGTTCTCATCCGCCATTCCCTTTGTAGGATGGTTCCTGCTCTTCCCATTCGTCGCCCTCACAGGCTTCGGCGCGGTGATCTTGGGATTCTTCCAACGCGATACACCATAAACCTGACAGGTCTCCGAGAAACCTAGCCCGATATTGACTTTGTCTACTCGAATGTTCTGATTGGCTTTCGTGAACCGAAGACCTGTCAGGTTTTTCACACAAGACGCGCTAACCCCGCGTCTTTTCTTTTTAAATCCTTCGTGCCCTTTGTGGTAAGAAAATCCCTGCAACTTTTCCCCTCATCCCCCTGTATCCCATACATCAACCAAAAGAAAGGACATTCCCCATGGCAGACATTTCCGCCATCTTCTTCATCCTCTTGATCATCGGCGTCGCGTTCCCTGCGATGCTCTCCGCGTGGTGGCTGTTGTTCCCAAAACTCATCCAGCGCGCGCAGACCCGCGTCGAAAAATCCCTCGGCGCCACCTTCTGGCTGGGACTCATCGTCGTCATTGCGCTCATCATCCCCATCACCATCTTGATGGCATTGCCGATCGGTCCCGCCAAATCCCTTGCGTGGATTCTGCTCGGCGCGTCGCTTGCGTACTCCTCCATCGGTTCGGCTGGCATCGCCGCGCACCTCGGCGAGCGGATGAGACAAACGAGCAATAACTATTCGCCCTTCAACGCGTTCATCCGTGGCGCGGTGATCCTCGAACTCGCCGCCTTCTTCCCGCTCATCGGCTGGCTCTTCGTGTGGATTCCCCTCCTCATCACCTCCTTCGGTGCGACAGCATTTGCGCTATTGAATTGGATGCCGAGGGTGAAGGTAAACACGGAAACAGGTACACATGTAAACACGTTGAAAGCGGAAGGTGTGTAGAAAGTGGAGAGTAGAAAGTAAGTAAACCCATCACATTCCACTTTCTATACCCACCAATCCTCTAATCCTCTAATCATCCAGTCTCTAGTCTCCTTCCCTCACACCTCACCCCTCCGCCCTCTAATTACTACTTACCAATTACCAATTACCATGCTCACCCGCCGCGACTTCCTCAAACTCTCCGCCCTCGTCACCGCCAGCGCCGCGCTTTCCTCCTGCGCTCCGATTTACAGACGACTCGCGGGCGGACTCCCTGCCCTCCCGTGGATTCCCCTCGAGGCGCAAGATTTTCTCGCGCTGAATCGCCTCACGTTTGGACCTCGAGTCGAGGAACGCGCCCGCTTCGCAGAGATCGGATTGCACGCCTTCATCGAAGAGCAACTCGATTTCGAATCCATTGACGACCTTGCCTGCACCCTGCAACTTTCAAACTTTAAAACCTTGAACATGGACGCGAACGAGATCGAAGGCGTCACCAATCAACTCTTCGACGGCTACGACCGCGAACGACCCGCGCGCGAATTACGCCAGGCAACATTGCTTCGCCAGATTTACAGCAAACGCCAACTCTACGAGATCATGGTCGAATTTTGGAGCGACCACTTCAACATCTTCATCGAGAAGGAACCGCTGTTTTATCTCAAGCCTGTTGACGACCGCGAAGTGATTCGGAAACACGCGCTCGGCAACTTCCGCGATCTGCTGTGGGCGTCGGCGCATTCGCCCGCGATGTTGGTCTATCTCGATAACCACGTCAACGAGAAAAGTCATCCCAACGAAAATTATGCCCGTGAATTGATGGAACTCCACACCCTCGGCGTGGACGGCGGCTACACTCAAAACGACGTGATGGAACTCGCGCGTTGTCTCACGGGTTGGACGGTCAAAGAACATTTTTGGTTAGGCGAGTTCACTTTCAATAAAGACATCCATGATGAAGGGGCGAAAAATGTTTTGGGTTTGGCGATCCAGCCGAACGGTCAGCGTGAAGCGGAGCAAGTTATCGAGCGTCTCGCGTCGCATCCATCCACCGCGCGATTCATCGCAACGAAATTAACTCGTCGCTTCATCGCCGATGATCCTCCGCAAGAGATCGTCGAGAAAGCCGCGCAAACTTTTCTCAACACGAACGGCGATATCAAATCTGTGTTGCGAGTCATTTTGCTCGATGGTCTTGCGCTCGCACAACCGAAATACAAACGCCCCGCGAACTTCATCGCGTCTGCCCTGCGACTCACCAACACCGAAACCGATGGCGCGCTCGCTGATTATCTGCTTCGCATGGGTCAGCAATATTTCAATTTGCCCACGCCCGATGGTTATCCCGATCGCAGTGAGCCGTGGCAAAGCAATCTCATGCCGCGTTGGCAATTCGCGTTCGAGTTGATGCGCGATGAAATTTCTGGCTCGAAAAATAATTTAAATCATTTATTGGATGTCGGCTCTTCGGGCATTCTCGCCGACGATGTGGATTCTCTCACCTCTCTGCTTTTGGGCGCGCCTCTAGAACGCATCGAACGCGACGGGCTGATTGATGCAGTCCATTCAGCCGATGCCACGCCTGAGGAGACTCTGCAAATCCTCGCCGCAGGGATTCTCGCCTCGCCCGCGTTTCAGTGGCGTTGACTCGCCATGTCACTCTGAGGGAGCGCTAGCGACCGAAGAGTCTCGATGATCGTGTCGGAGATGCTTCGTCGCTTCGCTCCTCAGCATGACATACCAAGGAGTAAACATGCTACAAACCCTACCCACCCTTCAACAAAAATCATGGATGCCGCGCCTTGCGTTCGCGCCTCACAACGTTGCGCCGCGCGGCGACACGCTCGTTGTCATCTTCCTGCGCGGCGCCGCGGACATTCTCAACATGGTCGTGCCGCATGGCGAAGAGGCGTACTATGCGATGCGACCCACGTTGGGAGTGGCAAGACCTGACGACAGCGCAAAGAAGAAAGCTGACCGAGCAATTGACCTCGATGGCTTCTTCGGCTTTCACCCATCCATGAGCGCGTTGCTTGATCCGTGGCAGTCGAATCAACTCGCCATCATCCACGCGTGCGGCGCGCCAGACGAATCGCGGAGTCACTTCAAAGCGATGGAACTCATGGAGCGCGGCGTGGACGATGAGCGCGGTCCCGCGTCAGGTTGGATCGGTCGTCACCTCGCCACGTTGAACACAGGCAACTCGTCACCGCTTCGAGCGGTGGGGATGGGAACCCGCCCGCAGAGGAGTCTGAGCGGAAGCGTCCCAGTCTCCGCGTTGCGTTCGATCGCGGATTTTCATCTCGGCGGCGATCCGCGCGCTCTGCAACAAATGCGAGCGGCGTTGAATGTTGTTTATGAAGATGATGTGTTGGGACAAGACACGCTCTCGATCATGGACACTCTCGAAACACTCGACCCCGCCACTTACCAATCCCCATTTACCAATTACCCTGATTCTGAATTCGGTCTCGCGCTCAAACAAACCGCCATGCTCATCAAAGCCGAAGTGGGTCTCGAAGTCTCAGCCATTGACGTGGGCGGCTGGGACACGCACTTCGCGCAAGGCTCAACGATTGGCATCATGCCGAATCTGATGAAAGATTTAGCCGATGGCATGGCGGCATTTCACGCGGACATGCAAGACCACATGCAGAATCTCACCGTCGTCACCATGTCTGAGTTTGGACGCCGCGCCTCCGAGAATGGAAGCCTCGGCACCGATCACGGACACGGTAGCATGATGATGGTGATGGGCGGCAACGTGGACGGCGGCAAAGTCCACGGCGAATGGCCTGGGCTGGAGGATGGTCAAATGATCGGACCAGGCGACCTCGCCGTCACGACCGATTATCGCGATGTGCTCTCCGAAGTTTTGCAGAAACGCTTGAACAATCCCGCGACAGATCAGATCTTTCCTGATTACGTGCCTGTTATGAGAAATTTGTTGAAATAATGACCGTCCATGTCATGCTGAGGAGCGGAGCGACGAAGCATCTCCGATACGACAGACCGAGACCCTCGGTCGCGAAAAGAGTCTGATGATGCTCTTTTGCTTTCATCGCCGTTCTCGGCGGGCTGAAGCCCTGCCTCAGTTCATGAAAGTCCGCTCAAAGCGGACTCGTTACGCCAGCCCGAAGGGCTTCCATGTGCTGAGCAGGTGGCTTTAGCCCCGCGAAACAGAGACCCTCGAAACGCGAGGCGTCCCTCAAAGTGACATGCCAGATTTCAATTACAATCCATCGCACGATGGATTCGCAAAACAAATTAACTTCGATCTTCGACAAGACTCTCCTCGTCGGTTTGGGATGCGGCGTCCTCGTGCTGTGCGGCATCGTTGCATGGTTTGTGTACATCGTTCAAAACTTTCCCGCGCCGTCCTCCGAATCTACGCAACTCGCTCCACCAACCCAAACCCCCAATTCTCAAATTCTCCAATTCTTAACGCCGCTGCCTCCTCCCACCGAATCTCTTTCTCCCACCTCCATCCCAATCTTCAACGACTCTCCCCCAACGGGCAAAATTGTTTTCGCGTGCTACGTCAAACAGATTGACCAGATCTGCCTGATGAACGCGGACGGTTCAGGGCGCGAACAACTCACCGATTTCACCGCGACCGCGTTCTATCCCTCGCTCTCACCCGACGGGGGGACGATCTATTTTTCATCCAAACGAAGCGGCGGATTTGAAATTTACTCGATCAACGTCAATGGGGATGGACTGCAACGCCTCACCCGCGACATCGGCAGTCTCTACGCCCCCGAGCTTTCCCCCAGCGGAGACTTGATCGTCTTCGCCAAAAGCGGAGACGGACTCTGGGTGATGAAGCCCGATGGCGACAACCCGCGTCCGCTCACCGACCGCGACGACATTGACCCAACCTGGTCGCCCGACGGTTCAATGATCGCGTTTGCCTCCTCGCGCAGTGGACAGCGTCAACTGTTCGTGATGAACGCCGACGGCTCGAACATCCAGCAAGTGACGGACTTGAATAACATGGGCGGACGCAGTACCTGGTCACCCGATGGGACTCAACTCGCGTTCTATCGCGGACCCGCAGGCGACCACAACATCTACATCATCAACGTGGACGGCACAGGGCTCGTCCAACTCACGAACGGCGGAGACAATCTCGGTCCCTCCTGGTCGCCTGATGGAAACTGGATCGCCTTCACCTCCTTCCGCGACGGTAATAACGAAATTTACATCATCCACCCCGACGGGACGGGGTTGACGCGGCTCACGAGTAACACGATCTCCGATTGGCAGCCGAGGTGGGGAAATTGAGGTGTTCATCCAGCAGTTCAACTGCTGGATGCGGGTCAAAAAGTGTTAAAATATCAGCGTGAAAATCTATCTTGATTTGTGCGCCATTCAAAGACCGCTTGACACCTCGAATCAAGTACGGATTGTGTTGGAGTCGGAAGCCGTTCTGGGCATTATTTCTTTTTGCGATCTTGGGCAGGCTGAATTACTTTCGTCAGAGGCGTTGCTTTATGAAAGCGAAGAAAGCCCTTTGCCTGTAAGAAAAGAACACACCTTATCGGTTTTGGCAAAGGCAAAGGATGTTCTCGTTGTTGCAGAGAAAGAGACATCTCGCGCAGCGGAAATTGAGCAGGTTGGCATAAGACCGCTTGACGCACTCCATCTTGCTTTGGCAGAATCGGGCAATGCTGATTATTTCTGCACCTGCGATGATAGGTTATTGCGTAATGCAAAGAAGGTCAAAGATTTGGCAGTGAAAGTAGTGAATCCAGTTGATTTGATTCAGGAGATTGAAAAATGATCACTGATGTGAAACCGCTAATCGAGATTAATCAGCAAGCAATTCACCTGCTCTACAAAGAGTTAGGCGTGGTGGATGCTGTCCGCTTTTTAAAACAATTTACTCAAGGCTACGGAAATTACACACAAGAGCGGGAAATCCTCTTTGCAAATAAATCCCTTGACGATATTGTGAGCGAAATCGAAAAGCGGAGAAAAACTGCGAAGTGAAGAATTCGTGATCGTGATCTATTTTCATACATGGAAACTGGATCGCCTTCACCTCCTTCCGCGACGGGGACAACGAAATCTACATCATTCACCCCGATGGGACGGGGCTAACCCGCCTCACGAACAACACAATCTCAGATTGGCAACCGAGGTGGGGAAGGTGAATTGCCTAGATGCATCCGCAGTTAAACTGCGGATGCAACAAAGCGGATTCATGCTATGCCCTTTCGGAATGCGGTTGTATAATGCGATATGAATGATATAAGGTGCTATACGGCAAATTTGCTGTATAAACCATAATCGTCGCGCTCAGTGCAAGGATGTGAAGATGACCACTAATCAATCACCTGCTATGACGTTGAGTATTCAGCAATGGAAAATAGTTAGTGATGCTATTGGAGAATATTGTTCAACACGCTCAAACGATTGGCAAAAATGGGGAAATCAAACGCAACAAATAATCCAATCCGCTATAAATAAGAGTCTTCAATCTGGCTCACCCGAAAAAATCAATATCACACTTAATGACCAAAGTTGGCAAACTGTTTCTCTTCTAATGAGTTCATACAAAGATAAGTTTCCTGTTTCTCTACCCTTTTTATCTGACTTTAACATCGTCGAACAAGAAATTATCAAAGGTGAGAATATTCTATGGGTTGGGAACATTGCTCAATTTAATAACACTTCGGGCATAGATCGCTATCCCTTTGGATATTTGATACTGACTCAGCAAAGGATAGTAAGGGTTTTATTCCACGCCGAGTATGAAAATGATTTAGGAGGGAATATTTTGGTAGATTTACTTGCGCCTGTTCTTATTCCTGTTCTCCTGGTTGCCGCTTTAGCCTCACCGAAGGCGGGGGATCCAACTTTTGGAAAAGTCAGAGCCTATGACCCGAAGAAAAAACGGCAAGAAATCAGTGTTCTTAACTCCAATCATGTTGGACATTCTCACAGTTCATACTTGAAGGTTCCTCCAACAACGCCATTAACCAACAGAGAATTAACATCTCGCGCAGTACGCCTATTTCCGTTTACCAACCTGACAAACGTTGACCGCTTTGAAACTCAAGACGATCACACAGGGGAAAAAATTATTGAACTTGACATTCGGTTTGTTCCTGATGAAACAATGCAGATTGTCTTCTACAAGGAGCAAGACGGAAAAAATGTTTACGACATTCTTCTTGATAGACTTCAGGGTAACGCGCAATCTATAAAACAGATTCCTGCTATTTCGGAACAGCTGGAGAAACTCGCAGAATTACACAAAGCACAGGTATTGACTGATGCTGAGTTTGAAGCCGCAAAGAAAAGATTGCTTGAAAAATAAGTCGAGTTGCAAACGGAACAGGTTTAGTAATCACGGTCTCCCCATTTCCACCGTCCAATACCCTCCTAAACTGCTCGTTCTCACAAACGCATACCCCACTCCGATTTCGGTGACGCGCGAATTGAGGACGTTGTCCCATTGAAGCGGATCGAGTTTCCATTGGTTCATCGCGTCGCCTGGCAAGCCGAAAGCGATGAGTTCAACATAATACGTGGACGCATACCCCGCGTTCTGCAGGCGATCGCCAGTCCACAATCCGTCTGAGCCGCGCTGTTTGAAGAAATCGTTGCACGCCATGTCGAGGCTGTGACCTTGCGCGGCGGCGGTGAGTTGAGGATTGACCGTCAGCGCGGCGCGACCCGCGTCTGCGCGGGCTTGGTTGATCAGGTCAATCAATTGCTGGACGTACTCGGCGTTGGTCGTGTAATAACAATTCGTCGTGCCAACCAGCAGTGACGATTCGCCAACGACGATCTTCACCCAAAACGTTTTTTCGATCCCGATAGGCACGAGCTGTCCCTTTTCGTTACGCAACTCGAAACTACCAAGATATTGACCGTCCACGGAGGGCGCGACGAGGTCAACGGAAATTTCCACGTCTGATTTTGCGGCGGTCTCTGGCACAGTCACCGAATCGGGCGCGCTCATCCGTTCGCCTGAGGCGAAGACAACGGTATACCCTTTCCAATCGCAGGTTCCCGAGTTTTGCAATTTCCACGTTTTGGTGAACGCTTCGCTCTTCTCAAAATTCGTGTTGTCGGGGATGGTCACATCTTCGACGAACGCCGCGCTGTCGCGGCAACTTGGCGTTGGCGTGGGAGCCGAAGGGTCGAGAGTCGCCGTCGCGGTGGGCGGAATCGGAGTCGGCACGGTTAATCCCTGCTTGGTGGGGGGCAGGGTAGACGTCACGAAAAGAATCGGCGCGTCCGTTGGCGCATTTTCCGATGAAACGGTCACGCAGGAGGAGAGGAGAATTAAGAGGATGGGGAGAATTTTTTTGTACATAGTATTCCTGACATGTCATTCTGAGCCGCGAAGCGGCGAAGAATCTCTGACACGCCGAGCCGAGACTCTTCGGTCGCTAGCGCTTCCTCAGAGTGACATGAAGTTAGAACATCATCATCTGTGATTTGGATTTTTCAAGCGGATCGCTAACGATCTGCTCCTCGAACGTCTCGCGCGTCAATACAGGGACCTCAAGCATGGCGCGGAGTAAGCGATATTTCACCAGCCGATAATTTTTCAGGCGCTCAGCAAGCGCGGGATCGCGCCCCGCTTTGTACGCGATCAACGACGCGCGCCCGCCAGGGATGACGAGGATCGTTTGCTCGGGCGAATATGGCGTTTCAGCGATTGCCCGCCCAACGAGCGCGGAGGCAAGCACATAAAACGCAAACTGAAAGGAATTGTTTTCCTCCCACACGTGATTTTTATCCGCGAGGCTTGTTGAGTATCCCAAGCGTTTGCCGACGAGTTCAAGCATCGGGATGATCGTCTCGCGTTCATTCCGCCGCGCCGACGCGACATCCTCCGCGCGCAACTTCAACGATGCGCCTTCGCGCTGTGCGTATGAATCCAACACCGCGTAGATCATCGCTTTCGATGGCGTGAGCAAACCCGCAAAGCGCGGATACAAGTCATCTTCGATCTCAAGATAAATGCTGTCGGGATTCTTTTGCAAGAACGTGACGATGGCAACTTCCACGCGGTCTGCAAGCGACTCGTCCTGAGCGGAGCCGCCGTTCGTTGGCGGCGTAGACGAAGGGCGAGTCGCGCTCCACAATCCCGTCTCCACACTCTCGCCCGACGAATAATGGACGAACCGCTCATCCTCCGACAACGCCGATTGGATCAACGCGTTTGTCGCTCGCAACGCCTCATCGAATTCTTGATTTTTGTTTTTCAACGCGCGCGCCTCTGCCAACGCGATCAACCCCGCCGCATGGACGTGCAAATAACTTGCAGGTTCGCCGCGCTCGATGAGATGCGCATGAATCGCTTCGCGCGCAATCGCAACATCTTGTTCATTCGCTTCACGTTTCAAATGCTCGCCTCGATTCCATAAAATTTGAATCGGGTCATGTTCCGTTCGCAATGCGACGCTTTTCAAATCGAATCCTGCCGCGCCTGCCGCCGTAAGCGCCGACGTGAGAAACGGCGGCTCAGGCTCGGGCATGAATCCAAAGAACGGCGTGCCGAGCGGCAACAACTCGAACAAATGCGAAAACGCGTCGTGCAAAGCGGTCGCGTTCCAAGCCCAGTCATACCGCCTACGACGCAGCGCGACCTTATACGGTTCCACCGCCTCGCGCCCCCACAGCCAACCCGCCCACAACGCGGAGAGAGTCCAAAACGCTTGATTCGGACGCGGCAACGAACCGATCACCGCCGCGATCGGAATTTCTTTTTTGACTTCATGCGCCAACTCTTTGAGACGACCTTCATAGATGCACACACCGCCACTTTCTGGAATCTTTTTAGGCCACGCTTCGAAAACGACGGGTGAGCCTGTTTCAGTCCAGAGACTTAATCCACGCTCCAGCATTTTCCACAAGTTATGCTCGCGGAATTGACTTGGAATATTGAGTTGTTTCGGTCGCGGACGTGTCGGCGGATGATCCCACAGCGTGTTGCCCGCATCGCACGCGACGAGGATCAACGCGTTCAAGGCGCGTTTGCGTTCAGGCGTGAGATTCAACCCGTCAATGCGATTGATGACAGTCGTTAAAAAATACAGCGGACGCGGCAGGTAATGTTGAATCGCCTCCTCCGCGTAGACGCGGTCATCGTCGTCGAGTTTTGCCACACGCTCGAATGAACGTGAACGGTGCAGACCATCCGTAGCGGCGATTTGCTTCGCGCGGTCAATATCTTGTTGCGTGACGACGCGCTCGCCTGAATCATTGCACTGCGGACAAGTGTATACGCGAGCATACGGCGCGTCCGCTTCTTTGCGCCATAAAAAATAATCCGCTTGAATTTCGGCGTTGCATTTTTCACACGTCGTTCGATATAACGCTTGCAAATGCGCGCCGAGTCGCTCGTCGCCTTTTTTCGCGGTTTCGAGTTCAGCCAGCGCGGCGTTGAAGTCCGATTCGGTTGGGGGATTCGCCGCGATCTCCAGCAGAAAGCGCGTGATGGGATTGTTCACCGTCACAAGCACGCGATACCCCGCGCGCGCGGCTTCGAGCACGAGTCGAGGGGAGAATCCGAAGGGGTCGAGTAACCAGCCTCCCATAGACGCGTGAAGCGGAAGCCAGCGGGAGATCGTTCCCTCTTCCAGTGGAGGAATGAATCGCGAAAGCGGACCCGCATCCGCTGGCTTCGTCCCTGGGATGTATGGCTGGTACTCCATGGGTTAAGTATACATCCCCCCGAATTTCGTGGCGCGAGATGTTATCTCGCGTTGCCGCTCGGCATTGAGTTTCGTAGCGCGAGATACTATCTCGCGCTACCTCGCGCTGCAAAAACCTCAAACAGCGGAATGGGCTGATACAGCGTAGCAATGTGTTCCACGCGCGCGAGACGTTTGAGTTCGCGTTTGATCTCGGCGATGCCGCGTTCATGATATGCGCCCGAATATTCGGGTCCCGCAATTTTGCGCCCGATCTGATAAAGAAAATTTTCAGTCGGACCCGATACAACGAGTTGGCCGTTCGGCTTGAGGAGATTCATCAACTGCGCGAGTGTTTGTGGAAGATCGTCCACATGTTCGAGCACGTCGAGTGCATTGATGAGATCGAAAGATTTTTGCGGAAGTTTCGAGATGGGAGTTTGATTCGCGTCGAGCGTTTGCACGTTCGCGGCGAGAGGGATGTGTTGTCTCACTTGTTCGAGAGGATGCAAGTCAATATCGAGCGCGGTGACGTGCTTGCCTTGCTCCGCAAGAAAAGGGAGCATCACGCCGCTTCCGCATCCGAAATCGAGAATGTTTTCATACGGCGCGGATCTTTCGATGTGATTCATCGCAATATGCAGGCGTTTCCAGAATAGCCAGTTGATGAGCGGACTGCGATGCGAATACGCGGAGAAGCCCGCTTCGTCGAGCCGACCTTTTTCAGAGTCGGCAAGCACATGGCGGATCGCGGAACGATAGCGGGTTTTGTAGGCGTTGAATGAGGAGGAGTTCATATAAATCAACTGTCATTGCGAGGAGCGCCTTTGTTCTTCGCGACGAAGCAATCTCCAACCATATCACGGAGATTGCTTCGGGCGAAAGAGCATCGCCCTCGCAACGACATGTCAGGGTATTGCCCCATACGTCGGCGCGCAGACGATATCGTAGTATTCGAGTTCGACGGCTTTGTTCTGTTCCGCGTAGGCGGCGGCTTCGTTGCCGATCTGACGGACCGTGTCAATGTTCGCTGACACTTGATAGGGCCAATAACGCGGGATGACCATGCGCGGGTCATTGACGTAGCCTTCGGGAAGATACGCGGGACGCGCAGGGTCGGTCTGGTCGGCAAGCGGAATCCAGTTGTACATCACAGGTCCGCGCGGGTTGATGGTGAAGCCAACGCGATAGCCGTATTCGCGCGCGAACTGCACAGGGCGGACTCCGAAACTGCCGCCGGGCCAGATGATGCCGATGGGTGTTTTGTTGAAATTGGTTTGCAAATCCGCGATGGATTTCTCGAATTCGGTGCGGATGAATTCATCGGTGGATGAATCGCTCATATTGATGTTGTGAATGTAGCCGTGCGATTGATGATCCACCCAGCCTTCTTTTTCCTGAGCAATATTTGCGTCGATGCTGATCGCGCGCGGACCGTCTTCAAAACTGATCCAGCCGTTCACTACTTGCCAGCCCCACTCATTGAAATACGGACGGAAATGATCGTCGAAGTATTCGCCTTGATGACGGTCATCTGCAATGAGCAGAACAGAACGCGCGGGTATCTTCGCGTTGCGATCCATGAAGTCTGCCATCTGGGTCATGTTGATGGCTTCGAAGCCCTGATCCTTCAGGTCTTTCATCATCCGTTTGAAATCGGGCACGAGGATATCGTTGGGGTTGTCCACCGAGTCCCTGTTGATGCCGTGGAACATGACGACCATCACGATCGTCCCGGGCGCGGCGTTGGTCGAACTCCACTTGTTGAGCAGATATTCGCATGAGTCTTGGATGTATGTATGCGGAACGTCTAACGGATTCAATTGACTCGCAACAAATGTAGATGGCAACGCGGGCGGTGTGCGGATCGCGGTCGGAGGGGGAACTGGGGTGCCCGTAGGAAGCGGACTCGGCGTCGGTTGGAGTTGCGCGAACGCAGTGCCGAATGCCTGAGTGAGCGCGGCGCTTATGTCCTGTGCGGGAGGGGGAGTCGAAGGGGCGCACGCGCTGAGGATGAGGGCGAGCAGGCTGAAGGGGAGGAAGAGGCGGGATGTCATATTGAAATGAAACCTTGCGAAGGTTTTAAACCTTCGCAAGGTTTTTATTCTTCACTTTTTCCCAAAATAAAATCATCCACTTTTTGTTTGGCGATCTCGTCGCGGAATTGTTTGGGAGGGGTCTTGAAGAAATAGGACGACGGTCCGATGATGGGACCCGCAAGTTCGCGGTCGAGGGCGAGCTTTGCGCAGCGGATAGCGTCGATCATCACGCCTGCCGAGTTGGGGCTGTCCCACACTTCGAGTTTGACCTCCACGTTGAGCGGCACGTTGCCGAAGGTGGTGCCTTCCATGCGGATGTATGCCCACTTGCGGTCGGTGAGCCACGGCACGTGATCGCTCGGACCGACATGCACGTTGTTGGGGTCCATCTTGTACGGAATCATGCTCGTCACCGCGTTGGTCTTCGAGATTTTTTTGCTTTCGAGTCGTTCGCGTTCGAGCATGTTGAGGAAATCGGTATTGCCGCCGAAGTTGAGTTGATACGTGCGGTCAATCTTCACGCCGCGATCCACGAAGAGCGTGGCGAGTTGACGATGCAGGATCGTCGCGCCGACTTGACTCTTGACATCGTCGCCGAGGATCGGGAGGCCCGCGTCCGCGAATCGTTTGCTCCAATATTCGGAAGATGCGATGAAAACAGGAATCCCGTTGACGAACGCGCATCCCGCTTCGAGGACTTGTTCGACATACCATTTTGTCGCCATCTCCGAACCCACCGGCAGGAAGTTGATGACCACATCCGTTTTCGTGTCGCGCAGGAGTTTGGCGATATTGGCGGTGGAGCCCGGCGCTTTTTGGATCATGCCGCTCAGGTATTTGCCCAACCCGTCGTGGGTCATGCCGCGCACAACGGGGGCGTTCAGTTTGGGAACATCGGCAAATTTATAGGTATTGTTGGGTTCGGCGAAGATGGCTTCAGATAGGTCCTTGCCGACTTTCGTCACGTTCACGTCAATGCCAAGGGTGAACTCAATATCTTTCACGTGGTAATCGGCAAGTTGGGTGTGCATGATGCCGGGGATGATGTCGTCCTTTTTGGCGCTCTTGTAAAATTGCACTCCCTGCACGAGAGAGGAGGCGCAGTTGCCCACGCCGATGATCGCCACGCGTATTTTTTTTTGCGCCATTGATGGGGTCTCCTTGTGTTGATTTCAATGAATTTGATTGGTTGGTACGATGCCTGTGTTGTATAATCCAAGGCGATGATGACCAACGAGCGGTTAGATCATTTGGAACGCCTGCTTGAAGTGGTGCGGGGTTTGACAACGGCGCCCGATATTGAATCATTCCTACAAACCGTGATCACCGAAGCCAGCGAGATGACCGACAGCGCGTTCGCTTCGATCCTTGAATACGACAAGGAAGCGAAGGAATTGCGCTTCCTCTCTATGCAATGGATCCATCGTGATTTGCTCCGCCCGGTTGGCGTGCCGATCGACGGCAGCGCCGCAGGTTGGGTGTTCCGTCATGCCCAGCCGCTGATTATACAGGATACGAGAATCGATCAGCGGCATTTCAAAGTGCCGGACCGCGTCTCGCAATACGATACCCGCTCACTGGCGGCGGTTCCGCTTGTGGTGCGCGGCGAAGTGATCGGCGTGATGGAAGCCATCAACAAAAAAGATGGCGCGCATTTTACTGAGGAGGATTTGGCGATCCTGGGCACATTGGGCGCGCTTGCCGCGCAGGCGATGCGGAACTTTACCCTGATGCAGGATGTCAAGCGGGCGCGCATCGAACTGGCGGAACTCGAACGCCTCAAGTCAGATTTCATTGCGATCACTTCTCACGAACTTCGCACTCCCCTTGGCTTGATTCTGGGTCACGCAACGTTTTTGCGCGAACTGATCGGCGAGAAGCACGGCGAACAACTCGATACCATCATCCGCAACACAACGAAACTGAAGGAGATCGTCGAAAATCTGGCAGATGTGGATAATTATCGGAAGGGATCCTCGCGTGTGCGCAGCAACCAGGTTTCGATGACGCGTATCGTGGAAGATGTTGCGCTCACCTTTCAGGATGAGGCAAAATCGCGGAACATTACATTGCAAACCGAGACTGGCAGTGATCCGTTGTACATAGATGCCGACGGGGTCAAGATCAACATTGCATTGAGCAATCTGGTGAAGAATGCATTGCAATTCACCGACCCTGGCGGGGTGGTGAGCGTCAAAGCCGGCGAAGAGTCGGGGTACCTGAAAGTCTCAGTGACGGATAGTGGCATCGGCATCCCTGCGCGTGATCTGCCGCGCGTGTTCGAACGCTTCTTTCAGGTGGAAACCCATCTCACGCGCCGGCACACAGGGATGGGTCTTGGGCTTGCTGTGGCAAAGGCAATGGTTGAACTGCATGGCGGACGCATCTGGGTGGAGAGCGAGGTGGGGAAGGGGAGTACGTTCACCTTCCTATTGCCGATTCAACTGTCGGGAGATTCGGTCAAGGCAAAACCGTTCGCCGAATAAAATGGGGTTGATGCCCTTTATAATTATCGCGCCATGTCTCCTCACTATCTTGTATTTGGAAATCTGACGCGCGAATTTTTACTCCCTCCCAGCGGCTCGCCGCGGTTGGATGTGCCGGGCGGAAGTCTGTTGTATGCGGGGGCAGGGGCGAGAGTTTGGGTGGATGAATCAGATGTAGGCTTGGTGGGACGCGTCGGGGATGATTATCCGCGCGCATGGTTGAATGATGTCAGGGGGCGCGGATTCGATACCGCAGGGGTGAAGATCCTTCCGCAGAATCTCGATGTGCGCGAATTCCTCTCGTATAGCGAATCGTTCGAACCCAACCCAGCCAACCCGGTTACGCAATTCGCACGGCGTGAGTTGACCGTTCCAAAATCTTTATTTGGATACCAGCCTCTGGAGGAACGCGCAGGGCAGGAGGCTAGCCGCCTTGTGGTGACGGATATTCCCGAAGAATATTTGTCGGCGCGCGCGGCGCTGATTTGTCCGATGGACCTTTCCACCCAGAATCAGTTGATCGCCGGTCTCAAACGTGGGAATACCCACACGATTCTTCTTGCCCCATCATCTGTGGATATGAAGCCCAAAGCGAAGCGTACCCTGCCGGTGTTTTTAAGCGGGGTAACAGCGCTTCTGATTTCACAAGATGAGTTGCGCGGTCTTTTCTGGGGCGAGACGCACGATCTGTGGGAGATGGCGGAAGCCGTCTCGCTCTATGGATGCGAGTATGTGGCGATCAAATGCGGCGCGCAGGGACAGTTGTTATATGCGGCTGGCGTAAAGAAAAGATACGAGATCCCCGCCTACCCGTCTAGGCTTGCAGACCTTACCGGCGCGGGTCATGTGTTCAATGGCGGCTTTCTTGCCGGCTATTGCAAAAATTACGACCCTCTTGAAGGCGTGTTTTATGGGAGTGTTTCCGCCTCGCTGAAGTTGGAGGGGAGTGGCGCGTTTTATCCGCTGGATGTGTTGCCCGGGCTGGCGGAGGCGAGATTGAATGTGGTGAAGGGGTTGACGAGGGAGGTATGAGTAATTGGTAAATGGTAATTGGTGGTCGAGTAGCGAGCGGTGGTTGCGAGCGTATCGAGACCAGAGAACCAGAGAACCAGAGAATTAGAGAATTAGAGAATTGAGATTGGAGACTGGAGATTGGAGACTGAGACTTGAGACTGGCTGAGCGCGTGATCGAGTTTGCGATTCAAATCCAACAAATCCCCGCGCCGACGTTTGGGGAGGGGAGGCGGGCGGAGTTTGTGCGCGGGTTGTTCGAGAAGGAGGGGTTGAGCGATGTGTCGGTTGATGAGGTGGGGAATGTGATGGGGCGGTTTCAGGTTGTAGGTCGAAGGTCGCAGGTCAAGCCGTTGATCGTGTCGGCGCATTTGGATACGGTGTTCCCAGGTGAGACAGATTTGCAAGTTCGGCGCGAGGGAGATAAAGTGTTCGGTCCCGGCATTGGGGATAACTCGCTCGGCGTCGCCGCGTTGTTTGGTTTGTTGTGGGGGTTGCGGACCTCACCCCCAGCCCCTCTCCTGAAAGGAGAGGGGAGTCGGGACATCTGGTTCGTCGCAAATGTGGGCGAGGAGGGACTTGGCGATTTGCGCGGGATGAAAGCGGTCGTGGATCGTTTCGGCGCGGAGGTGACAGGCTATCTCGTTCTCGAGGGGATGGCGTTGGGGAGCGTGTATCATCGCGGCACGGGCGTGAAGCGCTATCGCATCACAGCGAAGACAGCGGGCGGACATTCATGGTCCGATTATGGCAAGCCGTCCGCGATACATGAATTGTCGAAACTTGTCGTCGAACTGACTTCGTTGAAGTTGCCCGAAACTCCGCGCACGACGATGAACGTGGGGAAAATTTCTGGCGGAACCTCGATCAATGTGATCGCGTCGGAGGCTTCGCTGGAGTTGGATTTGCGCTCGGAGGAACAGGAGTCGCTGGCGGAGTTGATCTCGAAGGTGGAGAAAAAGATCGGGGAGGCGAGTCAGGCTGACGTCGCGTTTGAAGCGGAGGTGATCGGGGCGCGTCCTGCCGGTGAAATCTCCAAAGATCATCCGCTCATTCAACTTGCGCAGGAATGTATCCGCGAACAGGGACTTGAGCCAGCGCTTACATCGGGTTCAACGGATGCGAATATCCCGTTTAGCAAAGGCCATCCCGCGCTCGTGCTGGGAATTACTTCTGGCGGCGGGGCGCATACGGTGAATGAATTTATCAACACCAAACCAATTGAAAAAGGGCTGGAACAATTGATAAGTTTTGTGAGATCAATCCCCAATCTCTAATCTCCAGTCTCTGGTCTCGATACGCTCGCAAACCCCGCTCGCTACTCGACCACCATCAATTTCTAATCGTAAATCCAAAATCGTCATTCGTAAATTATTTTAATCCCATCACCTCAAACACCTCCAACGGTTGAGCCTTGCCCTTCACCGTCAGCGGCGCGAAGGGATTTGCCTGCACGTCGTCTTTCACGCGCTCGTATGCCTCTTTACTGATGAGGATCTGATTCTTCGCCGCGTTTTCCTGAATTCGTTTGGTCGTGTTCACGCTGTCGCCCAGCGACGTGAACTCGAGTCGCTTTTCGGTGCCGATCCAGCCGAGGACCGCTTCGCCGTAGTGAATGCCCACGCCAAAATCGAGATGCGCTTCTTTCGGTAACTCAGAATGTAATCTTGCAATCGCCTCGCGGATCGCCAGCGCAGACTTCACCGCGCGCAATGTGTGGTCGGGTTGCAGGATCGGCGCGTTATACCAAGCCATCACAGCGTCGCCGAGGAATTTATCCACGGTGCCTTCCTGCGCCAGCACGGCATCGGCGGCGGCGGCGAGATATTGATTCAAGACAGCGACAAGTTCCTCTGGCGAATGTTTTTCGCTGTACGAGGTGAAGCCGCGCACGTCCGCGAACAACACGGTGATAAAAACTTTCTTGCCGCCCACTTGCAAACTGTTCGGGTCGATCTGGTCGAGCACGGCGGGCGACACCATGCGTTGGAGTAATCCGCGCTGCGCTTCGAGTTTTTTGCGCTCGGTCAAATCGTCCAGCACGATCGCCACGCCTTGCGTTTTTTGCCCCGCGTCTTTCAGCGGCGAGAGATTCAAACGCCAGTCAATGTTGCCGCCTTCGGCGCGCGATTGGCTGAGTTCGAGCCCGATCACCGGCTTGTCGCTTTTTCGCACCGATTCAAGATGCGGGATGATATTGCTCGCAAAAGTGGGGACAACCTCATCGATCTTCCTGCCGACGATCTCGGCGGATGCTTGTCCCAAAATGGACGCGGCGGCTCGATTACACAGGGTGATCTGGTCCTGCACGTCGGCAGTCAACACGCCTGAAACGATGGACGCGAAGACGTCGTCCATGAGGTTCTTGAGTTCGGTCACTTCGGCGAGCGTGCGTTTGAGCGACGAGAACAGCCGCGCATTCTCAATGGCGACGGCGGCTTGGTTTGCGAACGCAATTAAAAGGTCGCGATCTGCTTCGGAAAATATCCCCGTGCGGATGCGGTTGTCGGTGTAGATCACGCCGGTCAGTTCGGTCTTCACCATCAGCGGCACGCACAAAATGGAGCGCAGGTTGAAGGCGATCACGCTTTCCGTTCCGCTGAAGCGTTTGTCTTCTAGCGCGTTGGTGGTGAGTATCGCCTCGCCCGCATCGATCACTTTTTGCACGATGGTGCGGCTGATGGACGATTCGCTCTGGTTGATGGACTCCTGCTCCCAGTTGCGCGCGATGCGGATGACCATCTCGCCGCGTTCGTCGCGCAGCATGAGAAATCCGCGTTCGGCTTCGGTGAGGCGGACGATGGTGTCCATGACGGCTTGGAGCACTTCGTCGATATCAAGCGTGGAGTTAACCACCTGCCCGATCCCCGCGAGCGCTTGCAGGTGGCTGAACCGCTGTTCGAATGGTACGAGCGCCTCGCTGATACGCTGGAGCGAGGTTTCGAGTGTTTTTAATTCTTCAAGCGTTTTGGGGGAGGTACCGGTGTCGATCGAGGCGCGAATCTTCTCTGCTTGCTTGGTGATTGCGATCACCTGGTCGTTGATCGTGATGGCTTTCGCCTTTGCCGTGATCGTCGCCATGAAGTGTCCTCTGAAGGTAGCCTAGGTTCTGGGTGAATATTTGCCCGTCCAAAAATGACGGATGCGGGCAAGGAGTATCTGTGAACGCAACGCAAATGCCGCGCGCCGCGCTTCCACGGGGTCTGCTGTTCTGGAAGTATAAAGGGATGTTTGGTGTTCGTCCAGAAGTATTTTGATGGGCGGGGCGGCATCGGGGAGGATCTTTATAAGTTTATCGGCGCGTTCGATGGGCGTGGCGTCTACCTGCGCCGGCGCGCTCATTTGTCGCAAACCGAAGTTGACGCTTTCGAATGATTTTTCGATGGGAGAGAGTTGCGCCCAGCGTTCCCAGTTGAGGATCCAATGCGGGGTTTCGATGCCGCTCCGTTCGATGGTGGCGCGCACGGCGGAGGGCAAACGATCGGAAAGTGAATATCGACGGTTGAGGAGAAACGCCGCAACGGCGATACCGATCAGGGTGAGGAACAGATATAAGGTCGGAAGAAGCGAGGCGGGTTGTGTTGTCCCAGCCTCCACAAGTTCATCTTCCAATCTCGGATCGATAGGTTCCTCAGGGAGTTGTTCCTCGCCGATCAGCGCGCCGGGGTTGAGCAAGCCTGCCGGCGAATCGTTCTCGCGCGGCGCAAGCGGGCGGTCTAACGGGGCTTGGTTGCCGGTGGGTTCAAACTCCACCCAGCCGATACCGGGGAAGTAGACCTCGGGCCAGGCGTGCGCGTTCTCTTTGCGGACGCTGAAGGTGTTGACCTCGATCTCCTCCACTTCGCCGGCGAATCCCTCTCCGGACGCGACGCCGGTTCCCTGTGAGAAGCCGACCGCCATGCGGGCGGGGATACCCAGAGTGCGAAGCATAAGAATTTCTGACGAGGCGTAATATACGCAATAGGCTTGCTTGTGCTCAAAAAGAATCCATTCGAGTTTGTCTACGCCACGCGGCGCGGAGGGGATGGTGGGCGAGTATTCGATGTTCGTTCGCAGGTATTGCGTGATGGCAAAGGCTTTGTCGTAGGGGGTTTCGGCGTTTGCGGTGATTTCGAAGGCGAGGGCGCTGATGAGCGGTGAGAAATCATCCGGGAGTTGGAGGTATTTGTCGGTCACCCATTTTGGGTAGCCTGTTCCCGCCGCGCGCAGAGCCTCGATGGTGGGGTTGTTCAGCACGGCTTCCACCTGGTAGGTTTCGCCCGGCAGGATACTGGGGGTTGCGTTCCATGAAACGATATCCAATTGGTCTCCACCGGGCGCGGTGAGCATGGAGCCGGGACGGCTAACCCAGACGGGTTGCGAAGGGGAATACAACAACGAAATCCGTTGTTCGCCGGTGTTGAAGTTAAACGTCACCGCGTTTGTATTGTCGATCCCGGGGAGTGGGTTGGTGGGGGAATATTCTTCCCGCGTTGTGCCGGTGGTGTACCACTGGTCGTTTGAAAAATAATCGTATGCGCGCCCGCGCCAGTAATAGCGCGGCGGTTTTTTGTCGAAGGGGAGTTCGGGTACTTCCACTTTGAACATTAAAACATCGGAAAGCGGAAAGCCCATGCCTAGTTCAAGCTCGGTGCCGAAGAATTCGCCGGGTCTGCCGCCGCTCGGAGATTCCAATGCACTGACGGCATTCTCGAACCGTTCGGTAAAATTTTTCCAGGGTTCTGAAACGCGGTTCCAGGCGCGGCGCGCGGCTTCGATGCGCAGGATGGAGGAGGGGGTCAGCCATGCCGTGAGGAGGATGAGACTTGCCATGATCGCCATGCCGCCGGTCAGGTCGATGCTGTTTTCAGGCGAGAGGAACACCCGCGTTTGTTTCCATTGTGATTGCTGGTTTAAGAAGTTCAGCCTTCCCAGGAGCAGAAGCGCGAACAGAATGAAAAAGCCGATCAGTAACAAGCGGCTCGCGATCGCGTTATCATAACTTTGGATAATGAGAACCCCGAGAAAAGATGGCAGGGCGGCAAGCAAAAAGTTCTGGTGGCGCGTAAGAGCATAACCCGCCGAGGCGCTCAACACCCAGAACATAACCGACATAATGGCGATAAAGAACAACGGGTCTTCGACGGGGCGGCGCGCGACAAATTCCGAGATCGAAAAAAGCAACCTGCCGCCGACGCTGAGCAGTTTTTCCTCCACCTTCACAGGTCCCTCGATGAGGGAGGTCCACAGTAGTGGAAGCAGAAGGAGCATATAGAAGAAGGACAGCCAACGCGCTGCGCGGCGGCGGAATGTGCTATAGCCCAACGCAAGCCCGATGATGGAGCCTATCCAGGTGAAGCCGCGAATCAAGCCCAGATCCTCTGTCCATTCGGTGGCGATGAGGCGCGATGCGGCAATTTGCAAAAGGATGATTAGCAGAATGACGGATGTCCAATCCCACCAGCGTGAGAGAGGGGCTTCGGGCGATTTTTTCATCGGGGGGTAGTGTACAATACATGGAGGTTACACGTCAAATACTGGAGAGGGGTATTTCTATCAGGTTTGCTTGAAAGAAAGTACTGCAAGATTCATCTTGCAAATCGCGCAACGTGAACGGTGTCGCGCTTAAAATGCCAATGAGGAGGAAGAGATGGGTTCTTTGATTCAAAACGGGATCGATTGGATACTTGCCATTCAAGCGCTGGGCGGCTGGCTCGAAGCGCCCATGCAGTTTTTTACGTTTCTCGGTTCGCAGGATTTTTTCTTCCTCGTTCTACCGTTCATTTATTGGAGCGTAGACGCCGGGCTGGGCATGCGCGTCGCGTTTGCGTTGATCGCCAACGTGAGCTTGAATTTCTACTTTAAGTTGTGGTTTGCCGGTCCGCGTCCCTATTGGGTGAGCGCGGAGGTGCAAGGGCTGACGGCTGAAACCTCGTTTGGGGTTCCCTCCGGACATGCCGAGAATGCGGTGGCAGTGTGGGGCACGATCGCCGCATGGATCGGAAAGCGCAGTGCATGGATTCTGGCGATCGCGCTCGTGTTCCTCATCGGTTTCTCGCGCCTCTACCTCGGCGTCCATTTTGTTCATGATGTGCTGGCGGGCTGGGCGCTGGGCGCGGCAGTGTTGTGGTGTATTCTGCGGTTTTGGGATTCGGTGGCGGCGTGGTTGAAAACAAAACCGGTCACAACTCAAATGTCGCTGGCTTTCGCAGTTTCTTTGTTAATGATCGCGCTTGGATACCTCAGCGCGGCGCATTTGGACGGTTACATATTCCCGGAGGAATTCCGCGTCAATGCGCTTCGCGCTTCCGACGAGTTGCCTGCTCCGGCTTCCCTCGAGACGATCGTCACCTCCGCGGGGACGTTCTTCGGTCTTTTCGCCGGCCTGGCTTGGATCCTGTCGCGGGGCGGGTATCAGGCAAACGGTCCGGGCGTGAAGCGGGCGCTGAGATTCTTCATCGGCTTGATCGGGGTGTTCATCCTGTGGCGCGGGTTGGGCGCGGTGTTGCCGGACGGCGAAAGTTTCATTGCGTTGGTCTTGCGATATTTTCGTTATACGCTTGTCGGCTTTTGGATCTCCGCCGGGGCGCCGGAGTTGTTTTTTCGTTTCAAATTGGCAGACCCGAAGATATAGGGGAAGGCTGTTGATATAATCCCAAATCTAGTCCTATTATCTGGGAGCATAACGTTTTCGATGACACTTGAGCGAGGCGCGCTACTTCATAAACGATACCGCATCGTGGAAATTCTTGGGCAAGGCGGCATGGGTTCCGTCTACCGGGCGGTGGATGAAAACCTTGGCGTGGATGTTGCCGTCAAGGAGAATTTGTTTACCACCGACGAGTACGCGCGGCAATTCCGGCTCGAGGCGGTGATCCTTGCGAATCTTCGCCATCCGAATCTTCCGCGCGTGACCGATCATTTCGTCATTGGCGATCAGGGGCAATACCTGGTGATGGATTACATTGAAGGGGAAGACCTGCGCCAACGCATGGAGCGACAGGGCAACATCACAGAAGATGAAGCCGTCCTGCTCGGCGCGGCGATGTGCGACGCGCTCCAATATTTACACACGCGCAAGCCTCCTATTTTGCACCGCGATTTGAAACCGGGCAATGTCAAGATTACCCCGGATGGACATGTCTTTCTCGTAGATTTTGGCTTGGCAAAAGTGTTGCATGGCAGTCAGGCAACCACCACCGGCGCGCGCGCGATGACGCCGGGCTATTCTCCTCCGGAGCAATACGGCACAGCCCGCACCGATCCGCGCACCGATATTTATTCGCTCGGCGCTACGTTATATGCGGCGCTCAGCGGCATCATCCCGGAAGACGGTCTTGCCCGCGCGATGGATAACACGCAACTTACGCCGTTGCGTAAACGCAATAGCAAGGTGTCGCGCCGGCTTGCCTCTGCCATCGAACGCGCTATGGGCATCGACCCGGCTGAACGGTTTCAAAACGCGGAAGAATTCAAGAATTCCCTGTTGGGTTCCAAAGGCAAGACTCAACGCTTGCCGGGAGATTACGTAATCCAGCCGGCTCCGGCAGAAAACAAGGCCGAACCGTATGAGATGGGCGCGATCGAACGCGCATCCACACCGCCGGGAATGAGTCCATCCAGCGGACTGCTTGCGCCCGAAGAGGACGGTCCGATCTTCAAACCTCCGAAGCGGAAAAAGAAGGGATTTTTCCGCAAGTTAGTTACCACTATATTGTGGCTGTTGTTGATCAGCGCGGCAGTGATCGTGGGCGCGGTGCGTTTTGCGCCGCAGTTCATCCCGCCCATGTGGTTAGACGCATTGGAGTCGCTTCAGATTCCATTTTTGTTTTCGCCATCGCCTCAAACAATCGTTCCCACACTTACAGCAACATCTACCGCTACACAGCCTGTTGTGGAAGCCACAGCAACAGTTCAACCCACGTTCACACATACGCCCACAAAACTCGCAACTGCAACACTGAAACCGACCAGCGCCCCCACGGTTGATCCTTTGTCGCTTGGGGCGCCAACCCAAATTGGCGGAACGATCGGGCAGGTCGCATTCGCATCTGCTCGGTTGGGGATTCCACAAATCTTTATCATTAATACCGATAGCTCAGACCCCATCCAACTCACAAATCTTGAACAAGGGGCATGTCAGCCATCGTGGTCGCCGGATGGATCACAGCTGGTGTTCATTTCCCCATGTCGCGCGCGTGGTGAAGTATATGAAAACCTGTATTCCGACGCGGGCATATATCTAATGAATGCCGATGGAAGCGGAGTGACG
>JAEURC010000049.1 GCA_016789025.1 Anaerolineales bacterium
TCTGCCACACGTATGGCTTGAGAAAAATTCGGGTTCGGAGTAAATATTTCATGGCGGGCTTGATAGGATACCATAAATTATTGCGAGTCAAAATGAGGGTGGTATAATGCCCGTGCTTTTATCTTGAAAAACTTGAAGGGATATATGAAACTTCACGAGTATCAATCCAAAACGATCTTTGCAAAATATGGAATTCCGATCCCCAAGGGACGGATAGCGGCTACCGCAGTTGAGGCGAAACATATTGCCGAAGAGCTGGGGGGCCGCGTTGTTATTAAATCGCAGGTGCTGGTGGGCGGACGCGGCAAGGCGGGCGGAATCAAAGTTGCCAAGAGCGCGGCGGAAGCCGAGGGACTCGCGCAACAGATCCTCGCGATGGAGATCAAAGGCTTGCCCGTTCGCAAAGTTCTTGTGGACGAAGCCGCCGCCATCGAACATGAAATTTACTTCGCCATCACGAACGACCGCTCCGCAAAAAAACCTGTGATGATTGCTTCTGCCGAGGGTGGCATAGATATTGAAGAAGTCGCCGCCAATACGCCAGAAAAAATTATCAAAGTCCACATTGATCCGCTGTTGGGCTTGCGCGATTATCAAGCGCGCGACATCGCCGCTTCGATTGACTTGCCGCGCGAACACTGGCGCGAGTTCAGCAAGATCGCGGCGGGATTGTGGCAAGCCTATCTCGAAACCGACGCGACTCTGGCGGAGATCAATCCGTTAGTTATCACGAAAGATAATCGCCTCGTTGCGCTCGACGGCAAGATGATGATTGACGATAACGCGATGTTCCGTCACGCTGACTTAAATGAAATGCGCGACATAGATGAAGAAGCGCCCGCCGAAACCGAAGCGCGAAAGTACGGATTATCGTATATCAAACTCGATGGCAACATTGGGTGTATGGTCAACGGCGCGGGGTTGGCAATGACAAGCATGGACATCGTCAAACTCTTCGGCGGCGAGCCAGCCAACTTTTTGGATATCGGCGGCGGCGCAGGATCGGACAAAGTTGCCGCGGCGATGAAAATTATCCTGTCTGACCCGAACGTGAAAGCGGTTCTCTTCAACATTTTTGGCGGCATCACTCGTTGCGACGAAGTCGCGCGTGGGATTTTGGTCGCCATGGATGAAGTCAAACCGAAAGTTCCGATGGTCGTGCGGCTCGTGGGCACAAACGCGGAAGAAGGACGTCAAATTTTGAAAGATGCAAAGATGATCACAGCAGAGACTCTTGCCGACGCGGCGAAGAAAGCAGTGGAGGCGGCAAGATGAGTATCCTAATCAATAAAAACACACGCTTGGTCGTACAGGGCATCACTGGTAACGAAGGACTCTTTCACTCCACGCAAATGCTGGCATACGGAACGAACCTCGTCGCGGGCGTCACGCCTGGCAAAGGCGGCGAATGGGTATTGGATGGAAAAGTCCCCGTGTTCGATTCGGTCAAACTCGCAAAAGAAGCGACCGACGCAAACGCGACCGTGATCTTCGTCCCTGCACGCTTCGCTCCCGACGCGATGTTTGAAGCGGCAGACGCGGGCATTCCCCTCATCGTCTGCATCACTGAAGGCGTTGCCGTGCAAGACATGATGCGCGTGCGAAATTATCTCGACCAGAAAAATGTTCGCCTGGTTGGTCCCAACTGCCCAGGCATGTTGACCCCTGGCGAATCGAAAGTGGGAATCATCCCCGGCAACATTGCGATCCCTGGCAATATCGGCGTTGTGTCGCGTTCAGGCACACTGACGTACGAAGTGTTGTACGCGTTGAAACTCGTCGGCATGGGCGCGTCCACCTGCGTTGGCATTGGCGGTGATCCAGTCAACGGAACCAATTTCATTGATGTTCTTGAAATGTTCGAACACGATCCGCACACCGAAAAAGTCGTGCTCATCGGCGAGATCGGCGGAACAGACGAAGACAAAGCCGCCGAATTCATCGCGTCGAAGATGACCAAGCCCGTCGTTTCATTCATCGCTGGTCAGACCGCCCCTCCAGGCAAACGGATGGGTCACGCGGGCGCGATCATCGAAGGCGGCGCAGGAACCGCGGAAGGCAAAGTCAAAGCCCTCGAAGCCGCGGGAGTCAAAGTGGCGAAACATCCTGAAGAGATTCCGTCGCTGTTGAAATAAAATCGGCGGTTGAGTAGTCCCGCCTGCAGTTCGCGGGACGTATCGAAACCACCAAGTAAGCAAAGCAACTCTTGTTCCAAATTTCCTTTTGAAACCTGTTGGTTTCGACTGCTTGCGCTCAACCAACGATCTCAATTAAACACGTAGAGCCGTCCAACAAGGACGGCTCTACGGTTATAATCACCAAAAGGATTTACTTATGCGAGTCGATATACGAAACGGCATCGCCCACAGTGGAGATCTTTTGGGCGGCTTCGTCGGAGATCTCGGCGCCGAACTTATCTTCAAACGCCATGATCAACTCCACCAAGTCCAGCGAGTCAGCCTCAAGGTCCTCGCGGAAGCGAGCCTCGGGTGTGATCTTCGCCTCATCGGCGCCCAGTAAATCCTTGATAATCGCCTTTACGTCGTTAAATGTGTCAGACATGACAACCTCCTCAGAGAATTTTCTCAATTGTACTAGATAATACAACCACAGGAACACTGCCCCATGTCAAAAGTTGCGCCGATAGACCAGCGAAAAGCCGACCACATTAAGATCAACCTAGAGCAGGATGTCCGCTCCGCGCTGACCACAGGACTGGAGAACTACCGATTCATCCACGAGGCGCTGCCCGAACTGGACTTAAACCGCATCTCTCTCAGCCTCAGCCTGTTTCAGAAAAAATTAGCGGCTCCCCTCCTCATCTCTTCGATGACGGGCGGCACAGCCGAAGCCGAGACCATCAACCTGCGTCTCGCCGAAGCCGCGCAAGAGATGAACATCGCCATGGGAGTCGGAAGTCAACGCGCTGCCATTGAACATCCCGAACAAGCGAAAACATTTCAAGTGCGGAGAGTCGCGCCCGATATTTTATTATTCGCCAACCTCGGCGCTGTGCAACTCAACTACGGCTACAACATTGACCACTGCCGCCGCGCCGTAGACATGATCCAAGCCGACGCGCTCATCCTTCATTTGAATCCGTTGCAAGAAGCCGTGCAAGACGCAGGTGATACAAACTTTGAAGGTCTGGCAAAAAAGATCGAGGATGTTTGCAAACAGATCAAAGTCCCCGTAATTGCAAAAGAAGTCGGCTGGGGAATTTCAGAACGAACGGCAAAGTTATTATCCAATTGCGGCGTGAGCGCTATTGACGTTGCAGGCGCGGGCGGCACGAGTTGGTCGCAAGTAGAAATGCACCGCGCTCCCGACGATTTCACCCGTCAACTCGCCGCCACCTTCGTCGGCTGGGGAATCCCAACATCCGATTCAATTTTGAATGTAAAGAAAGCAACTCCTGAAATGACCATCTTCGCCAGCGGCGGCATCAAAGATGGACTCGATATCGCCAAGTGCATCGCCCTCGGCGCGACATTAGGCGGCATGGCAGGACAGTTCTTGAAAGCGGCGGCGATTTCGACAGAGAAGGCAGTTGAGATGATGAAACTGACGAAGCGGCAGATCGAGGTAACGATGTTCGCGGCGGGCGTTGGAACGTTGGAAGGTTTGAAAGTTGGAAAGTTAATGTCTCAAAATCTGTGATAAGAACAACTTCGTTCTATCTTCCTTGGGGGAATTGAAAATCTGCTCAGGGGTTCCCTGCTCCACGATTTCACCTTTATCGAAAAAGATCATGCGGTCCGCGACGGCGCGGGCGAAGCCCATCTCGTGAGTGACGGCGAGGATGGTCATGCCTGATTTCGCCAGTTCGGTCATCACGTCCAACACCTCTTTGATCATCTCTGGGTCAAGCGCGGAGGTCGGCTCGTCGAACAACATGATCTTGGGCTGCATCGCCAGCGAGCGCGCGATCGCGACGCGTTGTTGCTGTCCGCCCGAAAGTTGACCAGGGAATTTCTTCGCCTGCTCGGGGATGCCCACGCGCTCCAGCAATTGCATGGCGATCTCCTCCGCCTTTTGCTTCGTCCACTTGCGAACCTGGATCGGCGCAAGCACGATATTTTGCATCACCGTTAAATGCGGGAACAGATTGAACTGCTGAAACACCATACCTGTCTCACTGCGGATCTGTTCGATGTTGCGCACATCATGGCTCATCTCGATACCATCCACCACGATCTTCCCGCGCTGGTGTTCTTCAAGACGATTGAGCGTGCGAATGAACGTGGACTTGCCGGACCCTGACGGGCCAAAGATAACGATCACCTCCCTTTTCTGCACATCCATGCTAACGCCTTTCAACGCATGGAAATTTCCATACCACTTGTGTACATCCTGCACTTTGATTATCGGTTCGTCTGCCATAGCGCTTATCCTTATTATCGAATTCCAACACCGAGTCGTACTTCCAATTGCTGGCTCAAATACGACATTCCGTAACTCAATACCCAAAAGATCAACGAAATGAACGCGTACACTTCGCGCTGTAACCCCAGGAACTCGGGTTGAGCGAGCACGGTCTGTGCAATGCCCACCAAGTCGAACAAGCCAACGATCGCCACCAGCGAAGTATCTTTGAACAATGCAATGAACTGCCCCACCAAGATCGGAATGACCAAACGCAAGGCTTGAGGCAAGATAATAAAGATCATGGTTTGCGCGCCACTCAAGCCCAACGCTTCTGCCGCTTCAAACTGTCCCTTTGGGATGGCTTGCAGACCGCCGCGCACATTCTCTGCCAGATATGCCGCGCTGAACAACGTGATGCCCACCATCGCGCGTACCACGCGATCCACCGTCCAACCTTCGGGCAGAAAGAGCGGCAACATCAACTGCGCCATGAATAAGATAGAGATCAATGGCACGCCGCGCACTAATTCAATATAGGCCACACTAAACCAACGCACGATCGGCAGTACTGAGCGGCGACCCAATGCCAGCAAAACGCCGATCGGGAATGAAAACATGATCCCAACCACGGTGAGCAGGAAAGTGAGCAATAACCCGCCCCACAGATTTGTTTTCACAAAAGGCGCAAATCCTGTTTCAGATGCGGACAATCCGCGCGTGAGCAGGATGATGACAGGCAACGAGATGACCCACCCCGCGATCACGCTTCTTTTCAGGACCTCGGGCCTGGCTCGCCCAATACCCCAGCCGATCAACCCAGTGACGGCTAAGATCAACAGCCATTTTCGCGGCTCATCACCGAATGGAAATGCAAACGCAAGCACCGCAGGGAACAGTAAAAGCGCAACTGAATAGCGCGAACCCTTCCCCCAGATTGCCAGCGAATTCCCTACAAGAAAAACCAAAAATCCAAGCCAGAGCCATAACCGCCAAGCTTGTTCAAGCGGATATTGCCCGATCATGAACAAGCGCATATTGACAGCGACAACTTCCCATTCAGCCGTCGTGATCACCCACCGCGCGAGACTGCTCAACGCCCAATACATGAACCACGCGCCGAGGATCGTCAACAACGAGTCGTACCACGACCCGAATAAATTCTTGCGCGCCCAACGCAATATGTTGGAGCGTTCGGTCACGGGCGGCAGGGCGGGTTCAATCGTCGCCATCTTAACGCTCCACCAATTTAATTCTCTGGTTGTACCAGTTCATCAACACCGATGTCAGCAGGCTGAACATGAGATAAGTAAGCATCACCAACGAGATCATTTCCACGGCGCGGCCTGTCTGATTCAGGATGGTGTTTGATACATAGAAGACATCGGGATAACCCACGGCAATTGCAAGCGAGGAGTTTTTTACCAGGTTTAGATATTGACTCGTCAATGGCGGGATGATGACGCGCAACGCTTGTGGGAAAACGATCAAACGCAATGTTTGGAAACTGTTCAAGCCCAACGCTCGCGAGGCTTCTACCTGGCCCTTCGACACGGACTGTATCCCGGCGCGCACAACTTCGCCAATAAATGCCGCGGTATACAACACAAGCCCTGATGTCAACGCGAGGAATTCGGGAGAAAGGATTTTTCCTCCCGAAAGATTCAATCCTTTGACGAAAGTCAGATCTAATGTGAGTGGTTTTACTGGGAGGAGAAACCAGCCCGCCACCGCAACGAAAGCAAACGCGAGCAGCGACCATAACAACGTTAAAGGCGCGCGGCCTGTGCGTTTGCTGTAGGCGCGAAGGGCGAAGAAAACGATGATGGCAACGATCAAGCCGCCCAGCAGAATCAGCCGAAAAGTCGGGAAAGAAGCGGTTGGTATCCCCCATGGAATCCCCACTCCGCGATTCGTCAAAATGATGTCACCGGGCCACACGACGGCATCCTTCACGCGCGGAAGTTTAAGAAAAACGCCCAGATACCAAAAGATCAAGAATACCAATAATGAAAGATTGCGAATAAGTTCAAGGTAAAAAGTTGCCAGCCGATTGACGATGAAGTTTGTGGAAAGGCGGGCGACGCCCAGAATGACGCCAAGAATGGTCGAGAAAACGATACCAGCAACGCCAACCGACAGCGTGTTTAGCAACCCGGCGAGGAACGCCTGCCAATAGGTGGAGTTGCGGTCATATGGAAAGGCAGATTCAGCAAGATCAAAACCGGAAACGCCATTTAGGAACGAGTAACTTAATGAAATTCCCTGTTTGGCAAGCCCGGCTTGCATGTTTTGGTAGATGAGCGCGCCCACAATCAATACGAGCAATGCAAAAACGATTTGCCCAAGAATCTTGAGAATGCGCTCATCGCGCCAAAATGGAATTGCTGTTTCCCGTTTACGCTCAAGTTGCATGAATGGTCACCTGCGTGAAAGGCGAGGGCGGGGAGTGACTCCCCGCCCTCTATGCGTGCTGATTGGTTTAACGGAACGGCGGCGAGTAGAGCAAGCCGCCATCGGTGTACAGACTATTGTAACCGCGCGGGATGTAGGTTGGGGTGTCGGGGCCGAGGTTGCGGTTGTACACTTCCTCGTAGTTGCCGACCATCTTGATCACATTGTAGGCAAAATCGTTGGTGAGACCAAGTTTCAAGCCGAGATCGCCTTCAAGGCCGAGCATACGGCGAACTTCTGGCGCAGTGGCGCTGGCGCGCATATCGTCTACGTTGGCGGAGGTGATGCCGAATTCCTCTCCCGAGAACAATGCAAAGACGGTCCATTGCGCGATGTCAAACCATTGATCGTCGCCATGGCGCACCATGGGACCGAGCGGTTCTTTCGACATAGTCACATCGAGGATAACGTGATTGGCCGGGTCGGGCAACACAGAGCGGCGTGAAACCAGACCGGATTTATCCGTTGTCACCGCATCACATCGACCTTCCGCATAAGCGGCAAAGGTGGCGTCGGCATCTTCGAATACGGCAGGGGTATAAGTGACGCCCAACGAAGCCATGACGTCAGCCAGATTCAGTTCGGTGGTTGTCCCGGTTTGAACGCAGACGGTGCCGCCTTCGAGATCCTGGAGCGTGGCGATTCCGCTGTCTTTGGGGACCATCATACCCTGACCATCATAGAAGGTGGTGTGCACAAAGTTTCCGCCCAACTCGGTATCACGGACAAGTGACCACGTGGTGTTGCGGCTGAGGATATCGATCTCGCCCGATTGCAAAGCCGTGAAGCGTTCGGCGGCGGTCACAGGACGGAATTCAACTTTGGTAGGATCGCCAAAGATCGCGGCGGCAAGAGCGCGGCAGTAATCAACATCGATCCCCGCAAAATTGCCGTTGGCATCTACGTATCCAAAACCCGGAACTTGCGAATTAACGCCACAGATCAGATTACCGCGTTCCATGACCGCTTTCAAAGTTACGCCATACCCTGTAGGAGCAACGACAACCGGCGCCGAAGATGTTACCTCCACGACAACGGTTTCAACCTTGGTCACTGTTTCCGGCGCGGGAGCGGGTGCGGCAGTTCCGCACGCTGTAAGCACGATGGCAAGGATCGCGCCAATCGCCAGGATGGAATATGATTTACGCATTTCTCCTCCTTTGAGAAATATTTTATCTAACAGAATTTTTGAACCGGTTTTCTCTTGCTGTAAATTCTAAACGCGCCTCCTTTCGTCTCAAAAGGTTTTAATTCATTTTTTGAAAAAAAGCAAGGCGATTTGACTAGAACTTGTCTCAAAAACACCGTGTCACTCTGAGGGAGCGGGGTTTGCGACCGAAGAGTCTCTTATTTGGGCAGTAGAGACCCTTCGCTGACGCTCAGGGTGACATTTTTGAGATGACTTCTAATCGTTTCGAGCAGAATTGAATGCTTCACATGATCATTTCTGTCGCGCAAATCAAAAGTATAATTCACCTGCACTCCCTACCAGCGAGGTTTATCATGGAATTTAACACAATTCTTCAACGCATTCCGCAAGTTGCCTCCGCCAAGTCTATTGAAACGCAAGAATTGACAGGCGGCATCACCAACAAGAATTACAAGATCACCGCCGATGGAGAATCTTTTGTCTTGCGGATGGGCGGCAATGAGACGAAATTTCTCGGCATTGACCGCGCAGTGGAATACGAATGTTCCCGCCTCGCTTCGCAGATTGGAGTTGCTCCAGACCCTGTTGCCTTTCTCGCCCCTGAGGGCTTCATCCTGGCTCGCTTCATTTCAGGCAAAGGGATGTCGGCTGAGGAGATCGGCACAGAGGAAAACATCAGGCGTGTGCTTGAGTCGATGAAAGCCTATCACGCGCTCGAGAAATTCCCAGGCTTCTTCTCCCCCTTTCGAGTTGCGGAGGAATACGCCAAGACCGCACGCAGTTTCAATGTACAATTGCCCACAAAAATGGATTGGTTTCTCGAAAAATCAAACGAGATCGAAAAAGCGATGTACGCGCGCGAGCCGCTCACCCTCCGCCCCTGTCACAACGATTTGCTCAACGGCAACTTCATAGATGACGGCACGCGCATCCGCATTTTGGATTGGGAGTACGCAGGCATGGGCGACATCTTCTTTGATCTGGGAAACTTTGCAAGTCAGCACGAGTTCAACGTAGAGCAAGATAATATCTTGCTCTACGCCTACTTTGGCAATCCAACAGACTCACAGCACGCGCATCTCAAGTTAATGAAGATCATGTCCGATCTACGCGAGGCGATGTGGGCGCAGGTGCAACGCGGCGTCTCGCAGTTGGATTTTGATTATCGCGGCTATGGAGAGAAGTATTTTGAGAGGTTTGAATCTAGTACGAGTGGAAACGACTACCTCAATTGGCTACGCGCTGTATAAAAGGCATACCCGTCATTGCGAGACCCGATAGGGTCGAAGCAATCTCCAACAAGGTGACGGAGATTGCTTCGACGGGCTACGCCCTCCTCGCAATGACGGAATACAAAGGGGTCTCGATACGGGCGAAAAGACCGTCCGCCCTACTCGACCACCGAATATGCATAAAAGGAAATTATATGAATTTGCCACAACACGCACAAGCAATCATCATCGGAGGCGGAGTCGGCGGGGCGAGCATTGCTTATCATTTGACCCAGATGGGATGGAAAGACATCGTCGTCATCGAACGGCATGAATTGACGAGCGGCTCGACATTTCATTCGGCTGGATTAGTGGGACAACTTCGCACATCCTCAAGCCTCACCAAGATGATGCGTTATAGCACAGACTTGTATCGCAAACTCAAAGACCTCACGGGCGTTGACCCAGGTTGGAATGAAGTCGGCAGTTTGCGAATCGCTTCATCGGATGCAAGACTCGAAGAATTGAAACGTGTTGTCGGATATTCTAAAGCGTTTGGGATGCCGCTTGAAATTATTTCACCGAAGGAATGTCAGGAATTGTTTCCGTTGATGTCGCTCAAGGATGTCAAAGGCGGAGTGCACCTCCCCACCGATGGACAGATTGACCCAACGGGACTCACCAACGCGCTCGCGGCTGGCGCAAAGAGTCGCGGGGCGACGTTTATGTTCAACACGCGCGTGACTGGAATCACCGTCAGCGGGAACGAAGTCCGAGGCGTGGTAACAGATCGAGGCGAAGTAAGAAGCGATGTCGTCATCAACGCGGCGGGATTGTGGGGCAACGATATCGCGTCCATGGTCGGCATCACATTGCCCATCATCCCGATGGCGCATTTGTACCTCATCACGAAGCCTGTTAAGGATCAACCGCAGACGATGCCGACGATGCGCGACCCTGATAATCTTATTTATTTTCGCGGAAGTGAAAGCGGCATGGTCGCGGGCGGATACGAACGCCAGCCCGCGCCGTGGGGACTCGATGGCGTGCCGCAAGATTGGAATTTTAAATTGCTCGAACCCGATTGGGATCGCTTCACCCCGTTGATGGAAAATATTATCAAGCGCGCGCCTGCGATGGAAAACGTTGAGATCGTACAACTGCTCAACGGACCCGAAGGCTTCACGCCCGATTCGGAATATTTGTTGGGACCGACTTCGGTGCGCGGCTTTTGGGTGGCGTGCGCGTTTTGCGCGCATGGCATCGCGGGCGCGGGCGGCATCGGCAAAGCGATGGCGGAGTGGATCATTGACGGGCATCCCGAGTGGGACATGTGGAAACTCGATGTGCGGCGATTCGGAAATCAATACGCGAGTCAATCGTTCACGTTGGCGCGCACGATTGAAACGTATGGAAAATATTACGACATTCACATGCCGTATGAAGAACGCGAGTCTGCAAGACCATTGCGCGTTTCGCCCGCGTATCATCGCTTGCAGGATTTGGGCGCGGTCTTCGGTGAAAAAGGCGGATGGGAACGCCCGAACTGGTTCACCCCGAATGATGCGGACTCTCGCGCCGCCCCTCTTCCCGACCTTTCGGGCTGGGCGCGCGACAACTGGTCACCCGCCATCGCCGCAGAGACTCGCGCCACGCGCGAAGCCGCGGGCTTGTTCGATGAAACGTCATTCTCTAAAATTGAAATCCAAGGACCAGGCGCATTGGATTTTCTTCAACGACTTTGCGCGAACGATATTGACAAGCCCATCGGCGCGGTGACATACACTCAAATGCTCAACGCGCGCGGCGGCATCGAATGTGACTTCACGGTGACGCGTCTCGCTACGGATCGGTTTCAAATCGTGACTGGCACTGCCTTCGGCACGCACGATATGACTCACCTGCGAAGATACATGCCGCTAGATGGAACTGTTTACATCAATGACATCACATCCGCGAGAACTTGCTTCGGCTTGTGGGGTCCGCGCGCGAGAGATGTTTTGCAATCTGTCACACGCGATAATGTATCTAGTGAAGCCTTCCCGTACATGACGGCGAAACAAATCACGATTGGGAATATCCCAACTCTTGCGCTGCGAGTCACGTATGTAGGCGAGCTCGGCTGGGAGTTTTATGCGCCGTCTGAATATGGCGAACAACTGTGGGATACATTGTGGAAGGCGGGCAAACCGCATGGCATGGTCGCGGGCGGATACAAAGCCATCGAGTCCATGCGGCTTGAAAAAGGTTATCGCTACTGGAGCGCGGACATCACGCCCGATTACACTCCGTACGAGGCAGGGCTGGGATTCGCCGTTGCGTTGAACAAGTCCGCTGATTTCTTTGGCAAGGCAGCTCTTCAAAAACAAAAAGCGGAGGGCGTCAAGCAAAAGTTGTGTTGCATCACACTTGACGATCCGAACACGATCGTTTTCGGCAGTGAACCGATTCGGCACGAAGGTAAAGTTGTCGGCTGGGTCACATCGGGAGGATTTGGGTATTCGATCAACAAGTCCATTGCGTACACATATCTGCCGATTGAATTGGCGAAAGTTGGAACGCGAGTAACTGTTGAATGTTTTGGCGTTGAAATTCAGGCGGAGGTTCAGAAAGAGCCGTTGTTCGATCCGAAGGGCGAGAAGATCAAGGTGTAATAAGTATCACTGTAGTATTGTTTGGTGCGCGGCGCTCGCTCCAAGACAGCTAATCCGAATTTCACGCCCGCGGCGCTGAGCGCGGCTACGCCCTGCGCGACGAATCCTGTCCCCCAGATGAGGGCGACGATGAAGAGGAGTATGTCTGCTTTGAGGCGCATGAAGAGGAAGAGTCCCTTGTTTATTGTCGTTACTCGGGGAAAACCATATAATATTCTATATACAATTATGCAGTCTGCATGCTGTGAACTAGTCTATAATATCTGGAGCAAGTTTTTTTAGACGCCAGGATTATTTTATGATGGTTAACATAATGAAAAAAAACAAGGCAAAAAAAGACGTTGAGTCAAGAACTAGAAAAAAAGTTGGACTGGAGCAAATTGAAAGAATCGCAGTAATAGTGGGTGCCGCGCTAGGCGTAATAGCCTTTTTTTGGCAAATTTATGTTAATGTAGTATCCCAACAAGAAAAGGTTGCTGTGGTTATTAGCTTCTTTCCAGTTTCTAAAAATGGAGCAGAGGCCATAGATGGCGAGTCGTTAAATGCCCATATCGAAGTCGTCAACGTCAGTTCACGACCCATTTATATGAATTCCGTTTTTATTCAAGCACAGTTCGAAGATCGCCAGCAAATCCTGGATTTTAGTGATAATCGAATTACTGCCGATTCCGATCCAATTGAATCTGGTGCAAGGCGTTCCTATAACATCGCAATTGACACCGAACAAATGGATTATTTTGTGTCATTCGCTAGACTATTTCTAATAGCCGAATCCTCGATCACTGAATTATACAAACAAGATATTACTAACTGTTACAAAGAATCTGTTGATCGGTGGAAAAGTTATAGTTCACGCGACTCTAGTTTCGAACTTCTAACGTATTCCACCTATTTTCCATACCAGTGTTCCCAATAATTTAAGCCTTTTTGATTTTCTGTTCTTGCACATCAATAACTTTTGAAAGAACGGCAGTGAAACAATCCATCATCTATGTCGCCCTTGTCGCCAGAGACCACTACGAAGTCATCGCGTTCTACGCCGAGAAACTTCACTTCACGCTCATCGAAAATACTTATCAGCTCGAACAGGATAAGTGTTGGGTGATTGTCCAATAGTAAAATCACAGGATGACTCACAATATCAAAGCCATCATCTTCGATTTCGGGAACGTCTTGCTTGAATGGAACCCTTGGTATGTGTATCGTCGTCACTTTGAAAATGAAGAGGCGATGAAGGAATTTTTCCATGAGGTGGATTTCGCGGGATGGAATGCCCAACAAGATAAAGGTCGCACTTTTAAAGAAGGCGTGGCTGACCACTCGCAGAAGTTTCCGCAGTATGCGCATTTGTTTCAGGCGTATCACGATCATTGGAAGGATTCGATTGGCGATGCAATTGCTGGCACAGTCGAAATTTTGAATCGACTCAAGCAAGCGGGTTATCCGATGTATGGGTTGAGCAATTGGTCGGCGGAGACGTTTCCATTCGCGCGCGAGAAATACGACTTCTTTGATCTGTTCGACGATATGGTGATTTCAGCAGAAGTCCGAGCGATAAAGCCCGAGCCTGAGATCTATCGCATCCTGCTCGATAAAATCGGCAAGCCTGCGAGTGAATGTTTATTCATTGACGATTCGCTGGCGAATATCGAGCAAGCAAAGCGTATGGGATTTGTTACAATCCATTTCACATCGCCTAAACATTTGGAAGACGAACTAACTCACATGGGAATTTTCTAACGCATGGACACAAAAGAATTGTTCTCCGCTGTCGAAGCGGAACTTCAAAAGCAAGTCTCGCGGTTGGATGCGCCGCGCACAAAACCATTCCACGAGATGCTCACCTATCACATGGGCTGGACGGGCGAAGGCGCGGGTCCCGAAGCGACGGGCAAGCGGATTCGTCCGCTGTTGGTGTTGTTGACTGCGTCTTCTTGTGGCGCAAATTGGCAATTTGCGCTACCTGCGGCGGCGGCTATTGAGTTGGTACACAACTTCTCACTTGTGCATGATGATATTCAAGATAATTCGCCGAAGCGAAGAGGCAGGGATACTGCTTGGGTCAAATGGGGCGCGCCGATGGCGATCAATGTCGGCGATGCGTTGTTCGTGATGTCGAGTCAGGCAATTATCGATTTGAAAGAAAATTATCCAGCCGACGCGGTAATGAAAGCGGCAGAGATTCTTCACAACACATGTCTTGATCTCACGCGCGGTCAATATCTTGATATGAGTTATGAAGAACGAAGCGATCTGGGAGTCGAAGATTATTGGCACATGATCTCTGGCAAAACCTCGGCGCTCATCGCGGCTTGTTGTCAGATCGGTGCGTTGCTTGGCGGCGCGGATGAGGAGAAGCAGGAGATCTATCGCTCGTTTGGGCATTATCTCGGTCTCGCGTTTCAGGTGCAGGATGATATTTTGGGAATCTGGGGCGATGAAAATGTGACGGGTAAATCCGTTGCGAGCGATTTGGTTGAGGGAAAAAATTCCCTGCCTGTGTTGGCAGGGTTGGATAAAAAAGGAAAGTTTGCTGAGCGTTGGGCGCAGGGTCCGATTCAACCTGAGGAAGTTGCTGAAGTTTCACGTCTGCTTGCAAGTGAAGGCGGTTTGTTCGCGGCGCAAGAGGCGGCAAAGCAAATGACCGATCTTGCATTGAGAAGTTTGGAAGAGGCAGAGCCGCAAGGCGAGGCGGGCGACGCGTTGTTCGAGTTGACGAATCGCTTGCTAGGGCGCAAACAGTAGACCCGTCGAGGCGAAGCGGGTTTTATATCCGCATTGACACAAAAGATTCGCGTGACTATAATTTTGAAATTCACGCGGGTGTAGTTCAGTGGTAGAACGCTTGCTTCCCAAGCAAGATATCGTGGGTTCGAGTCCCATCACCCGCTCACCGCTTCCGCGGGAAAATGTCGAGGCAAAAATCCTCGACATTTTTGTTGGGGAATTTGCAAGGTTGCTGTCATGTCATCCCCCAAAGGTAGTATGTAAAATTCAGGCTGGAGGCACACCATTGATGAGCGAGCCAGGCAAGAGTTTGATCCTTTACGTGGAAGATAATCCTGAAAATCGAATGCTTGTGAGGCGGGTATTGCTGGCGGAACAGTATTCTCTGATCGAAGCCAGCAGCGCCCAGGAGACGTTTGAAATACTGAAGACCAATCGTCCCAATCTCATCTTAATGGATATCAACATGCCGGACATGGACGGCTATACGTTGACGGCGCAGATCAAAGCCATGAACGGGTTTGATAAAGTTCCGATCCTTGCCATCACAGCCAATGTGATGCGAGGCGACCGCGAAAAAACCATCCAAGCCGGCTGCGACGGATACATCCAAAAACCGATCGATATCGATCAATTGGTTCGAGAAGTAGAAAAGTTCCTTGCGAGGAGAGCACATGCCTGAAAATGTTTTAGATACCCAACCCATCCGTAAGCCGACAATCCCAAAGGATGCGACCGTTCTGGTCGTTGAAGATAATGTCGCTAACTTTGTGCTAATTGCCAGAATGTTGGGCTACCTGGGTATTCACTGCGAATGGAAAACGTCTGGATATGAAGTGGTCGAGTACGCCGATACGTTATCCCGGCTGGATCTGATCTTGATGGATATCCGCCTCCCTTACGAGGATGGTTATGGCGCTTTGAAAAAGATCCGCGCGTCTGAGAAACTACGCTCGATCCCGATCATCGCCGTCACCGCCGAGGCAAGCACTGATCAGATGAACAAGGCAAAGGATTCCGGTTTCGATGGTTTCCTCGGAAAGCCGCTCGACCCGGATAAATTTCCCGATCAGATCCGTCGAATATTAAACGGCGAGTCGGTCTGGGAATTCAGTTAGACAACTTAGATTTCAATGAACCAAAATATTCCTGAAGGAAACGCGTTCTTTTTCACGGCTTATTTTGTTGCCAATGGAGATCGCCTGCAACTCGCCCAATATTCAGATCCGCGCGCGAGGGAACCGCAGGCGACGATTCCGCGCGGGCATGAATTGTCTGTCCGGGATATTGAAGGGCATCTTACGCGCGGTTTTGTCAGGGTGGATGCGGCAAGCGGAAGATCATTGCCCGAATCTTTGACTCAGTTTAATATGCTCCACTATATTCGTCAGTTCGAGTGCGAGTCTGCCGCGTTCATCCCCGTGATGCAGGGCGCGGACATGCGCGGTTTGGTAATGCTCGGCGCGCGACCAGGTCAGACCATCAGCGACGAATTGATCGACGCGTTTCAGCGCACGATCCAGCTGGCGACTAAAGTTGTCGCAAAATCCACGACACCATCGCAACCTGTGGAGCACGAACGGCGCTCCCTGGAAACCAAGGCGCTACAAGTTCTCGCATCCAGTGCGGCGACCGTCGTCGATTTGAAAACCCTTTATTCCTCCATTCACGATCAATTCATTAATGTCATAGGCGATCATGGATTTGTGATCGCGCTCTACGATGAGTCGACCAATTCGATCAGCATCCCTTACCTGTACGAAGAGGGACAATTCTCATCCCTCGATACCTTCCCGCTCGGCGAGGGGCTCACATCCATTCTCATCCGCACACGCGAGCCTTTGATGGTAGTTTCAGATACCGAAAAACGGATCATAGCCATGGGAGCGAAAATATCCGGCAAACCTCCACGCTCGTGGATGGGCGTGCCCCTATTGGTGCGCGGAGAAGCCATCGGCGCGCTCATTGTGCAAGATCTGGAAAAAGAATACAGTTTTGACGATGACGACTTGCGATTTGCCATCGCAGTTGCAAGCCAGATCTCTGGCGCCATTTATAATGTTCGGTTGTTGAATGAAAGCCAGCAGATCGTATTGCAGTTCGAAACCGCCGCCGAAATCGCGCGCGATATCAGCAGTTCGCTCGACCTGGACGAGTTGCTACAAAAAGCGGTAGATCTAATTCGGTTACGGTTCAATTTTTATCACGCGTCTGTTTTTCTAAAGGATATGCCTGGTGAGTTTGTCGTGGTGCGCGGGTCTACCGGCGACGCAGGCGCCCAACTGAAACGAACAAACCACAAACTTGGCGTTGGTTCAAAGTCGATCGTCGGCTTCGTGGCGGGCAAAGGCGAAGTCCTCGTTGTGAACGACACGACGCGAGACGCCACTTATTATCCGAATCCGGTCTTGCCAGATACTCGCGCAGAAGCGGCGATCCCTTTAAAAGTAGCGGATCGCATCCTCGGCGTTCTCGATGTGCAAAGCGAACGCGCGTATGCTTTTGCCAGCGATAATCTGCGCATCCTACAAATCCTTGCCGACCAATTGGCAATCGCAGTGATCAACACCGAATTGTTCTCGGAAACACAAGAACATCTCGCGCAACACCGCCTGCTTCATCACATCACCACCACCGCGGCGTCGGGAACCACACTAGACGAAGCGCTTTCTTCCGCGGTGAATGGACTGCAAGTGACATTGGGCGGCGATCGCGTTACCATCCTGTTGCTCAATAAAGAAAAGAATACCCTGGAGGTCAAAGCCGCGGTTGGGTATGCAGATGAGATCTACAAACAATCCATCACGCTCGGAAGCGGCGTCACCGGCTGGTCAGCCTTACACCGCAAACCCTTGCGCGTCGCGAATGTTCGGCAGGACTCGCGCTATATTGAAGGTAGCCCGAACACGCAATCTGAATTGGCAATTCCCCTGCTCTACCGAGGTGAATTGTTGGGCGTTTTGAATGTGGAAAGCGAGCAAGTTGGGGCGTATACAGAGAACGATGAGGAACTACTCGGAACATTGGGAAGCAGTCTCGCGGCGATCATTGCCAACGCGCGCCTTCTCGAACAAATCCGCTCGCAGGCAGAGCGCGAAAGAATCATCTTTGAAATATCCGACAAAATTCGGCGCACCACAGACATGCAAGCCATCCTCGCAACGACCGCCAGCGAACTTACTCGCGCCGTTGGCGCAACCAGCGCGCGAATCAAACTTGCGGTCGGCGTCGACGACAAGAAAGATCAGGAAAGTCAGCCAGCATGAGTTCTAACATTTCTTTTGAACGTCTCTTTGCCCGACTAGGCGGCTGGCACCTGGCGCTTATCATCGGACTCGTACAAGTGATCGCCATTTTGGGCGCGATACCCGGAATTGTTTCGATTCGCGTCAACACTCCAAGCGGCGAATTGCAACCAGGCTTTCTTGCCATTCTCGCTCCCGCTCTGATTGTGGTTACTTTTTTAACTTTACTACTCGTAGGCATGAGATTGACAACCACCGCCAGAAAAAGACTGGACGAAATATCCGGTAAACCATCCACCATCACCCCACCCAACGATGAACTTGCCGCCTGGCGCGAGTTGACCAGCTTGACGATTCGTTATGGACTTGCTTCCGTTGCAATCGCCTTTGTTCTTAATGTAATCCCGACAACCGCTTTAGTTGCAATTTCAGACAGATCAACATCGACAAGCGCGCTCGTACCAGGAAATGCGATCTCTATCCTGATGGGCGGAAGCGCCGCAGTATTAGGATATGCCATACTTGCCACTTTTCTCTTGGGTCGCTTCACTCTGCCATTTCGGCTGTTACTAACCCCCGAAGATTTCGAAAGTCAAATGAAGGGTCGGGCAGGAGTGTTAGTGCTATCCAAGTTCCTTGTCCTCATGTTTGCCATCATCATTATCAGCATTCTCATTCTCGCCCCCATCGGCTACCAACAAGCGTCCCGGATCCTGCTCACAAAGGATATCTCGACGATCTTTCAGGATCTTCAAACACACATCATTGCCTTGAGTGTTCTTGTCCTCGCTCTGGGAATCGCAATCGCCTATCTTGCCTCACGGTCAATCTCAGATCCGGTAACCGACCTTCTCAAAACATTTGACCGCATCGAACAAGGCGACCTATCTGCAAGAGCGCCGATCAGCGCAACAGACGAACTTGGAATCGTGATCATCCATTTTAATCGTATGGTGGCGCGCCTCGAATCCCTGCAAGGCTATCTCGAACAGCAAGTGACAGAACGGACAAAGCAATTATCAGCCACAAATGAGATCGGGCGGGTTGCCGCATCGAGTTTGGATCCCTCAGAAATGCTCTCAAGCATCGTCAACTTATTCACTGAAAAATTTGGATATTATTTTGTAGGCGTGTACCTGCTTGATTCCAGTGAAAAGTGGGCTGAACTCAAAGAAGCCAGCGGAGAGGCGGGGAAATTACTCTTGAAAAGCCGGCACCGGACGGATGTTTCAAGTAGCAATCTTGTTGGGCTCGCCATCCGTGACCGGGCTCCTAAATCGTACCCTCATACTACAGGCGAAAAGTATCGCGCCAACCTGCCAGTGCTTCCATATACCCGTTCTGAACTCGCGCTTCCGCTACTAGCCAGCGACAGGGTCATTGGCGCCCTTAACCTTCATTCCGTCCGCGAAACCGATTTTAGTCCAGATGTGGTCAGTACCTTACAAAACATGGCGAATCAAGTTGCCATCGCCCTTGAGAATGCCCGCTTGTTTCAGGATGCGCAGCAAAATATACGGGAACTACGCGCGATCCAAAAGCAATACTTGTTCACCGGCTGGAGTGGAATCACCAGCCAGCCCGAGGAGTTGGAATACGGTGTCGGCGACGAGTCAGACGAGAAAGCCCGTCAGATGGAAATCCCCATCAGTCTGCGCGATCAAATTCTGGGTCAGATACGGCTCGAAAGCCCGGAGGAATGGACGCCGGAGGAGGAATCTCTCGTCAGTGCTGTGGCAACACAAGCCGCAGTGGCTCTCGAAAACGCGCGCCTGGTGAGCGAATCGAGGCAGATCGCCTTGCGTGAGCGTATGTTATCTGAGATCAACTCAAAAATTTGGGCATCCACAACAGTGGAAGGCGTTATGCAGACCGTTGTGAAAGAATTGGGCAGACGATACGATGCATCTCGCGCCACTATCGAATTGACGCTGGACGAGGCAGAATAGCCCATGGATACGCAGCGACACCCCACACTTTTTTCCCGGCTCGCAATTGCGCTCACCCTTCTGGCAGCGCTCTCAACAGCGGTTGTGACTTATTTCTTCTACCTCAATTTCAAAATGGAGCAACGGGAGAACTTGCGCAAACGGCTGGAGGATATTGCCACGCTGGCCGGATATCAACAGAATGGCGACGTGTTTGAACAGGTCGCCAACCAGGGCGATGAGTTCTTTCAACAGATTCACGCGGTGAATTTAAGGATCAAACAATCAGACCCCGATCTGGCGTTCGTTTACACCATGAGGAAGTCCGGAGACGCCATTTCTTTCGTTGTCGATGCAGGCGCGCCTGGCGAACCGGACATTTCTGCGTATGGCGATATTTACCTGGAACCCAGCGAAACCCTCATCGCCCTTTTTGACAGCATGTCTGGCACTGTAGTAGAGCAGGAAATTTACACGGATGAATTTGGGTCTTTCTTATCCGCCTATACACCGATCTACACGACCGACAAAAGACTCGTTGGGGTGCTTGGCGTGGACATATCTGCAACGACAATCCTTCGTAATGAAGTGATATTTCGCAACAGATTGATTGTCATCAACATCATCGCCTATATAGCCATTATTTTTACTGGGTTTTTGATCGCAAACTACCTTGCCAAACCGATCATTGAGTTAAAGGACGCCGCAAACCGCATCAGCAAGGGCGATTTTTCCGGCAAGATTTACAACATTCCACGCACTCGTGAGTTAGCCGAACTCGCAACGAACTTCAACGCGATGACCGAGAACTTAAACAAGTTAATCACCGACCTTGAACGCTTGGTAGCGGAACGAACAGAGGTAATCACGCGCAGGACCGACCAACTCCGCGCCGCATCGTATATCGTACGACAAGCCGGCGAATTACAGGATCTGCCGCGCTTACTGAACACCTTTGTTCAACTTGTCTCTGATCAATTCGGCTACTATCATACGGGAATTTATTTAGTCAACGACTCCGGGGATGAACTGACTCTGCGCTCCGCCTCTTCTGAAGGCGGGAAGCGCATGATGAAACAAGAACACTCTTTACGACCTAGCGCACAAGACGTTGTAAATTACGTGACTCAAACAAAAAAACCGAAAATCATCGCTGATGTTGGTGCTGATGCAACCGTTTTCAACAATCCCGATCTACCCTTGACGCGTTCTGAGATCGCAGTGCCTCTTCTCATCCGAGGTCGCTTGTTGGGCGTTTTGGATGTTCAGTCCGACAAGCCATCTGCATTCGCAACACAAGACACGGATGTCTTCGAGACCCTTGCCGACCAATTGGCAGTTGCGATAGACAACGCGCGCCTGCTGGAAGAATCGCAAGCGGCGTTGAAGCAGTTAGAATCAATCACAGCATCACGGACGCACGACGCATGGGATCAAAAATTAAAGGGTAAGCCCAAGGTCGTCACCTATACTCCGCTTGGTATGCGCGCTGAAAAACCCGTCGATGCAGATTCAAGGGAGGGCGTTCAAATTCCAGTAACTTTGCGAGGACAAAAGATCGGCAAAATCACGCTTGCCAAAAAGGATGCCGCGCCATTGAATCAACAGGACCGGGAGATGATCGACGAGGTTGCAACACAAGCCGGGCTGGCTATCGAAAACATTCGCCTACTGGAAGACGCCACTGCGCGAGCAAAACAAGAGCAACTCGTTGGCGGTCTTGCTTTCCGGTTCAGCCAGGCGCTCGATGTCGATTCTCTTCTTCAAACCGCTACTCGCGAACTCGGACAAATCCCCGGAGTAGAAGAGGCAACCATTGTACTCGTGCAACAATCCGAACAGGATGCGCAACCACATCCAGCGGCTAGTAGGCAGCCAGCGCGAAAGAACGCACCATGATCCTAACGCGCAAACTACTCGCCCCGACGCTGATCCTGCTGGTGATTTTGCTCGCCGGCCTATTTGGGTATTTTTACGTGAATCTCCACAACGCGTCGCACGCCTCAGAAGAGGCAAGCATGGCGTCATTTAACGACTCGTTCAAAGCCGAACTTGCCAACCAGGAGCGATTAGCCATCTCTCTGGCTTTGCAATCTGCTAACTCAATCGATGTGCAGGACGCCATTACAAAACGCGACACCCAAATGTTGACAAGTATTTCCGAACCGGTTTTTACAGAACTAGCCGACAGATCTAACATCGTTACATATCAATTTCATCTACCAGACGGCTCACTTTTATATTCGGCAAGCCATGATACGAATGAATCGCCTTTTGTCGCAAGCCCTGCAGTAATGGCGGTCAATTCGGACAACCAACCGGTATCCGGCTTGGTGATCAACGAGAACACCCTCGGCATCGTGGGGGTTGCGCCGGTTTTTAATCGAGGCAAATATATAGGTTGTGTTGAAATTGCAGTCGGGCTGGACGCGCCATTGTTAGCCCGGATGAAGGAGAAGTATGGCGGGGATTGGAGAATTTTATTGGTCCAAGGATTAGCGTCGAGCACAGTCAACGCCCCGCCAGTGGAAGACTCGAACTTTGTAGTTTTTGCATCCACGCAAGGCAACCAAATTACCGCAAAAACTGAAAACTACCTACGCGTTCAAGAAGGTGAAACCACAATTATTCACCCCACAGTGAACGGGAATTCATACGCGGTCATGTCATCGCCTTTGTATGATTTCTCGGGTAACCTGCTGGGTGCGCTTGATATCGTATACAACCACACGCACCTGACCAACGAACAGAATAATCGTATTGCCGTGGCTGGGCTGGTAACCCTGGCTGTGTTGCTCTTGGGCGCCTTCATCTTGATCACTTCGACACGTCGAACGCTCTCCCCCATTCAAGCGTTAACCCGCGCTGCGGCAGAAATTACCGAAGGGCATTCCGCTTCTTATGTGAACGTGGAGTCGGAAGGCGATGAGATTGGCGTGCTCATTCGCGCGTTCAACCGAATGACAACACAATTGCGCGGTTCCATATCCAACCTTGAACAACGAATTGCCGATCGCACCCACGAACTGGAACAACAAGCTAAGCGGTTACGCGTTGCAACCGAGATCTCCCAATTTTCCGCCTCGGAACGCGACTTGAATAAAACCCTCGAACGGGTGGGCCACTTGCTCATGAGCCGACTTGAGTGTTCGTTTGTAGGGATCTTTTTATTGGAAAAAGACGGCACGCATGCCATCCTTGCATCATCGCCGACCAAAGCCGGTAAAAGCCGCATTCAACAAAAATTTAGGTTACCGGTCAACTTTGAAACAGTGGTTGGCTTTGTGGCGAAGACCGGCGAGGCTCGAATCGCCCCAGACGTGCGGTTCAGCGCCACCCAGTTCTCAGATACCTTCCTACCGGAATCGCGATCCGAAATCATTCTGGCATTGAAATCTGAAAATAAAACTATCGGTGTTCTCGATATCCATAGCGAAAAAGAGGGCGCCTTCCGCCAAGCCGATTTGTCTGTAATGCAGATCATTGCCGATCAACTCTCGTCTGCCATCGAGCGTTCCAGACTTTCACAGGAATCCAGTCGTTATTTATCAGACTTGGAACAAGCCTATGGAAGAAATACCCGCGAGGGATGGAGAAAATTTATCACTGCCCGCCAACTCCAGAATCGAGGGTACCGATTCGACAACATCCGCATTGAGCCTTCTGAAGAAATCTCCGGGATTGGGCGCAAGGCGATCGAACAAGGAATCACCGTTGCCACACCCGTTGCTACTGCAAACCAGGAGATTGCGATACCAATCAAATTCCGCGGACAAACCATCGGCATTGTTCAGGCAAAACTCAGGGAAGGGAGCGGCGAAACGATTGTCACAACTCTCGAGCAAGCCATTGATCGCCTGGCATCTTCCCTCGAAAGCGCCCGTTTGTATGAGGAAGCTCAGATCAGGGCAAATCGCGAGCAGGCGATATCCCAGATTGCAAGTTTGATCGGCTCGTCGAGTGACTACGAATCAATTTTGCGAACCACGGTACGCGAGATTGGCAACGTCCTGACCGACACAGATGTCATAATTCAACTGGCAAGCACGACCGGGAATGACGGACAAGCGTAAGCCCCGTCTATCATCGATTCGATTTTTATGGATAATCTCTCCAAACACCGCTCTCGATCAAACATCCTGCGATATACCATATTAGGCGTCGGGTTTGGTTTCCTATTCCCGGTCACCGCCACGATCCTTCGCTTTGCTGATCTCGATCAGCCGTTTTCGTTCGAATCTATTCGATCGTTGCATTTCACAGAACCGCTCCTATGGATCATTGACAGCGCACCATTTATTTTGGGCACCTTTGCCGCAATTGCCGGCATCCGCCAGGATCGCCTCGTTGTTCTAAATCAGGAAGTAAGCCAAAAAAACCTGGAATTCGAACGATCGCAAATTGCTCTCGATCAACGAGTACATGAACGCACGCTTGCGCTTGAAAAACAATCGGCAAAATTCCAGTTTGTTGCCAATGCGGCTCGGCGGATCACATTGGCGCAGGATATCGATTCCCTGCTCCATGAAGTCATCGGGTTGGTTAGGGAACAATTTGAAAATTATCGATCCTCGATTTATCTGCTCAACGGCGAACTGAATTCGGATATCCTAACCCTGGCAGCCACAGACAGCCATCAACATAATGAGCGCATCCTTGCAAATACCAACACCATCGTTGGAACCACCGCACTTCTAGGAGAAGTACGTGTCGTCTCGGACGTGGCAACGGATGGCGCGCGCCTTGAAGAAACCGGCCGCCCGTCAACCGGCTCGGAACTCGCCATCCCTTTGCAGGTTAGGGAAAAAATCATTGGCGTTCTGCACATTCAGAGCCCTCATAAATATGCCTTTGGTGAAGAAGAGGTCGATCTCCTGACCGCACTTGCAAACCAAGTAGCCGCCGGAATCAATACCACCAAACTTTATAACGAAGCGAAAGCATCACTCGCAGAATCACAAGCAACGATTGAGCAATATGTTCACTTGGAATGGAAAAACTTCAACCAAGTGATCGAGCAAACCGGTTTCATATTCGACGGGAGGCAGGTAACGCCGCTGAACGGACAGGTTAGGTTTGCGCGCGAAAAATCGATCGTTCAGACCGGCGGTCTTTCACTGGACAAGAAATCAGCCAACGTGACCGTTCCCATCAAACTCCGCGGGCTGACGATTGGCATACTGGAAGTTCGACCGAAAAAAGGCAAGCGGGAATGGACGGAAGACGAGCTGTCTCTGCTCGAAGCCGCTGCCGACCGCGCCGCATTCGCCCTTGAAAACGCGCGCCTTGTGAACGGCGCGCAACGTCGAGCATCGCGAGAGCGGGCGATCGGCGAGATCGCCAATAAGATTGGAGCCGTTAGCGATCGCAACACAATCCTCCAAACAGCCGTGGAGGAGCTTGGCAGAAGGATCGGTAACGCCGAGGTCACCATTGAACTGGAAAGCAACCCTGAAGCGATCGACCCTTAAAAGGCGCAGCCATGTGGCAAACTGTTGTTAATTACCTAACTCCCGTAAAATACCCCGGCGACGATAACAAATCGCGCCAGGCATTTTATGTTCATATCATCGCGCTTGTTTTCATGGGCGCGATCCTCGTCACCGAAATATCGCTCAAAGTCATTGCTCCGCAATTCGAGATCAACTCCTTCGACTGGGCATTGATCGGCACATTCTTGCTGATCCTTGGAATTTGGATCCTGTCGCGATATGGCTATACAAGAGCGGCAGGCACGTTGCTGATATCTCTCCTGTGGGTTGTCGTAAACGGCTCGGCGGCTTTAGGGGTTGGAATTCGCGACGACTCATTTCTCGGGAACTTTATCGTTCTTCTTGCGGCGGGTTTGCTGGTAGGGTGGCGAGGAGCGCTAGCGTTCTCTGCTCTGACCATCATTACCGGGTTTGGTCTTGCTTATGCGGAAGTAAATCAATTCTTCCAACCCGCCGAGTACTTTACAAGCCCCTATACAACGTTGATCGCTATTGGCGTGGTCATCGGTATTTTTACGGGTTTGATGGCATTTATTCTTTCAAGCCTTGAAGGCGCAATTGTCCGCACACAAGCCGGCGCAAGAGATCTTGAATCTGTAAATCGCGATCTAAGGATGGCGCGCGCTCGACTAGAGGAAAACCAGGCAGAGTTGCTCGTGGCGAACGAACAACTTAAACGACGCGCGGAACGTATTGGCGGAATTGCCGCCATTGCAAAAACTATTACGGTGGTTCAAGAGTTCGAACGTCTGCTTCCGGTTGTAGTAGAAGCAGTGAGCGACAGGTTCAAGTTCGAACATGTTGGAGTGTACTTGCTTGAGGACTCCGGACAGTCGGCGACGCTGAGCGCGTCCAGCAGCGACGAAGGGAAACAAAGCCAACTAGACGGAAGCAGGGTAAGGGTTGGTTCCGAATCGCTTATCGGTATCGTCACCGAAAGAGGCGAGCCGCGAGTCGGACATCCTACCGAAAACAGTCTCCACGGCTTTGAACACCCAGAAGCCAAATCGTTGCTTGCGCTACCGTTGAAAACAAAGGAGCTTGTTATTGGCGCTCTTGATATCCAATCTGCCCAAGAAGCCGCGTTCACCCAGGAAGATGTTGCGACCTTGCAGATTCTGGCAGATCAAATTGCCATCGCCATTCAAAATGCGCGCACGGCAGAACACGCGCGCGGCGCTTTACAACAAGCGGAGATCGCGTCACGACAGTTGATCGGCAAAGGCTGGAAGGAAATTGCCGATTCTGCAGATGCAAAAGGCTATCGTTATGATGGCATTAAGTTGGAAGCACTTCATGAAATTACAAAACCCGTACAGTCAGGTAATGGCATCATGGTTCCGGTCCGTTTGCGCGGCCAGGTCATTGGCAGGTTAAGAATAAACCCGGCAGATCAAACGCGCCAACTCACAGATGACGAGAATGCAATGGCTGAAGCAACGGCAGAACGGGTGGCTCTTGCGCTGGAAAGCTCCCGTTTGCTCGAAGAAGCGCAAAACCGCGCCCAGCGCGAAGCGTTTTTAGGCGAATTATCCTCCAAATTAAGCACTTCGTATCAATTGGATTCGATCGTCCGGGATACGGTGGAGGAGCTTGGGAAATCCCTACGAACAACCACCGTAACCTTCCAACTAGTTAATCCCTCCTCCCATCAAGGGAGGGTGGAAGCGATTAGCGATGAAACGGTCCCGGAAAACGGCTCAAAGCCGAAGTAGAAGACGAGCACATCTATGGAAACAAGACCGAACAGCCTGATCGCCCGGGTTTGGGCATTCCTCACGAAACCGCATCCGTCAATCCGCGAGATTGGGGAACAACGGCGCGCGCAATTGCTCGCCTCCCTCACATTAATTTTGCTGTTTGCAATGACCTTAGCCATCTTTTCCAGTCCCACATCGCCACAAACCTTTCTTGTGTTTCTCGTGATCGGTTTTGGCGCTTATGCGTTGAGTCGAACACCGTACTACCAAGCTGGGGCCTACTTTTTTTCATTCGTATTCACGTCAGTTGGCTACATCACGATCTACGTCGGCTCGGCCAACAGCATTGATTCTGCGATCAACGCCATTGTGCCCTTCTCGTTGATACTTGCCAGCGCACTTCTCTCACAACGCGGTTTCATCATTCTGATCGCCCTCACCCTTGTCGCCACCCTGAACATAAGGTCCTATGCCGATCCAAAATATTTAACCGATGCCAATCTGAGCATCATCAGGATCACCGGGATCACATTCTCGATGGCGGCAATCCTGTTTGGAATTAATGTTTTTCGCACCAGCATCGAACGGGAACGCTTAAAACAAATCGGCGACTCTAACCGCGAACTCGAAAAACTTACCAATGATTTGGAACAACGAGTGCTTGACCGAACCACAGAACTGAACCAAGTCAACAGTATGACCTCACGGCGCGCCTCTCAGCTCGAAGCCATCGCGGAATTATCGCAAGCCATTTCTCAGGTGCAGGACCCAAATAAGATTTTTTCCGCCGCATCTCAACTCATCAGCGAACGGTTCGGTTTTTATCATGTGGGCATATTCTTGGTGGATAGGGATCGCGAATTCGCCATTTTGCAAGCCGCAAACAGCGCCGGCGGGCAAAAGATGCTTGCCCGAAGGCACCGTCTGATGCTCGGGACCGGGGTGGTTGGTTTTGCCGCACAGACCGGCAAACCACGCATCGCGCTGGACGTGGGAGCGGATGCCGTTTTTTTCAACAATCCCGACCTCCCAGACACCCGCTCTGAAATTGCTCTTCCGATGATCGTGTCCAACCAGACCATCGGCGTATTAGATGTGCAAAGTATTGAAGCCGGCGCATTCAGCGAAGAAGATTACCGGGCATTGGGCACGCTCGCTAACCAGCTCGCAATTGCGATCGAGAACGCCCGCTTGCTGACAGAAGCGCGCGCATCCGCCAAGCAAGTGCAGGAAGTATTCAATAATTTCATCCGCACCGAATGGTCTCGCACCGCGCAAAAGACCGAACAAGCGGGTTTCCGCTACAACGCGGGACGAATCGAGTTACTCGAATCGCCTCTGGAAAATTCAGACATTGTCTCGGCGGTCGATTCTGGCAACTTGATTTCACGAATTGCCAATGGAGCCGAAAGAACGCACGCCACAGCAACAATCCCCGTCAAACTGCGTGGCGAAATCATTGGCGTGCTCCATGTTGAAGCCAGCGATCCCAGTCGGGCATGGAAAGAGGATGAACTCAGCCTGATGGAAGCCGTCGCCGAGCGCGTCGCATTTGCCATGGAAAACGCGCGCCTTTTCCAAGATGCGCGTCGAAGAGCGGCAAAGGAACGCATGATTGCTGAAGCAACTTCCAGCATCAGCGGCTCGCTCAATGTCGAAAACATCCTGCAAGCAACGGCGGTGGAATTGGAACGCGTGCTCGGCGGCTCGGAAGTTTTGATCAAGTTCAGCGACAGGAACAACTCATGAACCCCGAATTGACCGTCCGCATCATTGCTTTTACGGCTATCGCGATCTTCACGCTTTTCTTGGTCGGCTTAACTCGAAGGTTTAGGAACTTAAGCGTCAGAGGCAAGATCACGCTGGGCATCTTGATCACCTGTTTATTGGCGCTTGGGCTTGGCGCGTACACAGCCGTGACTAACAGAACAAGAATAAGTAACACGTTGTCATCCAGGCTTGAAACCAGCGTCAGCCTGCTCGCCGAAGAGCAATTAATCAATGACCTCACCTTTCAAACAAACGTTATCAACCACTCGTTTGAAGATATTGCCGACGAGACATCAAAACTTGCTGAGTACTGGAGCAATCTTGAAAGACAAAAAGACGACCTGGGGCTCGGGCAATATTGGGACTCAAGCGCCAGTCTTTTCCAATTACCGGAGGGTCATTACGGCAACCCAGCCAGCGATGCTTCGTCGGTGTTCATACCGGCAAAATACGAATTATCGGAAGGTATTCTCGCCAGCTTAAATGTTTCCGCCTATCTTGATTTTTACGCCCCAGAGGTTCTCAAAGCAAACTCATCCATGCTAGCGATTTACGGAATTGACGATCGCGGCATTACGCGCTATTACCCAAATATCGAACTGGCAACCCTTCTACCCCCAGATTTCGACGCTACCAGGCGGCCATACTACGAAATATCGTCGCCGCTTTTCAACCCGGAACGAAAGGCGCGATGGTCCATCCCCTATGTGGACGCGACAGGAGGCGGGCTGGTTGTTACAGTATCCGCGCCTGTGTATTTCGGCGAAACCTTCAGCGGGGTGATCGCGGCTGACGTGAAACTTGCCACGATCACGGAGCAAATTGGAGCCATGCGCATTGGCCAGACCGGGTTCGCGTTCATGTTGGACGACGCGGGACGCATTATCTCCATGCCGCAGAGCGGCTATGAATTATTCGAGGTCGAGCCTGATGAAATCGTACCAGAGGAATATTACAAATTCTCGATTCTGGGTCGAGGACCGCAAGAAATCAGGGAGTTTACGAACCGTATGGTGTCGGGCGGAAGCGGGTTAACGAAAATCCCCGTCAATGACATCGATATGTATCTGGCATACGCTCCCATTGAGATCAACGGGTATAGCATCGGGATCATCGTCCCCGCGGAGGAATTCGAAGGGGCAATCGTTACAGCGAGGAACGAAACAGCGCGCCAAACTCGCGCCGCCGCACTGGAAACCTACTTTACACTCGTCATTATTCTCGCCACAGCCCTAGTGATCAGCCTGGCCATCGGCAGGATCATTACTGCGCCGATCCAAACGCTCACACAAACGGCAAACCAGATCATAGCCGGCGATTTGAATGCCCAAGCCGACACATCGGCGGTTGATGAGATCGGGATATTAAGCAAAGCCTTTAACTCGATGACAAGCCGCCTCCGCGAAACGCTCGCTGGTCTCGAACAACGCGTGGCGGACCGCACGTCGGAGTTGATCGATGCGAATAAACGGAATGAGGTCCGCGCCCGCCAATTCGAATCCATTGCGCGTGTTGCGCGAACCATCGGCTCGACGCAAGAGCTGGACGCAATGCTACCTAAGATAGCCGAAACAATAAGCCGGCAATTTGGGTTTTATCATGTTGGCATCTTCCTGCTCGACTCTCAGCAAAACTACGCGATCCTTAGCGCATCCAATAGTGAAGGCGGTAAAAAAATGCTCGCTAATCGGCACAAACTCAAGGTTGGCGAGACCGGCATTGTCGGTAATGTCGCTAGCACAGGAAAGCCTCGCGTTGCTCTCGATACGGGTCAAGACGCTATCTATTTCAACAACCCATTTCTACCGGATACTCACAGCGAAATCGCCCTCCCCCTTCTGGCGGGAAATGTTGTCATCGGCGCGTTGGATGTGCAAAGCAAGGATGTAAACGCGTTCAGTGACGAAGATGTGGATGCCTTATCGATTCTAGCGGATCAGGTAAGTGTCGCAATTCAAAACGCGCGCCAGCATGAGGAAACACGGAAAGCACTCGCCGAATCTGAAGCGCTCTCACGCCAACTCGCGGGCGCGCAATGGCAAGAATTCACTCAGCGCCGAAAACTTGTTGGCATCCGCCATTCGGGCGCGCGCGCAACGCTTTTATACGACCATAATGGGAGAGAGGAAGCCGCGCGCGAGTCGAGCGAATCTGAGGCACAGCCGAAGAAGCGAACCGGCTCGATCTCCTTGCCGATCACCATGCGCGGCGAACCGATTGGCACCGTGGAAGTACGCACCCCAAGCAACCAGCACTGGGATAAGGATGAATTGGATATCGTCTCCGCGATCATCGAACGCGCCGCGCTGGCGTTGGAAAATGCGCGCTTTTTCGAGGATAGCCAGAAACGCGCCGCTAAAGAACGCGCCATCGGCGAGATTGCCGCGAAGATCAGCGCGCAAAACAATGTGGAAGAATTATTTAGAACAGCCGTCTTGGAATTGCGTCAAACCCTTCCAGGAGCCGAGGTGTCCATCCAGATCAACAAGGATGATGAAACGGAATAATCCCGAAGCCCAATATGGATTCATGACAGAATGAAAAGAATTACCACCGCAATCGCCAATTGGTTTTCAAGCCTCACGTATCCGCGTAAATTCAACGTGATCACCGTGATCTTTCTGCTTCCGATCATTGCGTTCGTTCCCCTGATCCGCAACCAGACGGAACGCATAGACCGTTACGGAACCCACGAATTATTCGGAACGCTCTACCTCCGCTCGTTGTGGAGTCTTACGGATGCCATTCAACAACATCAGGTTGTCAGTTTAAGTTACCTGAACGGCGAAGCCGAATTCCCCGAGGTGCAGGCGGCGCAGGGGCTGGTTGACGCCAAATTTGAAAACTATGAATTCGTCCAGAGCCAGGAAATCCTTTCCATTGAATTCCGTGCCGAAGAAGACTCGATCCAATCACTTTGGACGGCTTTGAAAGGTTCCATCCAAGACAGCTCTACAGAGGAAATACTCGATTCGCACGGCAAGATACTCGATGAAATCAGCCTGCTAGTATCGCGGATAGGCGATTATTCGTATTTGATCCTTGACCCAGATCTGGATACCTATTACACAATGGACGCGGTGCTGTTGAATCTACCGCAAAACCAGACTTTGCTGACTGAGGCGCGCACAACCATTAACTCGTATGGCAGCGCAGAAACGCTAACGAGTGACGACCAGATTCGAGTGCGGATTCTCTCCGAAACATTGGCAAGCAGTCTTGCAAGGATGGACAGGAACATAAACGTTGCCGTTCAAAATACTTCAACTACAGAAATAACATCCCTCAGTTCCGCGTTAGTTGAATACCACACAGCCATTGCCGCCGTGATCGACACGCTCAACAGGCTCGGCTCCAACCCCCAACTCTCGGATAACACCATCAGGGATGCAAATGAAAAATTAGATACGGCTCGGAGCGCAAGCCTATCCTTCTATGATGCCAGCTCAGAAGGTTTACAAAAGGGAGTGGCGGCTCGTATCAATTCGCTCGTCTTGCAGTTTTATGTGATTGCCCTTGTGGCACTCGTCAGCGTCGCAGGCGCATTCCTTCTCGGGCAAAACATTATGGCGTCTATTAGCAAACCGCTATCCCAACTTGCGGAAACCTCTCAAAAGATCGCCGTGGGAGACCTGACTGCGCGTGTGCCTGTAGAATCATCCGATGAACTCGGCAAGGTTGCGGACGCGTTTAATAAAATGGCTGATGAACTGGAAGCCGATAAGGCCGCCATTGTTTCTCGTTCACGCGAATTGGAAGCCGCAAACCTGACAAGCACCCAAAGAGCGCAGGATTTGCAATCGATCGGCGAAATCTCAAAAGTGATCACAAGCGAGCACAAACTCGATACCCTTCTGCCATTGATCACAAATTTGGTGAGCGAAAAGTTTAAGTTTTATCACATCGGCATCTTCCTTCTCGATGACCGCAACGAATACGCCGTGCTGGAAGCGACCAACAGCGAGGGCGGAAGAAAAATGCTGAACCGCGCGCACCGCTTGCATGTGGGATCGGGAATTGTTGGGTACGTTGCCGCCACAAACCTTCCACGCATCGCCCTTGACGTTGGATCGGATTCGGTTTTCTTCAACAACCCCGACCTGCCGCAGACGCGCTCAGAAATGGCTGTGCCGCTTCGCGTGTCAGAGATCACAATCGGCGTGTTGGACGTGCAAAGCACCGAACCCAACGCATTCAACGATGACGATATTTCCACGCTCGCCACGCTTTCCGACCAGGTAGCCATCGCAATTCAGAACTCACGGAATTTCGAAACTGCTCAACGACTGATTGAACACGCTCAAAAGACCACCGGACTTGTGATGAAAGAATCCTGGCAAGCGATCAAATCACAAAATCAACTGCTGCCTTACCGCGAATCATCACCGGGTATTTCCCGTAAAGATGCACAGATCGCTCCCGAAGTTCTGGAAAAAATCAAAGCAGATCGAAACACGGTGGTGCTGGAAGGGAAAAATTATCAACTCGCGGTTCCAATCCAACTATCCAACAACATCGTTGGGGTACTGAACATCCGATTGCCTGAAAACCACACCCCGGATCAAGATGAAATCGATATTGCCCGAGCTGTAGGTGACCGTCTATCACTAGCGCTCGAATCCACGACCTTGCTTGAAGCGGCGCAACGACGCGCCGAATACGAGCGCATGACTTCAGACATTTCAACGAAGATCGGAGCGTCAACGCGCTTTGAATCAATACTGCGCATCGCCGCAGAGGAACTCAGTCATGCACTTGGCGGATCAGATGTGCTCGTACAGATCCAACCGCTAGCCGTAGACGCAAATTCCAGTGTCGATACCAGCGGCGCTCGTTTACCCATGCAAAAGACCGGAAAAAGCCATGAAGAATAGAACCTCATCACCAAGGCCCACACGCAGTTTGACCACGGTTTTAGCGCTTAGTTTTTTGAGCTTAAGCGCGCTGGTCTTATTCCTGTCCACTGCCACACAACTTGCGCTCACCATACAAACTCAGCAAAGTGAATTGAAAGAAAGGCAGTTGCTCCTCGCAGAGAATGCGGGCTCCAATGTGAGTGATTTTATTGAGAAAAAATTCGACGCGATGATGGCCGCCACTAGCCTTTCAGAACCTCTTGAAGCATCGCCATCAGAACAGACATCTATCCTGGACAGACTCTTCGGCTTGGAACCGTCATTTAGACAGCTTGCCCTTCTAGATCAACAAGGACAGCAAGTCAAATACACATCACGAGTATCAATCACGCTCTCACCTCAATTTGAAGAACAAATTAAACAGGGAGTGGCGACACTATCCCAAGACTCAGACCAATATTTGAGCGAAGTCTATGTAGACGAAGATACAATTGAGCCGCTAATCACCCTTGCAATTCCTATCAAAACCATTTCAGGAAGCAATGCGGGGTTTCTGGTTGCCGAAGTAAATTTGAAATTCATTTGGGACCTTGTCAGTTCATTTAAAGTAGGCGAGACAGGTTACGCGTATGTTGTAGACAACCATGGGGATTTGATCGCCTACAGAGATACAAGCGTGGTCTTACAAGGTTTAAACGTCAGCAATGTAGGAAATTTGAGCGAGTTCGTGAAAGATCCCTCCGTAACCTCAAACCAGGCCTCTGGCGTTCAACAATATGTTGGGCTTAATGGTCAAACTGTTGTTGGCACTTATGTTCCGCTACAGCCGCTTCAATGGGCTGTCGTAATCGAGCTACCCTGGCGCGAGGCATATCAGGATGTTTTTACTCTGGGGATCCGTTCTCTTGCCCTATTTCTGCTTATCGCCATCCTGGCTGGGTTTTTCGGATACTACAGCGCGCGACGCGCCACCGCCCCACTCGTTGATCTGTCACATGTCGCAACCGAAATCGCAAGAGGCAACCTGCACGCGCAAGCCAAAGAAATCGGAGCCACAGAACTTGCGCATCTTGGAGGCTCATTCAACAACATGACCGCCCAATTGCGCGACTCGATCGCAAACCTCGAACAACGCGTCGTAGATCGCACCACCGCCCTCGAGGCGTCGCGAGTTGAAAGCGAAAAACGGGCAAAAGACCTGCTAGCGATCAGTGAAGTTTCTCGCATCATCAACGCCGAGAAAAATTCTGAAATTCTCCTACCCTTGATTGCCCGTCTCGTTAGCGAGAAATTCAACTTTTATCATGTTGGCATCTTCTTGCTCGACGATGCAAAGCAATCCGTCATCCTCCAAGCTACAAACAGTGAAGGCGGTCAACGCATGCTGCTTCGAAGACACGCGCTACTTATCGGGCAGGGTATCGTAGGAAATGTTGCCCTGGAAGGAAACCCACGCATCGCCCTCGACGTGGGGGATGACGCTGTTTTCTTCAACAACCCCGACCTCCCATCCACTCGTTCAGAAATGGCCCTCCCCATGAAGATACGCGAACAGGTTATTGGAGTGTTGGATGTGCAAAGTCAGAACCGGGGCGAATTCACAGAAGACGACCTCAACATCCTTGGCATTCTCGCCAGCCAGATCTCGGTTGCGATTGAAAATGCCAGACTGTTCGCAAAGACGGAACAAGCCCTGGCCGAAGTGCAAGGCCTTTACAATCAGTACCTGCAAAAAGAATGGAAAAATTTACAAGTACACGCCGGAGACGTTGGCTACCGACAATCACCCACCGGCGGCGCGCCACTCAAGACCCCACTGGAATTCCCCGAACTCCATACAGCGGAAGGGGCGGGAAGGCTTCTCGTTAGGCAGGCAAACAGCCCGGAGGAAGAATCGTCCATCCTTGCGCCAATCAACCTGCGCGGGCAGGTCATCGGCGCAATGAGCATCAAATCTCCGTCCAAAGATCGCGCCTGGACCCAAGA